>JAQVVM010000007.1 GCA_028698995.1 Bacteroidales bacterium
GATTAAAAATAGCATTTCGAAATGCAGCGAATGCGATAGGAAACTTAAAAGAAGGAAACCTTGCTGGTTTTTTTAGACGCATTTGTTATAAAAGAGGTAGAACTACTGCAATAAATGCAACTGCTAGAAAATTGGCTGTTATCATTTGGAATATGTTAGCAAAAAATGTTTCTTACAATCCGCCTTCTCAATATCTCTGTTTAGATGAAAAAAGAAAACTCGGGTTAGTGAAAAGAATTAAAAAACAAATTACTAAATTTGCAATTACTAATGAAGAACTAAATATTTCAACTAGTTGAATATCAATACTTAAAGTTTGACGTTAGTCAGAATCTGAATATCAACATAACATGCTTAATCTTTAAATAATTACCTAAATATTATCCTCTTTTAAAATGGTATTAATAAGGTATCATGGTAAAAAATGGTAAAATCATTAGTGTCCGAT
This sequence comes from Bacteroidales bacterium, assembly GCA_028698995.1. Lineage (GTDB taxonomy): Bacteria > Bacteroidota > Bacteroidia > Bacteroidales > PXBB01 > JAQVVM01. The sequence goes on from JAQVVM010000007.1 coordinate 449, forward strand.
AAAAATTTGGAAATTGATAAAAGATAGCATTCAAAAAGATATTTATGATTATTTTCATAATTGGGGGATTGTTTTTGATGAGTATAATTGCTTTTCAGCTATTTATATTGTCTCTTCCGATGCTTATCGGAAGAGACAATAACGAAAGTAAAAATTTACATCCATTATTTGTAAACTAAATTTTTATTGAACAACATGAATAAAAAATATAACTTGTAAAATATTTTTTTAATTTTGCTAAAATATTCTTTAAACATAAACTTTATTAACATGAAAAACATCTACTTAACCTTTAGTTTATTTTATTGTTTAATTTTTTCAGCAAACAGTCAACCCGTTCCGGTGGCGTACTATCCTTTAAATGGCAATGCCAATGATGTGGGCATCAATGGTTTAAATGGGACAACTTTTGGAAACCCGACACCTACAACAAATTTACAAGGTGTTTCAAACAGTGCCTATGAATTCGACGGTGTTGATGATTACATAAACATTGGCAGCAGTCTTCTGTTAAAACCCAGCTCACAAGTTTCACTAGCACTTTGGGCCTATAATTCCAACTGGACTTCTTTTACATCATGGGCCGCACTTGCCGGCAATACAGCATCGGGTGGCTATGAGTTAATTATTCACGGCTCATCCTCAACTCTTGAGTCTCAATGTAAACGCAATGGTACCTACGGTATTACAAGCTATGCCCTTAGTAATCTGAGTAGTGGGTGGCATCATTTAGCTTTCACCTTTGACGGACGTTACAGCATACTTTATGTGGATGGCTTTTCTGTTGACACTGATGATGCAGGTGCAGTATATCCTATTCAATACGGAAATCCGGGAAACAGCACAATTATTGGTGATGAAGCAGGCACCGGTTCTACTCCTGAAGGAGACAGTTTTACAGGAAAAATTGATGAAGTAAGGTTTTATGATGTAGCTTTAACTGCACAAGAAATTCTAAATCTTTACAATTCTTCCCTTACAATTAATGAAAATTTTAATGATAAAATTTCTCAAACAGTATTTCCAAACCCATCATCCGATATAATTAACATTGAATTGCCCGAGAATCATGAAATGTTTACTATAACACTTTCAGATGTTACCGGAAAAATTATTGACAGAAATTCAATTTCTTCAAGAAATGGTTTGTTAACTTATATGAGACCTTCTAATGTAACAGGAGGGTTTTACCTGTTATCTATTGATGACCAAAATGGGAACAGGACTATACATAAAATCCTATTCAATTAATACTTATTTAGAAATCTCCTCAAATACGCCATTCACATTTATAAGTGGGTTATCCCAATGCTTTTAAATGGGAAACAGGTATCCTCTTGGTATTACAGCATAATATTCCTCATTAATAAATTTCACTTTTGAATTTTTCATAAATTAACAGTGATAATTCAATATTGCTTATCTTTGCAAATCAGAAAAAGAACAAATTAAAATGAAGAAAATATTTGATAACAAGTGGCTTATTAAATCATTAAGAGTGCTCATTATAATAGCAATAATGTTTATAATAGGCTATCGTCAAGGTAAGTTTTTTGGATACACATTTGGTCAAAGTAATGAACCACAAACAACACAAAGATCTAATTTAACCCTTACCCAGGTTCAGGCAATGTTTGGCAATGCCCGTTCATATGCGCAAGACAACCTTGGTCATACAGCTGTTTACGATATAAACAATGCTTTATTAGGGATTGTTATATCTTCAAAACCCTATTCTGATAGCTTATCAGGATTTGCCGGTCCTGTGCACTTTTTAATTGGTATAAACAAGGAAAACAAGATTGCAGGCATCGTCCTTACAGAGCATAATGAATCTCCCGGGTATTTAAGTTTTATTGAGAGCGAAGGATTTTTTGAGAAATTAAAAGGCAAAAGTATCAATGAAATTATCAATCAAAGGATTGATGCAGTATCAGGCGCCAGTATGACATGCAATGCCGTTTCTACGGCACTTCAAAAAAGATTGGCAGCACATCTGGAAGTTATTCTGAAAGCAAAATCGGAAGACTCAAAAAAAAAAATAGGTAATGCCTTTTCTCTTCTAATAATTCTTTTTGCCCTTCTTTGTTTTTTTACTAAGAAGTTAAGAAAATACAGAATAGCATTACTAATTGGAAGTATCGCCATTTTGGGATTCTATCAAGGAACATTTATCTCTTTATTTTTATTACAGGGTTGGACATTAAGTGGAGTCCCGATTATATCACAATGGGTTATTGGCGGTATTGTTATTATTTCAATATTACTACCTCTGTTTTTAAACAAATCATTTTATTGTAATTATTTATGTCCTTTTGGGGCTGCACAAGAACTTATTGGCAAAATAAATAAAAATAAAAAGCCGGTTCCTTTCCAAAAGACTTTGGTTCTTAAATATTTACGCGAAGGCATCTTCTATACTTTAATCGTATTGGTTATCAGCGGTCTAAATATTGATTTAACCAATGTTGAACCATTTTCCGCATTTGTTTTTCAATCAGCTTCTATTGTAGCTATCATCCTCGCATTGGTATTTCTGATTTTGTCAGTGTTCTTTAACAAACCATGGTGTTACTATTTTTGTCCCACAGGACAGTTTTTGGCTTTTTTCAGAGTACAAAAAGATAATAAGTAATACTATCTATAGGTGATTGATGACATAATCTCCTATCATGCAATTAAGACATTTTTTCTGATTGCAGTAGTTATTTTTAAGCTCAATTAGTGCCTGAGAATCGTAAGCAGATTTAACACTGATGCTGTTTTTAACCCAATCATTTACAATTGCATTTTTTTCACAATTAACATCCTCCAGAAATGATAAAGCACTTTCTTTAAGTAATGGTAACTGCTTTTCTGAAGCATAAGCAAACAAAAATGGAATAAATGTGTTGATTACTATATTATCAGCAGCATCAACACCTAATTTTTTTAATTTGCGTTTACTTTCTCTAGCGAAAGAATAATGAGATTCCCAGTAAGGGCTTGTAGAAATTCTAAGCAATCCATAATAATCCTTAACTGATTGTGATTCAATAACTTTGGAAAATAAAAAATCAGCAGTATTTAACAATTTTGATAATTGCGCAATTCTAATATGAGGAAAATTTACAGGTCTTATTCTCGACATGCGCCACAATGACGAATTAATCGGTGTTAAAGAAAATTTTTGTTTCAAGAAATGATATTCAGATTTCAGCTGAGCAGTATAATCATCTTCGGCATCATGCTCAAGAAAACCTGCCTGACCAAAAAGCAAAGCTTCAATTTGGAATAAATTATCTTTATGTTTTTCAACAACACTTAGGGGTAAAGACTTTGAAACCAATTCAAAAGGGAGTGCATTCACATTAAAACCAAAATTTCTGAATAAAAACTCATAAAAAGTTTTGTTCCAGTCGTTATTGTATTTTTTAAAAACAGTAATAATTTGTAACAACTTATTATTCAATCTTTCAACAATCAGTTTTTCTTTCCAAATATTAAGTAAATGAGGGTCTAAATCAGGCAGGTGCTTCTGACAGGGAATCCCGAGCTTGCTTTCCATTAATTTTGTATAATTAAGATACAATGTTTCATCAAATAATCCTTTGATTATCAATGTAGGAATAATCTCACCGTTGAATCTTTTTACAGGCACATCATCTTCCAAAACCACATGCAAGATAATATTGTCATATTTACTGTCATACTGATGCCCATGTCTATTCCAATCAGATGATTTTGTATGGATTTCAATATTACCGGCCCAGATGGTATCGTTAATTTTTATTTTGCAGTTAAAAAAATCGGGACCTGCATTCTGGTTATATTGTCCAAAAGATTGTATCTCAATTATTTCATTAAGAGTGCTTTTTAAATTATGAATTTTTAACAATTTATAACGCCATAAAAAATGCAGAAAATATTCATTCATAAACACTTAGGATAAAATTCACGATTATAAATAAAAGTACTTAAAAATTAAATGAAAAATCGTATATTTGTGAAAAATATTAATATTAAAGCATATGAAAAATTTACAAATAATAAAACTAATGGTTTTTGTATCCTTTTTCGGCTTCATTCATTCAGTGTCTGCCCAGCAGGACTATCTAAGAGTTGTTGATGTAATGCCCCAATACCCGGGTGGACAACAAGCACTAAGCCAATTTATTCAACAACATATTGTTTATCCTCCTGAAGCCATGAGATTAAGAAAAGAAGGCATTGTTTATGTGACTTTTATTGTTGAGAGAGATGGCAATCTAACACAGATAAAAGCCTCAAGAGGAATAGGTGAAGATATGGAAAAAGAAGCAGAAAATGTGGTTAAAAAGATGCCCAAATGGTCACCGGGGCAGAATGCAGGTGAAACAGTAAGAGTTCTTCTCAGTTTACCAATTGAATTTAAACTTAGAAACTGATTTTTTACTTGACTTTCCCTTTAAAATATATTATATTTGTATAAATTTTATCAGTTTTAATGAATGTCTTTAATTATTACCCATCTAAATAATTTAGATACAAAAATTGAAGCAGTTTTAGAGGAAAACAAAAGTTATTTAATTAGAATAGAAGCTCTTGAAAAAGAAAATTCGGAATTAAAAAAATTATTAATTAACAAAAAAGAAGAATTAGAAAAGAAAGAACTGGAAAACACAGCCTTAAGAATGAATCAAAACATCGAAGCTGAGAATTCCAATGACATAAAAACCAAGATAAATGAAATGGTGCGGGAAATTGATAAGTGTATTGCATATTTGAATAAATAAACTTGTATTGATATATAATTAGTGAACGAAATAACAATAAATGTATCCATAGCTGACAGACCCTATAAAATTACGATAAAGAGGGATGATGAAGAATTAATAAGACTAGCCGTGAAAGATATTAACGATAAAATTAAATCATTTTCACAGCAATATGCCTTCAAAGACAATCAGGATCTTTTAGCAATGGCAGTTCTACAAATAAGTACAGATTTATTTACCCAAAATAGACAAATAGAAACAGAGACAAAAGTTATAACAGATAAAATAACAGGAATTTCAGAAAAAATCGAATCTTTCTATTTGCAACAATAAAGTTCTTTGAATAATGCTGCGCAACGCACATAAAAGCATACCCGCATAAATTCAATAATATTACGTTTGTTAAACTCAACATTAACAAATTGGAGTTAAGGCTCAAAGATTTATAGAAAAGGCCTCAATCAAATGCTTGTCGTTTGATTCTCAAATCTGAGACATTGGAATTTCGAAAAATTTGGCTACTCTACCGTAAATAGTTTGGGGTTTAAATAAACCTAAATTGAATATTATGCGGGTTTTTTATTAAATTATTTTTAAATTATTAACTAATGACAATTTATTTTATATGGAAACAACAACAATTATAATTCTAATCTCATCTGTGGGTTCTTTTATTATAGGCTCAATCGTAAGCAGTATAATTCAAAAAAAGAGAAATGCTAAGAAGAGCATGCAGATTATTAAGGAAGCCAAATCAGAAGCCGAGGTTCTTAAAAAAGATAAAATTTTGGAAGCTAAGGAAAAATTCCTTCAGCTTAAAAGCGAACATGAAAAATATATCACCGAAAAAAATAATGAAATTGCTAATAAAGAAAACAGGCTGAAACAAAAAGAATCGAATTATTCGCAACGCATGGAGGAAATAAACAAAAAACAAAAAGAACTTAGTGTTTTAAAAGACGGCCTCAATACACAATTTGAAATCCTTAACAAAAAACAAAGCGAATTGGAGAAAGCTCATTCAAAGCAGATAGAGCAATTAGAAGTTATTTCCGGTTTATCAGCCTCTGAGGCTAAATCACAGCTTATTGAAAGCCTTAAGGCCAATGCCAAAACAGAAGCTTTAGCACAAATAAAAGACATTGTTGAAGAGGCAAAAATGACTGCTAGTATGGAAGCCAAGAAAATCGTCATTGAAACCATACAGAGAAATGCTACTGAGTTCTCTTCTGAAAATGCAGTTTCAGTCTTCAACATTGACAATGATGAAATCAAAGGTCGTATTATTGGTAGAGAAGGTCGAAATATCAGGGCACTGGAAGCTGCAACCGGAGTTGAAATTATAGTAGATGACACCCCTGAAGCAATTATTCTTTCTGCTTTTGACCCAATACGCAGAGAAGTAGCACGCTTATCACTGCACAAATTAGTATCTGACGGCAGAATTCATCCGGCACGCATTGAAGAGGTCGTTGCCAAAACAAAAAAACAGATTGAACAAGAAATTATTGAAATTGGTAAACGAACCACCATTGATATGGGTATTCATGGCATGCATCACGAACTTATTCGCTTGATAGGCAAGATGAAGTACAGAGCCTCTTATGGGCAGAACCTCCTGCAACATTCAAAAGAAGTGGCAGAACTGGCTGCTGTTATGGCAGCAGAGCTTGGTTTAAATGCAAAAATTGCCAAGAGAGCCGGATTACTCCATGATATTGGGAAGGTTTCTGATACTGAAACCGACCAACCTCATGCTTTATTGGGGATGAAACTTGCAGAAAAATTTAAAGAAAAACCTGAAATCTGCAACGCCATTGGTGCCCACCACGAGGAAGTTGAAATGACCGGTTTAATTTCTCCAATTGTACTTGCCTGTGATGCCATTTCAGGAGCACGACCCGGAGCCAGAAGAGAAGTTGCTGAATCTTACATCAAACGTTTAAATAATCTTGAGGAACTTGCTTTGTCCTATCCCGGTGTGGTTAAAACATTTGCCATTCAGGCTGGAAGAGAGCTTCGAGTAATTGTAGGCAGTGAAAAAATTAATGATATGGAAGCGGAACAATTGTCATACGATCTGTCACAAAAGATTCAAAACGAGATGACTTATCCCGGACAAATAAAAATCACTGTAATTCGAGAAACACGTTCTGTGGCTTATGCAAAGTAGGTAAGATTTATTTTTTGTAAGAAGAAAGTATTAAATTTGTTTCTTCAATAAAAGACAGTAGTTCTTCTCTTCCTTGTTTCTTTTCAGATGAAGTCAGAAAAATTTTGGGAAGTTCTTCCCATGTTTCTAACAGCTTGTTTTTATATGATTGAATAGTAGCATTAAGACTCGTCTTTGGCAACTTATCAGTTTTGGTAAAAACAATAACAAAAGGCAATCCCTTTTCCGCCATCCACTCCATTATCTCTTCATCAACAGCTTGAACCTCATGTCGGCAATCAACCAACAAAAACGAGCACAAGAGTGTTTTTCGGTTTAATAAAAATTTACCAATACTTTCTTTCCATTCCTCCCTTTTATTTTTTGAAATTTTAGCATATCCCAAACCAGGCAAATCAACCAAATACCATGTATCATTAATTAGAAAATAGTTAAATAAACGTGTTTTCCCGGGCGTAACAGATGTTTTGGCCATATTTTTACAATTCACTAACATATTAATGAGTGAAGATTTGCCGACATTAGAACGTCCAATAAAGGCATATTCTGGTATAGTTTCAGGAGGACATCTACTGATATCCGGTGCGCTCTTAACAAATTCTGCTTTTTGAATTATCATTTTGGGAATATAATAAATATTTTTAGTAAAATAAAAAAACCGAATAGTTTAGAAGTGTATGCAAAAAACTTACAATATTAAAAAATCAAGTGTCTTTCTTTTTTTTGCTGATAAATATCTTCTATACTGATTAGAATGGCTGTTTCTTCTACATCCCCGAATGTATCATTTAAGCTTGTACCTAAAGTCATCATTGAAGGAGAGATTTTCATATATGAGTTAATTAATGGGGGAATTGATTCCCCATATGCTTTTAAAAGGCCTTGTAGAACTTTATAGTCCCCATCATAATCATTTCCTTTGAAATAATTTTTCAAACTTTGATGGGCGTCAAACTTAAAGCTTGGTTTCTTTGGCTGCATCAAGTTAAAAGAATCAGGGAAATAAAGATATATAAAGCTCAGTAATATTTGCCGTGCAGTTCTGTTATAACAATTGTACATGGTAACCTTACCAAAAAAATACTTTATTTCAGGGTTGTTTACAATAAGAAAGCCTAAACCATCCCAAAGATTATCAAGAGCATAAAGGGCTTTTCGTGCATTTTTTGTTGTCTGATACATTGGCTGAACAAAAGATCTTCCCAGTTCTATGGTATAAGGTAAAAAATCGTTTTCAAATTTTTCAGAAAATTCATATAAATGAGAAGTTGCCAGATTATATTTGGCGTTACTTATATCATGGGCATTTTTGCATTCAATGTATCTGTAACCACCTAATATCTCCATTGCAGATGGATCCCATACAATAAGCTGTTTATAACAATTTTTGTTTGTATCAAAATAATCAATATCAAGTTCCTCTCCAGTCCCTCCACCGGCTTCACGAAATGTTAACTCTCTTACCCGTCCAATTTCTCGCATAAGATTAGGTGCATTATGGGCTGTAAAAACATACAACTCATTATCTGCATTATTTGTTTTACGAATCAGCTTATCGGGTGTGAGCTCACTTAATAAAAGTGTTCTATCAACAGCATCGATTATTGGTCTCATAAAATTATCATTCATAGACTAACAAAGATAACATTTTTTAAATTTAAACAGCGAATTATTCAAGATTATTATTAGAAGATAAAAAGGAATCATTTTAAAAATCAATAAGATAGAGAAGACAAAACCTATCAAAAACCAAACTCTGCTTCAGGATTAACAGAAAGTTTATACACGTGTTCTTTGACAGCAAAAGTCCATTGCTCATCATCCATTCGGTTATCAAAAACAGTGTAGGGTATGGGTTTTCCGTAAAAAATAGTTAATTTTGAATCTCTGTGTTTACACATTTCATCAACCAGAAATAACATCTCAATATTTGCTTTAATTTTTAAAAACTTTCTAATATTGGCAAGGTTATAAAAAAAATTGGAATTATGTCCACTTAGGTATGCTGGTATAATGTCACGTTTATGCTTTTTTGCTCGCTGAATCAGAGTTTTTTTCCATTCAAGGTCTTTAATAATACCTTTTTGCTTTCTGGAAACAAGACCGGCAGGAAAAAGTAATATGGCATCATCTGAATCAAAAGCCTCGTTGAGGGTAGTTATATAGGCCTTTAAATTCTTACCATGTTTATTAATGGGGAGAAATAAAGATTTAATATTTTCAATATTCATAAGTATATCATTAACAAGAGCTTTTGTTTGATGATATTTCCCTAAATTCGCTAATAACGCAATGCCATCCAATCCACCCAATGGATGATTAGAAGCAATAATTGGTCTTATAACATGGCTTATATTGGTATCATTAACAATTTCAAGATGCAAGTTAAAATGTTTAATTATATTTTCACAAAAAACATAATCGTAAAATGTTGAATTATTGGCAATAAATTCATTTAATTCATCCTGGTGCGTAATATATTTGAGATAATTTATGAAAAATCGAGGTATAATTTTATATAAAGTAGCGTTTTTCGTTTTGATGACATTATCAATATCTATAAATTTATCTGTTGTCATTGATTTTGGTTTTAATTAAGGAATTCTATCGAAAAATGGATTTTTTGATGTGGCACTTAGGGGTATTCCATAAATAATTTTCACACCTTTGCCCATAAGGCCCATTGATTTAACAGCTTGTCCTGCAGAAAACATAACCCTGTTGTCAACACGAGCATTTGCTGCAATAGATACAGCTGAACCTATCGCAATGCCCAAATCTCCGGTATTAAAAACACATGGAACATTTGGTTTTTTTTTCTTTTCATTGCAATTTTTAAAACCACACAATCCACATTTATCAAGTTCAAGGGGCTTAATGTAACTACCAAAAAAAACCATATAAGGAGCATGCAATATATTCCGTGCATCTCTGATAAAAAAATCTTGTTTTGTTTTTGTTCCAATTAAAATCATTTTTTCAGAAATGAGTTTAATGGTCGGGGCATCAACAATCATAGTTGCCAAATTATCAATACCACGACCTTTGGGTGCCGTTTTGGCAGCAACAACCATATTTTTTGCAACTTGCAAAATTGCATCTTTTATAATTAATTCCGAATTCAACATGTTGTTTAATTTCAATTTTAAGTATTGGGCTAATTACTGATTATTCTGTCATTTTTATACAAAACGATTCTTTCAATACTACCACTCTCATTATACCACACCTCTTCTCCATTTTTCATATTCAAAAAATAGGGAACTTCTCTTTTTAATACACCATTCAAATAAAAACCTTTTAAAGTTCCTGTACCTTTTTCGAATTGACCTTCTCCTACTTTAATACCACGGGGATCATAATAGCCCCATGTGCCATGAAATAATTCATTACTATACAATCCATCTACTTTTAATTGTCCGTTATCGTACCATTCTTTAAAAATACCATCTAATATTCCGTTTTTATATTCTTTCTGAATACTCAAGATACCTGTTTCGCTCCAGAAAGTACTGATTCCATTTAATTTATTGTTTATGTAAAACTCCTCACTCTCTTTATTACCATTGTAATACCAAGTTACAGCCTTTCCATTGAGGAGGCCGTCCTTATACTCAAACTGACATTGCAACCTATTATTCTGGAACCACCCATATTCAATTCCATTTTTCTTTCCGGACTTTAGGGAATATTCTAATTTCTTATCTCCATTTTCCCAATATTCTGTATGGGTTTGTGTACAAGAAACTAATACCAATAGAAATATAAGTATATAATTAATCTTCAACATACATCATTATAAATAGAAAAAGCTGCTACAATTACCATGTAACAGCTTTTTCAGTTTTCGTAACAATTTTAATTGTTCAGAATAAGTTTTCTGTTAAGATTGACATTGTCATTTTTCAAATTAATAATATAAATACCTTGAGATAAAAATGACAGGTTCATTGCTTTTGTGTTTAAACCTTGTCTTAGATTCAAAACATCGTTATAAACAATTCTTCCGGTAATGTCGAGAATTTCCATGTTGAGTGCTTCAGATTTATCAAGAGTAATCTGGAAATTGACAAATCCATTTGAAGGATTTGGATACATTGAAAGGCTATTACCTATACTATTATTTTCAATACCAACAGTATAAGAGAAATTAAATGTTCTTACATCACTCCAATCACTTTCATCAGATGCATGAACAGCCTTTATTCTCCAATGATACATCTTACCGGAAACCAAAGTGCTGTATAACACAGTTAACTCTTTTGCCGGAGCTGTTACATCATAAGATGCAGCAGTCGAAAAAGCAGCAGTAGTGTCAATTTCTAAAACATAATGTGTAATTCCTTCAATTTCATCCCATTTTAAAATAGGACTTACGTTTGACACATTGCTTGCATTAGCAGGAGCAGTAGGATTAACTTTATCAATTGTTGTAAATTCCCATATATCGGACCAATTGCTGTAAACCATACCAATTCTTGCTCTTGATCTCCAAAAATATTTTTGATTAAATTTAAGTTCACTTGTTGCAGAACTAACAAATGGAACATCAGCAGAAGCAACAGATAAGGTATATAAGAAACTATCAAAAGTGTTAACCGTATCAATTTCAAATTGGTAGGTTAAAACGCCATCAAGATTGATACTTTTTAATGAAACATTTGGCATTACGCCGGTTGCTCCGTCTTCAGGAGTAGCTAAGACTAATTCGTCAGTTGTAACAAATGACCAAGAATTTGACCAGTCAGAAGCACCAGATGCATTAAAGGCCCTTACCCTCCAGTAATAAGTTGTACCAAATAGATTTTGAACTGTAAAAGCTTGAACTACAGGTAAATCATTATTAATAGTATAATTAGTTAAGATAGTACTATTAAAAAACAATGTTGTATCAACTTCACATTCATAATGAGTAGCACCATAAACAGGTTCCCATTTTAGAATGACTGCTAATGGCATATTGATACTTGCATCAGCAGGTGAAGTCTGCAAAATATTATCATGAACTATGAAGCTGAAATTTGCTGACCACATAGAAGTATCATTAACACCTATAGATCTTACTCTCCAATGATATGTTTCTCCATAGACCAAATCATTTAAGTGAAAATAATTATCATTCACATCTTCAGATATAGGATTTGAGAATAAAGGATCTGTGTCATATTCAATATTATATAATATGGCACCTCCAACATTTGTCCATTCAAGAAGAACTTCTGTTTGTAAATTAATAGAGGCATCAGCAGGAGATACTAATACAGGTGAAGCAGGCATGGTATCTAATGTAACAAAAGTCCAAATAAGAGACCATTCACTTGTATCCGCATCATGCATTGCTTTAACTCTCCAGAAATAAGGAGTGCTAAATGTAGTAGCATCTAAAATAATATGAGGGTTAGTAACGATACTATCAATGAGAAGTGCACTGTTAAATAAAGCCGTAGTATCAATTTGTACCAAATAATCATTAACTCCATCAATTTCTTCCCATGATAGTTCTTCGTTAAAAGCAGCGCCTGTAGACATATCCATTGGTAATAATTGCTGAGGCATTTCAATAACGGTGAAGCTATTTACCGAAGACCAAACACTTGTGTCTGTAGCATTTACACTTTTTACACGCCAGAAATATTCAGTATCAAATAATAACTCAACTAAAGTTTTAGCATTGGTTGTAGAAGTTAGCGTATCGGCAGTTGTAAATAAAGCATCAACGTCATATTCAATAATGTATGAAACAGCTAAAGGATCAGCTGTCCACTCTAATTCAACAGAAGGGTGAACATTTGTGGCTAGATCTATTGGTGATACCAATGAAGGAACTCCTAAAACAGTATCTATGGTTGAGAAAGACCAGACTTCAGACCAAAGGGACATGTCATTATTTTTTACAGATTTTACCCTCCAGTAATATGTTTGATTATTAACTAATCCAGTAATACTGATTCTGCTATTATCGAGGAAGGTAATATTTGTACTAACAGGTACAAGTGTGAGTGTGGTAGGACTTGTAAAGTTCATATCAATACTATATTCAATAATATAAGATGTAGCGTCTGTCAAAGGCATCCAATCAAGAGTTAGAGCAAGAGGTCTATTAACAGCCATATTGGTAGGAGAAGTCAAGTCTGGTGCATTAGGCATCGAATTGCATGTATTAAATATGATAATGTCGGACCAATCACAAAAATCCTGGGTATGAACAGCTTTAATTCTGAAAAAATAGGTAAGATTGCTATATAAAGAAAAATTAACATGTTCAAAGAAGTCAATTTTTAAAGAATCTTTACTAATATTGCCTGATTTCAAAAATGTACTGTTAAAACTGGGGATAGTGTCTAATTCGTACTCATAATGCGTTATCCCTGTAATGGAAGTCCAATTAATAATTGCTTTAAGGGAAGAAATGGTTGAAACAGTATAACAATTCAATACGTTAACAGCCATAGGATTTACAACAACCTTAGAAATCACAGTAAATGAGCGAAATTCAGACCAGTCCGAAGAATCAATATTATCAATAGCTTTTACTTTCCAAAAATAAGTTCCATTAAAATTCAGTTCAGTAGTTTGTATTGCAGTAAGGTTTGTGGTTAATTCTAAAGGGCTATTAAAATTTGTATCTGTGTCAATTTGTACTTTATAATATAACCCAAGTGTACCTGAAACAGGACCCCAATTGAGTAAAACATCAGGCATCTGATTTTGTGCATCATTTACTGGAGCGACAAGTGTCGGCGTGTAAACATTGACAGATGCAAAAATATTGACAGATAAAAAAATAATAACTAAGCTTGTAAATAATCTTTTCATATTGATTTTTGTTAATATATATTATTATTATATTATAAAAAAAAGTTGCTTCCCTGACGGGAAGCAACAAATAAACTATTGTTAATAAACTATGAATTTGGACGTAAGTCTTTGTTGACCTGAAACAAGCTGAACAATGTATGAGCCTTTGTTAAATCCGGAGCAATCAAAAGAGAAATCGTTGTTTCCTTTTTTCACATCGTTCAATTCAAAATTTGCAACCAGAGCACCTCTGATGTCGTAAACCTTTACAAATGTTCTGGCAGCAGCATTTAATGTAAAGTTTAAGTTAACTATATCAGATGCAGGATTTGGATACAATGAAATATTGGGTTGTGCATGAATAGTATTATTTTGCTGATTATTTGCACTCATAAAAGTATAAGATTCAAAAGCACCGCGACCATGAGTACCTGCATAAATAATTCCGTAATTAATAACACCGGGGTAATCATATACCTGTTGAACAAGCATATATACAGGTACATTTGCTAAACCGGTGTTAACACTAACCCAAACAGGTTGTGGAGAATTAATATTTTCAGTTGCAAATACGCCATATTCAGTGCCTACCAAAACAGTATTACTGTTTTGCATTTCAATAATTGCAGTATAAATTGGCATCTTTGGTAGGTTACCTTGTCTTGTGGTAAAAGTTGGATTAGCATCTAAGGCATTGGTTGAGCGATAAACATAATTTGTGTTTGCATAATTACCAAATGTTACTACCACATGATTTGGATCATTGGGGTCAATTGCAATCCCAGTTGGAACTCTACCGGAAGGTAATCCTCCATTTATTAATTTAGTTTCTACAACACAATATGGACTAGTTACATCAGCACTTAATGAATCATGGGCGTGACGTAGATTTGAAATTCTGTAAATTGAACCATTGCTTGTACCTACAAATAAATAATTTCCACATTTAGAAACTGACATAACTATTGACTGGCCGCTAAAGCTTGCAACCTTAAACCAATCAGGTTGAATTGCAAAATCGAGAGCTTCTCTGGTCATCCAAACAGCATCATTAAGACCAATATAGAAACGAGACTGAATCATATCTTTAATTTTGATAGATTCACCATCATTTAAAGATTGTGGCAAGGTATAATCGAATAGAAAACCGTTTTTACTTAGTACTTTTACAACATCGCCAGCCTGATAGGTTGTATCAAGAGCTTGGAAAACAACTGAGTCGGGAGAATAAATATCATTAAATGTTTCCCAGTGTAGTAAAGGAGTAACAAAAGAAGCAGGATAGCCACCACTTCCCGGGGGATTTGTTGTGCCTCCAAGATCAAGTAATCGTTGGCTGAAAAATGGATTAGATGGATCATCAGCTTCATGGAAGACAATACCTTTGTCAATTGATCTGCCCATACCTGCATAATAGGTAGTGGCAAACATAACGTTTGGATTAATAATGGAAAAAGCAGAATAACCGCCATCACCACCCATTACACCTTTACCGGCCATAACAGTATTTCCCTGTTTGCTGATATAAATAGTACCATTATCTTGAGTGCCACCCATGACTTCACCAACAGGAGATGCAGCAATGGCATAAAATTGAATGGTATTAAGATTCTTATTGATTGTCTGGAAAGTCATTCCACCGTCAGAACTTCTCGAAACACCACCGTCACTTCCAACATAGAAAGTATTGGGATCGGAAGGGTCAAAAACTATTTTATGAATATCTGCATGAATATAATAAGGATTCGTTTCCTCAAGAAACCATAAAGTTCTTTGTATCCAATGCTCACCTAATTCCCATGTCCAGAGATCAATACCACCTAAAACCACTTTATTTGGGTTATTAGGAAAAACAGCGATGGTATTATTATACCAACCTTGTGTTCTGAGGGGTTCAAAAGTTGTTGTGCCACCTTCACCAATAATAGTCCAAGTTTCGCCTTTATCAGAAGAGCGGTATATATTAAGCAGATTGCCATTAGTTTTAGCTGCACAAGCATAAATAATATTTGGATTTGATGGAGCTACAGCAAACTCGATTCTTGAAACACCACCGGCAGGTAATTTGCCAGTTTGACCAGTAGAATGATTTACATAATCGCTGTCTCCTGTTGAGGAAATATAGCATCTGTTACCAATTGAAGCTACAACTGTTTTATTGCTTCCAACTTTTACAATGCTCACATCAGTAGCATTTAAAGAAGTAGGAGACAAAGGGTTTTCCCATGTTGCACCACCATCTTTAGATAGACGAAGACCTTTGTTGGTAGCTGCATAAACCCAACCTTGTTCATCTACAGCAATTTCATTTATTGTTGCCCATTCAGCACTTGAGTTATTTTCAACAATTGGTTCTGTATTAGGAAGTAAACTAAAAGTGCTTCCATTGGTAGATTTGAAGATACCTTTTCCAATAAAAGCAGTACCCCCTGTTGGATTGGCATTTGGATTAGCTAAACCTTCACCCGTTCCTGCGTAAATGTGACCAGTTACTGGGCATTGTGCCATACAACTGACAGCAAGATTCTCGGCAAAATCATCAATTTTCACCCATGAAGATCCGGCTGTTACAGATTTAAAGATACCTCCTGCAACACCTGCAGTATATAAAATATTAGAATTATTTTTATCAATAACGATAGCCCTTGTTCTTCCACCCATATTATCAGGTCCTGATTCAACCCAAGACATTGTTGCCAAAGAGGTATTACCTTTTGCTGTAGGCATAAGTAGGGCTTCCTTGCGAGCTTCAAGAACATCTCTATGATCAATCAGACCTGTAACTTGATTCTTTTTACGGTTGAATACCCATTCAGCAGCATCATTAAATCCTTGTGATGCAAAATAGCTATTAATGTTTCTCGGGGTATAGGGAGGTGGATCTTTTTTAAATAAACCAATAAAAGCTACACTTCCAATTAGAAATAATAAAGCAAAACTAATTAGTAAATTTCTGTTAATCATAATATTAGGGTTTTGATATACATATTAAAAATTTGGCACAATATACAATTTTTTTTTTAATCTTAAATTTTTATCAAATATTTTTTCATTTTTTTGTGTGAAAAATGAGTGTAGAATAAAGAATCATATTCAATTGACAAAACTATACAATTAAATAATATCAAACAATAGTGATTAAGTTTTCGGCTTGTTTAATCAAGTTAAATGCACAATTTAGATATGTAATTCTGCATGATATGAAGAGCGTACAAGGGGACCGCTTTCTACCATTTTGAATCCCATATTCAGTCCTGTAATTTTATATTCATTAAATTCTTCAGGACTGACATATCTTTTGACCGGCAAATTGTTAATCCCCGGCTGAAGATATTGGCCAATTGTAAAAATCTGACAATCAACTTTAAGTAAATCATCCATCGTTTCAAATATCTCATTCTTTGTTTCTCCCAATCCGGTCATTATTCCTGACTTTGCTATAATCCCTGATAATGCAATATGGCGGATAACATCAAGACTTAGTTCGTATTTTGCAAAAACCCTTACTTCTTTTGTAAGACGCCTTACAGTTTCTAAGTTATGAGAAATTATTTCAGGTTTTTCATTTATTATCAGTTGCAGATTGTCAAAATGTCCATTAAAATCAGGGACCAAACACTCAATAGTGATATTCATTTTCAGGGCTCTGATAGCTTTAATTGTTTGAGCCCAAATCTCAGCACCACCATCCGGCAAATCGTCTCTGTCAACAGAAGTGATAACGCAGTGTCTGAGATTCATTTCTTTAACTGCATTGGCAATTCTTTGTGGTTCTTCAAAATCAGGAAGCAAAGGTTTTCCTGTTTCAACATTACAAAATTTACAAGAGCGTGTACAGATATTTCCCAAAATCATAAAAGTTGCTGTGCCTGCTTTCCAACACTCACCAATATTTGGGCACATTCCACTTTCGCAAATGGTGTGTAATTTATTTTTACTTAACCGGCTTTTTAAATGTGCATATTCGTATGCATCAGGGAGTTTGATTTTTAACCAATCAGGTTTCCTCAGTCTTTTTTCTTCGTTTCCTTTAAAATCCATCTTTATTTAATAATATTCTCTTCCTCCAAAATGCAAGCTCAGAAAAAGTGTTAAGAAATAATTGTTGTTTTTATCAAATGCCATTATTGGAACACTTTTCAAATAAGCATCTACAGCAATTCCCAAATCTAATGAACGTACCACATCTTGTTTGCTGCCGTATTCAAAACTTAGTCCTAATTTTGAATAAACACCGGGATAAAATTTGAGTTCGTTAAAACCTCTGAAAAATGAAGCCCTTCCATAAATCAAGTCACTATTATGTTTTTCGGGGTCATATTTCTCATCTGAAATTGTATAACTATATGGAATATCAGTGGGATAGAGAATGCTGAGATACACCGGTTTTAGGATAGCTGCGCTAAAACCTAAATTAAACAAATAACGCACTTCTACCCCGCCCCAATAAGGCTTGAAATTAAGGGTTTTATGTCTTCCAAAGCTTACTCTTAGAGCAGATGCATAGTTAAGTTTTCCGTATTTAAAACTTTTAGCATCTTCAAAGTAGGGATTAATAATTTTAATTTCCTTAGGATGTCTTATGGATACAAACTCGAATTCGTAAAATCTTTTTAATGCTGCTGTTTTGTGTTTTCCATTACGGTAATTTATTCCAAGTCCTTGTGTATGAACCATGGCTCCCCAAGCAGTTTCCTTTCTGAATAAAACAGGTGTTTCATCAGTAGTTATATCCTGAGCATGAAGCAAATACACAAACAATACAAAAAAAATGAGAAAAAAGGTTCTCATAAAAAATGCTTTACTAATTTGATGTACAAAGATAAAGAAAATACCAATGACAATAATCTTTTTCCGGTAAAAAAGGCAATAAAAGAGTTAGCGGTTAGACGTTTTTATCTTGTTCAATAATCTGATTTTCAGTTTTATTCTGACCATATGCAGGGCATGTGGGTTTGCGCGGTTTGCATGATGTAAAAGCCAGACTTACCAAAAAAATTGAAACAATAATAACAACAACTTTTTTCATTTATGATTTTTTTTGATGATACTTATTTTTAATATTTACAGAATCAAAAAGTTTGAAGCGGTAAAATTAATTATTTTTGCAATACAAATTTAGATATTTAATTATTTCCGGAATATGTTTTTATTAACCATTTTACTAACAATATTATTTTACTATTTACTTCTTTATTAAATGTCTTAATTTCAGCTATGGAAAAGATTAACCCAAACATAGAAGAAAGTTGGAAAAAAGAATTCCAAGATGAATTTGAAGCTGACTATTTCCAATCACTCAAGAATTTTTTGATAGAAGAGAAAAAAAAATATATCATTTATCCACAAGGGAAGCATATTTTTGAAGCATTTAATCTTACACCATTTGATAAAGTAAAGGTCGTTATCATTGGTCAGGATCCCTACCATGGACATGCTCAAGCACATGGTTTGTGCTTTTCTGTTCAGGATGGGATAAAACACCCTCCATCCCTTGTCAATATTTTCAAGGAGCTTCAGAGTGATTTAAACATCAGGCCTCCTGTATCAGGCAACCTGACTCCATGGGCCAAACAAGGTGTCTTGCTGATTAATGCAACACTTACAGTAAGAGCCTCACAAGCTGGTTCACATCAGAATAAAGGATGGGAGAATTTTACTGATGCAGCCATTAAAAAACTTTCAGAGAAAAAGGAAGGACTGGTTTTTTTGTTGTGGGGTAATTTTGCCATTGCCAAAGAGGGGTTGATAGATGCGAGGAAACATTTTCTGCTTAAAGCTGCTCACCCTTCACCATTTTCGGTCTATCGTGGTTTTTTTGGATGCAAACATTTTTCTCAGACAAACAATATTTTGCAAAAAACAGGGAAAAGCCCCATAAATTGGGATCTAAATGTTTCATAAAAAATTCATACAGTTGGGTAAATATCAGTTGCTAGTATTTTTTGTTTGTTGTTTTTTCATTTCTTACGGACAAACAGACTATTCTTTAGAAATTGAGACCACATCAGGAGAACGTATTGACTATAATTACAGGAAATTATTCAGTACAGAAAATGAAAGGTTGAAAGAAATCAACAAGCTTATCCAATTTTATTACGCTCAAGGTTATCTGGCTTTTTCCGTTGACAGTTCAGAATCAGACAGTCTGAAAAGCAAATTGTATATTCACACCGGTGAACGTTTTCATTGGATAAAAATAAACACTTCAGATTCAGATTTCAATATTATTACTCAAAGCAAGGTAAAGACAGAAGAATTCAAAGGTGAAGTTGTCAACTTCAAAGTGCTAAGGGATGCTATGAAAAAAATATTGAGTTATCTCGAAAACAATGGTTATCCTTTTGCATCAGTTTTTCTCGACAGTGTTAACTTTTCAGAAAATGCTATTGAGGCTCATTTAATGATTGACAAAAATGTATTAATCAGAATTGACAGCTTGAGAATTGAGGGTAATGCAGCAATAAGTTCTTCTTTTTTAGAGAATTACTTATCTATCAGAAAAAATGACATTTATAATGAGCAGAATATCAAAAGTATAGACAAAAAATTGTCTTCCCTCAATTTCATAAGTTTAAGAAAAGAAACGGAAGTTTTCTTTTATGATTCAAGCTGTGTTATAGTTATTTATATTGATAAAAAAAGTGCTAATAATTTTGATGGGATTTTGGGTATTATACCTGACAACGAAACAGGGAAAATATCTCTTACCGGCGATATAAGATTTAAGCTGCATAATGCATTCAAAAGAGCGGAAGAAGCTGAAATTAACTGGAAACAATTTGAGAAAGGTTCAAGCAGGTTGTTTTTACATTTCGCTTACCCCTACATTTTGTCAACACATTTAGGTATTGACTATAGTTTTAACTTACTAAAAAGGGACAGTAGTTATATGTCTTTGAGTCACGTGGCAGGTCTCAGTTATTTATACAGCAGTTCTGATCGTCTTAGGTTTTTTGGTGATTTCAGAAAATCATATACAATAAATTTACCAACAACAAGTACCGATGGAACATTGGGAAATTTTAACTTAAATCTTTTTGGATTGGGTTGGGTAAAGGAACAACTTGATTACAGATTAAATCCATCAAAAGGTTATTTATTGGACATGAGTGTGGCCGGTGGTTTTAAAAGGAGCGACACACTGAATGCTATTTCATCTGTGACTTCTGTGGAGAAGCAGCAACAATATCATATTTACTTTCATTCCCAATTATACCTAAACCCATTTAAAAGAAATGTCATTATGTTAAGAACTCAATTCAATTACATTTCTGGTCAAAATTTTTATGAAAATGAACTTAACCGCATCGGCGGTTTAAAGACATTGCGGGGTTTTGACGATGAAAGCATCTATGCTTCGGCCTATTCAATTATTACTTTGGAATACCGGTATTTATTTCAGAGAAATGCTTATATCAATGTATTTTGGGATGGTGCTTATTATGAAAAAAACACCTACAAAGAAAGAGTTCTTGACCGACCCTATGGTTTTGGTGCCGGCTTAAGTTTTGAAACCCGACAGGGTATATTTTCAATCAATTATGCTGTGGGAAAACAATTTGACAACCCGATACAATTCAAGTTTGCAAAAATACACTTTGGTCTCATAAATACATTTTGAATGATTTTCAGAAAAATGACAGTTCAATATAACACATCAGAAATGGAATTTGCACAAACAATATTAAAACTGAAGGAAAAACTTGATGAAAAAAAATTACCTGGAATTTCAGCACATGAATTAATGCTTCCCAAAAACAGACCTTTAAAAATTCCGGAAAATTTAAAGAATCCCCAAAAATTATGCAGTGTACTTATTTTACTTTATCCAAAAGATAATTCAATTTTTTCTGTATTGACTGAACGCAACACCTATGATGGTATCCACAGCGGTCAAATCAGTTTACCAGGAGGCAAGCAGGAAAAATTTGATAAGGACCTTATTGAAACGGCTCTGAGGGAAAGCCACGAAGAAATAGGCATTCAGACTGAGTTGGTTAATGTTATGGGAACCCTTACCCCTATTTTCATTCCTCCAAGCAATTTCTGGGTACTGCCTGTTGTTGGAAATATCAAACAGGCTCCAGAATTCAAGATTGCAGTAAATGAGGTCAGTAAGCTCATTGAATATGATATAAAATTGTTGCTGGATGAAAAAAATGTTAAAGAAAAAATGTTTAGTGGTGCCGGTTATGAAATCTCTGCACCTTTTTTTGATATTTCAGGTTCCTGTGTGTGGGGTGCAACTGCAATGATATTGAGTGAATTCAAAATAATTCTGAGATCTTAGAAATCTTTAATTTTTCACACATCTCACCGAATATCCTTCTGCTTTACCAAGTCTTCCTCTGAAAATTGCATTACTTTTATTGTTTAAATTTACACCAAATGCATAATCGTTGTTAATTGAATTAGCGCCCCACCAATAGCCATAACTACCGGCATCTCCAAAAGCACCTCCACTATTTCGATGCCCACCGGGCCGACCATCAAATTTAATTTCATCAGAACCATTTCCATCCTCATCCCAAAGATTAAGACTTTTCAGTTTTAATCCTGCTTCATTTTCACCTCCCAAAAACAAAACTAATTGCTCCCACTCATAATCTGCAGGTATGTGAAAACCGGTCGGGCAGATATTTTGAGTATCGCTTACAGCAAACCAGTTGTATAATTTTCCATACTTTAAACCATTTTCTGTACTACTTTCATAGTAGCACCAGGCAGGCTGCTTCTGTAGCCCAAGATTATACCAATCCTCATTTGAAGTTGCTTCAGGTATTTGGACTCCATTACTAAAACTGCTTACATCAAGATTCTCAGTCATCCAAACCTGAGGTCCTATAGTTGTTGTTTTTATTAATTGAATACTATCCGATTGATTTTCAGAAGCACTAATCTGAGATTGCAAATTAAAAGATATTGATAATAGTATCAGCAGATAAAGATAACTGAATGTTTTCATAAAAAATAATTGAAAAATATCCTAACAAAGATAAGTAAATCTAAACAAACTTCTCTTGTAATTTTTTGTCAATGGCATAAATACAGACCTGAGCAGCTCCCTGAGTCGGGTATTTGAATTTGGTTTTCAATTTAGTAATTAATCTTGTGACATCCTGACATATTTTACTGGAATGACTTTTAAAAGCAGTTGTTCCATAATCCAAAATCGCAAGTCTTAAATTGTCATTCGTAAGATAAGGTTTAAGTACATTCTCCTTAAGATTGCTAATATAGCGGTCAAACAGATATTCGAACTGCTTGGTTTGAGAGATATCTTTACCATCCAATTTAATTTCTTTAGCCAAGGTAAAAGAAATATATTCTTTTTGGTTCTCTTTTCTGAATACTTTTCTTTCACTATCACTTGCAAAAGGGCCTAGAATAATAGATTCGAAATTCATAAAGTGGGCCTCAGTAATTTCAACAATTTCATTGGTATAAAAATTTGTTTCAGTATTTCCAATGTCATAATTCAAAGCAAATAGATAATTAAGGATTTCTTTAACAATTTGTTTCTCACTAAAATAATAAAGAGACTCTTTAATTTGTTGCAGGATATTATAGTCATACATATCTTCAAGAGATTCAATAAAACCCTCGGGCAATTGGGAATACAGTTTTTCGTTTTGAAGAAAAAAGACCTTTATATCGTCCATCGTAATTAATTTTCTGCTGTCGTTGTGACGCGCAAGCAGTGTATTAAAAACAGACAGAGACTGTCTTCCGGAAATACCTTTATTCCCTTCGTATTCAGACTCGATTAATAGCTCTTTTCGGACCGATTTAACGAATGCTTTTTTATCTTCTTCGCTTAGCCATGAAGGTACAATTCCTTTGTACAGTTCCATCTTTAGAAGTAAAAGGTTTTTATCGGCATATTTATAATATTTGCTGTATTCTTTAAGCCATTTTTTCATAGCATCAGAATCAGTGTTCATACGCGAGGCCACAATAATTTTTGCAAAATTTTGTAAAACGCCGGGTAGGAATCTCCTGTTAATATCACAACCTACTTTGTTTTCAAACACTTTAACCTCTGCTTCATAATCAAGAATATAAGGTATGCTAACATGCATTATTCTATCCTGAAACGACTTGACATTTTCATAATGTTTTTTGTCTTCCGGATTTACAAGACCTACAAAAAGGGATTTAATATGTTCCTCGACATGCTCTACTTTGTGCACTCCATCGCTTATAATGCCATGCAGGGCAATAAGACGCTCGATGTTATTGTCTTTAATATCCATTAAAGCATAAATGCCATTATTGGTATAGGCAAGGGAAGAAAAAATATATTTAACATCATCATTATGAAAAAGCAGGTTGATAAAATTCTGCAAGGTCTGATCAGTAATAGGTTTTCTAATAATTTCATCACCCGGATTAAAAACGGTTATTCCTTTCCCAAATTGACGGTTGAATTTTATTTTTTTTGCATACAGCATGTTCAGAACCTCAACAGGGTCTCCCAATTTATCCATCAACACATTATAAATAGAGCTGCAAATGCTGCATGGTTTTTCTTTTAGAATCCATTTGTAAGATTTTGAATCGAAAAGTTCATTTCTTAATTTGGCATTTGAAACAAGTTGTTCGAGAAATGCCTTACGGTATTTTATCGGTACTTGTAAAATTGGATTATCATTACTGGGACAGGAAATTTCGACATGGGACTTATTAATATAGTTTACAACTGCATGATCGTTTTGAGCAATGATTTTTTCTAAAGTGTTGTTACCAATAATTGATTTTATATCAAGCTTCCAGTATGTTTTATACAAAACACCAGGTTCTGTTTTAGAGAAAGATTCAAATTTTGTGAGAAGGTTGTTCAGAAAAGTGCTTTTGCCACTGCCCGGAGGGCCTTCAAAGAGAATGATATGGTTATTCTGAACACCTTTACTTAAAGCATTGACAAGGTTCATAAAACGATTGGCAAAAAGCCGGTCTGCAAAAAAAGGATCGTCACAGTCTTTTACAAAAAGATCATTAAGATTGTAATTAATAAAACCTACGGAATCGTCAGTGACTTCATAATCATCAAAACCTTTGGGGACATAATATTTTATCATGTCATGATAATACATAAAAATGTCTCTAAATATCAGAAAAGGGTTTTGAGAAGCAATGAAAAGAAACTCATTAAAAGTTATATTATCATAAATATCAAATTTTTTAAGTTCAGAAGTCACACTTTTTAAAGTTTCCTCCAGTTTTTTGCCTTTTTCTTTGAGGTGTTTGTAAGCTTCCAGGCTTTCATCAATTGTAACCATCATCATAAAGGTTTTAAATTTTTGTTTTGCTTATTTTCCTGTCTTTATAAGAATATAGGACTTTTTCGTAGCGGTAGCCTTTAACCAGCCCCTCATTGTCTCTCTCAGCAAATATTTCGGTAGTTTCCAATTTCACTTCCCCTCCCCATAAAAATCCAATGGCCACTAAAGTGTCATTAATATAGGGTTTATAAAGTTGTTTTTCTTCAAAGATATGCTTGATGTAAATCTGATTATCTCCGGTTTTATCTTTATCAAGAACAATATAAGGGGGATGGTACAAAGAATCAATGAGCATATTCTTATAATCTTCTGCTTTTCTGCTTTTAACATAATATTCATAAGTTCCTCTTTCCTGATTCAGACGCTTCCCAACAACAAATAAATCATGCTTTTCAATAAAATCCTGTTCAACGAAAGTGTTGATAAAATTAAAATCCGAAAATATTTCTCTCACTTTAAAAATGGTTTCATCACCTTTAAACACCTTATTATCAAATTCTTGTCTTTCTTCAGCATTCAATAATTTCTGAAAGTCATAGGACATTTTACCTTTGTCTCCGAGTTCTTTAATATATTCAAAAAGCCTCAAACCAATAGCATAGGGGTTTAGACCTACTCTGTTCAAAGAGGTTACGCCAGCATTAATTTTCGCATAGGCACTTTCATAGCCTTTGATGCGGGGGTCGCCAATAAAGAGCTTGTTGTGCCAATAACTTGCCCAACCTTCATTTAGAATTTTAGTGCGTATCTGAGGTGAAAAATAGAGAGAGGTATTTCTGATTACAATTAGTACTGATTTTATCCATTCATTTTCCTTTTTATTGAGAAAAGGGGAATAATTAATAATAAATTCAAGTATATCAGCATCTTTTATAAGGTTCTTGTCATATTGTTCATACTTGGCTTCAAATTCAGGGAAAGTGGATTTAATTTCGCTAAAGAAAATGTTCTCAGCTTTTTCCTTATGTTCAGCAACAAGCATATTATACCTTTCAATAAAGCGCATAATATCAATGGTTGTTGCATTTTCAATTTCCTGTAGAAAAACGTTTATAAAGAAGTTGATTTTTTCAGGTGGTTCCTCTTGGGGCTTAAGGTTTCTTTTCGGAAGTGTTTTGAAATATCCGATAATATTGTCAATACTTCGCCCAAATTCGATACAATAATCCACCCAACGTCCATGGTCAGCCCGCAGGGATTCAATGAGGCGCTTATCTGCTAAAGCCATTCCTACAAAATCATCATTCCATGTATTTTCAAACATGATATTGTTTTGGAAGAAATCAATATGAGCCAAGACATGGTAAAAAATCATAATATTAAGCCAGTCTGGATTGTTGTCGTTATAGAAAGAAATGGGCGGACGGGAATTGATAACAGTTTCGTAAGGGTTTGAAGGAAACAGTTTATAGCGACCTTCCTCTTTCAGAACTTCGACATCGTTAACCCAATAATCATATAAAGTAGGAATCATGACCTTAGGTGAAAGTCGGATCATATCACGGTTAGTAACAATATATTCAAGTGTTTCGGAAGAAAAAGACAAGCCTGCGTCAATGGCTCTTTCCTTACATTCCTCCATTATCTTTTTTGATTTCTGACTGATAAGTTCCATAATGCTATGCTTTCAATTATTACTTTAAAGCTGCTGTCTTTTGAATTTACTCAACAAGTTTTTTAATACTTTCGATGAGGCGGCTTTCATCAGCATCGGAAGCTAAAAAACCGTCTAACTTTATTAGGGAAGATTTTTTATTGAGCAAATCAGATTTTTCAAAATACTTTTCAACTATTGTTTTACGATCTCCACTACCCCAAGAATTTTTAGCCACTGTAATACCCATGCGGTTGACCCTTAATAAAATTCTTTCAACGGCTTCCAATGCTTGTTTCCCGGATTCTTCCCAATCATCTCCATCTGTTCCATGAAAGATATAAATATTATTATCAATGTACAGTCGTTCTTTTTCAATGATGTCGGCCACCATCTGATAGGCAGGATAAATCTGAGTTCCTCCGGCAATTGTGGACTTATAATATGTGTAAAAGTCAGGCACTTCCTTAGCAGCTGTGTCGTGTAAAATAAACCGGACACTCACCTGATTTTTAAACTGGTACATCAGCCAACTGTAGATAAATAAATGTTGGGTTACCACAGCCTCGGTAGGTGCACCCTGCATTGAGCCTGAATAATCACGAATAAAGAAAACCACACATTGGGCTTCAAAATCCTTCTCCTTAGACAAAATCCGATAAATCATATCTTTAGGATTAATTATCAGATTTTCTGGAGAAAATGGTTCATCAGGGTTAATGTTATTAAGCAGGATATTTGTTTCAATAATCTTCTTTAAAGTGGCTTTCTTATCAAGCACCTGTCCGAATCCCCTATTAATATCAGTTAGGTCGTAAGTAAATTGTGTCAGGGAACGTTTTTTCCCTTTAACCTTAAGGTTAGGTAGGTCAAACTTTTCAGTCATGATTTTACCAAGGTCAAAGGCATCAGATCCAATTTCATGGTTACCTCCTTCTCCCTGACCAGCACCCTGACCTTCGCCTTCACCTTCCTGAGGTTCGGCCTGTTGTTCACCAATCACTTCGCCTTCTTCTCCCTCACCAGCACCACCGGTAGATTCTTCATCATCTTCACTGATGGAATTGTCGTGATAGAACTTAGGTTCGGTAGTAGTGGGTACAACAACAATTTTTTCTTTCTTACCTTTAAGAGGTTTAATAAACTTCCCGATGCGGATACGTCTTGGGAATCCATCCTTTTCTCTTTGTTTGTCCTTCTCCAGAAGCTCGTCAAGGGTAAACAAATTGAGCGTAAAAGACTTATTGATTTTATTTAAAAATAAATCTGCATCTGAGTTACCATAAAGCATTCCCTCTTTCTGTTGTTTGCCGGCATTTTTTTCAGAATTTCTTCCTTTAAGAAGTCTAAGCTCATGCCTTATGATATCTTCTTGAAAATCAGAAAGACCTGTTTTCTTTAACTTTTCGAATATTTTTTTATTTTTTAAATACATCTTAAAATGTAACTTATTTTAAAAATTCATTTCCAGTAACTGATATATTAATTGCCTTTCAAAGCAAAGGATTCAAAAGGAAGACACAATTCTCCGATTTAGTTTGCATCGTCATGTGTACAAAAATATTCAATGGTTTTCTCAGCACAAGTTTTACAATAAGAGAGTTTGTTAACCATTGTATTGGTCATACGGTTATAGAGTTTTTGATTTTCTTCATTCGTACGGTTAGAAAGTGCACCTATAAGACTACCGGCACCGGTAATATCAGACTTCAAGCGAACATCAGTAACAGCTTTAACAAGGTCATTATTATCCATGAAGTTATAGTTTGGTTCTTTCAACATTTTCTGCCCGTATATTTTGGCAATCGTAGTTCTGAAACTTTGTTTTTGTTCAAGGTTTTTCAGGCCTAATCTCTCTTCAACGCTATTTAAGAAAGTCTCATCAATTTTAAGAGGGACTAATTTTCCGGTTTGTTGATCTCGATATGTCCATATTTTATCAGAGCCGAGGTTTTTTGCATCAATTCCAATAATCATATTCACATAGTTCATAACATCGCGTTCAATGGCATTTGGTTCATCCATATAAGCATTGAAAATGGTTGTCATGACATTTTTGCGGTAAAGTTCCTTCGCAATTTTCAGGTCATTGAAATATTTAATTCTATCATTAGGCTCCTGCACATAATCAAGAATAACTGTTTCTAGAGCTTTAAAGACATCTCCGGCATACATACATTTGCCTTCCTGAGTTTCAGACCTTTCAAGCAGCAATTGTAACGAACGACCTAAGTTTCTGTGACCGAGGCCTTTTTGCCCGAAACGTTTGGTAATATCTGGATCACTGTTAAGATCATTAATTACTTCGCTCAGGGTTTTAATACTCTTTTCACCTGCAACCTCACCTGCAGCAAGTTTCATCATTTCCACAGGAGTCAATTTATCGCTTTGTGGCATTCGTGTAAGTATTACTGCTACCGAAATGGCATAATTCAGGTTGGGGTCTATATGAAGTTTTTCATTGGTAAATGTTGTTTTATCACGTCCTCCAATGGCATAGTTAGTAAGCTCATGTTGCAAACGGTAATTGGTGTTGTGAGACATGTAGGTGAGCCTGCATCGGTCAATAATAGGGGCTTGTTCTTTTTCTTCAAGGAAACGGCCAAACTCTGAATTATTACTTGTAGCAACAATCAGCGTATCCAAAGGCCATTTATAACCTTCAATTTCAATGGTTCTGTTTTGAATGACCCCGAGATAAACCTGGACAAGGTCTTTTTTGTTTTTAAAAATTTCATCGGCAAAATGAATTCCCCCGCCTGCAACACGAGCCAGAGCTCCGCGCCTGAGGTCGAAGCGGTAGGGATTGTCAGTGTCTGTAATATGTAATAATCGTGTTATGGCTTCTTCCCCAATAAGATCGGCAGCAGATGATGTAATTTTATCTTTTGCTGCATATTTACCGGCAATTGTTCCTCTCGACTCGCTAATGGGAACAGGAACTACCTCTATAAAAGATTTGATTTTTTCAATATCTCCCTGTGCATATTCGCGTAATTGACTCAAAATAAAGTATGTACAAGAACCTAATGGACGGTAATTTTCAAAAACCTTTTCAAGCTGTTTGTCGTTATAACCCATTTGTCCAAGATATTTTTTTGACTCAGCTTTAGTTTCAAATAGATTCATGGCCAGAACCATGGGGTCTTCATAAGTTTGAGATTCTATGTTAACAATCTTACCGTATCCACCAAGCTTATCAAGATTTGTAAATCTGAAAGTAAAGCGTTTGTTTTCAGGTATATTAATAAAATTTCTATATAAATAACTAAGATGGTCAACAAAATAGGTTTTCCCATTACCCGGTTCTCCAATAAGAATAAAAGCCATTTCTTTAGATGAGCCACCCTCAGCAGCATCTTTAACGTAGGAAACAAAACTGTTGATTTCATCATACATGCCAATGATGTGTTTTTTCCCTTCACGGAAAACTTTAAAATCATAAGTATTGCGTCCGTTCACATTAATTTTTTCAATAAGTTCAGGTTTTCCTAATATCATTCTGCTAAGTGATTGGAAAACATTTTCAAAGCGACGCTCCCCTGTTAAAACGCATAAAATATGCGCATCCAAACTGTTGGAAGCCACTTTCTGGATTTTTTGAATTTTTGCCATGGGTTAGATTATTTAAAGTTTGATTTTTTTTGAAATTTTCAGTAAATATAAGTTTATTTTAATAAACATGTTCTGAAAAAATGTTTTTTTTCAGCAATCTTTTTATAGTCCTAAAAAGATTACTTTTTTCGATATTCATAAAAACTTAAAGAAATAGAGTATAATTAAATGCAGGTACATTTTGAAGTTATCTTCAAAATTACAATACAAATTCAGTACAAGTTAAGAAAATAGAAACAGGGTTAATATTCTAATACCTGCAAACCATTTTGGTGGTTCTATTGCCAACAGTTGATGTTTGTCCTTGTACTTCTGCCAGCTGAGCATCGCAGTATTCGATCCATGAAGCAGTTTCAACCAGAACATTGTCTTCGTATGTTTCAATGCGGCAATCTTTGCAGTTATCGTCTTTTACACAAGATACAACTGAAAAAAGTAAAAAGATGAGTGTGAAT
Source organism: Bacteroidales bacterium (assembly GCA_028698995.1). Lineage (GTDB taxonomy): Bacteria > Bacteroidota > Bacteroidia > Bacteroidales > PXBB01 > JAQVVM01. The sequence goes on from JAQVVM010000007.1 coordinate 31,108, forward strand.
AATAGAAATCGGGTTGATTTTTTTCGATTAAAAAGATGCGTAATCATAATATATATTTTTTATTAACGAGTGCAGATTTATCAATTAATATACCAAATCATTCAATTTTTTAGAGGGTAAAGGTAGAAAAAATCTTAATTATTCATTAAAAAAATGAAATTTTAAAAGGAATGTCATCTAATTAAACTGACATGCCCGACATATTTCTGTCTTCCAATTATTGAATTTTGCGTAAAAATAATCCACACATAAACATCCTGGGGTGCTTTAACACCTGTTTTCATAACATCACCATACCAAGGATCGTTAACATCTTCAGTCATAAATACCAGTTCTCCCCAGCGGTTAAAAATATACATCAGGAATTTATTATTATTAAGCTCAATGCCGTATGGCATAAAAAACTCATTTTGACCGTCTAGGTTAGGCGTAAAGGCATTGGGGACATACAATGTAAACTCCCCTCTGATAATAATATCTCTTGAAGATGAATCGATACAACCATCTGGACTTGTAACATTGAGCCATACTTCATAAACACCAGTCTGATTGTACTGATGTTGTGGGTTTTGCAAATCCGAGACATTGTCAACATCCGATGCAATGTCTCCGAAGTTCCAATGCCATAAGGACGCATTGGTTGATTCATCAATAAACGAAAACAACATATTTTCAGAGTCTCCTTCTCGGGGTAAATGATAGAAAGAAGCTTCGGGCTGAGGAAAAACCTTTATTAAATCGGGATATGTAATTTGGTTTGTGCATCCGGCCGCAGAGGTAACCGTTAAAGAAACAGAATAAGTTCCGGGCGTATTGTAGGTGTAGGATGGATGAGGCATTTGTGAATTATTTGGCCATCCGGCAGAAGGGTTTCCAAAATCCCAGTTATACTGATTCAGATTGAATGTTGTCATGGATAAAAAATTAATTTTCAGTGGTTTACACCCACTTGTATCATCCGGCACAAAATCAATATCAGGCACATCTTCAACACTTACAACTACAGAATTAGAAGCAGAGCATCCATTTGAATCAAGAATATTTACTGTATAGGTTGTATTGTTTATGGGTGTAGCAATCGGAGATTCTGTCTGTGCATTGTTTAAGGTAGCTGCCGGAGCCCACAGGTAAGTCTGTCCACCGTTTGCTGAAAGCACAATACTGTTCCCCCTACAAACCGTTGTATCAGGAATGACATTGACCTGAGCTTCAACAATTGTAATTCTCATGGTGTCTGTTGCAGAAGGACATGTACTTCCGACAGAAGTCAGGACTAAAATAGCTGATGCATTGCTTATTTCGCTAGGACTAAAGGTATAAACCGCCTGTAAGCTGTTTGCATTTGGAGAAAACTGACCTCCGGTTCCAGTCCAAGTGCCTGATGGGGCAAATTGAATGCCCCCGTTGAGTTGAATCGAACCATTTTCTATACAAATAAGCGTATCATTTTGCCCGGGAGGTGTAAAAATGTTCGCATTGACTAAGGGATATTCAAAAAGCACTAAAGCAGTATCTTTTATATTATTGGCATACCACCAAGTATTGATTGTTCTCATGTCTCCTAAAGAGCAATAATCAGAAAGGGGTGAATTCAAGCATGTCCCGATTGGCCAAGTATGACAACCATTTGGCGCTGTGCAGCCCAAAAACTGAGCCGCGCCACCGGGTATATTTGTATCATCCCAGAAAAGAGCAGGTGTTGGATTGGGACTTACAGGTCTAATAATCTGGACTTTGTATCCACTGAGATTTCCTTCCACATCGTACAAAGGCAGGTGAGTGAGTCCATTAAAATAGTCAATTTCGACTTGAATAGTTTGCCCGGCAGCCACAATATCACCTAAACCATTTAAGCCGCTCCAAGGGATGCAATTCAATCCGGGAGTAACATTATATGTAAAAATAACATCTTCTGTATTAGGTTGAAATCCAGGAATGCCATTAAGCTCAAGCACTACTTCAACATTCCCTGGTTTGTCAACTGAAATATTGACACAGAATTGACCCGGGCAGCCAGTTATTGTGGTTGGAGCAGTTATACTCCCAAACTGACCTGTCGGGAAACACAATATATCAGGGTTATTTAAAAAAATACGATACTGAGGATAGGTATTATTGCCATCAGCAGATTTTCTGTCTTGAAAAAAATTGCCTGTATTAAAGCATCCGGATTGGTTTGCAGTAATATTAAAAACGAAAGGCTGCATATTGTTGAGATCAACAGACGTTACAACACCATCATCGGAGTAGATATACATAATTCCATCATAACCAGCCTGATAAGGGCTTGAATAGCCGGACATCGGATTGGTAGTCAATTGCCAGTTTTTAGACCACAGTCGTCCCGGTTTCTCCTGATTTGTTGCAGATACTACCGTGATATCGATGGCATCAAAAATTTTTCTTTCGAAGCCATAGGGTTGTGTAAAACTGAATTCAATATAGTAGTCTCCCAGTATTGTAGGGGTGTACACCAGAGCATTATAGCCGGCTGTATTAATAACATCAGGGCCATTAACCGCTTGATAATAAGACGGAATAAATCCCTGCCCGCTGTATGGCAAAGGAGCAGGTCCCACAACAACATTACCGTTTGGGTCTTTGATACGGTAAATAACATCATATTGAACATTGCCATAATAATCCCTAATATTACCAAAACCGTATAAGATCTTCTCACCGGCTTGACAAATTGTAATATGCAAACGATGTTCCTGAGTGGCGTCGAAAATGGCAAAATTAGTAACATAGGGCATTATCTGAAGACGCCCATGACTTGCAGGTGTTGGCTGTATCTGCTTTGTCCCTTCAGCATGAAGTTGATTTCTCATGTTAAACAAAAGCAAACATAAGAATAGTAGATAAAGAACCCTAATATTTTTAGAAATTAATAAACGCAATTTCAGGTCATTAAGTGTTGTATGATCATGCCAATTTGACAAATTTATTAATATTCCAAAGAATATACAAATTTATTTTTAATAAGTAAATAGATTGCTGTTTGGATGTATCAGTTTAACTGTGGGTCAATTGGAGCAACAGACCAGACAAAATACTTGCTGCCCATTTTTTGGAGGATATTTTTCCATAAAATTTGTTGGATATTATCCATCAAGTTTTGGTTTTTAGAATCTACCAATAGCCATGACTTTTCTTTCAGTTCATCTTCCAGTTGATTTGGTGTCCAGCCTGAATAACCAATAAAAAATTTGATTTCGTTTGGTTTAATTTTATCAAGTAAAATCAATTCTTTAACCCTTTCAACATCCCCTCCGAAATAAAGATTATTTTTAATTTTTATACTGTCCTCAATCAAGTTCCCCAAAGAATGTAGGAAAAACACATTGTCTGGTTTTACAGGTCCACCCATATAAACTTTAGAGTCAAAAGCAGGAAAATCAGGAATTAAGTCATTAACGGGAATATCAATAGGTTTGTTTAAAATTAATCCAAATGATCCCTCTGCATTGTGTTCTGCTAATAGAACAACAGATCGACTGAAATATATGTCTTTAAGAAAAGGGTCAGACAATAACAGCAATCCGCTTTGAGGTTTTTTATATGTTTTAAATATTGGCTCCATTAAATAATTATACGGCTCAAATTTAAAAAAATAAATTAATTTTGAACGTTTATAAAAACAAAAATAATACCATCCCCATGTTTACAGCAGACAACAGCACTACATTTCTAAATCTGCGCAATAAATTTAAACGGTTTATTTACGAAGGATACACTATTGAGCAAAGCTCCGAGATGTTAAAAATTAGGTATTCATTCAATTTATCCGATTCATTTTTTTTCCATCCTGTCATTGAAATTCCACTTTCAACAAAAAATTATACAGACAAATTGTCAACTGAATTATTGGACAATCTGGTTTTTCATATTGGGATGATAGAAATGCTAAGTTATTGGAAAGCAGCATGTTCTCCTCAGATAATCATAAAAGGCAGGTACCTTGACATGGCACAGATAAAATGGTGGAAAACTTTGTACTATCATGGATTGGGTGAATTTTTTCATATCAATAACATAAACACCAACATTGAGGATTTTGTAAATTTTGAAATTGAGGGCACTGATAAGCTGAATAAATCAAAAATTCAAGTTTTTGACAGACCCATTATTCCAATGGGAGGCGGCAAAGATTCTGCAGTAACTTATGATTTACTCCGTAAAGCAGGAGAAGATGTAATGGTTTTTTTCCTAAATCCGCAGCATTTGCCGGTTGATGTTATACATGTAAATAATTATAAAGTTAAACAAGTAGTTGCATACAGAACAATATGCCCTGAATTAATACAACTAAACAAAAAAGGTTTTCTAAACGGACATACGCCATTTTCGGCAGTACTTGGTTTTATTAGTTTGCTTATGTCAGTTATTTACTTACGAAAAAACATTGTATTGTCCAACGAATCTAGTGCAAATGAATCCACTATTCCCGGTACTAAAATTAACCACCAGTATTCAAAAACTTTTGAATTTGAGACCAATTTCAGAACATATATTTCTGAATATATTTCAGAAGACCTTAACTATTTCAGTTTCCTGCGGCCTATAACAGAACTTCAGATAGCTCGGCTTTTCAGTGATGCGCCTTACTTTTTTGAGAAATTTAGAAGTTGCAATGTCGGCAGTAAGACAGGTGTCTGGTGCAACAAATGTCCGAAATGTTTATTTACTTTTATAATCCTCTCTCCTTTCATTAATCCTACACAATTGAAGCACATTTTTGGTCAGAATTTATTTAATGATATTGAACTGCTAAAATCGTTTAATGAATTAACCGGTCTTTCTGAAATAAAACCATTTGAATGCATCGGCACTGTTGAGGAAGTTAATGTGGCTTTAGTCATGGCAATTAAAAGGTATTATAAACACACTGAAAGTCTCCCTGCTTTGATTCAATATTATAAGGGAACCAAAATATATGATACATACAAAGCACATAATTCTGAGCACATAATTTCACAATTTGACAACAACAATCATCTACCGGAAAAGTATCTTCACATATTAAAATCAGCTATCAGCTGGCATGAAAAATAAATTTTAATGGAATATCTTTCAATCATTGAAAAACTGCTTAGGGGAAAAAAGATTGCCATTGCCGGATTTGGCAGAGAAGGTCGTTCCAGCTGTCAATTTCTGTTAAAATATTTCCCTGAATTTCCTTTTGCCGTTTTCGACAGTAATGAGAACATCTCTAATGATAGTTTTTTTAAAAATAATCCACAAATCAGAGTTCATTGTGGACCTGACTATCTCAAAAGTATTTATGAATATAACTTCATCATAAAAAGTCCGGGCATTCAAGGAAAGACACTTGGTGCATTACCCAATGGAGTTATTATCAGTTCTCAGACAGATTTGTTTCTATCTTGTTTTTCGAAGCAGATAATTGGTATAACCGGAACTAAAGGAAAGAGTACAACAACAACATTATTGTACAAGATTTTTGAGAATGCCGGAAAAAATGTCATAATTGTTGGCAACATTGGCATTCCCCCATTTGACAGAATCGAAGCTATAAAACCTGACACACATATTATTTATGAGCTATCGTCACACCAGTTGGAGAATGTTACACATGCACCTCATATAGCGATCATGCTCAATATTTTTCAGGAGCATTTAGACCATTATGACAGTTACAAAGACTACCAATTAGCCAAATTCAATATTGCCCGATTTCAACAAAAGGATGATTATTTTATTTATAATTCTGATTTGGATTTGATTATAAACAGACTGCATGAAGTTCAACCAAAGAGTAATTTGTTACCATTTTCTTTAGTAAAGGACATAAAATTTGGATGTAGCATCAGCCTGGATTGCATAATTTTAAGGGGTATAGGTAACACACCCATATATTTTGACAAATCATTAGAAAGGCAATTACAGGGAGATCATAATTTATCTAACATGCTTGCAGTTATAACTGCTTGTAAAATCAAGGGTATTGAAAATGTTTTTATTCTGAATACTATAGCAGCTTTCAAGGGTTTGGAACATCGACAGGAATATATTGGTTGTTTCCATGGTAAGCATTTTTACAACGACTCCATAGCCACTATACCTGAAGCAACCATAGCCGCTTTAAAAACGCTGAAAGATGTTGACACGCTTATATTGGGTGGTTACGACAGGGGAATTGACTATCAGGAACTGGTTGACTATCTTTTAGATTCGGAGATTCAAAATCTTGTTTTATTAGGCAATGCTGGTGAAAGGATTTATAAGATGTTTTATAAACAAGCTTCCATGAACATTTACTATTACAGATTTTTTGATGAAGGTATAAATAAGGCTAAAGAAGTAACCCCAAAAAACAAAATATGCCTTCTTTCGCCTGCTGCTGCAAGCTATGGTATGTTTAAAGATTTTGAAGAAAGAGGAAAAAGGTTTAAAGAACTACTGCATTTATAGCAGTAAACTTTTAAAAAATATACTGTAAATATACGGAATGACTATTCAGCTTTTTTCTTTGTTTTAGGTTTTTCAGTCTCAGAAACATCCTTTGGTTTCTTAGGGGCACTTTTTTTAGGTTCACTTTTCTTTGTATCTACCTTTTTGGTTTCGTTTTCGACAGCTTCAACCGGTTCTGATACCTCAACTACTTTTTCAACTTCAATAGCCTTAGGTTCCTGAGGAGCTTTTTCAATTACTTTTTCCGCTTTTTTGACTTCATTTTTAAGCTCTGGTACATTTTTTACAACTGTATTCTTTTTGTTTTTATTTCGAGGCCTTGTTACACCATAAGAGCCCTGTATAATTTTACCTCTTTTGGATTTTTTATCTCCTTTTCCCATAATACTAATGTTTATAATTTATTAATTAATAATAATTGTCGATTGAGTATCAGCAAAAGTAATAATTACTATTGAAATTCATATTATTTTTTATATTTCTTTTTTTAAGACAACAGAAAATTAATCATGATAATCCCTGTTGAACTTTTCAATAAGTCCCTTTGCATCTCTAATTGAGTTTTTATACCAACTGAGAAGAGTATCTGTTTTCTCTTCTTCAGTAAGCTTCCAATCTATATCAGATGCTCTGAGGTTTTGACTTAGTTGATAAAAACAAATAGCTGCAGTAACAGAGATATTAAGACTTTCAGTAAAGCCAAACATTGGCACTTTAACATAGATATCGGCATTTTGAATAGCGTATTGAGAAAGACCATCTTTTTCTGTTCCAAACATCAGTGCAATTTTATTATTTAAAGGAACATCCGCAATATCATAGCCGTTTTTATGTGGGGTGGTTGCAGCTATTGTGTATCCCAATGATTTTAGGTGCGTGATACAATCGGGCGTATTAAAATCCTTGCCCTTATACTTATGCAAATGAAGCCAGTTAGAAGACCCAAGAGCGACTTGGGGATTTACATCATACACATTGTTATTTTCAATTATATGAACATCCTGAATTCCGTAACAATCGCATGATCTTAGAACAGCAGAAGCATTGTGCGGTTGATAAATATCCTCAAGTACAATAGTCAGATACTTTGTCCTTTCCTTTATAATATCTTCAAATCTTGTATTTCTTTCGTGAGTGATGAATTCTTTCAGAAAATTTATCAACTTTATTTTTTTTCCATACGAAAAATTATCATTCATTGTGAGTCCGGTTTTTAATTAATTAAATGAATCCATTACTTACAGCTGTTGCACCACACAATTTATATAAAATGCGTGAGGCTACTGTTTCATCCCAATTATTTTCGGAACATCCGACTTCACACAAGTCAAAACCAATAATTTTTCGTCCTGATTTTACGACTGCATTAATGATTGAAGTGGCCTCAAAGAAACTTAATCCACCAGGGACGGGAGTTCCTGTACAAGGACATAATTCGGGAGATAACCCGTCAATATCAAAACTGATATATACATTGTTGTCGAGATGACTTATTATTTCCGCTTTCAAATCATCCCATTTTTCCTGATTCAATAGTTTCTGTCTTAGGATAGCATCGAAATAAGTCAGTATTCTGCCACGGGAACTAATAATAGCATCTCTTTCGTTAGATCCGTAGTCTCTCACTCCAATCTGAACTAAATTTTTTACATTTTCGATTTGTGAGACATTATGCATAATAGAGGCATGAGAATATTCAAATCCTTCGTAAGCTTTTCTCAGGTCAGCATGGGCATCTATTTGTAGAACAGAAAAGGAATTGTGTTTTTTTGAAAGTGCTTTAACTAAACCAAAAGGAGCACTATGATCACCACCAACAATACCAACAATTTTGTTTTTAAGCAGGATGTTGGCAGCATTTTCTTCAACCCATTCGTTCAGTTCAGAACATGCATTGTTCAAAATATCAATCTGGTTTTTAAGTACTTCTGACGTAATCACATTATTTGAACTGATTGACTGAATATACTTTTCGGCAAGAGGTCTGAACTTTTTGTTTTTGTTTGAAATATTCTTATCAAGATCGTGCATAAAAAATCCGGAATGCCAGGCGTTTTCGTACTCACTATCAAAAATTTCAATCTGTAGTGCAGCATTTTTAATATTTTCAGGTGCATAAGAAGTCCCTGCTTTATATGATACAGTAACATCCCATGGTACAGGTAATAAGATAATCATGGCTTCATTTTCATCAAAAGGCAGCCCGAAAATATTGTTATCAGCATTCAAAGCACCATCCACATCAAAGCTCTCAATTTTTTGTTTTTTTTCCATAAATTATTAATAAAACCCCTAACTTTGAGAATCTTAAATTGCAAAAATATGAAGAAAATCCGATTTAGCATCTTGATTATTTTAATGTTTAGCTACTTTATAAGCTACTCACAACAAAATTTTTCTCTTGCTACCAAATCATTCGTTAATGATTTGAATGGCATCACAGATATTTCAGGGAATTTTCGTTTAAGCCCTTCGTTTATTGATAAATATGCTTTGTGGTATGATAACGATGTTTATTATGTGTCGGGTTTAGCAAAGATTAATCAAGAGGGAGTTATTAAATTATTAGAAGAAAAAGGCATATTAATAAACTCAAAGCTTAATGATATTATCAGCATCCGTGTCCCACTTGAAAAAATCCAGGAATTACCTCAAATAGAAGGATTACTTTACGTAGAACTGGGAAGGAAAGTATCTCCTTTATTAAAGGATGCAGTCAAAGATACAAGGGCAGACAGTGTTCATCAGGGGATTTTGCTTCCCCAAGCCTATACAGGGAAAAATGTAATTATCGGTTTTACAGATTGGGGGTTTGATTACACCCATCCAAATTTTTACGATACAACCCTTACCAATCTGCGAATTGTGAGCGCATGGGATCAGTACAAGACATCGGGACCGACCCCAACAAATTATCCTTATGGAACTGAATTTTCTACAGAGCAGGATCTTCTTGCAGCCGGTTCTGATACTTTCAATATATACGGTTATCATACACATGGAACTCATGTTGCAGGGATTGCTGCAGGAAGCGGAGCCGGGACACCCTACAGGGGTTTTGCTTTTGATGCAGAATTGGTTTTTGTCAGTATAAAAGTAGATGAAGCTTCTGTGTTTGATGCTTTTAATTACATTTACGAATATGCAGAGGCTGCAGCAAAACCGCTGGTCATAAATATGAGCTGGGGTCTTTATTATATCGGAACTCTGGATGGTCATTCTTTACTGAGTCAGGCACTTGATTACTTGAGCAGTCAGGGAGTATTATTGGTTAGCAGTGCCGGTAACAACGGAGATGAGAATTTTCATTTAAGGAAAGACTTTTCTCCTGGAGACTCATTACAAAGCTTTGTAGATTTTCAACCATATAGTTCCATTCCTACCATGTGGGGGCAGTCTGTTTCTATGTGGGGAAGTCCAGGATACAACTTTAAATATACAGCAGAAATATATAGCAATACTTATGTAAAAGTTGCCGAACTGCCACTATTTAACACCATCGATAATATCATTCTTGATACAATATTAGTACTTTCGGATGATACTATTTTTTTTAAGATTGAAACTGCATCTTCAAACCCATTTAACCAAAGGCCAGGAGTCCGTTTGAGGGTTCGCAATTTGGAAACAGCCAATTATAAAATAGCTGTCAAAGTTTTGTCAGATTCAGGCAGTGTTCATTTATGGAATTTGATTGAAATGACCAACGATGTTGGCAACTGGGGTACAGCTTTCTCAAACCCAATTACAGGAACATTACCGGGAGATAACAATTATGCTATTGGAGAGCCGGCATGTACAGAAAGCGTCATAGCAGTTGCATCATACCGGTCACAGATTGTTTTACCTAATGGTAATCCAGCTTATGGCAACATCTCTTCCTTTTCGAGCAGAGGCCCACTTATCAATGAAAATGTCAAGCCTGACATAGCAGGACCGGGGCAAAATGTTGGTTCTTCAATGTCATCTTTTTACACAACACCTTTTACAAGCATTGCCACAGTAAGTTTTAACAACAAAAATTACAAATTTGGAAGGCTTTCGGGGACATCAATGTCAAGTCCTGCAGTAGCAGGTATCTGTGCCCTTATCAGGGAAGCTAACCCTTCGCTAAGTCCACAGAGCATTAAAGATCTTCTCAAACAAACTGCCCGACAGGACAATTATACGGGTTTGATCCCTATGACAGGTGATTTATTATGGGGCTGGGGAAAAGTGAATGCTTATCATGCATGCCGAATTGCAACAGGTATGGCAGGTGAAACTGATTATTTTTATTCAATTAATTCAGGAAACATCTACCCTAACCCTTCATCGGGTTTGGTTAATTTTAACAACTACGAAAGTATTGAAAAACTCTCTGTCTTTAACTTAGAAGGAAAATTGATTTTCAAAACTGAGGAAATCTCAGAAACTATGGATTTTGGGTTTTTGGAAGAAGGTATTTATTTTTTCAGTTTATATTCAACACAAGAAGTGATTTGGGATAAAATTGTGATTTTAAGGTAGCTTATGCTTAAGATTTATTTCGAATTTAGTAATCGTAATGCCAATTCACTTTTTAATCTCTAAAAGAATTATTACTTCCATAAAATTTGCTAAAATATTCGAATATCAATACCAGCTCAATCAAATCTGTTTAAATGATCATTCATCTTTGAAAAATTTCTTAATTGCATACGCTTTTGTGGGTTATTTTTACAGAAATATTTCTTTCTCAAAAATCAAGAAGATAGTCGCTAAGAATCGTTTTATAATCATTAGTATAAGCACCACTATCATCTCTTATTGTTAAAACATCATGTCTGAATTCAGGTAATTTAGTTACTGATTTAAAAAATGAGCAAAGGGTTCTGTTAGGAGATTTTCCTGATTTACTTATCACATCTGTTATTGTTGCAGGATGAAGATTATTAATTGAACAAAGTGAAATTAGATGCTTTTTATAATCATAGGGAATTATTAAGGAAAGTTGTCCCTCTTCTTTCAATAATGCGGAACTTAAAAAAATCAGAGATTCATAAGAAAGACTTACATTGTGTTTAGCAAGCTTCTCCTGATGGTTTTCGGAAAGTAAGGAATTCTGAAAAAAAGGGGGGTTGCAAATAATAAGATCATAAACTTCATGATTAATTTGAGCATAATCCTTTAGGGAGGCATTAAAAACTTCGATACAGTTTTGCCAGGGGCTTATTTTAACATTATTTTGAGCTGTGATTGAAGCTTGTTTATCAATATCTATGGCATATATCTTATTCAGAGGGTTTTTCTGAGCCAACATTAAAGCGAGTATGCCACAACCAGTTCCAATATCGAGAATTTTTCCATTTACAGGGACATTTGTCCATGCACCAAGCAACACAGCATCAGTGCCTATTTTCATACCACAACCGGTATCAGTAAGGCTAAAATGTTTAAAGCTAAAAATGTGCATTTAATTGATTTTGTAAATATCCAATAAGCCGGGAGGCGTATTGACATGTACCTTTTTAGTTTTCTTGTTTATTTCTAAGACATAGCTTTCGTTAAAAGGAATCAGAATTTCATTTTTTCTATCGTCAAATATCTGCATCACATCATGCCCGGGGTATTTTAAAATATCCCTTATTAATCCAATCAAACCGTATTTCGTGTCAATAACATCAAAATCACGGATGATATTTATATCGAAGGAATCATTCTCTTGAAAAAAACCATCGTATGTTTCTTTTAAAAAATAAAGTTTCCTGTTTCGAAGGTTTTGAGCATCTGCCTCATTATCAATGTCCTTGAATTTAACTATTGAAATATTTCCTGTTTTGGCAGTTGATTCTTCGATAAAAAAAGGTACCGGTACTTTTTGAAATTCAACGAATACCGGTACTTGAGGGGTCAATTTAATTTTTTCGTTTTCAACAAAGACCTGAATTTTGCCTTTGTAACTATGGGGTTTTGTAATAATACCAATATATACATAACCTTCCATAACGAGAATCTGAAAGCTAATAATTATTCAGCTTCTTTGTTTTCTGAATTTTCAGCAGGATTTTCAACGGTTTGATCTGTAACTTCAGGTGTTGTTGTTTGGTTTTCAACAACTTCAACATTATCAGCAACCGGAGCTTCTTCCATTGAATTTGTAGCATCTTGAGCAGAAGCATTTTGTTCAGAAAGCTCATCTTGTTTTTGTTTTGCAGCAAGTTTCTCTAAAGCTTTCCTTTGTTCATTTTCACGATTTTCGTTTACTTCTTTTTCGTGAGCCATCATTTTTTTCTTGCCTTCTTTCTTCTCGAGCTCTTTAGCTTTTATTTTGCTGTTGATTTTCTCGGCTTTTTCTTCGACCCATAGTTGGAATTTTGCTTCCACTTGTTCAATTGTTAAAGCACCTTTGTTGAGGCCTTTCATCAGGTGGTTCTTATACAAAACACCTTTTGTGGAAAGCAGACTTTTTGCGGTTTCACTTGGAGAAGCACCGGCTTGCATCCAATAAACAGCTCTGTCAATGTTCAATTCAATACTTGCAGGGTCCGTGATTGGGTTGTAAGTGCCAAGTTTTTCTATACATCTCCCATCTCTAGGTGCACGACCATCCGCAACTACAATGTGATAAAAAGATTTGCCTTTTTTACCAAAACGTTGTAATCTAATTCTTGTTGGCATAGTAAATTTGTTTTTAAGTTAATAATTTGAGCGTGCAAAGATACTATATTATTTTAATCAAAAATATTTTTCTTACAATATTATTATATGTAATGTATTAAAAAAAATTACCCTTAGAAATAAGATCTCAATTTTTAAAATTCATCATCTTGCAAAATACATTAAATTTGTATTTTTAAAAAAAAGGATTTTGTGACTTTATTTTTCATTTTCTCAAAATTTTACAACCTTCATTAATTGATATGTCAAGAATAATTTATCCTTTTGAGCCTATCAGAGCAATGCAAGGTAAACATAACGAAACATCTCATTATCAGAGGGATAAATGTTTTTTTATGCAAAAAATGTTGCTTTTCTTTAAACTCATTTTTTTTGTTTTTCTTTATCCAACAGCAATTTATTCTCAATCCTATACAAACACCGACAGGGCAAACTACATCATAGATATTGCCCAATATGTGACCTGGAAAAATGCAAGGGCGATTGAAACTTATAAGATTGGTGTACTCGACATGGATTCCGTATTATTTAATGAGTTTCAGAGCATAGCACAAACCCGAAATATTCAGGAAAAACCGATTGAGGTTTATTTTTTCAATAATATTCCTGACATCAGAGATGTTGAGATCATTTTTGTTAATCGTAATACAGGATTTGACATTGACCTTGTGTATCAACAGATAAAAGGGAAAGGTATTTTACTCATCAGCGAAAACTTCCCCTTTCACAAGTCCATGATTAATTTTATTGTATATGAAAACAGAAAGCGTTTTGAAATAAACCAGAACAGGATGCAAGAGGAAGGATTTAGAACAACAGTAACATTTGCAGCTCTTGCGGTAATGAGCGAGCTGGACTGGCATAGCATATACAAGGAAACCGAAAGGGAATTGTATGAACAGAAGGAAAAAGTTGAACAGCAGAAATTGCTAATAGAAGAACAACAAGCCATTCTAAGTAATTTGACAGAAGAAGTGGAAGTTCAAAGAACCCGATTAATCAATTATATTGAGGAGATTGAACTTCTTGAAGAAGAAACCGAAGCCCAGAAACAGTCATTGAATAATTTACAACTTCTGAATAAGAGCAGGGAAAGAGCCCTTAAAGAAAAAGAAAGAGTTCTTGCCGGTTTGAATATGCAAGTAAGCTCTAAAGAAATTGAAATTGAAGAACAACACCTTATCCTCGAACAAAAAATTGCTGATATTAATAAACAAAATGAGTTAATAACCGAGCAAGATGCTGTACTCAATCAACAGCTTAAAAAGCTCCAGATGCAGAATATCATCATTAATCTGGCCATTGTTCTTATATTGGTCTTCATAGGCCTTGTTTATTTTATTTACAGAAACTACAGAATTAAAAAACTTGGAAATATCAGACTGGCAGAGAAGAATAAAGAAATTCTGAAACAAAAAGAAATCATACAAATAGAGAAGGACAAATCAGATAAACTACTTCTGAATATTTTACCAATGAAAGTGGCTGAAGATTTAAAACTTAAGGGCTTCACCGAACCTGAAGAATTTAAAAATGTAAGTATCTTTTTTTCAGACTTTGCCGGTTTTACAGAGAAGTCTTCAAAACTTGAACCAAGGGTTCTTATAGAGGAGTTGAATGATTTATATACAGCATTTGACAATATTATGCAGGACAATAAATGTGAACGCATCAAAACCATCGGTGATGCCTATCTTGCAGTTTGCGGTTTACCAACAGCCAATGCTGATCATGCACAGCATTTAGTTAATGCGGCACAGGACATTGTTGAGTACCTTGAAAACAGAAATAAAACAACAGAAATTCAGTGGCATATACGTATTGGAATTAATTCTGGGAAAGTAGTTGGTGGCATTGTTGGTGTCAAAAAGTTTATTTATGATATTTTTGGAGACACCATAAATGTTGCATCCCGCATGGAATCTAACAGCGAGTCTATGAGAATTAACGTTTCGGAAAACACCTATAGTTTGCTCACCGATAAATTTGAATTTGAAAAAAGGGGACAAATTTTTGTAAAAGGAAAAGGTTATCAGAATATGTACTTTATTCTTGGTAAAAAAGCATTTGAAAATGCGATGAATTAATCAAATTTTGCAATTATTATCAATGCCCTTTTATTTTGTTGTTTCTCCTCCCATTTCTGTAAATACACTGTCAACGGGCTCCCATAGTTCAATCTTATTTCCTTCAGGGTCCATAATATGAACAAATTTACCGTATTCATAAGTTTCAATTTCATCAACAATGACCACACCTTTTGCTTTAAGATTTTTAACAAGCCCTTCAATATTCTGTACTCTGTAATTTATCATAAAATCCTTTTTCGATGGTGCGAAATATTCACTTCCACTTTTAAAGAGACTCCATTGTAGGTAATTTATTTCGTCAGGTCGGTTTGCATTTCTGAATTCAAAACTTGAACCCCATTCATTTACTTCAAGCCCTAAATTTGAAGCATACCATTCTTTAGTTTCATCAGGATTTTCAGAGAAAAAGAAAATACCTCCAATTCCGGTTACCTTTGGTACGGTGTCGTTTGGTGAAACTGACTTCACCGTTTTATTTTCTGATTCTTCCATATCGTTTGTATTATTATTTTTAGTATTACAACTCATTAGAACTATCAAAGTTAATATTAATGTAAAACAATTTTTCATTTTTTAAGGTAGTTAATATTAATTGTGTATAAACAGGGGTTAATGGCTAATCAATTTTGTGGTAAACTGTAAATCTAAGAATGTTTCTATTGTAAAAATCACCGTTTGATCTTTGCTGAAACCAATTCAGATAACCCACATCAAAAGCTAAGTTTGATAAAACATCGATACTTAATCCGGTATAAATTCTATTTTGTTCAAATACATTTTTTGATATGTTATTACCTGCATTCAAATGAATCTCATCGCTGATCTTGAATTTAAAATATTTTTTTTCTGCCACTTTAAATAGAGGTACTGTTGCTTGAATCCTGTAGCGAAACCTAAAATTTCCAAACTTAAAACCATCTTCAAGCTCTGTACGAGTTGTATTGGTGTTATGGAAAAAGCGGGCTTCAACCCTATATCTGTGGTCAAATGTAACTTTCTCCAGTTTTTGTTTATAACCAAATTCAATGTGGGGTCTAAGTTCCGGAACAGTCAATTTAGTGGTTGCATTTGGATCATTGGGGTTCTGAAGGAAAAAGCACATTCCTAATGAAGACTCCCACCCACTTTCCTCAAAAAATCGATGGATATGGCTTCTGATTAAAAATTGATGTTGTGAAATTGGATTAATATAATGTCTTTCTTGAAACTCATTTTGAAAATACCATTTTTCATTGATTTTGAAAGTTGTAAAATAACCGTACCAAATCAATTCCTGATGTGTAATGTTTTTTTGTGCATATATGAGATTTGTTGCAATCAGATAAAAGCCAATAATTAATAACCTTCTCATTTTAGTTATGTTCGTTAAAAAATTTATCAATTATAGTCTAAGTTTATCCCCTAAGTTTATAATAACTTGAAAGTTATTATAAATACCGGAGGTAAAATTTGACGCACAAATATATTACATTTCCAAATAAATAACCTGAAAAGATTAATTGAAAAATTAAAATACAATAAATGCTTCTGAAAAGTTTTAATCATTGTCAAAAAGCAACAAGGACAGTTATTTTGACACAGAAGTAGTAATGTACTTTGGTCTAAAATGAAGTATAAAACAAATTAGAAAAACAAAGTATCATTATAAAAAACAAAAATATTTATTTAAATTATTGATTATCTTTTACTTAAAGAAATAATAGATACTTGTTTCTCAAAAAAAAATTAAATCCTATTGTAACTGTCAAGCAATTCATCCAATAAAGAAAACTTCTCATAAACCATAAGGTCTTCACATGCTAAAGCCGCAAAAAAATTGTTTTTAATATCGAAAACTAAAATATCTTCATCGCTTCTTCCAATCAGAAAATAATTGGGTGAATAGTCATTATAACCAATGTAATATTTATGAAAATTCAAGTTCTCTTCAAAAAGATTGGGTAAAGTATATCCCTCTTCAACCAGGGCTTTGGGAGATACAGAAAATATTTCAAGACCATTAAAAGCAAAGCCGTCATGCTGAAAATAAACTTCCCAGAAATTATTTTCGGGCAAAGGCAATTTATTTAGTAAAAATTGTTTGATCATTATTTTTAAATCCTTATCTATGAGAGGATTAGATAGAGATTCAGGATATTCTTTATGAAGCTTCTTGATGAATTTCTGCATGGTTTTTTTTAGTAAAAATAACAAATTAAATCCAATTCAAAATGATTATATTCAAAAGTCAATTAATCATTAGGGGTTTTGTAAAACCAACATATATTTCCATGAGATTTATTTTTAAGGGATGTAAGTTAAAGTTTACGTTTTTACAAAAACGAACCACTTCTGAAAATAAAACCTCTAATTACCTGTTTGAATAATGTTTTTCATGAATCATCAAAATTTTAAAAGGAGCACTTTGATAAATTATTATTAAAAAAACTTTAATTTTGTTTATTATAATTTAAACCTCACTACTCAATTTGTTTCCATATCAATTCCTGGTACTTTTACAGTGTTTTGGTTTATATATAAATAAATTAAATAACATGAGATAAATTTAAACATGAGAAATAAAATTGTTTTTTTAGTATTACTAACATGGGTATCATTTTTCAACTTTATACCTATTGATGCACAGAATCCACAATCAAATACAAGTATTGGCAGCAGAAGAGACTGGCTTCAGATGATTCAAAATCCGGATGTAAATTTTTATGAAGTTCAGGATAATTTTAATAATTACCGGCAGAACAGGACTGATTATAAAGGCAACGGATTCAAGGTTTTTAAACGCTGGGAATACATCAATCGTTTTAGGGTAATGGCAGATGGCAGACTACAAGCACCGGATTATGTCATGAAGGAATATTATAAATTTATGAACGAGCAGCCACAGAATAAATCCATTACGGGCAATTGGACATCTGTTGGTCCTAATATATATCCGGTTAATGCCACAAATCAGCCTAACGGCATGGGCAGAATAAATGCCATAGCTTTTCATCCCACTGATGCAGGTACGATATATATAGGTGCACCTTCAGGTGGTTTATGGAAAACTATAAATGGAGGAACATCGTGGGTTTCTCTTTCTTCAAATCTACCCACATTAGGTGTTTCATCTATACTTATTCATCCATCAAATCCTGATATTATTTACATTGGTACAGGAGATCGTGATGCAGACGATGCTCCTGGCTTGGGTGTTTTCAAGAGTACGGATGGGGGTAATTCATGGGCACCAATAAATAATAGTATGGGCTACGTAACAGTTGGTGCGATGGTCATGCACCCTTCTGACCCCAATATTATTCTTGCGGCTACCTCCACAGGTATTTACAAAACAATTAATGCAGGTCTTACGTGGGTCAGAAAATCCAGTAATACAGCATACTATAAAGACATAAAATTTAAACCAGACAATGCGTCAATAATATATGCAACAGCTCAGGGTAAATTTTACCGATCTTCAAACACAGGTGAAACTTGGGTACAGATAACATCAGGTATTCCTTCTACAGGAGCCCGTCAGGTAATTGGAGTTTCAGCTGATAATCCTGAATATGTTTATATTGCTCAAGTCAATTCAAGTCAATTATATTCCGGCCTTTATCGTTCCAGTGATGCAGGTTTGAATTTCGCACTCAGGTCATCAACACCCAGCCCCATTGGTTACCAATGTGATGGTACAGACTACTCTGTAAGTCAGGCATTTTATGACTTTTGTATTACCGTTGATCCTACAGATGCAGAACAAGTCTATATCGGGGCCATAAATATCTGGAAAAGTACTGATGGAGGCAGTACATTTTCTATTAATTCACATTGGCTCGGGAGCTCTTATGGCACTTCATGCGCAGCCTCAGTACATGCCGACCATCATTGTCTTGAATGGTCCCCACTTACCTCAAAACTATTTACAGGAAACGATGGCGGTATTCATTGGACAGATAATGGTGGTTTAACATGGACAGAAATAACCAACAATCTAAATATTGCTCAGGTTTATAAAATTGGTCAAAGTGCGACAAATAACGCTCTGACAATAAATGGTTATCAAGACAATGGTACTTCAGTTCATAACGGTTCAACTTTTACAACAGTAATAGGAGGAGACGGTACAGAATGCGCTGTTGATTATACCAATGAGTCTATAAGGTATGGGAGTTATGTTTTTGGTGATATTTACCGTTCTACAGGAGGAAATTTCAATATCATTTCCTCAGGAGCTAATGGTATTACAGAAAACACTGTTTATTTGAAACTTGGGGCTTGGGTAACACCCTATATACTTCACCGTACAAACCCTGATGTTATGTTTGCAGGCTTTGGCAGTGTATGGCGCACCAACAATGTAAAAGCGCCCAATCCTGCCTCTGTAACATGGTCGGCAATTTCAACCTCTGATGGGACATGTTATGTCATTGAGCAGTCTCCTGCCAATACAGATATTCTTTATGTGGTAAGGTCCGGCTCATTGAAACGAACAGATAATGCTAATGCAGCTGTAGGTTCAGTTACTTGGACATCCTGTAATTTGCCTGACGGCTTGACTCCAGTTGATATTAAGGCGCATCCTATTAATGAGAATATTGTATATGCCGTTGCAGGTTATTATATTTATAAATCAACAGATAAAGGCACAACATGGACAAATATTTCAGGTAATCTTCCTGCATTATTTATAAACTGCATGGCATATGATAAGAACGGTGATGAAGGCATTTATATTGGCAACCAGACAGGTGTGTGGTATAAAGATGCCTCTATGCCAAACTGGGTTGTTTTTGGACAGAATTTACCACCAGTAGATATTCGTGAGCTTGAAATTTATTATGATGCTGGGAATCCCTCAAATAACAGAATTAAAGCAGCCACTTATGGTCGTGGTTTATGGGAAAGCGACCTCATTCAATATACTGTTACCGACCCTTCAAACATTAATGCTTCGGCAGTAAGTACGAGCCAGATTGATCTAAGTTGGACAAAAAATACAAACAATGATAATGTCATGATAGCCTGGTCGCTTACTAACAATTTTGGAGTGCCTTCAGTGGGTTCAGCTTACTCACAAGGAAATACAATTCCGGGCGGTGGTACAGTTATTTACAATGGCAGTGGTACATCTTTCAACCATTCAAGTTTAAATGGAAATACCCAGTATTATTACAAAGTTTGGTCTGTCAATAGCTCAAATATCTATTCCTGTGGCACACAAGTTAATAGTTATACATTGTGTAATCCATTAACATCATTGTCAGAGACCTTTGAGGGAAACGCTATGCCTAATTGCTGGTCGGTGATTGATAACCAGGGGAATGGTCAGATATGGAAGTTCGGTAGTTACAGCAATGGAACACTTCCAAATCTTACAAATACTTATGCCTATATTCACAGTGCAGACTATGGCAGCGGTAATGCTCAGAATACTGATTTAATAAGCCCTACACTTGACCTTACAACCTATTCGGCTGTTATATTGAAGTTTAACCAATATTATGCACATTATACGGGCACTTCTGCAAATGTCTATTACAGTATTAATAACGGTGCATCATGGACATTGCTAAAGACTTACACTGCCAACACAACTAATTCAGAGAGTGTGGGATTAAATGTACCGGCAGCAGCAGGTCAGTCACAGGTAAAATTCAGATGGAATTTTACCTCAACCAACTGGGGTTATTATTGGTCTATAGATGATGTAAAAGTAGAGGGATGTTCACCCGGGCTATGGACAGGTGCTTTTAGTACCGCATGGAATTCTGCATCTAATTGGTGTGGTTTAAGTGTCCCCACTTCTACTACTGATGTCTTTATCCCTGAGGGTGTTTTATACATGCCTCTTGTTAGCGGCACTTCAGGAAATAACTGCCGAGATATTTCAATCAGCAGCGGAGCTACACTAAGTATGCATCCTACCAATGCCAGCACCCTAAATGTAGCGGGCAACTGGACTAACAATGGTACTTTTAACTGTGGTAGCAGCACTATCAATTTTAATGGCACCACAGAGCTGCAAACCATTGCAGGTACATCAACAACTGATTTTTTCAAACTTACAGTTGCTAAAGGTGCTCAAAACCGAGTACTTGAGGCATTGTCTGTTATAGGGCTAACTTATGCGACTAATCCCTTAACACTGACAAGCGGGACTTTCAAGTTGTCAAGTGCATCAACTATTACGCCTTTTACATCTGGTCCAACTATTCCTGCACTTGGAGGTTTTTGGAATAATGGAGGAACCATCAATGCAGGAGGTTTTTCTTGGACTGTTACAGGTCTTTTCAGAAACTCTGATGGCATCATAAACATTGGAAATGCTACTGGTAACTCTCTGACTTACAATACAGGATCAGTTATTCAGATTGAAGGAGGCACTGTGAATATTGCAGGCAGACTTAGTGGTACAACGAGTACTACATATAATCAAACCGGAGGTACACTTAATGTTTGCACCATAGGTTCTACGTCAACAAGTCTTGCCCCTTTTAAACTTACAACAGGGTCCAGTTTTACTATGAGTGGCGGAACAATTGTGATACACAGATTATCTAGTAATAATACTGCTGATTATGAAAATCTGGCTAATACTTCAAATGTAACAGGAGGAACACTTCAAATAGGAAATGCTTCCACCACAGGCACTCCCCTAATAAGAATCAGTAGCACTGCACCGATTTACAATTTCATTATCAACACAGATGGTGGTTTACCTTCTGCCTATATTATATCAAACCTGACTGTTAAAAATAATATTACTGTTTCTGGAGGGGGGTTCTCAGTTTCTGCAACAAATTTGACAGTAAATATAGGTGGCGACTGGAATTATAGCGGAGGAGCCCCTGTTATTGGCGGAACAATCAATTTTAATGGAAATACAAAACAAAATATCATAGGAAATTCAATTACAAATTTTTATAATTTGACAATCAACAACAGTCATGGCATTGAACTAAGTGGTTCAGTAGATGCCAGTGTAAGAAATCTTCTCACTTTGACATCCGGTGTTTTAAAAACCAATTCCAACAAATTGTATTTCACTCTTGCAACGGGAAACGTGTCACGAGCATTTGGTCATATATGTGGCAGACTACAAAAAAAAGTTCCAACTGGCACTAATGTATCAAAAACATTCGAAGTAGGGGGCGTAAATTCAACAGATTATTCCCCAGTGTTATTAACCTTTGCACAGGTTAACACAGAAGGTAGTATGATTGCATCAAGCGTTTCAGAAGATCATCCTGATATTTCTTCTTCCAAATTATTTTCCGGATTAAGTGCCAATAGGTATTGGTCATTAGAAAACCTTAATGATGCGACTGTTTATACAACATACAATGCTACTTTTAATTACCTGTCGGAAGATCTTGATAATTATGTTAACACGAGCAATTTTATCTGTGGGAAAAAGTCTGCAACATGGACATATCCGACTGTTGGAAATAAAACTTCTACAAGTTTGCAAATCACTGGAGAAAATGGGTTTGGAGATTTCCAGATTGCAGAAACATCCAAAGAAAGTATTCAGGCAGGTGGTAACTGGACTGATCCAGCAACATGGAATCCAACTGGAGTACCGGGTACTAATGAAAATGTCTCAATAACACCCCCAGGCACCGTTTATGCAGATGCAGGATATACAGCATGTAAGGCGCTTCAAATTAAGTCTGGAGCTACCCTGATGGTAAATGCAGGAAACAGATTTACAATCAATGAGACTTTAATAAATAATTCAGGAAATAATGGCCTTGTACTGGCTTCAAATTCTACAGGAACAGCCTCATTATTACATAATTCAGATAATATAAATGGTACTGTTCAAAAATACTTGCACGACAGTACTACTTATGGATGGTATGTGTCTTCTCCAGTTCAAAATGCTCCATTGTCCTGTTTCAACGGTGCAGAAGCTGTTTTTCAGTTTAATTCAGTAAATTCATCATGGAACATTGTTACTGATGATACACTGAGTCCACTTACGGGATACGTTACAAAATTTGGCAGCGGGAATGAGCAGAATCATCAAACAGTTTCTTTTCAGGGTCTTCTCAACAACGGAAATATGACTGCTGATAACCTCATCAGAACAGGCTACCTTTACGGTAATTTTGGATGGCAACTGATTGGGAATCCGTATCCCTGTGCTATAGATTGGGATTTAATTGTTGGAGGTGACAACCAGAATTTTTTAAACACCTATAATATAAACCCTGTAATTTATGTCAGGAAATCCAATGGCAGTGTTGCGGCCTATGTTGCTAACATGGGAATTGGAACTAATGGAGGTTCAAGATATATTGCACCCATGCAGGCTTTTTGGGTTCAGGTTTTTGGAGATCAGAGCCATCCGACAGGAAACGGGTTTATTGAATTTTCAAACAATGTACGATTACATCATCCTTTAGGTTTACTAAAATCAGCTTCTTATGATGGGTTTAAATTAAAAATTGAAAGTGGGTCTTTTTCAGATGAATTGATGATACGCTTTAACTCAAACGCAACAGAAAATTTTGATGCCACACACGATGCAGTTAAAATATATTCATTAAACAATAATATACCTCAAATTTATTCTCTCTCTGAAGACCAGATGGAACTTGCTGTTAACTCTTATCCAAAGCTCATCAATAACAGGACAGTACACCTTGGCTTTTCAACTGAAACAAACAGTATCTTTACTATTTCTGCTGATAATTTTGATGCTTTAAATCCAAACACAACTGTTCTTATTGAGGATCTTTATTCCAATCAAATAACTGACTTAAAAACAAACGGCTATACCTTCAGCAGTGATAAAGAAATCACAAATACACGCTTTTTATTGCACTTTAATGTAACACAAACAGATAATGACTTTAATGAAAATACCACTGAATCCACTAATATTTATGCTTTTGATAATACAATTTATATCAGCAATAATACAGATGATATTGTATTGGTAAAAATCTACAATATTTTGGGTGAGCATTTATTTTCTCAAGAAATATTAAGTGAATCAATAAGCAGAATAGAAACACAGTTATCTCAGGGTCTTTATATTGTGAAAACAGGTAGTAATGATGAAATGCATACTAAAATTTTATTTATCAGATAACTCATTAACTTTTCTGTCTCTCTCCAAAGGATAATAAATTTGCAATAGGGCAATTTTTAACGTGAAAGATAGACCTTATATATCTGATAATCAACCATAAACGATATAATATTATATCTTAAGAGTAATAAAAACAAATAAACAATGGTGTATAAAACCTTTTGTAGAACGAAACTGGTTTTATATTTTACCTGTAACGATATTTCGTTTAGGTTTGTAAAACAAATATTGGGTGATAACAATGAGTAATAAGGTAAAAATGGAACTGATGAGGACTCTTCCAATTGTTATAAAAAACTCATTGAAATGAAAAGCCTCAATTAAAAACAGTAATGTATGATGTGCAACTGTTAAAATTGAAGCATAGGTTAAAAACCAATTAAGTCCCAAATCCTGAATAACGGGTTGAATTCCTTGTTCATACTCTCTTTTTGAAGAAACAGAAGCAATAACAAATGGTCTTATAAAAGCCATAAACAGACTTGCTGAAGCATGCATCCCTGGTGTTTGCACAAAAAAATCAACTGTCAGACCAAGAAGAAAACCTAAAATGAGCAACAACCATTTTGGTGTTTCAAAAGGAAGCAAAATAATAAAAAGAATATACAGATAAGGGTTAATGTAGCCACTGAATTGTACCTTGTTTAAAATAAAGACCTGCAAAGCAATTAGAATAATGAATCTAATAATGTGTCTAATAATAATCATTAATTTTGATTTTGATTTTGATTTTCGAGTAAAAGTTTTTCTGTTTTCATCAGATTATCAACTACATAAACATAGGAAAGCTTATTAAAATCAACAGATAATTCAACATCAATATTATAGAAAGATTCAGAAGGGTCATAAGAAAATTCTTTAACACATCCAACCATAACTCCCTCCGGAAAAATTGAAGAGTACCCACTGGTTATAATAGTATCACCCAAATTAAATACCACATGTAGGGGAATGTCTTCCAGTTTAGCAGTTCTGTAATTAGTACCTTTCCATGACAAGGAACCCATATGGTTATTGTTTTTGAATTTGGTTGAAATTTTTGTATCGATGTTTAACACAGAAATAGCGACAGCAAAATTAGGAGAGACATCAGTAATAATGCCTACAACACCATCTGAATCAATAACGCCCATATCTTTTCTGATACCTGACCGACTGCCTTTATTCAATGTAATATAGTTTTTTCTGCGATTTACTGAATTATTTATGACTTTGGCGTCTATGTATCTGAAACTGTGTTTATATACAGTATCATTAATAATAAATGACTTAACTCCGTAGATATTATAAGCTTCAAGTGTCTTAGAACGAAGGAGGGCATTTTCCTCTGCTAGTTTTTTGTTTACATCAGCCAAGGAGAAGTAAGCATATACATTATCCACTTTTTGGATAATATTTCTAAAAAAATCGTTTGTACTGTTAAGAAATGCTGCTTTTTGGAAGCGGTTATTATTGATAATAAGCACAAAACAAAAAATCTGCAAGGCTAAAAAAAGGAAGAAGAAGTAGTTTTTCCAAATAAATAAAAAAATGTTTCGCATGATATAGCTTCAACTCCAATTATTAAAATACTTTAATAATTTATTTGATAAGGAAAGTAAACTTATCAAAATTTTTAAGAGCGATACCAGTACCTCTAGCAACAGCTCTTAAGGGGTCTTCAGCTATATGAACAGGCAATTTGGTTTTAATTGAAATTCTTTTATCCAGTCCTCTCAAAAGAGAGCCACCACCAGCGAGATAAATTCCTGTTCGGTAAATATCAGCAGCAAGTTCCGGGGGTGTAAGTTCGAGTGCGTTCAAAACAGCAGTTTCAATTTTTGTAATTGACTTATCCAAAGCATGAGCAATTTCTGCATAATTGACTGTAATTTCTTTAGGAATACCAGTCAGCATATCACGTCCATGGACCGCATAATCATCAGGAGGATTATCAATTTCAGTCATAGCTGCACCAACCTCAATTTTAATTTTTTCGGCAGTCCTTTCACCGATGTGAATATTGTGTTGTTTGCGCATATATTCTTCAATATCTGCATTAAAATCATCACCGGCGATGCGGATTGATTTATTGCAAACAATACCTCCAAGTGCAATTACAGCAACTTCAGTTGTACCACCTCCAATATCAATAATCATATTACCTGTCGGTTCAAGCACATCAATACCAATGCCTATAGCAGCGGCCATAGGTTCGTGAATCAAACGTACTTCCTTTGCTCCAGATTGTTCAGCAGAATCTCTTACAGCCCGTTCTTCTACTTCGGTGATACCAGAGGGAATACAAATAACCATTTTTAGAGAGGGAGGAAATAATGATTTTTTTGGAGTAATCATTTTAATCATTTCTCTAATCATGTGTTCTGCAGCATGAAAATCAGCAATAACACCATCGCGTAAAGGCCTGATAGTTTTAATGTTTTCGTGTGTTTTACCATGCATAAGCATGGCTTTTTTACCTACTGCAATAATTTTTTGAGTTGCTCGGTCAATGGCCACAATAGAGGGCTCATCAACAACTACTTTATCATTGTGAATAATGACTGTATTGGCTGTTCCTAAGTCAATTGCAATTTCACGTGTTAAAAAAGAAAAAAGTCCCATTGGGTATATATTGTTTAATGTTTAAAATGTCTGTTTCCTGTAACAACCATAGCTATATTATTTTCATTACAATACGTTATCGTTGCTTTATCATTTATAGAGCCACCGGGTTGAACTACTGCATTAATGCCTTCCTTATGAGCTATTTCCACACAATCTGGGAAAGGGAAAAAAGCATCGGAAGCCATTACTGCACCATAAAGATCAAAACCGTTTTCCTTAGCTTTCAGAATTGCCTGTTTCAGAGCATCTACTCTTGATGTTTGACCTGTTCCGCTTGCTATCAACTGTTTATTTTTAACCAAAACGATTGCATTCGACTTCGTATGTTTAACTGCTATATTGGCAAATACCAAATCTTCCATCTGTTTAGCATCGGGAGCTTTATCAGTGACATTCCTAAAATCATGCACACATTCAGTTTTATGGTCTGCATCCTGTACCAGAAGTCCGTTTAAAGCACTCTTTACAATCTGTTTGCTATATACAGCAGTATGAACTTGCAAAATTACTCTATTTTTCTTTTGTTTTAATATTTCGAGTGATTTTTTTTCATAGACGGGAGCAGCAATTATTTCGAAAAACAAATCATTAATCTTCAAAGCGGTAGTTTCATCTAAAACCCTGTTGGTAACTAGAACACCACCATAGGCAGAGACGGGGTCTCCGGCTAAAGCATCTGTATATGCATGAGATAAATTTTCACGAGAGGCCAGACCACATGCATTATTGTGCTTTAATATAGCAAAAGTGGGCTCTGAAAATTCCTTAATAAGGTTTAATGCTGCATCTAAATCAAGCAGGTTATTATAAGATATCTCTTTACCATGTAATTGAGTAAAAATCTCATCGGAGTTTCCCCAGAAGAACCCTTTTTGATGTGGATTTTCACCATAACGTAAAGCTTTACCGGTACAAAAACTTAGTTTAAGGGATTGGTGGGTATTTTCCTTATTAAAATAATTGAAAATTGCAGTATCATAATGAGAAGATACGTTAAAAGCAGCTCCGGCAAAAAAATACCTGTCAGCATTTTCAGTGCAACCGTTTTTTCTGTTATAAATTTCAGTAAAAGTTTTGTAATATGAGGATGAAGGAATAATGACCACATCCTTAAAATTTTTTGCAGCTGCTCTGATAAGAGAAATACCTCCAATGTCGATTTTTTCGATAATTTCCTGATGAAAGGCTCCGGAAGCAAGAGTTGATTCAAATGGATATAAATCAACAACAACTAAATCAATGGCTGATATGCCGTATTTATTCATTTCATTTACATCATTCAGATGGTCTCTCCTACCTAAAATACCACCAAAAATCTTAGGGTGTAAGGTTTTAACACGTCCCCCTAAAATAGCAGGAAAATCAGAAATATCTTCTACCTTAATAGCCTTGTAGCCCAATTTATTGATATATTCGTAAGTGCCTCCAGTAGAGATAAGTTGTACATCATGGTTGTGCAATGAAAATAATAAGTCTTCAAGACCTTCCTTATGATAAACAGAAATAAGTGCAGTTTTTATTTTTATCATTCTAAAAAAGCATATACTTTGTGATTATTAGCCGAATGTGATTAACTCAGATCGAATTGCAATGTTATAAAAAAAATGATAATAAATTGTAATTTAGCAGTATTAAATTTTCATCATTTTTTTTGAAATTTAAATTACTCAAAAATGAATCTAACAAAAAAATTATTCTTATTATTTTTTTCAATTATATATTTATCAGCAACTTCACAGGAAAACTGGCTTAAAATCGGCAATGAGCCGGTGCTTCCGCGTGACACAATATTTTTTCCACCTTCTAACGATATTTACGCGAACAGCGATCCTTTTGTCATTAAGGATAATGCAATTTATAAGATGTGGTATACTTGTGCTGGAGGTAATTACCCTCCGGACACTTTATTGCGATCCCGGCTTTGTTACTGCACTTCCATGGATGGCATTCAGTGGACGAAATGGGGTGGAAATCCGGTCATTGATGTCAGCTACAACGGAGGTTGGGATTCATTAGGTGTTGAAACAATTTGTGTTATCATAGATAGTTCAGCAATACCCTCAGAGCGTTACAAAGCTTGGTATGCCGGCCAGTACTATAATGAGCTAAGATATGATATAGGTTATGCCTGGAGCAGTGATGGTATCCACTGGACAAAGTATAACAGTCCTGTACTTTCCACAGGAAATTTTAATGAATGGGACAACGCTTTTCTTGAGGGACCTTGTGTCATTAAAGATGGAAATTTATTTAAAATGTGGTATGCCGGTTATGATTTAAACCCTGCTAATCAGCAAACTTTTGGCCGAGTAAACATTGGCTTAGCCACATCAACCGATGGTATCAACTGGCAGAAATTTACAGGAAATCCGGTATTAACAACTTCAATATCAGGCTGGGATATGTTGTATGTGCAAGATCCTCATGTTATAAAAATTGACGGTATGTATCATATGTGGTTCGGAGGTGCCGACACTGCTGACTACGGTGGTTACGGCCAACAAACCGGTTATGCTTACAGCTTTGACGGCATAAGTTGGACAAAATCAGTCAACAATCCCATACTCAAAAGGGGCAATATCACACAATGGGACTATAATCTGGCATCATTTCCTTCAGTAATTTTTGATGCTGACGGAACACTTAAAATGTGGTACACAGGTAGAGATAAAGCTGAATTACCCGGCAATCTTGATTATTTTTGGGAAATAGGCATGGCCATTGATTCTTCAAATTACCAGCACATTAATTCTGCTTATACATCATACGAATTTTCAATTTACCCCAATCCTGTAGTAAACAAAATTAACATTTGTTTAAATCAATTTTCTTTTGAAAAAGCACCTATTGAAATTCTTGATATCATGGGCAGAATCCTTTCAGTAAATTCTGCTTTCAATTCAGAAAGTTGTTATGAGATTGATATTTCATTTCTTGACAAAGGGATTTATTTCATCCGGCTTGAGACAGAAAAGGGATATTTTATAAAAAAAATGATAGTTAAATAAATTTCGTATAATTTTGTTTTAGGACAATTTCAATTATTAAACACTCAATGATGTCAGGAAAAAAAAAGATACTTGTTTTGTTTTATCCTGACCCTGCGGGGGAATACAATTGCATGCCCTACCCTTTGCTTTATCTTGAGAGAGTTTTGCGAGACGCAAAAATTGAACTTAAACTGATAGATGAAAGATTTGACAAATCTCTTTTTGAATACGTAGAAGAAAACCACCATCAAATCCTTGCGCTTGGATTCAGTGTAATATACGGTAACCAATTGCTGAGTGCCTCAGAAAAGGCAATTTACATTAAACACAAGTACCCCTATATACAACTGATTTGGGGAGGGTATTTTGCAGGATGGCTTCCTGAAGTACTTATCAGAGAACCTTATGTGGATTTTGTAATAAAAGGTCAGGGTGAATTGCCGCTGAAAAATCTTACTAACGCCCTTCTCTCATCAGATTTGAATAAGATACAAGACATCGGAGGGCTTTATTATAAACACAACGGACATTTTTTTTCAAACAAGCCTGATCCTAATCAAGACCCTTTTTCATGGTCAGAAGTAAACTATAAACTTGTTGATATTGAAAAATATGTGAATAATGGCAACTTGCACTATATAGCTTCATTAGGTTGTAATCATTTTTGTAATTTTTGTTTTGTTTCTCAAAGCTGGAAAGGAAACTATTATTGCAAAAAAGCTGACAGTATTTTAGCAGACATCAGCTATTTTTTAGCTACGGTACCATCTATAAAGTACATTTCGTTTGACGATACCAATTTCTTTACCCACAAGGAAAATGTTATTGAATTTTGCAAAAAGCTCATAACTCACTCAATAAAAATCAAATGGTGTGGTACAACACGCATCAGTGAATTTCTTGAATTATATTCGGATGAAGATGTGTTTTTACTTAAGCAAGCAGGTTGTGATACTGTTTACGCAGGGGCCGAGTCGGGTGATGAAGAGGTGCTTTTCGCTTTGAACAAAAAGCTGAGTGTTGAAAAAATAATCAGTTTCAATAAAATTCTTAATCAAAATAGTATTAAACCTTCTTTGAGTTTTATGGTATTATTCCCTGACAATCCTGACAGGGATCTGGGAAAAACACTCAAACTCATCATGCAACTCAAGACAGATGCCCCTGAAATGATCTTTACCATAAATGCTTACATTCCGATGCGCAAAAATAAATACTACTTTGTCGCAAAAAAAATGGGATGGGTATTTCCTTTTGAGATAGAAAAAATAAAAGATTTTATAAGATATCCACAATCATTACCCTGGCAAAACAAATCTCATTTTGTGTTATTGAATCGTTTTGCTGATTTTTATTTCCGTTTTTGCAAAGCTGATTACTATAAAATATTTCCTAAAAATCAACAGTGGTTCTACTTTGTTATTGGCAAATTGTCATTCCCTTTGATTAAAAAAAGATTTGCAAAGAAAAGTATTTCAAACACATGGGATGCTGCTTTCTTTCTGATGTTGATTGACTTTTTCAGTTTATTTTTTAAAAGCCCCTTTAAAACAAATCAAAAGAAATATATGACACCAAGAGCCAAAAATTTTTAACATGAGTTTAATACTTGGTATTTTCACAAAAACGGGAAAAAGAGATTCATCCACCTTTAAAAAGATGTTTGAATCATTCACACTTAAGGAGGAAAGGCCTTCAGAAATAATTGAACATGGCCCCTTAAAAATTGTCCAGATTTATGGCAATTCACTTTTTACAAAATCAATAATGGCCGATACTATATGTGTTGTATCGGGAAGAATATATAATATGCCTCCCTATTTTTCTTCAAATAATTTTATGAATAACCCCTGTCAGCCTATTTTAGAAGCCTATTTCAAACAGGGTACTTCATTATTCAGGCAAACAGACGGGGAATTTTCATGCATCTTTTACAATCAGCTAAGAAACGAGCTCATAATAGCTAATGATACATGGGGATTATACCCTCTTTATTACTTAGACACTCCTGATTATTTTATTTTTTGTAACGAATATGAGCCCCTGACGGTATTTCCCAATGTTCTTAAACATTTAGATTATTTCGCATTAAATTCCTATTTTCAATACGGTACGGTTTTAAACGAAAGTACTTTCTTTGAGCAAATTAAATCATTACCACCTGCAAGTGTTTTAAAAATTTCCGGAAATGGTTTTAATATCACAAGTTATTATGAACATAAAATTAATACTTTAACTCATATTAATGCTGAGGAAGCTGCCACCCACATCGCTTATTTATTTAAACAAGCAGTTCAGAAGAGGGTAGAATTCTTTAGAAACAAAATTGATACATTGCTCAGCGGGGGTGCAGACACAAGATTGATACTCAGTTGTCTCAACAAAAGCCAGAGAGAGAATTTAGATTTTTACACCTTTCTTACGCCACCACTTTCTTCTCATGAAGATGAAGATGGTATAATCGCTGGAGACATAGCACAAATCAATAAGTTAAATCACCATTATAAAAATTTTGACTTTTGGGAAAAACCTTTTGGAGAAGATTACTTTAAAGAAAAAAGAAAAAGAATTGGCAAATACTACTTATCCGGTCACTTTGGCAGTGAGATTTTGAAGCTTGAACTTTTCAAAGCATTGGATGAGATGTTTTTGAAACTTTCCAGGAACGAATTAACTAAGACTGTACAACCTATCTTTAACAACAAAATTACAAATATCTTGGAGACTAGAGATTGGACTTATGATTTACCGAATAATAATTCTCATAATGATGAAAATAGATTAATGGTCTTTTTAACAGACAGGCTTTGTCGCAGTTTTTTTACCCGTACATGGCAGGGCTCACGAAGTATCTATTTTGAGCAACCTACTTATATGCAACATATTTTCATAACACCTTTTCTTGATAAAGATTTGCTCTCTTTTATATTTTCGTTGCCAATTTCCTTATTAGGTATAGGAGCTAATAAAGTGTACAATTTGTTGTTTAAAAATCATTTCCCTGAATTTACCAACATCGAAACCAACTCACCTCTTGCAGATGACATTGATTCTGTTTTTAAGAAAAGCAGAAAAGGTTATGTGACTTATATTAACAGATCATATAACTATGAGCCTGCATTAAAATCCTTGTTATCAGATGTCTGTATAAGAGAGAGGTATAGCAGTGTTTTTCTTAATAAAATCACAAAACCTGAGCTTGCATCTTTAAGACAAAGTTTTATTGATTTTGAGATATGGCAAAAGTCACTTTCGTGCTAATTTAAATCACCTCTGACATCACCTGTTTTAAATTTTTTCATCAATATCCTGCTTATAAAATTAATTATAAAAAGGAATGAAGCCGCTTCGACGGGAAACTTAAAGAAATTATATCTAAATCTCATATAAACTAGAGGATAATAAATTTTATTAAGGATATAAACATAAGGGCGAAGATTTTTAGCCACCAATTTGTATAAATTTGGGTTTGCAAAAATCAAATAAAACTTATCGAAATACTCAATACGCTTGTGGAGTTTTTTGTCGAACCATATTGAACTTTTATTTCCTAAAGTATGATTTTTCCATGCTTCCAGCCCAACAGGTGGTTTAAAACCTTTTATTAAAGCGTACTCATACATTTTTGTACCCGGGTACGGCGTATAATACAGAAAAATTGCAAGTAAGGATGGATTAATAAGTTTAGCCTTACGAATCATTTCCAATGTCTCTTCAACATCTTCATGCGGGTTTTCGGGGAAACATAATATAACAGAAAAAACCGGAGTAATGTTAAACGGTTTTATAAGTTCAACAAATTTATAAACATCCTCAAGAGTTTGTTTCTTATCAATTAATTTTAAAATTTCTTCATTTCCTGTTTCAGCACCTACAGGAATTTTACTTAAACCTGATTTTCTTAAGAGTTTTAAATCATCAGTATTATACTGTCTTATAAAGTTACCGGCATGAGCAAATGCATCCCACCTTATGTTTAAGCCTTCATCAATAATTCTTTGGGCAACTCCCATAGCGAAGTCCCTTTTAATAAAAAAATTTTCATCCCAAAAAAAGACACTGTCAATATTTGCTTTTTCTTTAAAATATTTCAACGAACTAATAATTTCGTCCTGTGATTTATTGAACCACTTGCGTTTGTAAATTGTGGCACAGATACAAAATCCGCAATAATAGGGGCATCCGTGACTTGCTATATAGCAAATAGTGCGTTCATATTCAGCATGTTTAAAAACATACTTTTCAATATCAATAAGGTCAAGGTTTATTGGAGGGAAATTGTTAAAGTCAAGAAATTCACCATTCATATTAACAATAACTTGCCCATTATGTTTATAAACAACACCATTAATATTATCATAGGATTTACCTTCCAGTGTTCGCTTTACAATTTCTCTGAAAGGCACTTCACCTTGGCCGGAGACAACTGCATCAATAAAATATTCTTTAACAGTTTCTTCAGGCATAAGCGAAGCATGCCATCCACCCCAAATTATTACTGTTTCG
The DNA here is from genome assembly GCA_028698995.1 of Bacteroidales bacterium. Lineage (GTDB taxonomy): Bacteria > Bacteroidota > Bacteroidia > Bacteroidales > PXBB01 > JAQVVM01. The sequence continues at coordinate 65,463 of JAQVVM010000007.1, forward strand.
GGGCTTAAGGATTTAAGTGTTTTAGAAAACCTGATACCCCATTCTATTTGTTGTCCGGTTAAACAACTGACACCAGCTAATAAAATCCTTTCTTTATTATCTTCCAAAAAACTTAAATAATTTTTATCAAACTGTTCATCAATTATTTTCACTTCGACAGGAAGATCTCTGATCATTCTTTCAAGATATAGGAGGGCATAAGGAATCGAAATGATACCCTTATCATCGGGATTTGTTATTGGTAGAAAAAGAATAACCAGATTTTTGGAGTTCATTTATTATTTTTAGAAATTATAAAGTATCTAAAAATCAAATTTTCGTCCGGAAAAGTTCATTCTTAACCCAATCGAGACGTAAGATGTTCTGAGATTTCTAGTAGAAATTTCACTTGTTTTATATCTGTAGATATATCTGAGATCAGCAAAAATATTATGTTTGATCCTATATGTTACCATCAAATCAGCCATTTGAATTTTTTCCAGCACACCCTGACACAGCAAAACAGAATAATCACTTTCCCTGTCTTCGTAATCAAGAAAAATATTTCCGCCATAATTGGTTCCTGAACTGTCAGCACCATAAACAATACTGAACCACTTAGCAGTAAACCCAACCTTATAAAAAGGTTGATACATGATAACTGCCAAAATCTCTTTAAAATTAGCCCCAATAGGATGTGCCAATGGTTGACGGTAATGCGAATAGCTTTGCCCTGATGGCTGACCTGTATAGGAGACATCATAGTGTGAATAGGTATATGGTCTCACAACATTATATTCCAACTGACCATCCAGATTATCGATACCAGCAATGTCAATGTATTTAAGACCGGCTTGTAAACCAAATTTATTTCGGAATGATGCATAAGTTGCATATTGTCTTTGGTCGCGTAAACCAATCCGAACTAGAAAAGTATCCAAATCCATTTTAAGGTCGGAGGTATTAAATTCATCAATATAAACCTGTCCATAAAAAGATAAGGCATTCAGAAAATTGTATTTCCAGTCAATACCAAGAGCAACTTTATCATTATCACCTAAATGGTGTTCTACAGCTCTGTAAAAAATAATCGGGTTAAGGTAATGAAAATCAAAACCATCTTTCATACCGGAATCTCCTCTTGAGAAAACCACATTCTCAAAAAAACCGATGTTTAATCTGTCTGTTAAGTCTATACTTAGGTGGTGTGTTGTGGCATATTTCTTTTTATACATATTGCTTTTGCCAGTACGCTCAGGATAATCGAGCAATTCTTTAAAAAGATTCTGGTAATTGATGCGCCATACGTTGGTATTAAGTTTAAGAAAAAGGTAATTATTTGCATAATCAGAAAGATGGATGGAACGATAACCATTTCCAAGGAAATTCTTATCCTGTCCGAACTGTACATCAATATTTTTTGTAGCGTTAAAGGTTATATAACCTCGTGCAGAGAAAAAGTCAATACCGTTATTTTTAAAATTTTTATTCCATCCCTCTCCAGGGAGAACACCATCATGTTCTGCTCTTTTCTGATTGATGAACTCAGGCATTATAGCCTGATTATCAGTAAGAAAGGAATAAAAACCAATTTTGTTATTGATGCTCCCTCTAGCCTCAAAGCCCCTTGTATTGAAGTATTTATTTTCATTGCTGCCATCTTCTCTACCCATATCAAAATGAATGACTGGACTTATTTTGAACATAAAATCTTCAGTTTTTACGCTGTACAAATCAGCGGGAAACATATAAAATGGTTTTAAAATCACTCTCCGACTTGGAGCTGCAGAATTTTTTGTCCATTCATTATTATCCTTTAACAAATAGTCAATATTAAAGCGATCAACATCAGTTAAGTTACAAGTAGAAGAATCAGAAATAAGTGATTCAACAAAAGCAGCGACATCCCTTCTTTTGTAGGGTTTTACACTTGTATGTATCTGTTTATTATAGTCTGGGTATTTAATATCAAATCGTTCAATATAATGATAGGAATCACTATTGAGTGGTATAAATACAGATTGTGCAAACAACCCATCAGCCATAAGAAAGATAAAAATCCATACTAAAACCCGCATTGTTGTTAAGATTTTTTTATCCATACTACAAATGACAGCAATCTGTTAATAAAACATTCAAAGTTATAAAAAAAATTTGAAAATCAAACCATTAAAAATCATTTGAATATGAAAAAGCAATTTACCAATTAATTATTTTTTCAAGGGGTTGTTTCTTAAAAAAGTTAAAATAATTAGTAATTATTTTTTTTTGATATAACCCTCCAATAGATTTTATCAAACTTTTACTTAAAAAACCCCCATTGAAAGTGCCACAAGAGCACAATTGTCCTGAATTTCAATATTACTATTTTCCAATATTTTAATAAATTCGGGATTAAATGTTCCCGGATTAAAAAAAACATTGATAGGTTTCAAATCTAAAATATATTTATAATAGGTCTTTTGAATCTCTGGATTAATATATAAGACGACACTGTAAACGTCTTCTATGTGTGGCATTGATTGGATTATATTAATGCTTTCAATTTTTCCCGACCTCATCCCAATAGCAGTGACATCATAACCGGAGTTTACAAGTTTTCTGACAGCTCTATTTGAATAACGTGATGGGACTGGAGATGCACCAATAACAATGACTTTTTTAGACACTTAAGTTCCTATAAAATTAAAAATAGATGTTAGGATAATTCATTAAAACCCAATTAAGCTATCACGCCTGATTTTTCCTTTATCTTCGTTTGACAAATCTTTATTATTATCAAATACAGCCATTTCCCAGTCGCCATACATAGCATTGGGTAAAACAATATATTTTGTACCAAATTTATGTTTGAGGTTGTCTGTTTGAGCATTTCTTTCACTTAAATCTGCATTGTCGAATACAGTACAGAAGTCAGCTAGATTGTCGCCAACAAGCATACTAATATGGTATTTTTCTTCAATACTTATTCTTCTTGCTTCTTTACTGTTTTCATCTGTTCGCATGAGGAGAAACTCATCTGATGGAAGAGGGAAACCTTCGGAAAGCATATTTTGTTTGGTAGCTTCAAAAAACTCTGCTTTTCGGTTGGATACATAAAAAATAGAATACCCTTTATTTAACGCAGCATTTACAAATTCAACAGCACCCGGAATAGCTTTAGCAGCAGCTAACTGACACCACTCACTCCATTGTTCAGGATAAGAAATACTGTCTAAAACACATTTTGCTTCATAAGGGCTGTTATCAAGTAATGTTTCATCAATGTCAAAAACCAAAGCACGTGGCTTTGTTATTGTATCTATCGCCAAATCATTATCAAGCATAATTGATGCTACATTAAATGCCTGGTAACATAAAGCTTTATATTCAGCAGCTCTTTGTTGAAAAAGAATAGCCATCGTAAGGTGTTCATTGCTGTTTACATCTACTTTATGCTCACATTTGTTTTTACAACCAATTCCTAAAAAGGACACTAAAACAAAAAAATAAATTAATTTTTTCATAGGTTTATGTTTCTGAAAATAAATTGATTAAAGTCTTTTAATACTATAACATTGGATACTTCTTTATGATGTTTTCTGAATCCAATAAGATGTCAACATACTGAGCTCTTTTGTAAACATAAACATCTTTGGTATTCTTTTTAGAAAGTTTGCCTTTAAAATCGTTAATGGTAATGAAATTATTTTTTTGCATAAACAATTCTAAGTCATTGAGAATGGTTTGAATATAACTTACACCATTAACATAAGCAGTACTAACAACTTGTGTGCAATCTGCTCCTGCCAGTATCATTTTGGCAACATCTTTACCAGAAAATATACCTGTGTTTGCACAAATATCAGCATTAATTTCATTATAAAGTAATCCGGCATATCTTAATGGAAGTCTGTTATCAACCACATTACTACTATGAATGGGAGAATAATGTTCAAGAGAATCTGTATTTATTTCGGGTTGAAATAATCTGTTGAATAAAACAAAACCATTAACTCCTGTTTTATCCATTTTGGATATGAGATTGAGTGTGTTCGTGTAAAAAGGACTTAATTTTACGCTTACAGGGATTTTAACTGTCTTTTTAATTTCCTGCAAAATTTCAATTTGTTCATTTTCGATTTGAACACCATCCACATTAAAATGATTTGGGACTGCAAAGAAGTTAACTTCTAAAGCATCAACACCTGTTTGCTCAATAAGCTTGGCGTATTCTGCCCAAACAGTTTTGTAAGTGGCATTTAAACTTGCAATTACCGGAATTTTTAATGCTTCTTTAGTTTTTCTAACTTTTTCAAGATATTCATCCGGTCCTGCATGGACAATATTTGGAAAAAGAGATGTCATCTCAGCATTGCGCTCAGCATATTCATTAAGATTATCTTCGAGTTGAATACTTTCCAAACTTATCTGTTCTTCAAATAGAGATTTAAAGACAACAGCAGCAACACCGGCATCTTCAGCTTTTTTAAGTTTATCAATATTGTTGGAAAAGTTACATGAACCAAGAATAACAGGATTTTTAAGTTCAAGTCCAAGATATTTTGTTTTTAAATTTGTCATAGTTTCAGAGTTTTAGATTAATATTGAATTATAAAAAGGCTGTATCATTCTCATGATACAGCCTGATAAATAATAAGTTAATATACCATTTCCGACATACGTTTGTAAGTTTCATAACGCCATTTGGCATTTTTCTCTGCGGCAGCAAACAATTCCTGAGATTCTTTTGGAAATGCCATCTTGAGAGACAAATACCTTACCTCTGAAGCAAGGAACTTCTGGAATAAATCCCATTTTGGTTCTTTTGAATCGAGTACAAACGGATTTTTACCTTCTGCTTCCAAGAGCGGGTTGTAACGGTACAGATGCCAGTATCCGGATTCAACGGCAAATTTTGTTTGTTCTTGTGCTTTACTCATTCCTGATCTTAATCCATGATTAATACAGGGAGAATAGGCAATAACAATTGATGGTCCAGGATAAGCTTCAGCTTCTCTGATGGCTTTGATGTATTGTGACTGACTTGCTCCCATAGCAACCTGAGCTACATATACATAACCGTAAGATACAGCCATTAAGCCCAAATCTTTTTTGCGGATTTTTTTGCCGGAAGCAGCAAACTTGGCTACTGCTCCAACAGGTGTAGATTTTGATGCCTGTCCACCTGTATTAGAATAAACTTCTGTATCAAGAACAAGAACGTTGATATCTTCACCTGAAGCTAAAACATGATCTAAACCACCATAACCAATATCATAAGCCCAGCCATCGCCTCCAAATGCCCATACTGATTTTTTAATCAAATATTGTTTAAGGGACAATATCTTTTTAACAATGGGGTTGTCAATATTTTGAATAAGTTTTAAAACATTATTTGAAGCTTCTGTTGTTTTTTCACCATTGTTTTTATTGTCAATCCAAAACTGAAATGCTTCCTTTACTTCTGTGCTCAAATCACTTTTCAAACCTTCTGTCATGGCTTGTTCAAGTCTCTTTCTCATATGAGAAACCGCCAGGGACATGCCAAGGCCATATTCTGCATTATCTTCGAATAAAGAATTACCCCAAGCGGGTCCTTTTCCCTCATGGTTTGTGCAATAAGGAGTTGCAGGAGCTGTTCCACCGTAAATTGAAGAACATCCGGTGGCATTGGCAACAATCATTCTTTCTCCAAACAACTGAGTAACCAATTTAATATAGGGTGTTTCGCCACAACCTGCACAAGCACCTGAAAATTCAAATAGGGGTTGTGAAAACTGGCTATTTTTTACAGATTGTAATTTTGGTAATAATGTGTCTTTATAAGTGACCTTATGCGCAAAATGATTCCATCTTTCTATTTCAGTATGCTGTGTTTCGAGATGTTTCATTTCCAAAGCTTTAGTTGGAGAAGGACAAATATCTACACAATTGCCGCAACCGGTACAATCAAGAACGCTAACCTGCATTCTGTATTTCAAGCCTGCAAGCGTCTTACCCTGAGCATTGGCAGTTTTTGTTCCTTCAGGGAGGTCTTTATATTCATTTTCATCAATTAAAAAAGGTCTTATTGCAGCATGAGGACAAACAAAAGAACATTGATTACATTGAATACAATTCTCGCTATTCCATTCAGGAACCGACACAGCAATACCTCTTTTTTCGTATTGGGTTGCACCATTAGGGAAAGTACCATCTTCTCTGCCAACAAATTCACTCACTTTAAGATCATCTCCTTTTTGGGCACCAATTGGAAAAACAATACGTTTTACAAAATCAGGCACATTCTGATCAAACTCAATTGTTTCGGGAATAAGGTTTTTCCAACTTTCTGGAATTTTCACCTCAACAGGCTCACCACCTTTATCTACGGCAGCATAATTCATATTTACGATATCCTCCCCTTTGCGACCATAAGTTTTATAAATAGCATCTTTCATCTCTTTAACTGCTAATTCATAAGGAATTACCTGTGCAAGTTTGAAGAATGCTGATTGCATAATTGTATTGGTTCTGTTACCCAGGCCAATTCCTTCTGCAATAAGAGTGGCATTGATAATATAAAATTTAATTTCTTTTTCGGCAAGGTATTTCTTCATACTGTTAGGAAGCTTTTCCATTACCTCATCAATATCCCAGATACTGTTAAGAAGGAAAGTACCACCTCTTTTAAGACCTTTAAGCATATCATATTTTCCTAAATAAGCAGGTACATGACATGCAACAAAATCAGCTGTGTTTATTAAATAAGGAGAGCGGATAGGGGTGTCTCCAAAACGCAAATGAGACACAGTAAAGCCGCCAGATTTCTTAGAATCGTAGCTAAAATAGGCCTGTGCATATTTATCAGTTTTTCCACCAATAATTTTTATTGAATTTTTGTTAGCACCTACAGTACCATCAGCACCTATGCCATAAAATTTAGCTGCATAATTACCCTTGGGTGACACATCAATATCTTCTGAAATTGGGAGAGAATGAAAAGTAACATCATCATTGATACCAACTGTGAAAAGGTTTTTCTGGTTTTCATTGTTTAGGTTTTCGTACACAGCCATCATATGGGTGGGAGTAGTATCTTTAGAGCTTAATCCATAGCGTCCACCAATAATCAAAGGTGCATTTTTATCACCTTTAAATAATTCTACGATGTCGAGATATAGAGGGTCTCCATTTGCACCAGGTTCTTTTGTTCTATCTAGAACACAGATTTTTTTAACGGATTTAGGAAGAACTTTAAAGAAATATTTTTTTGAAAAAGGCCTGTAGAGATGAACTGAAATAAGACCAACTTTTTCACCCATCGCATTTTTATAATCTATGGTTTCTTTTAAGGTGTCAGTTATAGAACCCATGGCAATCACAATGTTTTCTGCTTGGGCATGTCCGTAAAATGTAAATGGATGATATTCCCTACCAGTAATCTTTGTAATTTCATTCATGTACTCTTCAACCAAATCGGGAAGCACATCATAAAATTTATTGGCAGCCTCTCTGGTTTGGAAATAAATATCCGGGTTTTGGGCAGTACCTCTTGTAACAGGAGTTTCAGGATTCAGTGCATTTTTACGGAATCTGTCCAAGGCTTTGTAATCTAACAATCTTTCAAGATCCTCCATTTGCATTTCTTCAACCTTTTGCATTTCATGAGATGTTCTGAATCCATCAAAGAAATGAAGAAAAGGAACACGTGATTTAATGGCTGCAAGGTGAGCAATTCCGGCCAAGTCCATAATTTCCTGAACACTGCCTGTTGCCAACATAGCGAAACCAGTTTGACGGGTACTCATGACATCACTGTGGTCTCCAAAAATTGATAATGCCTGTGCTGCGAGACTTCGAGCTGACACGTGAAACACTCCCGGTAATAATTCTCCTGCAATTTTATACATGTTTGGAATCATGAGTAAAAGCCCTTGCGAAGCAGTGTAAGTAGAGGCTAATGAGCCGGCCTGAAGGATGCCGTGAACCGCTCCGGCTGCACCACCTTCAGATTGCATTTCCACAACCTTTACAGTTTCACCAAAAATATTTTTTCTTCCGTGTGCCGACCATTCGTCAACATTTTCAGCCATGTTTGATGATGGCGTGATTGGGTAAATGGCAGCAATTTCGCTAAACATATATGCAATGTGTGCTGCTGCATGATTACCGTCGCATGTAATAAATTTTTTCTTAGTTGTCATAGTTAATTTTATTTAATTGCTTCAAATATAAGCTGTTAGTTTCCAATAATAAGGGCAACGAAATTAAAAATAATATTCTTAATAAAAAAGCTTTTAAAGTGATTATTTTTTAATCTTTCTCATTTATTGGATTTTCAAATTAAAAGAAATAATAAATTTTTCACAAAAACATTTCTTTGCATAATTTTCAGATAGCAATTTCACAAAAAATTAATCTTATTTCAGTATAATTAGCCCTAAAAAAGTTATATTTGCGTCAAATTTCACAGACAAACCTTTGAAGAAACGCTCTAAACTCTAAATGAGATGCAATTTAAATTAACCAACGAATTCTTAGAAACATTAGAGCTTGCAATCAGCAATAAGGACGACAAGTTCATAAAGGAGCAGTTGAATGAACTTTACCCTCCAGACATAGCAGAAATTGTTGAGGAACTTTCTTTGGATGAAAGCAGGTATTTATGTTCTTTATTAGACAAAGAAGAAGCAGCAGATGTTCTAATGGAGCTGGAGGACGATGTCAGGGAAGACCTACTTGAACTGTTAAGCTCAAAAGAAATTGCTTCAGATTATGTTGAAAATCTTGATTCTGATGATGCTGCTGACCTTATTGGGGAACTTTCAGATGAGAAAAGAGCTGAGGTTATTTCCCATATTGAAGACATTGAACAGGCAAAAGATATTGTTGACCTTTTAAAATATGATGAGGATACAGCCGGTGGTTTGATGGCCAAAGAACTTGTCAAGGCAAATGTGAACTGGACAATTTTTACTGCCGTTAGAGAGATGCGTAAGCAGGTTGAAGAAGATGAGATTGACGAACTTTATACCATTTATGTAGTAGATGATGAAGAAAGACTACTCGGCACATTATCTCTAAAAAAAATGCTTCTATCTGAATCTAAAACAAAAATTTCGGGTATTTATAATCCTGATATTATATATGTCAGGGCATCTCTTAAAGCAGAACAGGTAGCTAATATAATGAACAAATATGACCTTGTTGTACTTCCAGTCGTAGATGAATTGGACAGGCTGATAGGACGTATTACTATTGACGATATTGTGGATGTAATCAAAGAAGAAGCGGATAAAGATTATCAGATGATGTCCGGTATCAGTACAAATATAGAATCTACAGACAGCTTATTAGAAATTTCCAGAGCACGTTTACCATGGTTAGTTGTTGCATTATTCGGGGGTATGGTTGGTGCAAGAATTATCGGGGTTTATGAAAATCAAATAAGCATTCATCCGGAAATGGCTTTTTTTATGCCGTTGGTTGTTGCCATGGCGGGGAATGCCGGAGTTCAGTCTTCAGCGCTTATTGTTCAAGGCCTGGCAAATAACTCTCTGAGCAGGGATAATATTATGTTTCGTTTACTAAAAGAACTATCGGTTGGTTTGACAAATGGTCTAATTTGTTCAGCCATTTTATTTGGGTTCAGTTTTTTGTTTAATTATCCCTTATCGCTCTCAATGACAGTGAGTGTTGCTTTAATGTCTGTAATAGCTTTTGCATCTGTCTTAGGAGCACTTTTCCCTTTGACACTACACAGATTAAAAATAGATCCGGCTTTAGCTACCGGTCCATTTATTACAACATCAAATGACATTCTTGGATTCTTTATATATTTTATGATAGGACGTTTGATGTATGGTATTTTCTGACAAAAATCAAATTATTTTCCCTTTGAGTTTTGAAAAAAAAATCGGATTTGACATCATCAAATCCATTTTGAAAGATTATTGCTTGTTTGAAATAGGTGTCGAATATGTCAATAAAATTCAATTCTCAAGTAAACACATGACTGTCGAGAAGCAGCTTTCCCAAAGTATTGAATTTAAAAATATTTGTCAGTTTCATCCTGAGTTTACTACAGCTCACTTTTATGATTTGAGACCCGAACTTAAACGTATTGAAACTCCAAATACTTATATCAACCCTGAAAATTTATTCAAGCTTCTTTTATCTCTTGAGAGTATTCATAACATTTTAGAGTTTTTCAAGAAAGCAGAAACTTCCGATTTCCCTTTTTTGAAGGAGTTGAGCGCAGCATATCGTTTTGATTCCGGAATAATAAAAAAAGGGAAAAATATTATTGACGAAAACAGCATGATAAAAGACACGGCTTCAGATTCCCTTTTTAATATCAGAGCTGCTCTTAAAACCCTTGAACGTTCAAGAGATAAAAAAATAAATCAGATTTTTAGTCAGCTTATAAAAAGTGGATTCTCACCGGATTCAGGTATAACTATTCGTAATGGAAGATATGTAATTCCGGTTTTTCCTGCTTATAAAAGACAGGTTAAAGGATTTATCTACGATGAATCAACCACTGGACAAACAGTTTTTATTGAGCCTGCAGAAGTTTTTGAGTTAAACAATCAAATGACAGAGAAGGAAAATGAAGAAAAAAGAGAAATCATAATTATTCTAACCTCATTTACAAATGAACTCCGTTTACAATCGGATGACATACTCAATTGTTTTAATTACTTGGGTATTATTGATTTTATTAGAGCCAAAGCTAAATTGGCTATTTCATTAAATGCCATAAAGCCCCAGCTTCACAACAAAGCTATGATTCATTGGGAAAAGGCCTTACATCCCCTACTTTATCTAAAAAATAAAGAAATCGAAAAAAAAACAATACCTCTTAATCTTTCACTCGATGAAAATGAACGCATATTGGTTATTTCCGGACCTAATGCTGGAGGAAAATCGGTATGTTTAAAAACCGTAGGTTTGCTTCAATATATGCTTCAATGTGGAATCCCCATTCCCATGAATGAAGATTCCAAAGCCGGAATTTTTAAAAAATTATTTATTGACATTGGTGATGAACAATCTCTGGAAAATGATTTGAGTACGTACAGCTCTCATTTGCATAACATGAATTTTTTTATGACTAATGCAGACACCCAGACACTATTTTTAATTGATGAAATGGGAAGTGGAACTGAACCTCAAATTGGTGGAGCTATTGCTGAGGCTGTTTTAGAAAAATTAAATGAGCAAAAATCTTTTGGTGTCATAACTACCCATTATTCAAATCTGAAAATGTTGGCAGGGAAACACCAAGGTATTATTAATGGTGCAATGCTCTTCGACAATATAAATCTCCAACCTTTATTTGAACTTAAAACCAGAGAACAAGGCAGTTCATTTGCCTTTGAAATTGCACGAAAAACAGGTCTGCCAAAGGACGTAATTGATAATGCCAAATCAAAAATTGATGAAAATATTGTAAATTTTGAATCATACTACCTGAAGGTTAAAGAGAAAGAAATGATGCTTGAAGATAAACTTATTATGATTGATAAGTCTGATGAAATTCTCAAACAAACTTATGAAAAGTATCAGACCCTCCTTGAAGACCTTGAGAAAGAAAAAAAAGAAATATTAATGTTGGCCAAAAGTCATGCGCATGAGCTTATTCAAAATGCCAATAAAAAAGTTGAACATCTCATTAAGAGTATTAAAGAAAATCAGGCCGAAAAACAAGAAACCATCCAACTGAGAAAAGAATTGGATGAGTTTAAGAAAAGTATTAAACCAGAGGAAATCACACCTACAAATGATGTTGAAAAAGATAAATTCTTACCAAAAAAAGAAAGAAAAGTGAGTAAGAACCAAGTTCTTTCAAAAAGAGATAGAAACCCTTTCGAGTTAGATACTTCCTTAAAGCCACTTGAGGTAAATGATTATGTTGTTATAGAAGGCCAGCATAAAGCCGGTATTATTACAGATATTAATGAAAAATATGCAACAGCATTATTTGGAGAAATTCGAATAAAAACAGAATTAAAAAAATTAAAACGCATTATTAATTATACCCCACCCACCATAAAGGTTACTGTTAAACGCCACGAAAATCTTGAAATGACTGAGAAAATAAAATCTTTTAAATCAGAAATTGATATCAGGGGTAAAAGAGCTGAAGAAGCACTGCGGATTGTTGACCATTTTATAGATACAGCTATGTTATGCGGCGTAGGATTGGTGCGCATTTTACATGGTAAAGGTGATGGCATATTACGTAAACTTATACAGGAAAGTTTACGACAGAATATTTATGTTGAAAAGGCATACGATGAACATATTGATTTTGGAGGTCAGGGCATCACTGTTGTTAAAATGAAATAGTCTATTTAATAATATTTCTCTTAAATTTAGTCTCTTCGAACACACCTTACTCTGCAAGCACCCTGCTTTTGGTTGATATTTACTTGCTGCCCGTTATTAAAATTCTGGCTTGCAGCCCAGCTTGCACTGGTTTCTGTTGATGACCAATAAACAATTCCCGACATGGTATAAAAACCTCCAATATTATTACGTTCAAGATACAAACAATTAAGCTCATCTGAAGCCGGTAAATACCAATCACTATAACCGTAAGCAGTAAGTTCAGAACATTTTTTTGCAGCAATTGTAAGATCAGAACAAGCAGAATTGATAAGTGTTGTATTTTGTTCTCCATTTGATGTAGATGTTGCATTGGTCGTTGTTCCCTGACAGCCCCAAACAGCACCTCCGTGATTATCAGTCGGATGGACATACAATGTACCTCCACATTGTATCTGAGGTAAGCGAAAGCTTATTAAAACCGTATCAATTGTAGTTTTGCATTCATTTTCTATTTTCCATACTAATGTGTAGGCATGCGCTCCAATACCCGAAAACTGTGTATTATAAAGTGTTGAGTCATTTAAATGGCCTCCAGTTCCACTGAGTATATGCCAGCTTCCCTGTCCAACAAGGGCTTCATTCCCTGAAAGATTAACTGAAATTCCGGGCAGGTTCAGCTGATCTGTACCAGCTTGGGCTATTGTTGGGGAAGGATATACTCTAATAGATGAAATACCTGAATAGATAGTGTCACAAGTTCCTTCATAAATTAGAGCCCTATAAAAAATATCATTTATGGCAATAACAGCAATAGTGTCATTAATATTAATTGTATCCATTTCCCAATCAATGGTGTCGCTGGAATATTGCCATACAGTTGTGCCATGATAATTCTGAAGAGTCAGATAAACTGTATCACCTTCGCATACATTAATTTGATTGATAATTTGAGCTTTAATAGGGGAAAATGAGATAATAAAAAGAAAAAATATCAGAAATTTAGTTTTTTGCATCCGTTAATCTTTTACACATCGGACACTCACTGCATTATTTTTATTATTTGCAAACCTACCCACCCCATTGCTTGTGTTCCAAAGGCTACGCAACCATGCACTTGTAGTGGATGATTGGGTAGTTGTCCAAAAATAACCATAAGTGTCAATATCCTGATATTCGTTAGTATATTCTCTTTTTCCTGACATAAGACCATCAAAATTTGCAGTACCTCCGGGCTTTAACTGAGTACCCTGAGTCTGACCACGCCAACCGATTAAATCAGGATTTGGCAATTCAATTTCTGCTTCAAGTATTTTCCATTCTTCATCAGAAGGTAGATGCCACCCTTGAGGGCAAACTCCTTGAACTCCACTGGGTACAGTATTTGAAGTTGTTGCCCCTTGCATGGCTGCTGCCCATGTATATAAACCGCCATGAACAGGGCAGTTGTTAAAAGGATCAACATTAGTATTACTGGCTCCATAGCAATATTTCTGACGGGTAGAAGTTGAAAGTGTCTGATTGTTTGGCATGGCTGTTCCGGAGTTAAGGTTTTCTGCCATCCAGCATTGTGCTCCGATTCTCACAGTAGGATACGAATGACCATCTGCATCAGTTATTGTAGGTAAACCGGGGCAAGGGCATCCAACTGCTGAAACAGAAATAGTATCGGAATAAACAAAATCACAAGTTCCTCTTTTGACTCTAACCCTATAATGTTTATGAGAACGGACTAATGGTTTAATAGTATCACCAATAGCTCCGGGTATGTCTGTCCATGTAATTAAATCATCTGAAACTTCCCATTGTAAACTACCTGAGTAACCTGTAACATTAATAGTAATAGTGTCACCATGACATAAGCCCTGTGCAAAAACACCATTTGTTTGGAATATTAAAGCAGCTGTAAAAACAGCGAAAATTATAGTGATTAACCTCTTTTTCATTTTGTTGTATTTTGGGTTAAAATTTATTAAACTGATTATTAATGTATTACAATTTTTTCAAATTTACTTTTATAATTATTGTTTGTTTCAAAAATATAAACACCCTTTGCTACACTTGATACGTCAATAACTCCATCCCATTTGCCATTCAAAATTTTAATATCCTGATTTAAAATGAGTTGTCCATAAATACTAAATAATGACAACTTAAAATCTTCATTATTTTTATAACCATGTAAACTAATATTAAGAAATCCTTCAGTGACAGGGTTTGGAAAAATGTTTATTGAAAAATCATTCTCAAACTCATTAAATCCTGAGCATGGATCAATGTTAATGGTCATCTGTGACCATGTGGTACAGTTATGGGCATCTGTTATAGAAACAGTATAAGTTGTTGTATCATCAGGTAATGCCATGGGGTTAGCAATTGTTGGATCGCTTAAACCGTATGTTGGAAACCAAGAAATAACATAAGGAGGTGTTCCTCCACTTATAGTATTAACACCACCTATTTGCACAGAGTCATAAAAACATGTTGTAATATTCTGACCTGCATCTGCTATTAATAAAGGATCTTGTACAACAGTTACTGTAAAGAAATTTTGCGAGTTCGCAACCAGAATAATCTGTAGAAACAAAATAGAAAATATTATCTTTTTCATATTAATTTTTTTATGATAAAAAACAAATTTACATAAAATCACCATAATTCAATAAAAAAACAAACCTACAATTTTTTTGAATATCATAAAATTATTTTTAAAAAATTTGTTTTTATTAATATTTCAGAAATAAAATCACTTCATTTTTCATAATAACCTACTATTTTTAATAAAGATTTTTTTAAGTAACTTATTTATTGAATCTTACATATGTTAATTTTTATTTAAATAAAAATAAATTTTGACTATTTTCTTATTATATTTGCATGCGAATTAAATATTAATCAATAACAAAATGCCTATGAACAAAAAATTATTTACGATTGCATTGGGATTGATGTTTCTAGGAACTGCGCTCTTTAGCCAGACTATTCAGAACTCAGTTATTTCAAATGCTGGCACAACAGCAACTGCCGGTGGTGTTAGAATTGACTATACTTTGGGAGAAACTGTAGTTGAAACATTTTCAGCTGGGGGTAATACTCTAACTCAAGGTTTTCATCAAACAAACCTTACTATTACAGCCATTGAAAATGTTGAATTGTTTGCTGAGATAAGCATTTATCCGAATCCATCAAAAGATTTTGTCAATATTGACATTCCCGCTGATTATGACTTGCTTGACATCACTTTATATGATGTTCTTGGCAGCCTTATCAACAAACAAACAGAAGTAAGTGGTTCTGTTACCCTTGATGTTACCAATATTTCAGTGGGTACCTACTACTTACAAGTTATTAACCCTATCAACAGAGAATTGAAAACATTTAAATTAGTTAAATCTAATTGATAAAATGTTGTAATTTTTACTTATTAAATAAATTAAATAAATTTTAAATTATGAAACAAAAACTACAATTTTTAAAAGCAGCTTTATTTATCACATTTGCCTTTCTGTTCATCAGTTCATCTTTATGGGCACAAGCACCTCAAAGTTTTAAATATCAGGCCGTTCTTCGCGATAATGCAGGTGTTATTATTGCTAATCAAAACATTCCAACAAGAGTAACGATTCACCAAGGATCAGCTACGGGCACAGTTGTATTTCAGGAAACATTCAGTCCTACAACCAACCAATATGGTTTAATTAATTTAAATATTGGAACAGGTACTTTGGTTACCGGAAATTTCTCAACAATTACTTGGGGTACCAATTCCTATTACATTCAAATTGAAGTAAATACAGGCTCTGGATATATTGACATGGGTGCTACACAATTATTAAGTGTTCCCTATGCATTGTACTCGGCTACTTCAGGCGGTTCAGGAACGCCTGGCCCAACAGGAGCAACAGGTCCTACGGGCCCTTCTGGTAATAACGGTACACCCGGTGCTACAGGAGCTACGGGTGTAACCGGTCCTACAGGTGCAGGAACTCCAGGTGCTACTGGTCCAACCGGTAATAATGGAACACCCGGTACTACAGGAGCTACAGGTGCAACAGGTCCTACAGGTAATGGAACACCAGGTGCTACTGGTCCTACAGGTAATAATGGAACACCCGGAACCACTGGAGCTACAGGTGCAACCGGTCCTACAGGTGCTGGAACACCAGGCGCTACTGGACCTACAGGTCCAACAGGAATAGGCACAACAGGTACAACAGGTGCTACAGGAGCTACGGGCCCAACAGGTATAGGCACAACCGGAGCTACAGGCCCTACTGGTTTAACAGGTGCTACTGGAGCAACAGGTGTTACAGGTCCAACAGGTACTGTAAGTATTCCTGGTACTTCTGGTCAAACACTGAGACATGACGGAACAAACTGGATTGCTAATAGTTTGCTTTATAATAACGGAACTAACATTGGAATTGGAACAACAACTCCTAGCAATCAACTGCATATTCAAAATACCGGAGCAAACAGCAGTGCAAAAATTGGTTACAGTTCATCTTATTTTGACAATAGGCTTTTCTTTGGAGATGGCTCATTTGTATGGGTAGGTGAAAAAGATGAAGATGATAGGCTATCATTAAGAGGGTGGTCGTTTTCTTTAGATATTGAAAATTCTACAGGAACAGCCGGTCAGGTATTAACAGCCGATGGTACAGGCATCGCCACTTGGCAGACTCCAAGCGGTGGCGGTACAGCAGACAACCTAGGTAATCATACTGCAACACAGAATCTTAATATGGGTGCTTACCTGATTGATGGCATGGGTTATTATTTAGGCTATAATGGAGTTAATAAAATAAGGGTATGGTCAACATATCTGCGACCAGACCTTAATGACGATTATGATTTAGGGACTTCCGGCTTAAGGTGGAAAAATATTTATACAATAGGTTTGAATTTAACCGGTACACTATCAGCCAATGGGTCAACCGGCACTGCAGGACAAGTACTTACTTCTAATGGTGCAAGTGCACCCTCATGGAGTGCACCGACCTTAACTACTCCAGGTGGGGTTAATGGCAATGTACAGTTTAATAACAGTGGTGCTTTTGGAGGATCAAATAATTTATTCTGGGATAATACCAATGCATATTTAGGAATTGGAACAACAGCTCCTGAATTTCAAGTTGATGCCATCTCAGCTTCACCTTCATGGGTAAGAGCTAAATCATCCGGCAGCTATGCAGGGTTTATATTAGATAGAGGTAACACCTCAAGTAATGGTTATATTATGATGCGAACTGCCGGCACAACTGATTGGTTTGTTGGAATGATGGGCATTAACAGTGATTTCAGAGTTTCTAGAACTGCTGGTGGAGATGGTACATTCCATATACTTAAAACCAATGGCAACATAGGTATTGGAACAACTACTCCAGCTGCACAATTACATACTACAGGCTCAGTTCGTTTTGCAGGTGCAGGTACACCCGGTGATGGTAAAGTGCTGACATCTGATGCATCTGGTAATGCTACATGGCAGTCTGCTCCCGTTGTTATTAATGGAACTACAAGTTCCTATTCTAATGTTACAATTTTCTCAAATGCTGATATTGATTTTGAATGGTGCTATAACGATGGTACAAACACAAGCTATCAACCACGTTTCCGTCAAAAATCAGGAAGCAGTACTTATTATGATTTAACCTGGAACATGCAAGATGGACTAGGTGTAAGTAGTAGAGGAGGAGATGATGTTTATGCATCTGACAATACATGGTATTACTTTAACACTGATGGACTTTATAATGCTGCATTAAGAATTGGAGGAGGAAATTTGTGGGGCTCAGATGGTACATACTGGATTGGACTTGAAGGTGCAAGTGGTGTAAAAACATATAAAATTGAACTTTTCCGCAAGGGAAGCATTGTTTCTTATGTTGTGACCATTTATAATTAATAAATGTAGATTTTTTTATTTTATTAAAAAATAGCTTTTGTCGCAAAATGACAAAAGCTATTTTTTTTTAATCAATTTATACTAATTTTGGGTAAATCATTAACATAAAATGAAAACATCATTTTTTAATTTTTCCTCTTTCCGTTTATTTTTTGTAATAAAAATTTTCCTTATATTTTATTGTCGGTTTTCTTATTCTCAACCCCACATTTTTTCTTCAACAAGTACAGATAGCAGTTCCAATAACTTTCATTTTATAATAAACGTTCTTGCAGATGATTCAATGGGAGGACGATATGCAGGTTCAATTTACGAACAAAAAGTCGAAGCCTTTCTGAATGAATACCTGCTTACAATTATTCACGACGATTATTCAATAGGAACAGATACTTTTTCTTATTGTTGCAGAAACGACAGTTTAATAACAGCACATAATTTGTGGCTTTGGCCCAAAGAACATACTAAAAAAATGATTCTTTTTGCTGCCCATTACGACCATTTGCCTCCCGGCAGCACTTTTTCAAAGGAAATATGGAATAAAAATAAGATCCATCCCGGAGCAGATGACAATGCCTCCGGTGTGGCAATGGCTATAAATATTTTTAAAAATGTTTACACCCGACAGGATTCGTCAAAGTATGCTTATGCCCTACTCCTTTTTTCCGGTCACGAAGAAGGACTCCACGGTTCTAAATCATGGATTGAGCAACACTTTAACAAATCTGACAGCATTGTTATGATGCTCAATTTTGACATGGTGGGACGCCTTTCTGAAGAAACAAACATTATCAGTTTAAGAATGACTGATAATAATGAATATCGAGAGCAGCTAATTAGAGCATCAAATCAAGCAGGAATCAGACTTATGTTTAGTAATGAAAAATTTGAAGATACAGACAGTTACATTTTTCAACAAAATGGGATTTCTGCTATTACTGTAAGTACGGGAATTCACAACGATTATCACAAGATTACAGATAAACCCGAAAAAATCAATTATAGTGGGATGGAGAAAATATTTGATTTTATAAATTGTTTTCTTTTATTTGAATAATACTGCAAACCATTATTAAAAATAAATTATCACAAATATCTTAATGGAGGAGGGTTGTTTCTTCGTTCAAAAAACGCAACACTTATTACAAAAAAAAGAGCAATCCATTATGAATTGCTCTTTTTTCTTTGTGCTAAAGTAAATTCTGGTTTTTATTTTGCAACCCTTTCAAGCCATTTTACCATAGCAAACATAGCAAGCATCGAAAGCAAACACACAGTTACAAATGCCGTCCATGTGATTGAAATAGAAATATTTTCGTACATCATGGCGCCGAGGAATAAAGAGAAGTTACCAATAGCAGTGGCTGCTAGCCATCCTCCCTGCATTAAACCTTGCAAATGAACCGGTGCAACCTTTGAAACAAAGGAAAGACCAAGAGGAGAAATAAACAATTCTGCGACTGTAAGTATAAAATATACAGAAAATAACAACCAAGGTGTTATACGTAATTCGTCGGGGAGGGCACCTTGTGCTGTAACATCCTTAAGTAATGGTAAACCAAGCGAGCCGATAGCCATAACAATAAAAGCCAATGCAGCGATACCCATACCTATGGCAATTTTCTTTGGAGTTGAAGGTTCTTTGCCTCTTTTTGACAAAGCATTAAATATCAGAATAATTATTGGAGTTAGAAAAACAACAAGAAAAGGATTGATTGATTGGAAAATTTCTACTGAAGGGAACAAACCGCCAAGTAAAGTATAGTCCTTAGCAAACATCGTAAGGGTTAGACCATTTTGGTGAAACGAAAACCAAAAGAAAATTACAACTCCAAAAACTGCAAAAAGTGCCAAAATACGTTGTTTGATTTCTTTAGCATCTTGTTTAATCTCTTCTTTAGAAACAACATTAGCGGACTTTGATTTTCCTTGTGGGTTGGGTAAAATTTTCTTTGTAAATAAGAAAATCAATAAAGATATAAGCATAGCACCCACTGCTGTTAGAAAAGCATAATGAAAACCGGTGTTAAAAGCATTGAGATAGCTATGTGCAAAATCAGTTAGATTTGAAGGAAGACTTCCTGAGACGGATGTTGCTAATTCAGTAAATTTACCATTAATAACATCTTCTGTCATTTTACCATCAAGATATTGATGACACATACCAGGCAAATCTGCATTGTAGGCATAACCTTGCATCTTAACGAAAGTATTTCTCACCCAAGTGGCCATAAATGGAGCAAACATCGCTCCCACATTGATGAACATATAAAAAATCTGGAACCCTGAATCGCGTTTGCTACGATACTGATCATTGTCGTACATCTGTCCAACAAGCGCCTGAAGGTTGCCTTTAAATAAACCATTACCAAATGCAATAATAAGTAGTGCACCTAAAGCAATGTACTTTGAGGTGATTAATGCAGGAGTGGCCAAAAAAACATAACCAGCAGACATAGTAATTAAACCAGCTATGATAGTACCCTTATAATTACGTAATCTGTCAGCAATGATACCACCAACCAAAGCAAGGATATAGATGGCTCCGTAAAAAATGGAGTACAACTGTCCTGCTTCAGTTCCAGTAAGGTTAAATTTCGACATTAAAAACAATGTAAGAATAGCCATCATGGTATAAAACCCAAAACGCTCTCCCATATTTGCCAGTGCAGCGGCAATTAATCCCTTTGGTTGTCCTTTAAACATAATAATTTAAGTTTTAGTTAATAATATTTTTCCTGCACAAATATAAATAAAAATCCAAATAACCATTCGTAATTAAATGTGTTAAAAAAATAATTTTCCCCTTATATATAAAAAGGGGATATATTTGTGTAAAAATTTAATTTATTAAACATGAAATACATAATACTTTCTTTATTTTTCATCTTATATCTGAATGTATTTTCAGCAGATTACACGGTTATAAATACTTCTGACAGCGGTCCTGGTTCTTTGCGTGAAGCTGTTACTTCGGCCAATAGCGCCGTAGGAGCAGACAATATCTTTTTCAATATCCCACAATCAGACCCAAATTACAACAGTACAACAGGAACTTGGACAATAACACTTCTAAGCACTCTGCCCTACATTTCCGGAGGTAATACAAATATTGATGCCACTACACAAACTGTAAATCAAGGCAATACCAATCCACTTGGGCCGGAAATACATTTAACTTGTTCAAGCCCGTTGGATTATTCATTTATACTTATAATGTCGGGGAATACCATAAAGGGTTTTATTATAACGGGTTTTACAAATGGCATCTTATTATACAATGCTACATCGACAAATAATACAATTACTGAGAATTATATTGGTACAAATCACTCAGGAACAGCAGCAATGCCAAATAATCATGGTATTTCTGTAGCTGGAAATGCAAATAACAACACCATTTCTAATAATTTAATATCCGGCAACAGTATCAGTGGCATAGGTATCAATGATGCAACGAATACACATATCAAGGGCAATAAAATTGGCACCGATATATCCGGGATGTTACCTTTGCCCAATCAATTTGGCATTGTCATCCAAGATGCTTCATTAAATAATGTCGGAGGTAATGACACAAACTTCAGGAACCTGATTTCGGGAAATCTGTTTGCCGGTATTGTCATTGACGGGGCAAACAGTTTGTATAATAAAATTCAGGGAAACTATATTGGTACTGACATTTCAGGAATGGATTCTGTTTCTAATGACCAAGGGATAATATTATCCTATGCAAAAAATACTACTATTGGCGGCAATACACCTGCACAGAGAAATATAATTTCAGGGAACAGGAATGGTGGCATTGTTCTCAACGGTATCGGAACAAATGAAAATGTTATTTCAGGAAATTACATTGGCTCAGACAAAACAGGTTTAGCTCCTCTGTTTAATTATGCCGGTATAGTTCTTAAAAGCAAAGCCAATAAAAATACAATTGGAGGTTTAACCCCCGAAGAAAGAAATATTATTTCCGGAAATATCGAGATGGGCGTCTATATTGAAGCATCCGACAGCAACAGAATAATTGGGAATTATATAGGCCCTGATGTTACCGGAACCAACGCTTTTTATTACGGGGATACCCTTTTACAAGCTAATGGACTTGAACTAAATACAGTTTCAAAATACAATATGGTGGGTGGCTATTTACCTGAGGAAAGAAATATTATTTCAGGTAACCGTGTGTATGGCATGGTATATTATGGCAACGCTTCAGAAAACCCTTTGATTGGTAATTACATCGGAACAGATGCTACAGGTAACTATCCATTGCCCAATGCTACGGGTATTTGTGTTGACGGTGGTTCAGACCACAACTATATAAGGAACAACCTTTTATCAGGAAATTTAAGCTATGGTATTTTTATCGTAACTACTGGTACAGACTACACTATTTTTACAGGAAATTTGGTAGGCACAAATGCAAATGGTACAGATACGATTCCTAATGACTCAGGCCTACTACTGGCCGGAGGCACTAAATTCAACACCATTGGGGGAAATACCCCTGCTGATAGAAATTTGTTCTCTGGCAACAGATATGCAGGTATTCAGATTGCTGATATTGGCACAAATCAGAATCTGATTAAGGGTAATTTTATTGGAACTGATATCTCCGGCATGTATGCCCTCCCTAATACCTATGGAATTGGATTTACAACAAATCCTGAAAACAATACCGTTGATAATAACCTGATTAGTGGTAATCACGACTTCGGACTGGCTTTATATGAAAATGCCCATGACAACATCATAACAAATAACATCATAGGGCCATCCTCAGACTTACAACAGGCTTTAGGTAATGGGAAGGCAGGAATTATACTTTGGGGAGGAGCTAATGGGAACAAAATCGGCACAACCGGAAACGGCAATATTATTGCTTTTCACGATACAGCAGGCATTTTGCTTTGGGATAACAGCACCCTTTACAATACCATCTCTTCCAATTCAATTTATCAAAACACATTTCTTGGAATTGATATTTTTCCCCCATGGCTTAACACAAATGACCTTGGTGATATAGATGATGGGCCAAATGGACTTATGAACTTCCCTCTTATAGAACATGCCGCTTTTATGCCTCAATACAATTCCTTCTGGACATACGGTACCATAGACACACAACAGCCTGAAGGCACAATCATTGAAGTGTTTTTGGCTGATCCGAATTTTGTGAACTATGGTGACGGAAAAACTTATCTTGGCTCTACCACTGCCGACAGTCTGGGTATCTGGAAGTTTTTCGGTATCGGTGCTATAGAAGGTGATGTCATCACAGCTACGGCAACTCACCCCAATGGTAATACTTCAGAGTTTTCACTGAATAAAACACTGACTCTTTCTCTTGAAGAAATAATTCCCGAAGAGATCTCTTGTTTCCCAAATCCGACAAATAATAAGATATTCATACGTTTTAACGACAACTCAAACTACATAGTAAGTTTGCAGGATTTATCAGGGAAATTAATATTCACGTCTTCAGGACAAAATGCCATGGAAATTAATTTTCCTCAGAATTCATCGAAAGGAATGTACATCCTGAAATGTATAAGCGAAGATGGTAAAAAAGCATCTGCAACAAAAATTCTATTTATTGACTAAAATATTACCTGAAATCTATGAGAAAATTCATTTTTCTAATTTTTGCCGTTTTTCTTCAAACAAACCTTGTTATAGGAGCTGTTTTCACAGTTACAAATTCTCTTGATAACGGTTCCGGTTCCTTAAGAAGTGCTCTTCAATCTGCCATATACACGCCGGCACCCCCACACCAGATTGTATTTAATATTCCAACATCTGATAATGGTTATAATGCTACTAAAGGAACATGGACTATCAACCTGACAAGGCCCTTACCCTATATAACATCAGGTCAGATAAAAATTGACGCCACAACACAAACTACTTATGCAGGGAATACCAATATTAACGGTCCTGAAATTGAATTAGACGGAGCATATAATGTGGATTATGCATTTCATATTTTCAACGCTGCCAATGTGGAGGTAAGAGGTTTTGTAATCAAGCGCTTTATCTATGGCATTCAAATCTCTGGAAGTAGTGCTGTCCATAATATTATTGCAGGTAATTACATAGGTGTAAATCACAATGCAAGTGATACAATCGGTTGCTATATAGGCATAGAAATACTATCACTGGCTTCTGAAAACCTTATCGGAGGGCCTCAAATCCAGGACAGAAATATTGTCAGTGGCAATCAACATATTGGCATTCGTTTATTACATTCGAGCAATAATACAATAATAAATAATTATGTAGGTCTTGACCGAACAGGAGAAATTGCCCTTCCAAACTATGATGGTATCAGCCTTGAAGCCTTAACACAAAACAACATCATCGGAGGTCTTACACCTCAAGAAAGGAACGTAGTCTCTGGAAATATTGCTTACGGAATACCGCTTATTGGATTGCATACCCGATACAATAAAATAATCGGGAATTATATTGGCACAAATGCAAGTGGAACAGCACCGGTTCCAAATACGTATGGGGTTTTGTTTGATGATGGTTCAAGGTATAATCAGGTGGGAGGCTACCAGACAGGAGAGTCGAATCTGATTTCAGGAAATTCAGGTTATGGCGTGTTTATTTATAATTATGGCACAATGGAAAATTATGTTGTTGGAAACCTCATAGGAACTGACTATACCGGTACTCAAGCGGTACCAAATGCCAATGGAATTGTAATAGATGGCATTGCAACCAATCACCTCATTGACAAAAACATAATATCAGGTAATATTCAACAAGGCATTGCCATTCACATAAGCGGCAGCAATGGCCATCATATAACCCGTAATAAAATCGGCACAGATATCAGTGGCTTATACCCCTTAGGTAATGGCGAAGACGGTATCAGAATAGCAGAAGGAGCTCAGCTTAACATAATAGGAGTTGCTCCCGACTCAGGGAATATTATAGCTTATAACGGTAACTGTGGTGTTACAATAATGACCCTTAATGATATTAAAAACCGTATTTCCGGCAACAGTATTTATGCAAATGCCGTGCAGGGCATCGACCTTTACCCGCCCGGTCCTAACAGTAATGACGCAGGAGATACAGACTCAGGTCCAAATAATTTACAAAATTATCCAGTACTTCTTTCAGCAGTTTACAATCAGACAACAGGTGAAACAACCTTAAATGGTTCAATTGATACTCAAAACCCTGATAGCTGTGTTATTGAATTTTTCCTTTCCGATGATGACAACCTTGGTTACGGACAGGGTAAGGTTTTTATTGGATATGCCTCCCCTCTTGCAAATGGAAATTTCAGCCATATTTTTAACATGCCCCTTTCTCTGAATAAGCTGTGTGCTACAACCACAGATAAAGAGGGCAATACCTCAGAGTTTTCGCAAAACCTGCTTTTACCTCCTCCGGCCGGTATAAATACAAACAACAATGCTAAAAATGAGCTGAATATATTTCCTATGCCTGCCACTGATGTTTTATTTATCGAAAGACCTGATGATACTTTTACAAAATTATATCTTTACAATATCCAAGGGGAATTAATTCAGTATCATCTCTTGAGTAATAAAATCCATTCTATTGATGTTTCTTTTTTAGCTTCAGGTACATATATTATTGAGATTGCATCTGAATCTGAAATGTACAAGTCAAATCTTGTAATAGTCAGATAGTTAAAAATGAACTGCCCCATTGCTCTGTGGTAGGGTATAAACTTTAAGTGGCTGTCTCAAAACCCGCCTTAGCTGAAAATCATCATTGCCCCATCCCTGAAGGGTGTGCTGATTTTCAGCGACTTCCACCCTTTAGAGAGGGGCAAAGTAGGTAGTGAAAATCACAATATATTAAGTACGATATTTATTTACACATTATTCAATCCGTTTTTTTATAGTCCGTAGGACTTTAATATTAATAAAAAATGTAAGTTCATTTTTTTTTATTGTCCGTATGGACATTAACAAAAGCAAGACTATAGTTCCCAATGTTAATTCCCTGACGGGAAATATTTAAAGTTTTGGTGTTATTTTATTAATGTTAATGCCATACGGGCAAATTTTCAGTAGTAATGTGTAAATATTTAATAGGTTTTATATATTATAGTTTTGAAACAGCCTCTAATTAACAGCATACTTTGCATTAATTATCTTTACATATTTATAAGACGTAACAAATATTTAATCATTTTTTCACAAAAAATAAAACAACAAACAATTGGAAAATAAATATTTTTTTTATAAGTTTGTCTATTCATTAAAAAACAAAAACTATAAAAACAAAAACCACCTTAAAAATCTTACTTATGGTGCTGTTTTTTACAGTAGCAGCTATGCAAGCAAAAACACAAATTGTGTATGTGGACATTGAACCAGACACTACAATTGAAATTCCTAATGTAACAGGTGTTTCAAATATTTTTGAATTTGATATAAATAATGATAGTATTATTGATTATGCTTTTCTTGCAAGAAATATTAATTTGAACCCACAAGAAAGAAGAATATGGATTAGAAACTTTCAGAATCAAAATAAATTAACAGGTTGTTGTTCTGGTGGTTATTATTATCCATTATACAACAATGATACGGTTTCTACCACCGAAAATTGGTTTGGTATTATGGATGTTTTATCAACAGAAACTATGGTTCCATTTACCTGTTACCCTCCAATTGGAGATTTTTATGTCGGTTTAAAATTTATAGTTGCATCTGACACATTATTTGGCTGGGTTAGGTGTAGTGCAACAGATAGCAATATTACAATAAAAGAATATGCGTACAATACTATTCCCAATTTATTTATATTAGCCGGTCAAACGGTTTTGGATTCTAGCTTAGTTCCCTTGTTTCCGGAACCTGCCGTTTTTATGAGTCAAAATCAATTGGTGGTTGCCTTAGGCCAATATCCGCTGCCACAAGGAGAGATAAGAATTGCAAACAACATGGGACAGATAGTGAAAAGCGTGCCCATAGAATCAATTACCAATTATATTCCTATAACTGGCATAGCTCAAGGTTTATATATAATACAGATTGATACGCCGCAGGGTGGTATTACCAAAAAAGTATTCCTGCAAGAAAATTAAAAGCAAACCTCCATGAAAACAAAAACCACCCTTTTAATCTTAACCGCAGCACTGCTTATAAGCCTTTTTGCTGCAAAAACCAACGCCCAAATTGTTTACACCGACATTGATCCGGATACGACTATTTATGTCCCTAACGTTCCATATTATGTTGATGCAATGAATAATTTTGAATTTGACATAAATAATGATTCAATCCCAGATTTTAGATTTATTGCAAGAAACTATTCTTATGAATCTACATATGGAATAATGCTGTCATTATTAAAACGGAATAATAATTTTGTTTCTGGTGGATGTGCAAGTGGGGGATATAGAGAAGATATATTTATAAATGACACAATTTACAATAATTTAAACTGGTATTGGATAAAACATATAAAGACTACACCAAATATATTTGATTGTGAATTGCCTGTTGGCGATATTTATTTTGGCTTGATGCATGTTAAAAATTCAGATACCTTATACGGCTGGGTCAGGTGCACTGCCACAAACAATTCTATAACTGTTAAAGATTATGCCTATAACACCATACCCAATATGTCCATTTTGGCAGGTCAAACAGAACTAGGTATTGGCAATTTTGCTCAATCAACAAATATTAATATATACGAAAATAGCGGTTACCTAAATGTCAGTATTACATATCCCTATCAAACACAAGGACATATAAGAATTTATAACCAGCAGGGAGCATTGGTAAAAGCTGTCAGCATAAACGGGCAGCAAAACACCATACCCCTTGCAGGTTTGGCACAGGGTATTTATATAGTGCAAGTAGCCACACAAACAGAAATTGTTAATAAACAAATTTTTCTGCAAGAAAATTAAAAGCAAACCTCCATGAAAACAAAAACCACCCTTTTAATCTTTACCGCAGCACTGCTTATAAGCCTTTTTGCTGCAAAAACCAAGGCCCAAATTGTATATGTGGATATTGAGCCAGATACCACTATCTACGTGCCGGATGTTGCATGAAATATTGATTCATCACAACAATACAAACTTGATTTAAATTCCAACGGCATAAATGATTTTATATTTACCGCACGTAATTATTATAAAAATTGGAAAGGGCCACAATATGGTAAAACACTCGGAATAAGTAAATTAACAACAGAGACCACTTTTGTTACTGGTCTTTGCGATATTGGTATAAATCGGGAAGATATTTCATTTAACGACACAATTAATAAAAATTTGAACTGGGGTCAAGTTAGATACTTTCTTTTTCTCTTAAATGATTTCGGTTCAACGTGTTATTTGCCTATAGGAGATGCATATATCGGGTTGAAGTTTATAGAAAGCACGGATACCTTATACGGATGGGTAAGGTGTACTGCCACAAACAATTCTATAACTGTTAAAGATTTTGCTTACAACACCATACCCAATATGCCCATTTTGGCAGGGCAAACTGAACTAGGTATTGGCAATTTTGCACCATCTTCAAATATAAATATATTCGAAAACAGCGGTTTCTTGTATGTAAACATTACATATCCAGCACAAGCACAAGGTTATATAAAAATTTACAGCCAACAGGGTGCATTGGTAAAAGCAGACAGCATAAACGGGCAGCAAAACACCATACCCCTTGCAGGTTTGGCACAGGGTATTTATATAGTGCAAGTAGCCACACAATCAGAAATTGTTAATAAACAAATTTTTCTGCAAAAAAATTAAAAGCAAACCTCCATGAAAACAAAAACCACCCTCTTAATCTTTATCACAACACTGCTAATAAGCCTTTTTGCTGCAAAAACCAATGCTCAAATTGTTTACACTGAATTAAACCCATATGTTTTAATTGAAGATACAATTAGAGAAGATGATGAACCGGAATACTACAATCTTGATTTAAATAACGATGGTTCAATTGATTTTGATGTGTGGATAATATGGACACTATCTCAACTGAGTTCTGTTAATGTTAGGTCTGTTGGGTTTATACCCATCGATACAACAGTTGCTGTTGCAATAAACCAACAGAATAATATTGCTGAAAGAATGGATATTCATAGTTTAATTAATAATGAGTTAACATGGATTAATTATGCAAATATTACAATATGTGCATTTGCAATAATGATAAACTATCCCTGTCCAATGGGTGATAAATATTATGGATTAAAAATAATAAAAGACACATTCACATTCTACGGTTGGGTCAGAATCGAATCAACTTTAGAACAAGCCATTATTAAGGATTATGCCTACAATGCTACACCAGGTGCTCAGATACTGGCTGGTCAAACCTCATTAAACATTCAAAATACCCAACAGAATTATTTGGATGTTTTTGTTCAGAATAAAGTGCTTTTAATAAACTTTAATAATAATCTATTACCTAATGGCACTGTTAAAGTATTAAATACCAATGGCACAGCGGTTCTCAACAACCAAATAACATCTACCAATAACCAAATTAATTTATCCCATCTGACTGCCGGTATTTACTTTGTAAATATTGAAACAACTTACGGCATTTATAATAAGAAAATATTTATCCAATAAAATATAATTATCAAAATTCAGAGCAACATAAGAATAAAAAACAACTCGTTGAAGGATGGTATTAATCAATTTATATTGTTGCAAGTTTCTATACAGGGACAATTTTTCAAAGAAAAGGCAGTATGTATATGCATTTCAACATGCTCAAAGTAAAAACATTTGTATATTTGTCGAAGCAATTTTCTGTTAAATACACACAGTATCCTAAAAGCGACTCTATTATTAAACCTAAACACCATGAAAAAATTTTTAACATTATCGGCTTTTTTATTCTTTTTTTTAACACATCTACAATGTCAGGAAGAGATTGCTCCTGATGGGTTCAGAAAAATTACGTATGAGGAATTTAATGAAGAAGCCATTAAGCTTATTGGTGATGAATGGATGCTGGTGGCAGCAGGCAGATTGGACAGCTACAATATGATGACTGCCAACTGGGGTGGTCTGGGTTGGTTATGGAACAAACCCGTAGCATTTATTTTTGTCAGACCACAACGTTATACTTTCGAATTTACAGAACGAGAAAATTATTTCACTCTTACTTTCTATGAAGAGGCTCAACGCCACATATTACAAATTATGGGTTCGAAATCAGGTCGTGATTTTGATAAAATGAATTATGAAGGGCTGACTGCATTTGAAACTGACAATGGCAGTATTGCTTTCATGGAAGCACGTATTATTCTCGAATGCAAAAAAATATTTGCCACAACCCTTAATGGTGATGATTTTATTGATACTGAAATTGCCAACAGGGTATATCCTAACAGGGACTTTCACAAGATGTATATTGGTGAAATTTCGAACATCTGGATAAAAGAGAATCAGGAATAACACAAAATTTCTTAAGTTTAATCCACTTTTTATACAATACAAATAAATTGTTAATAAAGTCTTACCTAATGCATGAAATTTATAACATTTTTATTTTATTGAAATTTCCAAACAACCACGTAAGTGGTTGAATTTGAATAAAAACTTACTTAGTACAAATACAACCCACCTGTGTGGGTTGAATAAAATTTATTTATGAGCACTTACACACAAATTCTCTATCAAATAGTTTTTGGCACTAGAAACAGGGAAAGAATTCTCAAGGAAAAGGAAAGAGAAAAACTATTCCGATATATTAGCGGTATCATTGAGAAACAAAATTGTCACTTATACAGAATAAACGGTATTGAAGACCACATTCATATTGTAACACACTTACATCCTACAATAGCTTTAGCTAATTTGGTAAAAGATATTATATAAAACCTATTAAATATTTACACATTACTACTGAAAATTTGCCCGTATGGGCATTAATATTAATAAAATAACACCAAAACTTTAAATATTTCCCGTCAGGGAATTAACATTGGGAACTATAGTCTTGCTTTTGTTAATGTCCATACGGACAATAAAAAAAATGAACTTACATTTTTTATTAATATTAAAGTCCTACGGACTATAAAAAAACGGATTGAATAATGTGTAAATAAATATAGTACTTAATATAAGTTGGCTGCAAGCGATTTTATTAAGCGCGAAAAACTTTTTGAAAATTTTAATGGATGGCAGGATGGGTATGAAGGGTTTACCTATGCTTATAAAGATAAAGATAATCTTATTGAATATGTTAAGAATCAAAAAAATCATCATAGAATAATGTCTTTTCGTGAAGAATACATCAATCTTCTGAAAGAACATGGTATAGAGTTTAACGAAAAATATTTATTATAGGAGTTTCCATTATTTGACCCATTCAGGGTCTTATATTTGCAGCTTATTGCTTTTATTCGCATTCGACTCCTTCGGAGTAAAAATATACAAAAAATAAAGTAGTGTACAAATTACTATTAAATATTCTGTTTTTAAAACACCTAATTTCAAAGATTTATTTTGAAGTCTATAAAACTTTAGTGAAAGTTAGGTATTTAAGCAAAAGGTGTTTCTGTTAAAGAGGCTGTTATCTTAATATATCTCTGGCCACATTAATGGGAATGCGTTCATTTTTGTTAAAAGCCACCACAAAAGCATCGGGAATACCATTGCTAATAATTCTTGTACGTAGTTCTGAAGCCTCATTAAAATCCTTAAAATTCCCAACATGGTAAACAATCAAACCTGCTCTTGTAGGCACTACTTCTATATCATGACCGGAAACAGTCTTAAAATAATTGATAATATTCATTGGTAGTGCTTCTCTGTAGGCTCCTATCTGAACTTTAAAAACAACATCATCTCTGTTATAACTTTGCAGATTGGAATTTTGTTCTTGTTGGGCAGCAGGATTTCCCGCTTCTGTTGCAGTTTCTGTAGTTGTAGTCACATTTGTTGCGAGTCTTGGTGTGGTTTGTTGTGTCGTTGTTTGTTGGTTTTGCAGGGTTTGTGTACCTGCCATTACTGGACTTACCCCTTGTTCTTCAAGACTTCTTGCTTCTGCTAAAGATATTCTTCGACCATTATAATAAGCTACTACAAAAGCGTCACTTACCCCACGTCTGACAATATCGTTTTTAGCTAAATCGGCAGCCTGTCTGGCATTGAACTTCCCGTGCAAATGACGTTGAAGACCATTACCCAAAATTTCATATTCAAGGGGTGTGATATTGAAAAGCTCAGCAGGGGTTCTTTGGTTGCGGTAAACGCCAACCTGAACACTGTAATAAAGACCCGTTTGTGTTGTATTTGTTGATTGAGTAGTCATTGATGGAGAAGTTGTTCCATCAACAGGAGTGAATGCCAGTTGGGTTTGCAAGCTTGCCTGACCTGCTTCCAAAAGCCCTTCTGCTTCCGACACGCTAATTCTGCGGCCATTGTAATAAGCCACAACAAAAGCATCTTCTATACCTTTGCGAACAATCTCATTTTTAGCTGTAACAGCTGTATTGCGGGAGTTGTAAATACCAGAAAAATAACGATACCAGCCATTTGGTAAGCGGTCAAAAAATACTGGGACAAGATTCAGTAATTCACTTTCGGTACGACTACCTCCAAATACACCAATTTGTACGGTGAAAAACAATCCATTAATACCTGAAATCAGATTCCTGTCTGTTGGATTTGTTGGAAGCTGAGTCGTGGCAACGGGAGTTGTTGTCTGCTGTGAAGTTTGCTGGGTAGATGTAATGTTCGTAGTTGTTTGTTGTGAGGTTTGTTGGGTATTCGTTACCGGTGTAGTGGTTTGTTGTGTTGTTTGTTGGGTATTCGTTACAGGTGTAGTCGTTTGTTGTGTTGTTTGTTGGGTATTCGTTACCGGTGTAGTAATTTGCTGCGTTGTTTGTTGGGTGTTTGTTACCGCAGTTGAATTTGTTTGCTGTGATGATTGTGCCACCAGATTAGCCTGTTGCCTTGACCTGTTGTACAGTTCAATTGCTTCATTTTGTTTCTGAATGGCCATAGTTTCATTTCTGATAGCATCTTCCATCAGGTTCATCTGCAAGGACTTTAACTCAGTAGCGGCAGCTTCTCTACGTCTTTGTTCTGCTCTCTCATAGTAGTAATTTGCTTCAGATTCAATAAGTCTGGCTCTCACGGTATTCTCGTCATCTCCCTGTGTTTTAATCTGAGCGATGTTGTTTTTATTAGCTTCAAACCTGTCTTTATTTTCTCTGGTTTGTAATTCAAAAATCTGCAGTTGAACGTCCCTAGCCTGAACATCAAGTTCATTAGCCCTTGCTGCATGTTGAGTACGCTGCTCTGCTGTAGCGGCTGTTGTTGAACTACGCCTTGCTTCTGCTGCCTGATCTTTAACTTCAGTCAATTGCATTGTAAGGTTCTCAAGATTTACTACTTGTGGTGATGTACCTGATTGCTGTGTTATTTCAGTATTTATGCTTTCTTGTTCAAGAATCGACCTGAGATTCTCATCTATATTGAGCGAATTTTCTTGATTTGCAGAAAAGTCATGTTGAGCAATGATATTTTGTAAGTTTCCAATTTCATTTATAACATCTGGTCTGTTGGATGAAGCAGTAGTAGTTTCAGGCAGCGCTGTTGTACTGATTGTAAATTCCACTTTCATTTTTAGAACACCTACTTCAATCTCTAACTGATTTCCCCTATTATAATTCTGGTTAGCAGTGTTTTGACGCTCTTCTGCACGTCTCATAATTTGTGCAGCTTCAGCAAGCTGCCGTTGTCTTTCGGTTGTATTATCCGTATTTTGTGACTCCCGAATTAGGTTTTCAGACTCCGCCTTTAATCTTTGTGCTTCCTGATACTGCCTTTCGCTTATTCTGAGCAACTGCTCGGCTTCGTTCTGTTTCTGTGTCAACTGTCGGTTGTTTGTTTCATTGATTTTGTTCTCAATGTTTTCTTTAATCTTTTCAGAATCCCATTCCGTTTTAAGATTTTGAATAATGTTTTCAGCCCTGTCTGTTTCTCCGCTCTGAACAATTGTTTCAATTTCGTTTAATGCAGACTCAAGAAACTGTTTATTACTTTTCATTGATTGAATCTGAGTCTCAAATTCCGAAGCTAAATCAGATGAAGCAATGGCTTCTTGTGCAGCTGTAAACGCCTGTTGGTACAAGCTATTGGCTTTCTCAATTTCTGTATTTCTCGTATTCTGGTCTGCAATATTTCCGGCATTTTCAATAATTCTGTCAGCTTCTTCAATAGCTATTCTACTCACAGCAGACTTTTCAGAAGCAAAATTATTTAACCTCTCGGCTTTTACTTCAAATGTTTCAATTAATTCATTATAGCTATTTCTGATATTTTGGCTTTCTGTTCGGACCGCCTGAACTCTTTGTTCTGATGCTGCTTCATTTGGTTCAACAATTTCTGTCAATTGCGTAGTCTCCTGCTCTTGAACAAGGTTTTGATTCTGAGTTTGCGTTTCAGCCATTAATGTGGTTTCTGTTAAAGCCCTGACCCTCAGTTTGTCTTCATTAATTCTATCCTTCACATTTTGCAAATTAATATCCACTTCAGCAGTATTAAGATTTGTAGATGACTCATCTGCTGTAATTGGAACAGTTGAAGTTGAAATAGCAATTTCCATTCTTAGTCTTCCTACTTCAAAATTATACTCATTTGCTTTATTTAAAGCATTTTCGGCATTGGTATTTATTCTTACATTTTCACTTTGCAAAGATGTAATCTGGCGTGTAATTCTTTCCTTCTCTCTTGTGTCGGTAGTTGCATTGAGACGGGAATTGAGGCTTTGTATCTCGTTAAAATTTTTGTTGTATTGCTCAAAAAGTGAATCCGCCTCTGCGGTTGATTTTTGTGATTCACTCTCATTTTGGGCAAGATCCCTCCTTAATTCATTCACATAACTATTATCGAAAAGATTTGTTGTTCTTGCAGGTGTGAATGCTGTACTTATTTCATCTACTAGTGCTTCGGCCTTATCCGTTTGTTCATTTTCTACAAAAGACTGATATTCTGCAACCTGCTTAATCAATTCTGCCTCTCTTTGCTCCTCTCTTGAAATAATGTCATCCAAACGAGAAGCTATTGATTTCATTGCCACTGATTCTGACACTAGGTCAGAGGACTCATCAAGCAGTCGGCGGGCTTCGTTAAGTTTTCTTTCTTTCTCTGCTGAATCTGAAATACTTTCTGCCTCTGTAATCAAAACCGATGCCCTGTTGTATTTTACCTGACTCTCACTGGCTTTCTGGCGGGAGGCAATATTTAGTGACTCCTGTTGCTCTTTAATACTATTAATTGATGTTTTCAGCTCTTGTGAAACTTGCTCTAAGCGGTTATTCAAATTGGTCCAATTAGTTGAAGGAGTCGTAGTTTGAACCACATTTTCGGCAGGAACAAAATTCTCATCAATGGCTGCAAGCATCTGGTTGAGTTCCATCTGCATTTCTCTTGCCTCATTTTCTCTGGTTTCGGCCAATGTGTTTAATTCCCTTGCTGCGTTTCTGTTACGTGTATTTGAAGCTTCTTCCCTTAATCTTTGTGCTTCTGATTTAACCTCATTAATGTTATCTTTAATAACAGCAATTTCACTTCTAGCTTCAGGTAGCTGACTATCAGCTTGTGCAATAATTTCGTCTATGCTTCTGTCGGCATACTCGTCTGTTTCAACTACTGAAAGCTCAGCAATCATACTTTCCAATATACCAATGGCAAGCTCAGGTGTTTGAGAATTAATGGCACTTTGTATGTTCTCTGCATAACTCTCGGCACTGCGCAGTTCTCTTTCTTTCTGCAAAATTTTACGACTCACTTCCCCGTATATCTCTTCGGCAACTTCAGCTTCTCTGGTCAACCTGTCAGCTTCTGCCTGTATTTGGCTTGATTGAATAATGGCTTCCTCCCTTTGGCGAGGGTCGGCAACACGCAGGGCCTCACTCCTTGCCCTTCTGGCCTCATTAGTTCTAAGTAATGCCCTTTGTTTGCGAAGCTCGGCTACCGTTCTAGAAGCATCTTGCTTCATCTTCAACTCATTTAGCTCATTGCGTGTTTCATCTGCCTGCTCAAAGGCCATTCTTATAATCTCAGCATTGCTTAAATCACCCGTATCTGCTCTGTTCTCATTATTATTGGTGAAAGCCGTTTCATTAGATACTGTTGCATTTTCTGAACGTTCAAACATGCTCTCAGTGGCATTGACAGCAAGTTGTGTCTTATTTCTTAGAATTTCCAAAGCCCTTCTGTAAGAAGGATCATCCTGTGATAAATTATAAATATTTTCATTGCTAAGAATTTCTGTATCAGGTCTTGTATCAACCCTGACCTTGTACACATTAATCATCCCAACATCTGAAACCCTGTCGGAAGCAAAATATGCGAACTCCATACCGGGGTCCGTAATAAATAAAATATCATCAAAAGGGGTGTTAATTGCAAAATCAAGGTTTTCAAGTGGAGTCCAAGTGTCGTTTATAGTATCAAAGGTAGTTCGAAAAATATCGTACCCCCCCATACTGTTGTGACCTTTAGAAGAGAAATAAAGTGTTTTCCCATCATTGGATGCAAAAGGATAATCATCTTCATAAACCGTATTAATAATATCAGGAAGGCGCTCAGCAGTGCCCCATGTCCCATCTTCATTTCGCAATACCCTATAAATATCTTTACCGTTTTCAATATTTTCACCGTAACTCGAAAAATACAGATATTCATAACTTTCATTAAAGAAAACCAATGGATAATGCTCCATTCTTTTATCGGTATGTGTTCTCAACTCTTCGGGCAATGCAAGAAAACGCCCACCAAAATCATTCAACACATATGAACGTTGAAAATTCCTTTGCCCGACATGAGAGCTCTCAATAACATACAAGTCTCTTACTTTGCTGAGTAATGCAATACCATTATAACACATTTCTATCTGTCTGTTAGCATTTAACTTCGATTGTAAACGGCGTGAGGACTTCTGCAAAAATGTATTGTAAGCACGAATGGCTTCAGAAAATCGGTAATTATAGTGGTAGGCTAAACCCAGATAATAATATGCTTCCGGTGGAATTTCGTCTAACTGCACGGCAAACTCAAGGTACTGAAGAGGTTTGAGCATGTCCCTTTTGTCTGCCATAAGCATACATACACCAAATTTGTAGTTATACATATGATCTCTGGGATATAA
>JAQVVM010000053.1 GCA_028698995.1 Bacteroidales bacterium
AATACCACAGGTATTTTCTCCAACAAAGCAGTTGTTACCATGCGTGGTATGCCTGCAAACGAACAGGGGCGTACTTTGGTTATCATGGATGGTGTTCCCATGAACAAGGCTGATGGTGGTTCTGTAAATTGGAACCTCCTCAATAAGAATAACATCAGTGAAATAAATGTCATTAAAGGGCCAGGACCTGCGAAATACGGTAGCGGAGCAATGGGTGGTGTTATTGAATTAATAACGATGCCCCCATCCGAAAAATTTGCCGGTCATGTGAATTTTGAGTATGGCAGTTTCAATACATTTGGAGCTGATGCAAACCTTTCAGGAAATACAAGCTTAAAAAAAACTTCACAGAATTTCTTTTGGAACCTTACAGCAAATGGAAAGCAAAGTGATGGTTATATTAATACACCAGAGGAGTTCCAAACAATTGAGGATACGATTTTAGTACCTTCTTTTCTTAAAGAATTTGCTGTAGGTTTAAAAACGGGATTTGATTTTGGAAACAACCATATTGTTGAATTACAAGGGCAATTTTTTGATGATATGAGAGGAAATGGGGTGCAGGTTTTTGATAATTTCGGAGCTTACTCAAAACATAAGACACTTTCAACCTTGGTTAAGTATAAAGGTATGAGCAATTTTTTCAAGTGGCAAATAAATGTTTTTAATAATTCCGAAAATTACTTCCGAATTTATGAATATATGCGTGAAGGTGAGTATAAATTATATGAAGCTGATGCTTTAAGAAATGATATGGGCTTGCAATTAGATGCTGAGAACTACAATTTTGACAATCATAAAATAAGCTTTGGTTTTAACATGAAATCGGGTAGTGTGAATGGCAGTGATACTTATTTTACATCAACAGATATTATTAACAATGCAGGTAAAATGGATATTTGGGCTCTATATTTACAAGATGAAATCAGTTTGATTAAACAGAAATTGTTTTTTAATGCAGGAATCAGATACGACTATGCCAGATTCTACGATGCTCATTTTTCAATAGATTATCCCTCTTATTCAATAGCATTTTATGATAACTTTGAAACATTAAACCTCCCTGTTAAAAGCTGGGATGCCTTTTCCCCTCGTTTAAGCCTGCGCTATAATAGAAATGAAAACTCAAGATTGTTTGTTTCTTATGCCAGAGGGTTTAGGGCTCCTACGCTTGACGATTTGAGCCGCACTGGTAGTAGAAAAGGTACCTTTGTAATTGCAAATCCGGATCTTAAACCGGAAATTTTAAATGCCTTTGAAATTGGAGGCGATATGCAGTTTTGTAAGAATTTATT
This sequence comes from Bacteroidales bacterium, assembly GCA_028698995.1. GTDB lineage: Bacteria > Bacteroidota > Bacteroidia > Bacteroidales > PXBB01 > JAQVVM01. Next base: position 1,296 of record JAQVVM010000053.1, read on the forward strand.
AGTCTCATTATCTCTTTTTCATAGTATGGGGCAAGATTTTATGTACTACACGAGCACTGGGGATACCGTTAATATGGGATACAGATTGGCACCGATTATTTCAAAAAATAATATTGGAAAAGTTGGTATAAGTGGTGTAGAGGCGGAGACTAAATACGTTTTTAATGAGAAAATAAACTTTTTTTTCAACTATACATTTACCCATGCTGTTATTATACAACACAATGTATTGGATGTGAAAATTGATTCTAATCTTACAGGTAATTTCCTTACAGACATTCCTCAGCATAAGTTCTCAAGTGGCTTGAGGTGGTATCACAAAATTGTAAACACATCAGTTCTTGCCAAATATCAAGGTGAGACATGGATTAACGAATGGAATACTGAAGATACTGAATATTTCTTTACTGATAAGTTTGAAGATTATATTATTTTGAATATCCGTTTTGAAAAGACTTTTGCCAAATATTTTACAACCTCATTGCAATTCGAAAATATTTTAGACACAAGGTTCGTTGACGGTAGTTTACAAGAATGTCCCGGAAGAATGATTTTTGTGGGCTTGAAGATTGGATTCTGATATCCTTACAAACTATCACAATGGGTTCGAAAAAGTTTGAAAAAGAAATCAGAAATATAACCTATTCCTTAAAGAAATACATCTCTTTTAAAGATTTTACGGATCTGTCGGCATAAAACTCTGCTGGGTGAAAGATGCGGTAATATCCTCCATCCATTTTGTCAAAAGCTACAGAAAGCATATGTGATACTTGATCAGTACGGTTAAACAATTCACTGAAACTGTAAATACTTCGATAGCCGTCTTGTCCTGAAAAGCAAACGAGCCCATTTCGAATCCATTCAGGGTCAAAAAAATTAACAGAATCTTTTAATAAATCATTTAAAAGTGGGCCCTGAAAATAGGGGACTTCATGGAAACCCATACCCATTCCATAAAAGCTGGCATAATACCTTGTATAGGTTGTGGTGTCAGTAATTTCATTGATAGTAAAATTTCTGCCATCTTCAAATACTACTTTAATGTCGGGGCTGTACATGGGGCTTAAGCCTTTTTGGATTGGATAGTCTTTTTTGTCGAAAGATAAAACAGTAATTTTACTCGGGTTTTCAAGAGTACGGTATGAAAATAAATCATTGGCGGCCACAACTTTCCATGTATCACCAACAATGTAATCTACTTCCTTTCGATGTGGTACTATTGGCGCTGATTCAGTTGCTATAATAATTTGATGTGGTATATTCGTATGAAATATTTCTGACCAGCTGAAAACCACATTGTCACCTGCTTCGTTTTCAATAATAATATATAAGTCAATAGCCGGTTTAAATGCTTCCATATTCTTTTTTTTCTGATTGAAAGGATTAAGCAAATCAAAAAGTGAGTAACCACGGTATCTATAAGCCCCTATAAAGTTAATTCCTGTTGATTCATCATAAGTGGATTCTTTTATGAAAACCTCTCTTTTATAATAATCATCCAATTCAACTTTGCCTGGTTCTTCAACTTCTCCGCCTATGAAAAGTTCTCCAACTTTTAATGTAGTCTCATCTGTTTGGTGAAATAAACTATTGCCATCTTGCTCCATTGTTTTACTAGCTCCCGAAAATGCATCAATAATGTTGTTACATGAATTTAAGATAAGCATGAGAGTGCCAAAAATTATTAGTGGAAATGCAACATTAATTTTAAACTTTTTAATTTCTTTTTTCATAGTTGTTTTTCATAGTATTAAAAAATATATTGGATGTCAAATAAAATAAACCTTCCAGGACACAGCTGTCCTTTGTTATTAACATATTGCTTGTTTAAAACATTCTGAATATTTAATCCTGTTTTTAAAAACTTAAATGGTTGAGAAGTAAACTTGAGATTAACATAATTATAGGAAGGTGTCCAAGTGGTGTTTTCATCATCAACCCATTGTTTGTCAATATATTGAAAAGAAAGGGCTGTATTAATATATTTAGTAAGATACATTAATGTTGCGTTAAAATTATGTGCCGGTACTTCCATAAGAAATTTACCTTCTAAATCCTTATTTGCATACTTATCATTACTGAAATTAGAGATGAATGAATAGTTGTAAGCATGATTCATATTTAATAATAAGTTGCTAATAATATGGAAAGAAACCGAATTTTCAATTCCATATACTTTTACTTCAGCAATATTGTCTCTTATTAATACTGGTTTTAGATCTTCGCCACCAGCATCAATACTATCACCGATGCCGACAAAATAATGAAATCCCTTTCCTATTGAATGGTAAATTGAAGTCTCGAGTAAAATATTTTTTGAAATTGACCAATTTAGACCACCTTCATAATTATACAAATATTCAGGGGCAAGTTTCGTATTGGCAATTTTGAATCCCTTAGTAACACTTCTGTTGGTACACATATCATCAAGCATGGGAGGGCGGTAACCGACAGCATATGATAAATAAGTACTGAAATTATGAGAAAATTGATATTTTGCAGACGCTTTGGGGCTTATCGCACTCCAGTTTTCATCTGTAAAATCAATGGGATAATTTTCAATAAAATCGGTTAATGATGAAGGTGTTTCAACCTCAAAAGACCCATTCTTGAATTCAATATAATCAAAACGCAGTCCCAAAGAAATACTGAGTTTATTACGCATAAATTTGTTTTGACCAAGAGCGTATATTGCATATTGATTAAGTTGCCCTGTTTTTTTTGTCACATCAGTTGATGTATAGTACATCTCTGTCGAATATACACGGCCTAGTTTTACATCAATTCCGGTTGTTAATAACAGGTTTTCAGAAAGTGATCTTGATAATGAAGTAAGAATGCCATAGTCTTCCCTGTCTGAAAAAGTGTTATAGTACCTGTATTTATTGTTTTTCTTTCCAACGGATTCATTCTGTCTGAAATAGTTCTCAGACTGGTAATAGGGTTGAATTCTAAGCACAGAAACGCCAATGTTTTGCTTGTAATTCATCTTTAATGCATGTGTTGTAAATTTGCTGTAACTCCCCAATTCTTCAAAGACTTTAACCCCGTCACTGCGAATATCATCCCAGAAATTGTAATCAAGCTCAATTTCCGAGTTTTTATTCAGTTGGTAACCTATAAGTCCATTAATTCCCAGCTCTTTAAGAAAAACTGTCGTGTCATATTCCGTAGTTAAATCAGCTGTATTTACTAAATATCCGTCTCCTTCCCTTAGAAAATTATTCAAAGACCAGTAAAAACCTTTGTCATTTTTAATCTCATTTCCGGAAAGATGTGTGTTCAAAGAATAGGTTTTATACGATCCTAAACCTGCCTTGATACTGCCTGAAAGCCTTTTGTCCGGTTTTGGTGTGATGATATTTATTATACCCGACATGGCATTACCGCCATATATTGTTGAGGCAGGTCCTTTTACTATTTCAATACGTTCTATTTGTTCGGGATTAATCCTGTTCCAGTTAATACCACCACCATCTGCTTTATTAATTGGTGTCCCATTATGCAATACCAAAACACGTGCTGTGCTGTTAAGACCTCGCATGGTGACACCTGCATTACGTGAAAAAATTCCGAAGTCACGATCTGTGTGAATACCGGGTACTAATAATAGAAATTCATCTGTATTGTTAAAAGGTGCTGTTTCGATTCGTTCTTTATTGATTGATTCTATACGAGATGGGATCTCTTCTTGTATTTGTTCGTGCCTGCTTGCCGTTATGAATGCTGTTTCAAGCATAAAAGTCATTGGATTCATTTGTATTATCAGATACTTATTTTCATCTAAGGATAGATTTAGTGAAATGATAGTGTCAGAATACCCAATGTAAGATACACTAAGATCAAAAATTCCTGCACTGTCAATTCTGAGATTAAAATATCCGGAATCGTTACTAATAGTAGCTTTTTCTAGTGAATGAATACGAATGTGAGCATGACTCAATTCTTTATTGTTTAGACCTCTTATATGTCCCTCAATTGTTTGAGTAAAGCTACTTAACTGTAAAAAAATAAGTATTATTAATGAAATAATTTTTATATGAGTTTCTGAAAAGTTTTTCATCATTCCTGAATTTTTATTGTCAAACCAACTGTTCCTGTTGTTTCAGGCACGATAGTATCAACCCTAATCAAACCTATTTTTCCCGATTGGATTCTGAAAGCCCAAACCTGTCCGGTTTCAATGTTTTTCCCTTTTCTTTTGGCATTTATGATGTCATAAGATGCAATCAGAAGACTGTCATTAGCTATATTATCAAATTCAGAAGACTGAATTGTTGTTAAATTGTAACGGGATTCGTTTCTAATTTGCCAATTTGAAAGGCCATAAGTTCCTGTAAAAATTGAAGGGGCGTCATTATCGTTAGGCGAAGATAATGTTGACTCATATTCGGTGTGAAAATAGTAGCATATATCAGTTGCTATCTGGTTGTTGTAGGCTTGTTCAAGAGTATAAACCGCTTCATTGGTAAACGAGTAAAAATGACCGGTAAGGGTATTATTTTGAGCACCTAAAATAACGGTGTGTGTATTTATATTCCCAAAAACACCACCGGAATCTAAAGCTATTTGAATACTGACCTTTGCAGTTTCTCTTTCCTTTGTCATGACAGAAAATTGCCAATCTTCAATTGCTGAAGTACCTTTTATAACTTCCAGAGTGTAAAATAACTCATTATTATATACACCTGTGTCTAAAAAGACATTTTTTGTGCCGTTGTCGTACGTTATTACAAAATTTGTAATAGGACTGCTTTCACAATTTGCTTTGATTCTGAATCTCATAAGAGTCCCCATTGGTAAAGTAGTGTCAGAATTAATACAATCGGTGTCCGCAACTAAAATCAGTTCCGGCTTTATGGGTAAGGGTTCTGTTTTTCTACAACCTGATACAAAAATCAATGGAGTTAACGAAAAAATCAAGAATAATTTGAAAAACGACATGAAAAAATATGCATTTCGTTTATGTAATAACTTCATAAACACTAATTCTTTTGGGTTTTTATTTGTAAAATTTTTTTAATGTTAGACCTGCAATAAGAGAAGCGGTAAATCCAAACAAGAGGTGCGTTGCAATGGGATATAAAATACCGGATATAAATGATTTATACATTATTCCTGTAAATAATGAAATAAAAATTCGGCCAAATGGAATAACGGCCCAGCTTAAAGCACCGGCAACAGCTAATAATATTAAAGGTTTATTGAACTTGTTCCATAAATAGATAAAAGCGTCAAAACAAATACCTACCAATAGAAATAAGATGGGTTTAAAGATATCTCCGGAAGCCATCTGAAAAATCAGAAAATAAGCAGCTGCACCTGATGTGGTAATTGTGGCCGAACCTTTTATTCTTGATATAGATGCGCAAGAGCTGAGAATGAGCATAAACAGAAGACCCTGTTTTCCGGGTAATTGCATGGGCATTTTTAAATAATGCTGTATCACAGCACCAAAAACCCCTGCCATAAACAAGAAGAGAATTTCAGTGGTAATGGCTTGAGTCTTATTCTGAAATAGATTTGATAAAATGCTTTGAGGCTGTTTTGTATTCATAATTATTTATGTTTTTTGGTTCTACATACAATATTGATTTATGATTTCTTATTACCGGCCTGTTCCAATCTCCTAATTCAATAATGGTTTTATCATCAAGAACAGTGGCATCTTCCGTCATTATAACATCAATCCCTATAATATTTTTAATTTCATTAACACTGAACATTCCGGTAGTTTCACGCAAGGCTTTCATCCATAAGACCCTGCCATCATTTCCTTCTAATGCCAATCCCACGGCTGCAAGTGCTCCAATAACACCTGTCTTTCTACCTGTAAGTCCCTTAAGATAAATGCCTGATTCTGTTGCTAGCTTGTATGCGTTCTCTTCTGTAAGAATTATGTTTTTTGCATGAATTCCCCATTGAATAAGTTTGTCAGAATGGTTTGCTTCTTCAGTGTATAGGCATAGACCTACATCAGAACCCTCAGCAGCTTTTTCTGTTAAAAACGTTTCACAGGCTGTTGCCAAATCATTGAAATCCTTTTTAAGAATACCACTCAGAGAGGCAGAACTGTTGTGTGATGTATAAGGAATGTCAACATGGACAAACAATTGGTGACGGATAATTATCCTTGTTTCGAAAATATTTAATTGGTGTAAATAGGTGCCCAAGTCTCTTGCTAAATGACCTGTTCCTTTGCTGTCGAGGTTATCTGTGTCATCAATTCCAATTATAAGGTTCATGGTCGAATTGCATTTAATTGCGTATCGCAAAAATAGAATAAATAATTTAAAAGTTGCCGATTTGATTTAATTTCTTTGAGTAATTTTCAATAGTTACTTTTAACATCTTGTCCACTTCGTTATGCAATTCCTGAAAACAATTTACAAGTGCTTTGCCTTTTTCTGTTAAAACAGTTTGCCCGCCTCCACCTATTCCTCCTCTTGATTTTTCTATAATAGCGAAGTCTAATCTTTTTTCAAGGTCTTTTAGTTTACTCCATGTGCTTCTGTAACCCCACCCCATTTCCTCAATGGCTGCTTTAAGTGAGCCCTTCTCATTTATCAATTTTAGGAGCTCCCATTTGCCGTCTCCCAATAATCCCTGCCCTTCTTTATTTTCAATCCAGACTTTATGCTTAATACAGTATTTTGAGGATAAATTATTCATAAATTTTTGATAATTGATTTTTATTTTATCATATGCTACGGGTGTGATAATCAATGAGACCCTCTAATGGTGATTTTACAATATCTTTCTCCGTGTCTATTTCCCAGTTATTTTGTAAAGCAACTTTTGTCAGTATAGAACTAAATGAAAAAGCCACTGATCCCACAAATTTAAGAGGGTAGGAGTGAGCATCTGTGTGTTTCAACAAGCGTTTCTCAAAAAAAGCATCAAAAGCATTATTTACAAGAGTTCTGCAATAAGCAAACGACAGATTATCATTTATAAATTGTGAAAAGGAAGCCAGATATCTGTTAGGAAAACGGTTGCTGTAAACCTGTTCTAGTATATGATTAATATTAATGTTGTATGCTTTTTGAAATGCAATTTTGACTGCTTTAGGCATGTCATTATTCATAAAATCAGTAAGTAACACTTTTCCCATAAATGCACCACTTCCTTCATCCCCAAAAACATAACCGAGAGATGGTAAAGTCTCAATTATGGAATCATTCTTAAAAATACCGGAATTTGATCCGGTTCCAAGTATGCAAATCAAACCTTCTCTTTGCCCAAAACATCCACGAGCTGCTGCCAGTAAATCTGATTCAACCTTAATTTCAGCATTAATGAATAACTTAGAAAGCATCCCTTCTAACTTTTTTTGCATAATTGAGTTGGCGCAACCTGCTCCATAAAAAAAAAATTGTTTCAGGTGCTTAATTTCAAAATTAATGAAAGCTTCTTTTAAACATGCAATCAACTCATGCTCTTCAATAAAATATGGGTTTATACCTATTGTTTGCAAGTGGTTTTGCATTTTGGTTTTGGTGTTATAAATACACCAGTCGGTCTTTGTAGAGCCGCTTTCAGCTATAACTATCATTTAATCGTACTATTGAGCTGTAATGAGATAAAAGTTCTTCTTTCCCTTTTGTATGATGATATATTTATTGTTAATTAAATCGTCTCTTCCTATATTGTATTCTTCCTTTATCTTGATTTTGTTAATGCTTATGCTGTTTTCTTTCAGACTTCTGCGTGCCTCACCTTTAGATGAAAGGATTTGGGTTTTTTCCGCAAGAAAGTCAATAATATTTATACGGTTTTCTAAATCATTATAATTAATTACAAAATGTGGGACGCCCTCAAAAACTGACAAAAAAGTTTTTTCGTCAATCTGTTTAATATGGTCCAATGTACCCGAGCCGAAAAGAATTTCGGAAGCATTTACTGAAGCATCATAGTCCTCTTTTGAATGAATAAAAACAGTCATTTCTTTAGCAAGTGTTTTTTGTAGTAAACGTAAATGGGGACTTTGTTTGTGTTGCTCTATGAGTGAATCAATAACTTCTTTATTTAAAAGTGTGAAAATTTTTATATATTTTTCACTGTCTTCATCAGAACAGTTGAGCCAAAATTGAAAGAATTTATAGGGTGAAGTCAGGTTAGGATCTAGCCAGATATTACCTTCTTCTGATTTACCGAATTTTTTACCATCAGCTTTGGTAATAAGTGGACATGTAAGAGCATAGGCTTCACCTCCTGTTTTACGTCTTATTAACTCTGTCCCTGTTGTGATATTACCCCATTGGTCAGAGCCTCCCATCTGAAGTCTGCAATTTTTGTTCTGATAAAGGAATAGAAAATCATAGGCCTGTAATAGCTGATAAGAAAATTCGGTATATGAAAGGCCTGTTTCAAGACGATTTTTTACACTATCTTTGGCCATCATGTAATTGATGGTGAGATGCTTACCTATCTCCCTCAAAAAGTCAAGCATGTTGTAATCCTTTGTCCAATCGTAATTGTTGACAAGTTCAGCTTTGTTGATACCATTTTCAAAATCAAGAAATTTTACCAATTGTTTTTTAATGGCTGCAACATTATGAAGAAGCACTTCTGGTGTAAGTAATTTGCGCTCTTCTGATTTTCCGGAAGGGTCACCAATCATACCTGTTGCGCCTCCTACCAAAGCTAATGGTTTATGTCCTGCTTGTTGCAGGTGCTTAAGCATCATTACTGATACCAAATGTCCTACATGAAGCGAATCGGCAGTAGGATCTATGCCAACATATGCAGTAACGGTATCATTTTTTAATAAATCCTCTGTGCCCGGCATGATGTCGTGTAACATACCACGCCATTTTAACTCATTTACAAAATCTATCTTAACCATTTTTAAAATTTAAAATGCAGCCAATACTTATTTAAGAAAACAAAATTAAAAATATTTATGTTAACACTGTTTTATTTTTATTTTGATTTTTTTTTATCTGAATAATAACAATTTACATATTTTTTTGTTAAAATTTAAAAGTAAACACGTAATGTGCATTCTTTTTTATTATCTTTGTCTATGTATTTATTGTTTTTAATAAGTAATAATAATTGTTTGTTTTAATAATTAAAAATTTTATTATGAAAAATCCTCGAAATCCCTTAATATTCATTGTAGAAGACGATATAGCATATCTTACATTGACAAAAAATGAATTGGAAAATTTAGGCTACAAAAATCTAAAAACATTTTCCAGTGGAGAAGAATGCATGAAAAGCATAAATTTGAAACCGGATATTGTTCTTCTTGATTATGCTCTAAGTAACGAAATGAATGGTCTTGAAGTATTAAAAAGAATTAAAAAGCAATCGCATGAAACACAGGTGATAATGTTGACTGCTTACGACAAACTTGAGATTGCCATTGATTCAATCAAATCAGGAGCTTATGATTACGTTCTTAAAAGTGAAACAACATACGAAAGGATAGCTAACTTATTTAGAAAAATCATTCGCCAGAATGAGTTAAGTTTGGCTAATAAACAGTTAGAATTAGGTAAAAAGATTGTATTGATAATTTTACTCGTACTAATTATTGCCACCACTTTGATTTATTATTTTTTCCCGGGGATATTCTGATTTTATAACCGTAAAATGACTTAAAAACTACAAAATTTATTTCTGTTTTGTAGTTTTTTGTTTTTTGGAACCTTAAATTGATTGCATTTTTTTTATTAAATTTGATTTTAATTTGTGTTTTTAATTCTTATAAACTCAATGTTTTAAATTCATGAAATACCTATTTCTTATTTATTTCATACTGAAATTAAATGTGTGCTTTTTAACTTGTATGACAAGCTAATTTTCTTATTTTAAGCAAAATATACTAACATGAAAAAACTATATTTTTTTTACTTTTTTTTATTTGTTTTATCAACTTCAATCTTTGCCCAGAAAAAAATAATAGTTGGTATTGATAGTAATTATCCACCATACGAATATGTTAATGAAGAAGGTCTTCCTGTGGGATTTAATGTTGAATTAATTTCTTATGTGCTGGATGAATTTAACTATGATTATAAATTCGTAAGTGCATCATGGGAAAATGTGTATGCTATGTTTAAAAATGGGAAAATTGATGTTCTATCAATGTTCTATTCAAAATTCAGAAATACCAGCTTCTTATTAAGTACTCCTCATAACAGAGCTACATACAGTATTTTTTTTCATGAAAAAAATGAAGATATTCTTACAGAATTTAATTCCCATACCGACATAATTGTTGTGAGAGAGGATATTATGCATGAGTTTATTGTTGAAAACAATTTGCCTAATCCAATTACTACATGTTCAAACGCCGAAGAAGCTCTGATTCAATTAAATAAAGGAAGAAACCAATTGGCTCTTCTCCCAACTTTACAAACACTTTATCATATTAACGAACACAGTTATAATAACATCAATGTTTCCAATTTGCAATTTTTTAATCAGAAATATTGTTTCGCTGTCAATAAAAATAAAAATGACCTGCTGTTTCATTTGAATGAAGGATTATCAATTATTAGAGAGAAAGGTATTTACGACGAACTTTACGAAAAATGGTTTTTCCCCTATAAAAAACACTCTTTTTCTTTGATGTACACACTAAAAGAATATTCATATATTTTTTTTGTTGCTCTGTTTATTTTTTTGATAGTTGTGGCGTGGAACCTTAATCTAAAAAGGGCTGTAAACAGAAGAAACAAGGAATTGATGAAAGAGTTAATGGCAAGAGAACGATCTGAAATGGCTATTGTTGAGAGCGAAGAACGTTTCCGAACACTTACGGAAAATTCAACTTCTGCTATTTTCATTTTTAATAGGTCTAAGATTTTTTACGTTAATAAGGCAGCTGTAAGTATTACCGGCTATGAAAAAGAAGTTTTGCTTAAAATGTCAATTTTTGAATTGTTTGGTCAGAAAGAAAAAAATACTTTAAAAGAGATTTTTGATAAAAAAACAAATTATTATTCAAGTAGTCAAAGAGAATATTTTGAGTTATTACCAGAAAACAATAAGTCCCAGTGGATAGACATTAGTTTTGTACATTCATATTACAAAGCTGAACCCGTTATAATAGGTACTGCCTTTGATGTTACTTTTCAGAAAACTCACGAAGATGAAATTCTTGAAAGCAAGCGTGTTTACAGTACTTTACTGGATAATCTGCCGGGTATGGCTTATCGTTGCAAGTATGATAAGCATTGGACAATGCTTTTTATTAGTGATGGTTGCTTGAAATTGACCGGTTACAGCCCTTCAGAAATGCTTAATAACGAATCACTTACGTTTAATGATGTGATTCACCCTGAAGATAGAGAAAAAGTATGGAATATTATCTCAGAAAGTTTCAAAACTTCATTGTCTTTCAAGTTGGAATTCAGAATTATAAGCAAACTGAATGAAGTCAAATGGGTATGGGAACAAGGTCGCATTGTAAAAAGTGAAAATATTGAATTTATTGAGGGCTATATCGTTGATATTACTGAAAGCATTGTTTCTAAGGAAGCTTTATCCAAAGAAAGGCAACAACTTCAAATTATGTTACGCTCCATAGGTGATGGGGTCATAAGTACCGATACCAATGGCAATATCATTATGTTGAATGCTGTAGCGGAAAATTTAACAGGATGGACCCAACAAGAAGCTATTGGAAGACCTTTGGAGGATGTTTTTTATATCGTTAACGAATACACAGGTGAAAGATGTTTTAACCCTGCGGAAAAGGTTATAAAAACTGGACAAATTATTGGCCTTGCAAATCATACAAAACTTATTTCAAAAACAAAGCATGCGTATATAATTTCAGACAGTGCGGCTCCTATCCTTAATGAAGATGGTAAAATCAGCGGTGTTGTTATCGTTTTCAGAGACAGTACAGAAGCTAAAAAGTATCAGGATAGGCTTATTGAAAGTGAAAGGGAGCTTAAGGCAACAATTGATGTTATCCCTGATTTAATTTTCAGAAATGATATTGATGGCTTTTTTACTGACTATCATGCGGGTTCCAGTGAAGATTTAAAAATTTCAAGAGAAAAAGTTATTGGTTCACATATTTCTGAGCTTTTTGATAAAGCTTTTGCTGAGAACATCGTTAAATCGTTCAGGGCTTGTATTCAAAATGGTGAAAGTCAAATTGTTGAGTATTATTTCAATTCTCCGGAAGGTAAAAAAGAATTTTATGAAGCCCGTATTGTTAAATACAATGATAATGAAGTCATTTCTCTTTGCCGAAATATTACTGAAAGAAAGCAAGCCGAAAATGAAATAAACAAAAACCTTAAACAACAGATTATACTTTCAGAATTATCAACACTCTTTAATTCAAATGAATCTTTTAATCTTAAGATAAGTCAGGCTTTTGATATTCTTGGAAATTTTTTCAAAGTCTGCAGGGTTTATCTGATGGAAAATTTTGATGATAATGCCTATTGTAAGAATACTTTTGAATGGTGTGCTAATCCAGAAATAGCACAAATTAATAATTTGCAGAAAATCCCTTATGAAAACACCCCAACGCTTTATAAAAGCGTTATTGAAAACCAAATATTTGTTTCAGGAAATATTGATGATGATTTAGATGGAGATGAGCTTCGTTTCTTTAAAAAACAAGAAATAAAATCAATTATTGTAATTCCCATAAATGTTAATAATAAATTCTGGGGCTCCTTAGGTTTCGATGTTTGCTCCAAAAAGAGATATTGGACCACATCCGAAACAGAATTTCTTAGAACTGTCAGCAACGTAATTGCTGCTTCAATAGAACGAAATAATTACCTTGCAAAAATTGAATTTGAAAGAGAACAATTTGAAACAACACTTTATTCAATTGGTGAAGGGGTGGTGGTAACTGATACTTTGGGAAGAATAACCCTTTTTAACAACGAAGCTGAAAAACTTACAGCTTGTTCTAAATCGGAAGCAGTTGGGAGCAATATTTCAGAAATACTAAATTTGGTTGATATCAAAACACAATTACCCAAAAGCATTTCTGTTGATGATTTTTTCAACAATAAAGAAGATTTTAACTCTGAAAAATTGGAAGTTCTAATTTCTCAAAAGAATCAAGAATATATCATTTCAAGGAATACTTCTCCTGTTAGGGATACTGACGGTAATATAATTGGTTTTGTGATTGCGTTCAGGGATAATACACATAAAGAAAGAACAGAAAGAATTATCAGAGAGAGTGAAGAAAATTATCGCAAACTTTTCGATTCGGCAAATGATGTCATTTTCATAATTAAAGGTTATGACATAGTTAACTGTAATGAAAAAACATTGAAGACATTAGGCTACAAAAAAGATGAAATAATGGGCAAAACACCCGCATTTATTTCACCAAAATTTCAAGCCGATGGTTTTGATTCAGAGGAAAAAGCCAAAATGTATATTGATAAAGCTCTTTCAGGAGAACCACTTTACTTCGAATGGGACCACATGAAAAAAGATGGGTCAATAGTCAATTGCGAGATCAGCCTTAACCGTTTGGACCTTGAAAGTGGAAAATTTCTACAGGCTATTGTGAGAGATATCTCCCAACGAAAAATTTATGAAAAAGCCCTTGAAGAATCGGAAGAAAAATATAAAACACTTGTTGAGAAAGCTAATGATGGGATAGCCATTGTTCAGGACAACACTTTTATTTTTGCAAATAATAAATTGTGTGAATTGACAGGCTATAATCCCGAGGAAGTTATTGGACATCCATTTTTAAGCTTTATTGAACCCTCCCTTCATGAGATGATATTAAAATACAATAAAGCTCGTTTAGAGAGACTCGAAGGGGTTCCAAGTATTTATGAAATAGTGGCTTTACATAAATCAGGGAAGAAACTCTTTGTTGAATTAAATTCAAATTATATAAATTATTATGGTAAACCTGCAGCTTTAGTTGTTATAAGAGACATCGGAGAAAGAAAAGATGCTGAGGATAAATTAAAAATCTTCAAAGCCACCATCGAAAATTCCAGTGATGCTATAGGAATGTCAACTCCTGAAGGTGTTCATATTTATCAGAACAAAGCTTTTGATGATTTATTCGGACCCTTGAAAGAAGGAATTGTTAATTCTATTTATAAGGATAAAAATGTTAAGGAGGAAGTGTTTAAAACAATAATGAATGGTGGGACATGGACAGGAGAGGTTGAAATGATATCAAAAGATAGTCAGATTAGACACATTTTTTTAAGAGCTTATGCAAATCATGACAAAAATAATTTAATTACAGGCCTTGTTGGAATTCATACAGATATAACTGAAAAAAAACAGATTGAAAACGAATTATTAGGCAGTGAGGAGAAATTCAGAATGTTGCTCGAAATGGCTGCTGATGCTTTCTTTCAAGGAGATAATACGGGACTTATTATTACAGTTAACGATGAAGCAGTTAATCTCACAGGGTATTCAAGAGAAGAACTTCTTACTTTGAATTTGCAAGAAATATTTACTAAAGAATCAATATTCAAAAAGCCTCTGCAATATAAGTCTCTTGAAGAAGGAAAGGTTTTTAAAGCTGAAAGGGAATTATTGCGAAAAGATGGGAAAATTGTTTATGTTGAAATGAATTCAAGAAAAATGCCCGATAGTACCTATCAGTCATTCATAAGGGATATAAGTTCACGCAAATTGGCTGAAAAGGCCTTGGTTGAAAGTGAAATTAAGTACAGATTGATAGTGGACTATACACCTGATGCCATTGTTATTCACAAAAATGGTAAAATTGTATATGCCAATAATGCAGCCTTTAAACTTATGGGTGCAAAAGTAGCTGAAGATCTGATAGGTTGTAATACTATTGATTTTGTTCATCCTGATTTTAGGGAGTTAGCTATGAGTAGGATCAAAAAAATGTATGAGACTAATGAACCTCAGGGATTTGCTGAAGAGAAGTTTGTAAAGCTTAACAACGAAGTTTTTGATGTTGAGGTTATTGGAATTCCTATCAACTATATGGGAGAAAAGGCAATTCAAACCATAATTAGGGATATCACTGAAAGGAAGCGATCACAAAGTGCGCTTTCAGAAAGTGAAGAAAAATACAGACTGCTTTTTGAAAACATCACACAGGGATTCGCATTGCACGAAATAATCCTTGATGATAAAGGACAAGCAATTGATTATATGTATGTTAGTGCAAATCCTGCGTTTGAACAACTTACAGGTATTGATGTAAAAAATATTACCGGAAAAAGAATAACGGAGCTAATGAGCAATATTGAACCCTATTGGATTGATACTTTTGGAAAGGTTGCTATAAATGGTTATCCAATTCATTACGAGAATTATGCAAGCGATTTAGATAAATATTATGACACGTGGGTCTTTAGCCCTCAAAAAGGTCAGTTTGCTGTCATCTTTTCAGATATCACAGAAAGGAAACAAGCTGAAAATACTATAAATGCAGTTTACAATATTAGTCAAATGGGAGAAAGCAATATACAAGATATCACTGACTTTGCACTCAAGGAAACTGTTAATCTTACCAGAAGTGAAATCGCTTTTCTGGCATTTACAAACGAAACTGTTAATAAAATTAAATTACACTCTTTTTCAAAGGATGTTTTTATTAGTAATGAGTTTTCAAATCAGCCATTAATTCTCGATCTTAGTAACGACAGCTTGTTTACTGAAGCTGTTAGGACCAAAAAACCTGTTTTGATCAATAACTATGAAGAATATGAAAATCATAAAGAATTACCGCATTGGCATCTGAAAATTAAACGTGTACTTGTTGTTCCTATTGAGGAAGATAATAAGGTTGTAGCTTTAGCAACAGTTGCAAATAAAAAGCAAAATTATAACGAAACAGATATTCATCAACTTACCCTGGTTATTGACAGATTGTGGAAAACAATTCAAAGTAAAAAATACAATGAATCAATCCGGAAATTAAATGAAGATTTAATTGATAAAAATAAAGAAATGGAGCAGTTCGTATATGTTACTTCTCACGATTTGCGTTCACCACTGGTTAATATTCAGGGCTTTACAAAAGAACTCGTCAATGCTTCTAAAGAAATTTTATCTGTTGTAAATACCACTAATAATGTTAATGAACTCAGGGGAAAAATTGATACCATTTATAATGAGGACCTTAATGAATCCTTACATTATATTCTTTTAAGTGCAAGAAAGATGGATGCATTACTGAATGGCCTCCTCAAATTGTCCAGAATGGGAAGAATTGCACTAAATATTAAAGAACTTAATATGGATAAAATGCTTAGAGATATCATCAGTTCATTCAACTTTCAGATTCAAAGTAAGAATATCAACGTTAAAGTTTCTGAATTATATAATTGTAAAGCTGATGAAAACTTGTTGAGTCAGGTTTTTTCAAATCTGATTGACAATGCTGTTAAGTACATGGACAAGGATAATGGGGGGCAAATTATCATCAGTAATGAAATAGTTAATGGAAAAATAATTTATTGTGTTGAGGATAATGGTCCAGGGATTTCAAAAGAATATCATCAAAAGATTTTTGAAATTTTTCATCGGTTAAGTACTAAAACTGAAGGAGAGGGACTGGGTTTAAGTATTGTTCAAAAAATTATTGAAAAACATGGGGGAAATATTAGAGTTGATTCAGAAATTGGAACAGGTTCTAAATTTTTTATTGAAATTCCTTTGTGATATATAGTTTTTTTTTGTATATTTGTTTTAAGTTTATTAAATATGACTTATTCTGTTCGGATGATTAAACTATTAATAAAAGATTAAAAATGACAACAAAATCAGACCAGCCTTTAATATTCATTGTTGACGATGATGAGGGCTTTTGTGCACTGGTGCAAAAAGAATTGAAAAAAGAAGGGTACGAAAACATTAAAGTCTTTTTTAATGGAAAAGATTGTTTAAACGCTCTTGATGCCAATCCCGATATAGTATTTCTTGATTACAGACTGGAACCTCTTTGTGATGGCTTACTTGTGTTAAGAAGAATTAAAGAACATAATAAAGACAATTTTGTCATTATGCTCACTGCTGCCGAAAAAATTGAATTGGCTATTGACTCTTTAAGAATAGGTGCTTACGACTTTATTGTTAAAAATGAAAAAGCTTTCTTAAAAATAAAAAACCGTATTAAAAAAATTATT
The DNA here is from genome assembly GCA_028698995.1 of Bacteroidales bacterium. Classification (GTDB taxonomy): domain Bacteria; phylum Bacteroidota; class Bacteroidia; order Bacteroidales; family PXBB01; genus JAQVVM01. The sequence continues at coordinate 18,386 of JAQVVM010000053.1, forward strand.
AGAGAAAAACAACTCAACGAAAAATCAAGATAATTTTTATTGTTTTTTTATTATTGTTTTTTTTTTAATTTAGCAGCACCAATTTTTCTATCCATTAAAAAAGTAATTATGTCAAAAGGAATTGTAATAATATCTGTTGAAGATGACAGCGGTCATGCAAAATTGATTGAAAAAAATCTGAAAAAATCTGAAGTCGTTGAGAATATTATCCATTTTGAAAACGGAGAAGAAGTTCTCAATTTCCTGATGAGAAAAGGAGATAAACCCCACAGAGAGAAAAATATTCACTATGTACTATTATTAGATATCCGAATGCCGAAAATTGATGGGCTTGAGGTTCTAAGGCAAGTTAAAATGGACGAAGAACTACGGAAAATGCCTGTCATTATGCTGACGACTACAGACGACCCCAATGAAATTGAATTATGTTATAAACTTGGGTGCAATAATTATATAACAAAACCTGTTGATTACGATAAATTCAGCGACATTCTAAAGAGCTTAGACAGTTTTATTAAAATTGTAAAATTACCTTCAATCAATGGCGATGATATTGAATATCGGTATTTTGAAAACTAACGGTTAATTATGGATCATAATAATCTTATTCTTATTGTTGAAGATGACGAAAGTTTAAACAAACTCATCCAAAAAAAATTAAAGCAAAACGGTTATTCTACTTTTGGTGTTTGTACTTCAAAAGAAGCCGTTGAATGGACAAAAGTTAATCATTTTTCCCTTATCCTGATTGATTATATTCTTGGTAATTGTAATGCCATTACTACTATTAAAGAAATTGAGAATAATTTGGGAAGAATAGTCCCATTTGTTATTATGACGGGAAATGGCGATGAAAAAGTCGCAGTAGAAATGATGAAAATGGGAGCATTGGATTATCTTATTAAAGATATTGCTTTCATTGATTTATTACCACCTATTGTAAAACAGGTATTAGAACATATAAGGATTTCAAATGAATTAGAAAAATCACAGCGGGAACTTAAAGAAAGTGAATTAAGGCATCGGTTGCTTGCTGAAAGCATTAATGACCTTATTGATAAAAAAAATATCAATGGGGAATTCATTTATCTGTCTCCACAGTGTTACTTATTGTGGGGGTATTCAGAAAATGAATTACTGAATAAGTCCATTTCTGATTTTATTCATCCTGATGATGTTACTGATTTTAAGTACTATCAAAATAATTTATACGAGAGTGATCATAAATCCATCATTAAATACCGATTTTTGAGAAAGAATGGCACTTATGGTTGGTTTGAAACTAATACACGTGTTTTGTCTCATCCTGTTTCCGGTAAAGTAATTGAATTCGTTTCTGTAACTAGAGATATTACAGAAGTCATGGCTACTGAATCAATTTTAAGAGAAAAAGAAGCTGCTGAACTTGCTAATAAAGCAAAATCTGAATTTCTTGCCAACATGAGTCATGAAATACGTAATCCACTCAATGCCATCTTAGGGATTTCTAATAATTTAATGAAGATGAATCTCTCCGAAGAACAGAAAAAATACATTAATTCAATTAGAATTTCCTCAAATAATTTGATGAACTTGATAAATGATATTTTAGATTTTTCAAAAATTGAAGCCAAGCATGTAGAGATTGTCAATGGAGACTTTGATTTAAATGAAGTGATTGAAGAAATTACAACAATGTATGAAAATCAATCATCAGATAAAAATATAAAGTTGTTATTTCAGATTGATAGCAATGTTGAAACCCATTTACATGGAGATAGTTATAAACTTCGACAAATTATAACCAATTTGTTAAGCAATGCCATTAAATTTACAGATGAGGGTGAAATTAAAATAAAGATATCTCAAACTTTTAAAACGAAACTTGCTGTAAATATTAGGATTGAAGTCTCTGATACCGGAATTGGTATAAAAAAAGAAGATTTTGGGAAAATATTTAATTTGTTTACACAGATAGACAGTTCCCCTTCAAAAAAATATCAGGGCACAGGTTTAGGATTAACAATAGTAAAAAAACTTACTGAACTGCTTAGCGGTTCTATTTCTTTTGATAGTAATTACGGAAAAGGATCCATATTTTCAGTTGAAATTCCATTCCAATATGCAAAAAATAAAATGCCTGAATATAATGCCCTATTCAATTCTCAACAGCCTGATGCCATATTGGAAAATGTTAAAGTTCTTCTCGCCGAGGATGACGGTATCAATCAGCTCTATTTAAAGGGATTTTTACGAACCTATCAATGTGTCGTTGAAACTGCTTTTAATGGTGAGATAGCTGTAGAGAAATTCAGTAATGATTCTTTCGATATTATTCTTATGGATGGGCAAATGCCTAAAATGGATGGATTTGAAGCTGCTAAAAGAATCAGAAAAATTGAAAAAGAAAAAGAACTACCTCACACACCAATAATAGCCATTACAGGATATGCCGTAAAAGGTGATCGTGAAAGATTCCTTGACGCAGGCATGGACGACTATATTACCAAACCTATTAATGAAACCAAATTGATTGAGGTCATTAAAAAGTTTTGCAAAAAGTAGTAGCCATTATTTTATTCTAATTTCATTAATTGCAACATCATCAAAAAATGTATTTAGAGTATCTTTCATTTTTTCTTTAGCGAAGGACAATTCATTTTTCAGGGCAGCAGAGTCTAATTCAACAGTGAGTACCTTGTTATTCAATGAAATTCTTTTGGTGTGTTTATTAATCATGCTGCCCATTGATTTGAACCAAACTTCCTGCAGACGAATCTGATTGATTCTATCATTATACTTATAATGATTAAGAAATAACTTAAGAGCTTCTTTTAAAGTAATTTCATTAGAGCCGGCCATAGCTTTTATATCAGTTTCTAAAAAATGAGCGGTGCTTCAGGTGGTTTAATTCTATATCCAAATACAAGATTCAATCCGAAATGAATATTTGTATTTTTCGATTTTGTGGGTGCAAAAAGTCCGTAGATGTTGTCATTTAACGCATAGATTTGAAATGGACCCAATTGGAGTGACATCCCAAAACCAATATTTGTATAACTCCTGTTCATTATTGAGTAAGATGCAACAGCACTTAAAAAGTTGAAAAACCTTTTATTGTACGATAGGGTATATGAGGGTAATATTTTACTGTTAAAAATATCAGCTCTTACAAGTAAACCAATCTTGTCTTTTCTAGTTAAATTATACACCCCTGTTAAGTAAACTATGCCGGGAAGCCATGTGCTGTAAGCATTGCTGGTTTCTTTAAAATCAAAAGTCTTTTCAAGGGTATCCATGAGTATTTCAAAACCGTCTTTTGCTGTACTGTCCTTATTAAAAAAGTCATTAAGGTCAATGCCTTCAAATGTAAAAGACGCATTCTCGGAAGAGAAGTTTTTAACATTTGATTTCCACGAGATCTTACCAATATCCAACACACTTGCGGCCACTGTAAACTTATCATTAATTTTATAACTTGCGCCAAAATCAAAAGCCAACCCTGTGTTTTCTGTATTCCTGACATATCCTAGTGGGTCAAAATCCAATGAGTCGTCAAAAACTACTTGAGGGAGGGACATATTCAGGACAATGTCAGAGCTTGCTGTAAGGTCAAAGGTGGCAGGGTCTGTTCGAAGTGTGATTCCGCTTCTCTCAGTCCATACATTGGCTTTGCCGTAAAGCAGTTTCCCTCTTAACCCGACATTTAACTTGTCTGAAAGTTGTCTGTTATAGCCCAGAGCATATTCTCTGTAATGTGTCATGTTTACACCTGTTCCCGAGAAATCGGCCGGTTCATCAATAAATTGAGTGTTGCCTTTCCATGCGAGCTTTAATAAATCTTCGGGATAGGTAAAACGGGTGGAAATTTTTTCAGTAGCATTGAAACTGAAATAATTCTTACCCACCTTAAACCCGAAACTTAAAATTTCCCAATTGTATTGAGCCGATAAATAATTGTTTTTCTTTAATTTAGATAACATATTGTCAACGTCAAGATATAAAGAATCGTCAGGTTGACGTTTTATGATATCGTTGTAAGCAAATCCACTGTGACTGATGCCAAAATAAATTGATGAAAGCACGGGAATACCAACGTAAATTTTAGCTTCAGGATTAAAAGAAGGATTGGTGTAAATAGATTGCGGCACACTTTGTAATAGATGAATACTGACATCATTTTGTGCACTGACAAATATTGAAAATAAAATAAATGTCGGTATTAATATGGTTTTATATAGTATTTTAATCATAATTAATTTTTTATTCGTTTAAGTTAACTTTTAACTGTGCCTGAACGGCTAAACGTACATCTATTAGATAATCAGAATAAATTTTTATCGTTTCACTTCCATTATTTGTTGTTGCCAGTGTTGAACGGATAAACATTTTTCGTGAATTTGTAATGTTTGTCAGTTTGTTGGCAGTGATATAAGCCTCTGTATATTTGGTTTGAGGTGTTGTTACCCTATATTCTGGTGAAGGCCCGGTTAAAGCAGCCAACACAACTTCTTTGGTTCCTCCGAATAAAGAGTCCAAAACATTATTTAAGCTATCGGCAAAATATATCTGTATGTTTGCATCAACGGGAAAACCATTGAGGATACTGATTTTAAAAAGTGCATATTCAACTTCGTCAATTTTTTCAAATTCAAAATCTACGGTATCTTCAAGTACAAAGTCCCATGCACTTCCATAAAGAGGTATTTCAACTTCCATATCAACATTGAAAGTACTGGTATCAAGGGCAAAATTCGGAGTATAGACACCTGTTGGATTTGCTCGACCTTCAAATAAATAGGCGAAATAATGCGGCAGAATGTTAATGGCATCAACAATATTGGAGTTGTATTTATCAAGAGTTACTGAAGTTACAGAAGAGTCACCAGGATTTAAAGGAGAACTGATAGCTATTGGGTTTGGCAATCCAAAAACAGGAAGGGAATTTAATGATTTTGGGTTCGTGGCAATGAGATGATCAAAAATAATATGAAGTGGGAATCCATAGTGACTTGTAATCTTAATTATTACTTTGGGATCCATAGCAACAAAATTACCAAACCATGCATTTTTAAAAATACCGATACTCAAGGTATCCATGGGGAAAAGATATTCCTTGTAATTTAAAAACCCAAACATTTTTGAATACTTCAGATTCTCAAAATTTGTACTGAAATCAATAGTGTAGGGCGATTGATTTTGTGCACCAGAGGTATTATAGGCAGTAAGTTCATAAAATACTGTTAATTGATTGTTTATACCACCGGTATGATGAAAAACCATTTTGTACCCTGCTAAATCTAAAGTGGTGTTGATATTTGAACCAACATTATATAAAAGTGTTGTAGAAAACGGGACGCCATTTTTACGAACATCAGGCAATGTTATGCGTATTTTGGCAGGATGATTTAAGTTGGTATTTAATTGGAAGTTCAGATCGCCTGATTTGAGATACAAGGTGTCTAATTTTTCATTATTGGAGGCATTAACAAACACCATATTTTCAGTGTAAGTTGAAGTGGAGCTGTCTCCAATGTTGAAACTACCTGAAACAGAAAATGTCTCATTTTGTACGAAAAATTGATTATTAATATAAAAAGCATCTTCAGCTTTTTGAGAATAGATCCTCTCCTTGTAAACCAGAGTCAGGAATTTATTGGCATCTTCAATAAGCATATCTCCAAAGCTGGTTTCATTCAATACTTTTCTTAAATCCATTTGTGAATGTACCAATGGTAGTGAGAAATTTGGTTCCCAGTCGGGAAAAACCAATTTGTCAAAATCGAAATCTTCTTTTTTTAAACAGGAAGAAAGGAAAATAATAAATATTAAAATACCGGCTAAGGTACCTATGGCTAATTTTTTAGTGAATTTATTATATATCATCAGAATAAAATTAAAGTTAATATTCAGAAAAATAAAATTTGATGTAAAGTTAGACTAAAAAAATCGGAAAAACAAGAAATTAGTTCAATAAAAATTTAAATACAACTTTATTGTTGGCTCCAATAATATAGTGTTTGTCCTCATCTTTAGGGTTAAATACGACAAAAGGACAGGTCCCGTCAAGAGGAAAACCTTCAGCCATTTCAAACGAGGAATTAATAAGATGGATTTTTGAATCATCGCTTGTAAAAACACCTATACGATATTTTGAATTATCATTGAAAAACATAGGTGCTCCGCTGATATCAGAAGAAAATTGAATAGATTTTATGAGATTTTTGGAATAGTCATAAACGAACAGTTTGTCTTTATTGATAAAAATATAGTCTTTTAGAGAGTTGTTGTTAACATCTTCAAAAATAAAATAGTGTTCTTCGCTAATGTCCGGAAATTCAATAAATTCCGTTGCTCCATTGAAATCAATTGTAGCGACTTTTCCCGACTTCTCAGTGGTGACGAATATACCCTTTCTGTCAGATGTAATCAAGGGGTAAAAAAGGGTATGTACCGACTTAAGGAAATTATTATTTGGGCTGATTCTGATGCTGCCTCTTCTGTCAAGAATATGAAATTTACCGGTGTTTTCTGTAACGAAAAGAAAGTCCTTACCGAGAAGACGGATAAATTGAACTGGCACTTCAACAGGGTTGGCCGTTCTAAAAGCCTGCCACCCGGAGATGATTTCACCATTTTTGTCTAGGTTAATGATTTCTTTTTGTTCGGTAGCTAGAAATAATCTGTAATTTTTATTGTTGTCATAATCAAAAACAGCCACACCGTTTGTTGCTTTACTTCGCAGTCTGATTGGGAAATTCCCGACGTTATCACCGTTTCTGTCAATCAGGTAAATAAAGTTTGGGGTATTAAAAAGGTATTGCAGTTTACCGTTATTAAGAAAATCAATTTGGATGATATCACTCAGTATATTTTCTCCAACTTCATGCTTCCATACGATTATTCCATTTTTATCAATAAGATATAGATTATTGTTTATATCACTAATCACCACCTCTTCTGAATTGTCGTTGTGGTTTATTGTTTTACAAATGGTTTTTGAAGCAGAATTTTCAAGCTCTGTTTCCCATAAAGATGCAGAAATATCTTCATAATCCTGTGTTTTGTAATGAAAACTTATATTGTTGTAAAACCGATTATTGTTATTGCTTATTTGAAAAGATAGGGCATCAAAATTTTCAAAAAGACCTGTGTTTGATGAAATATATTCCGATATGTCCGTTGAAAACAATTTGTTGAAGCTGTTTAGCGAATAATGCAGGTTGTAATAAAGTTGAATATTGGCTGTTGATGTAAATAAGGTAGAAATATCATTGAATTGCGTACTGTTACTCAGACTACGTTTAAATATGGCAGTGTTAATAATTTTTATCAAATCATCACGTGAACTCCCCAAAACCATATATTCATCAACAGTTGTGAAAATATTCATGGAAGATAACTCAAAATCGGTACCCAATAAATAATTAAAAAAGTCGGGGAAATCAAAAAAGCCAAATTCATATTCCCTGTGGCTGCTTAAATCAGTTCTCTCAGCAGTCATATTAGAACTTTTTAAGGAAAGCTGAGCCAGTATTTCCAACATCCTCATCCTGTTTTTAAATCTTATGATAAAAAAGTTCGTATGTTCGTTTTCTCCTGGATTGCTGGAAAGAGTGGCATAAGCAATTTCATTTGAAATATTACTTATAAAATCTTGTAAATCAATTTCGTATTGTGTTTCAAAAGAAGTCATTTCGCTTTCGTGTTCTGCCAAATTGCCTTTCAGGTTTAGCTGCTCACAATATTTGTTATAGTAGATGCTAAAATCACTGAATCCCAAAAAGATAAATGATTCGGTATTGTATGGTAATATATTTATGAGTTCAATTTCCTGTGGTTCTTGGCCTGCAAACCTCAACATGAAACTTTTCTCATTGTTTGAAGTTTCTGAGAACCCATTAAGAACTAATGCCTCATTTTTAATGTTAATATCAAATGCCGACCAATCAGCAAAGTCCATAAGGAATGCCGTTTTTGTTAAATGGGCTTCGGCTATATAGGGATGGATTATTCTGTAAAAATTTCTGTAATTTATATAAACAACAGCATCTACTTTCTTTCCTAAGGTTGCTGAAACCACATCAAAACTCTCTTGGTTGTTGAAAGGTATATTTTCTTGTAGTCTTATAATGGCATCTTCAATAAGTTGTTGAGAATAACTGCACATAAAAATACCTTCTAAAGTAGCAAAATGCAGCTTTTCAGATCCGTTTTGAGATTGTAGAAGCAAGATTTCAATACCCTTGAAAGTTGATTTACTGAAATTTGATTCAGAAGGGTAAATTTCTTCAAGAATGTTTTCAATGTAAGAAATCTTTCTGTTCTTCAAATTTTCACACAAGAAAAGGAATTGTGCTTTGTTGTTGCCTGAAGGATGTATTGAGATATAAAAGGTGGTACCTTCAATGAGTGATTTCGCATCTTCATTCTTTGAAAGTAGTGAATCGATATGGAAAACACCTTCTTTAACATCATTAAGTTTGTTGATCTTAGATAATTCTTTCCAGAAAATGCATTCGTTATACAATTTGTTCTTGATAGAAAAAACATCATTGATTTCGAAGATGAGTCCAGCTGTTTGAGGAATAGCATCAATAACAGGTCTTCGGGGAGATTTAATTTGTCTGTAATAATTAATACCAATAATGAGTAAAAGGCAAGTAAGGCCTGATGCAATGATTATAAATATAAATAGTTTGATTTTACTTTTTGATAATGCCATCAAATTACCGCATTTTGTGACATCAAAAATAAAACTAATTTATGATTTGGTTTATAAAAAATCAATTTTTATTTTTTTAAATGTATTTATCTTTATTTTTGGCAATTATTATTCTTAATATAACCATGGGCAAACGTTTGATTAGTTTAACTTTTTGCTTTATTTTATTGTTGCCTGTGCTTTTTTCTCAACAATTAATTTTTGAAAAAAGCAGGAATATTACAAAAAAGATATTTAAAGAGCTTGGCAACAGTGAACAAGAACAAATTGCCGATTTTTTTCTTTCATCTTTACCTTCTGAAAGTAATGTCATCAATAAAGAAGGGTCTGAGCTTTCTTGGGCCGAAACATTAAAATTATACCGTGAGAATAACAGATATTTTGTATCCTGTCGTTGGTCATATTTTACTTTCAGAGATGTGAGAAATTACAAAGGATTTGATATAACTGAGGTCTTTTTGCCCGGACAGGTTTCAAGTGAATTTAATATTGTTGATCGCTCATTAAGAAAACTTGTAGGTTTAAAAATTGATACCTGTTGTGTTGACAGCATACTAAGTTTTTTTGAGTATCGAACATACCTGCCTTTAAGTGATAGTGCTGCTATTTCTACTGCTTCTGACTTTAATTGGATTAAAAGTGATCTTTTTTTTACACAACATAACATTGACAATTTTTCAAAACAGCTTTCACTGATTGAAGAATATTATGAAACTGCACCCAAGCTTGATGAACTACGTTTAGCCATAAACCGTATTGAAACTCAGAATATTGATATGATGCCCCTTTATCAGATTGATATGAATAAACTTATGCGCGATTTGAGGATGATTGAAAACAGCTCTTTTTTTCAACAGTTAAATTTGCAAAGAAATGATCCATTGCAACTGGCAGAGAAACTCAGGGTCTTGAAGCAGGAAATGATAATGAAAAATACTGTAGTGGGCCATCTTATGGAGTCTATTGATGACATTTATTATAATAAAGCTTATAACAACTTTCTGAAAAATCAGTATGATATTGCCCTTGACTATTTTGAACGCACTGTCAGAGTAAATCAGAAGCATTTGAATGCTTACTATAAAATGGGAGAAATTTATTTCATTCAAGGCGAAATTGACAAAGCAGCTTCACTTATAATTCATCTGGTGCAAAGAGTTATTGCTCCAGAGGAAATTGATGCCAATTTGATATCTCTGGTGCAGCAGGTTCAAATGGAATTGCTCGAAAGGGGTGAACGTTTAGTACGAGAAGAGCAGTTTCATGATGCCCTGACGGCTTATAGTAAAGCTGATACCTTTTGTTTGTCAATTCCTTTTATAGTTTGTGATCCCAGAATTGCCATGGGAAAGGCAAAAGCAAAATATGGACTGTACAACTCTTATCTGATTATTGCTGAAAAAGCGATTGAAACCGAAAAATTGGAATTAGCTGTTCGTTTTATTGGCGATGCGGCGCGTTTTCAGAGAGAAAACAGCGGAGAAATTATCAGTAACCTTGAAGCCGATCAAATTATGCAACTTGTCATAGATAAACTTATCAGTAAAGGGAGGAGCTATTGTGCCGAAGACGAATATGATAAAGCAGTTGGGCTGTTGGATAAAGCTTACGAACTCTGTGAAACAAACCCCGCTATGTTATGTAGTGAAACACTCAGAGATGAGATGAGGATTGCCCAAACAGGTCTTTACAGAAATGTACTTGTGCTGCTTCAAAAATGTATTGATGACGAAAATATAGTTGAAGCGGAACGACTTCTCGAAGAGGCCGATAAATTTGAACAAACTAACCCTGTTTCTCTCAATGCTCGGATGGAAACAGAAAATATGAAAATGAAAATCAACAGATTTAAATATGGAGCTCTTATTAGCGAAGGTGAACAATTATTATTTACAGGGAAAAACGAAGAAGCCCTTGTGGCTTTTTTGAAAGCAAAAAGCATGGAGGCAAATGATATCGCATTTCGAAATCCGATGTTAGATGATTATATCCGTCAAATTGCCAAACCTATGGTTGACGAAATAATAAGTCAGGGCATTATTAAAGCATGGGGTAATGACATTATTGCTGCAAATCAATTACTGGTATCGGTTGACGAAGCTTTAGAATTGTATATGCTTAAAAATGATACGACTTTGAGTTTACGTAGAATGGAATTAAATAATAGGATAAAAGAAAGAGACTGCAATAATTATAGCTTTGAGCTTGATAAAAACTTTCGTTCAGCACAGAGACTTTCTAACAATAGGGAATATGTGGCTGCTTATGAAATTTTATATCCAACTTATATGGAATCACTTAATAAACCTCAGTGTGAAATTGAAGTGAATGAAGCAAAACTCTTTCTGGAGCAAATTTACCCCTTATATAATTATAGTAAATTGCAAAGGGATGCATATAATGCCCTTTCTGATTTGCAATTCCTAAAATTGGACAGTATTCTTAACGAATTAAATGTAATGTTTAATTCTATTGGAGAAATACACTCTCAGTCAAGCCCTGTTACACTCGAATCTGTGTTAAACCAGAATTCAAACTGTAACGTACTTCTTGAAGCAGCAAGATATTATGCATCTTCAAATCCCGATAATGCTTTAACTGTGCTTAGGAAAGCATCAAGAGCAAACTGCCTCGAACCCGAATTTAAAGTGCTTTCAGCTGATATTGCAGCCCAATTAGCTGTTAGAGATTATGAACATGATAAAACTCAATCATCTGCAAGCCTGATTCAACAGTATGTTGGCCAGTCACCTTGGTTTAATGAATTCAGAACTGCCTTTTTGAAAACATGGCGGAAAAAGAAATGGAAAATCTAAAACAGGATTTATCTTTTAGAATTTCATTTTTTTTTGTATGTGCTTTTTACCAAGAATTGTGTATCAATAACCTCTTTCAAATCCTTATTAGAATTATATTGTGAGCATTATACCAAATCTCATGTTTATATAGGGCCTGCTGATCCGATGGCTATCGAAACAACAGGTCCTTTATAGTTCACAGGGCTTTTACATAATAAAACCTGTTAACTTATTGGTGCAGCTTACAAACAATCTGTGCATAGCTCTTGTACAGGCAATATACAACATATATCTGTCAATAGTTGTTTTGTAATTTGAGGGTGTGGCTTGTGGAACTATAACATAATCAAATTCAAGTCCCTTTGCCATGTGTGCATTGGTTACGATGATACCGCTGACAAAAGCTGAGCTCTCAGAGCTTAATAGATATACTTCCGGTACTTTTTTTTGCAGTTCCAGTTTGATTTTTTGTGCCTGTATCTGAGTTTTACAAATGATACCCAAAGATGTGTATTCAGCTTTTTTAAATTCTCTGATAATATCAACTATTTCATCTATTTCTTCTTCCTGATTTCTTAATATTTTCAGTTTTGGTTTTACTCCGTGTCTTTCAATAGGGATAAGGTTGTTGTCGAAAATAATTTGTTGGTTGAACTGTGTTATTTCATAAGTGGATCGGTAACTCCTGAATAATTTAACGATATCTGCTTCCATGAAGACTTTGCGGATATTCTCAGCAGTTGTTTCTGCGTATGGATTTACACTCTGTTTCTCGTCACCTAAAAGTGTTTTTTTGCAAGGGAAGACCTTATCAAGAACAGCAAACTGCACAGATGTATAATCTTGCATTTCATCAATAAGCAGGTGTTTCACTTGTGTGTATGTTTTTTGTCCCTCAAGTCTGAGTTTTAGGTAAATGAGAGGAAAAACATCAGCATTTTCAAGAATACCTCTTGATCCCGATTTTAAAAGCTCTTCGTGTCCTGTCCAGGAGTAAAAATCTTTATAAAGCTCCCTTAAGTTACTTGTCTTAAACATCTGACTGACAGATTTTTTCAGATCGTTACGCTCTGTAGCATCCAAATCATATCTATAATAAAATCGGATATTTTCTTCAACATCTTTAACAATTTCAGTGAATCTTTTAAATAATGGTAAACGATGGTAAGCTTCGTATCTTTCCTGAAAAAACCATGCAGGTACAAAATTTCTCTTTATCCAGATGTCAATTGGTTTAAAATAGGCTCCTTGTATAAAAGTAATAAATTGATCTAATTTTTGTAATAATTCAATGCTTGCTTTGTATTCAATTCGTTTTTTTAAGTCATCTTCATCTTGTTCAAGTAGCCGAGCTACAAGTTCCGTAAAGTTTTCAAACTTATACTTGTGTTCAAGCAGGTCGTCAGCCAGTTCATCCATGCCCATGGTAGGAATATTGTCTTCTCCGAGTTCGGGTAGGACATTTGAAATATAATCAGAAAATACTTTATTGGGTGAGATAATCAGTATTTCCTTCGACGTTAGTTTCTCTTTAAAACGATAGAGCAGAAAAGCAATGCGGTGAAGAGCAACAGATGTTTTTCCGGATCCTGCAACACCCTGTATGACCAATACCTGTGAGTTTTCGTTGCGAATAATGGTGTTTTGTTCACGTTGAATTGTGGATACAATATTCATCATTTTTTCGCCCGATGAGCGACTTAGCTCTTTTTGTAATATATCATCGTGAATGTTAACGGCATTTTCAAGAATAAATTCCATTTTGCCATTACGAATTTTGTATTGCCTTTTGAGTGTTATGTGCCCTTTGATTATACCATTGGGGGCTTCGTATGAAGCATTGCCCAACTCAAAATCATAATACATGGAAGATACAGGTGCCCGCCAGTCGTGAATCAAATTCGACTGCGATATCTTGTCAAAAAATGAATAAAGACCTATATAAATGATATTTT
>JAQVVM010000008.1:0-23373 GCA_028698995.1 Bacteroidales bacterium
AAGGCCCAAAAAGGCAAAGATTAAAGCCTCTTTAAAATCAATTATTTTCTTTTCGGGAATTATTATTTGATGATCAGGACATAATTCTTTAATTCTTGAAATGATAAAGCTGTTATATACTCCTCCACCTGTCATCAGCACTTTCCCTGTTAACCCTGACTCAATAATGACCTTACTTATCTGAATGGCTATGTGTTCTGCAACAGTTCTCATTTTGTCTCTATTTGAAAGGGAAGTTGTTTTTAATATTGGTAAAAATTGTTCTTCCAGCCATTCTCTTCCCAGAGATTTTGGTAAAGGTTTTAAGTAAAAATCCAAAGCATTAAGTTTCTCAAGCAAAATACTGTTAACGCTTCCGGTTGAAGCAAAACAACCTCCTGTATCAAAAGCAATATTACTTAATGGATGCTCGTTTTGAAAAATTTCATTCAAAACAATATTAAAGGGACTGATATCAAAAGCCACTCTTTTCCCTGAAATTTCGTAGGATACATTTGCAAACCCTCCAAGATTGATACAAGAACTAAAGTCGCTGAAAAGTAACTTGTCTCCTATTGGCACTAAAGGCGCTCCTTGCCCGTTTAGAGCAACATTCTGACTGCGGAAATCATTTATAACGATGCATTTGGTTTCTGTGCTTATACTTGCACCACTCCCAATCTGAACGGTTATTTTTTTATCGGGTTTGTGAAAGATAGTGTGTCCATGAGATGCAATCAATAAGGGTTTTAATTGATTCTTCTTAATAAATGCTGCTGTTATGCTGCCAAGAAACATTCCATATCTGATGTTGGTTTCTGCAAATGTACTAGCATCACAATTTTGAAGTAATCCAAGAGTATTTACCCATTCTTTTGAATAGGAATATGTTTCAGCAAAAGGAATGTGAAAAGACCAAACTCCATCAATTTGATGAAATACACAATAAGCCAGGTCTACACCATCTAAAGATGTTCCAGACATCAAACCAATCGTTTTATAGGAGGGCATAATTAATTATAATTTAGTTGGTAAAAACGCTTAATACCTTTTCTAGTCCAATACTTCGGGATGCTTTAATGAGAATATGTGAATTGGTAATGGGGTGGTTTTCCAAATGTATTTTCAAAGATTCAACATCAAGAAATGAAAGATGTTTTTTGTTTTTAATCTTAGAAAACTCTGTCCCAACAAGATAAACACAATCAAATTTGAATTTTTCAATGTCACTTAAAATATTAAGATGCTCTTGTTGACTATAGCTCCCAAGTTCTTTCATATCACCAATTATCACTACCTTAGAAGGAAAATTTTGAGATGCAAATTCTTTAATGGCTAATGTCATTGATGAAGGGTTTGCATTATATGCATCAAGAAAAATCGAATTATTCTTTGTTTCAATAAACTGAGAGCGGTTGTTTGAAGGAATATAATGCTCAAATGCTTTCTTAATAAGCTTGGCTTCTACTTTAAAATAATTTCCAATACAAGCTGCAGCAGCAAAATTGTAGATGTTATATGCACCGTATAAATTTGTTTTAATTGTTGTTGTTTTTCCCTGTATATTTAAATTCAGCTTGAGAAATGGGGTTTGGTCTGCTAAACATACAGAGAACTCCTCATTAAAGGAAGTGGTATAAAAAAACCTTTTCAGATTCTTTGATAGGTCATACAATAATGCGTCTGATTTATTAACAAAAGCCACTCCTTCATTTGTCAAGCTCTCAAAAAGTGCATTTTTTGTTTTTATAATGGTATCAATATTTTCAAACCCTTCGAGGTGAGCTTTCCCAATATTTGTAATAAGTCCGTGTGTGGGCCTTGTCATTAAACACAAGTCAGCTATTTCTCCCGGATGATTTGCTCCCATTTCAATTACTGCAATTTCGTGTTCAGGTTTTATTGAAAGTAAGGTTAAGGGAACACCTATATGATTGTTGAGATTGCCTGTAGTGGATAGTATTTTATATTTTTCTGAAAGTACTGCAGTTACAAGTTCTTTAGTAGTGGTTTTGCCATTTGAACCAGTAATTCCTATTATAGGAATTTTTAGAGTTCTACGGTGATGAAGAGCCAATGACTGAAGACAATTGAGAACATTGTCAACGAGGATGTATTTTTCACTTTTCTTAAAAACCGGATCATCAATGATGGCATAATTACATCCTTTTTCTAAAGCTGATTCTGCAAATTTATTCCCGTTAAAATTTTCGCCACTCAATGCAAAAAATACAGAATTTTCGATGACTTTTCTGCTGTCTGTAATTATTGCAGAGGAATTAATAGCTATATTATAAATTTCTGTTATTGTTTTAGTCATATCAATTGTTAAAAATAAAAAACCCATCTTTCAATGGGTTTTTTTTATTAAAATATTTTGGTTTTTTTCTAAAAGTTACCAACTGGGGAGCCAACTCTATGCATGGCACATCTGAAGCCAATAGTTCGAGTAGATTGGTTTTCGTCCAAATATCTTCTGGTTCCTGCGACCATCCAATAAGCCCTATCTTCCCAATTACCACCTTTATAAACACGGGCTTTATTATTGATCATAGAAGTAATACTGTATTCATACATGAGTTTGTTTCTGGCTTCTTCATCATCAGCAGCACCTTCTTCACCAAAATAGATACTTGAGTTTTGATCACCATCCAAAAAGTTAATATTGTCTGAATATCTGTAATTCCTTCTGTCAATACTTTCTTCAATAGTAACATCTCTCCACATTATTCTGCCCAAAGTGTCTTTTTCTTCAATGTAGCCATCATCATCTCTTACCTGAGTTTGAAATACGTTTCCTCTAAAGGGTCTGAAATCACTCATGTCCTCCATAGAAAGTGGTCTAAAAACGTCCATAACCCATTCACTTACATTACCTGCCATACCGTATAAACCATAATCATTTGGCCAGTATTGAAATACATGATTGGTAATATCAGCGCCATCATTTAAATTACCTGCAACGCCCATATGGTCACCTCGACCTCTTTTAAAGTTATCAACGAAGTCACCCATATTCTGATATCTGTCAGTACGAGTGATATGTCCATTCCAAGGGTATAACCTTCTTTCGATAACCCTTTCAAACAAAGTATTACCAATAAGGCCCAAGGAAGCAAATTCCCATTCAGCTTCTGTGGGAAGGCGGTATCTTGGAAGAAGAATACCATCTTCCATTCGTACTTTTCTGGTTCCAAATCCACTTGGATTCAAATCGATGAGGTCTTGTCTTACCATGCCTTCATATTGACCGGCCAAATAAGCATCTGTATTAAAGTTTTCTTCATTAAACTGATTGGCATCCATATCCAAAATGCCTTCTCGAATCAATATCATTTCATTAACACGGTCAGTTCTCCAAACGCAGTAATCAGTTGCCTGAACCCAACTTACACCTACAACAGGATAATCTCTGTATGCAGGGTGTCTCATGTACAATTCAACATAAGGCTCATTATAAGCTAATCTGTCTCTCCAAACAAGTGTATCAGGTAATGCTTTAGCAGCTACTTCAGGATAATCAGCTCCAAAAACCCTCTCAATCCAGTATAAATATTCGAGGTAAAATAAGTTTGTAACTTCAGTTTCATCCATATAGAAAGATGATACAGTAGCTCTTCTTGGAATATTATCCCAATTGTATGTTACGTCTTGTTCTGTACGGCCCATCATAAAAGTACCGCCTTCAATAAGCACAAGACCTGGTCCTGTTTCTTGCTCAATAAAAGGAGCTACCTGAAAACCTCCATTGCGTGGGTTATTGTATTCCCAACCTGTGCCTCGGGACAGTTCTTTTTCACAAGAGCTTAAACTAACAATAATCAGGAAAACGGCTAACAAATAAAAGATTTGTTTTTTCATTTTTTATCTGGTATTTATATATTATTCTTTAACATAGTAAACTAAAATGACGGACAGTTTATTGTCCTAATTTTACGTTTTTTAGGGATACATGGGAAATGATAAGCAAATGAAATTTCATGTGCTCCACCACTGGCATTTGTTAATTTAGATATAGTTACATCGTAACTGTAACCAACTTTTAATATGCCTGTTTGTAAACCTACTAAAGCAATTACAGCATCAGAGTTCTGAAAGCTTTGTCTGTACCAGATACCACCAACTACCGGATACCTGCTAAAATAGAGACCATAATTAAGCTGCTCAAAGTCCTGTTGTTTCATAAAAAGGATATTTGGAGACAAAATAGGATCTTCAAGTTCAGGTCGTGAACCACCTTTTAGATTAATAACACCGCCAACGTGTCCGGTATATTTTCTGGGAAGTTTACTAACTCCATAAAAAGCAGCATCTGGTTCTGTAAGATGGTGAACTGCGGCACCTATATAGAAATTTTCAGAATATCCTAGAAATCCTGCTGAGAAATCTGCAGAACCTTTTCTTGGTTCAGGTTTTATTTCATTTGTATTGTAAACAAAACCGTATTTGGGGTCAATCATGTCTCCAAAAGTAAGCTTTTCCCAATCAATTCTGTTTTGAAAATAGGTTGCCTGGAATCCTGCTTTAATTGAAAAGTTTCTGCTTACATCAAGTCTGTAAGAATACATGAGGCCAATAATGTCTTTTGATAATACGCCTTGTCCTGCTTTATCAGTTGTTACAATTACACCTATACCACCATTAAGAGCGTCAATATGCTGGTCATAAGAAACATTGTAAGTAACATAATTACCTGATATAGATGGCCATTGATTTCTGTGGTTAAAAATTACCCGCGGGCAATTAACTGTGCCTGCAAATGCAGGATTTAAGTATAAAGGATTGGCATAATATTGAGAGAAATGGGGATCCTGTGCTTTCAGGAAACTAATTGATAGAAACGAGATTGATATTATGCAATAAATAAAACGTTTTATCATAATACTATATTAAAAAAGTTTTTTTGCAAAAAATTATTCTACAATATTACAAAATAATCCAATTACAAAACTAAAAAAAAAATAATTTGTAAAACTAATAATAAAATTGAAAACTAAACAATATTTTTAAATTTTTCACTACTTTTCTTGAAAAAACTACCCATTTATACAGATTAAACTTAATTATGTTTCAAATATTTTAATATTTTAGATTTTGAGTAAATTTAAATGTTTTTATTCTACACAAAATCGCGTTGTTTTTTTATTTTTTCGTAAGCGTTATTAACCTGTTGAAATTTTTCGGTTGCTGCTTTCTGATATTTTTCACCAAGATGAATAACTTTGTCGGGATGATATTTTACAGCCATTCTACGGTAAGCTTTTTTTATTTCTTCAATTGAAGCATCATTTTTGATTTCAAGAATTTTATATGCTTGTTCAAGATTATCCCCAGCAGTAATAAACATGTTTTTAATTGAACTAAAATCTGCACTTTTAATGTTTAATCTGTTTGATATCTCATTAATTAAATTCTCTTCACTTTTATCAATATTATTATCTGCCCCAGCAATGCCAAACAAAAAATGCAACAATTGGAGTTTGGCTGAATAATCCATATAAGTATCAATTTGTTCACAAACTGCCGGCAAGTTAATATGTGCTTTTTGAATTTCTTTTAAATATAACATCATCTTTTGTGTGTTTTCTAAACCAAAGTTGTGTAAAAAAAATCTTTTTACATACTCCAGTTCAGACTTCATAACCTTATCATCAGCTTTCATAATGGCTGCAGAGAGGATGATAATGGATGCTGTAAAATCACCGGCTTGTGTTTCTTTGTATTCATGACTACCACTATTCATGCTGTCAACAATACTTCCAAACATAAAACCCATGAGAGCTCCAATCGGACCTCCGAAAGCCCATCCTAAGCCACCACCAATCCACTTACCGAACCTTGCCATAAGTTAATATTTTTTTGATAAAAGTATAAAAAAATTACGTTCATCCAAGAATTAAATTTCAGAAAAATTATTTGGCATATTAATTGAAATTCAAAAAAATGTTTTATTAAAATTTAGGAGGAACAAAGCCATGAAAAAAATACTTGTAATATTAAGTTTAACCTTGCTGGTTGTAGCAGTTAAAAAATTAAATGCCAGTGAATTGACTTTAAGAATGTTTGATAACAGCGTGTTTGATTTGTATTTTAACGATGAACCTTTCTATAGGGTGGAAGGTTCTGTTACTATTGTAAACATTACTTCTGAAAGGAATTTTCTGAAAGTTTTTAGATATAGAAGTTCACATGGTCATCATGCAAATAATCCTGTTTTGGTTTTTGATGGAATTGTATCATTAAACTTTAATAGTTCAATTTTTGCTGTTATTGACCGATTTGGCAGATTTTATATTGAAAGAGAACATCCATTGTATGCTAATCCAAATGAACCCCCAATTTACAATTCATTACCCCCCTATATGTCTGATGTTGACTTTATGCACCTTAAGGCAAGTATAGACCGCCAGTCGTTTGATAGCTCAAAATTACAACTTGCAAAACAGGCTGTTTCTTCAAATACAATGTTAGCTATGCAAATCAGAGAGCTTATGTTTTTATTGTCTTTTGAGTCCAATAAGTTGGAGCTGGCTAAATTTGCTTACCCATTTACATACGATAAGAACAGGTATTTTGTTGTTAATGACGCTTTTAGTTTTTCAAGCAGTATAAGATCATTAGATGTTTACATATCGAGGATATAAAGAAAACTGTTTAATTTAATTTATGCAAAAACCCCTGATTAAAGGGGTTTTTGTATTTTTGCGATAATATGAAACATAAAATTATTTCTTTGATAAATTCTGCTTCAATATCCGCTTTAGGAATTGAAACCGAAGAAGTTTATAATAATTGTATTTCTTCAAAACATCTATTGTGTAAACAAAGTTATAATGGAAAAGATTATTGGGTTGGTTCTTTGAATGCGGAATCGGAAGATGTTTTACAAGAATTCGTAAAAGCCAATAAAAATTTTTCAAGAGCAGACAGAACTGTTTCGATGGCAGCCTTTACAGCAGAAAAGCTGATTAATAAAACTGAATTTGAATTACCACAACTAAACAAATTATGTATTTCAATAGGGTCGTCAAGAGGGCCTACCGGTCTTTGGGAGAAATTTTACGGGCAGTACTTAAACAGCACTGATAAAGTTACTCCATTATTGACTTCACCCTTGACAACTCATGGTCATATTTCGTCAGAAGTTGCCTCTCATATTGGTGCAGATGGTATTAATATAGATAACTCTACTACTTGCAGCACAGGAATACAAGCAGTGATGAATGCTTTAGTGTGGATAAAAAGTGGTTATGCTGACTTTGCTCTTGCAGGTGCATCAGAAGCTCCTCTTTCACCCTTTACTATGGCTCAGGTGGAAGCACTGAAACTATATGATGCAGATATTAATAAGGAATTTCCTTGTATGCCATTTGCATATAAAAAATCAAATGCCTTTGTACTTGGTGAAGCTGCGGCCTTGGTCTTATTGCAGGAGTTGGATATAAGTACAGTAAAAAAATCTAAGGAAATCATTGTCGTGGAGTCATTTGGTTTTTCTTATGAAAAACCTCCAAGTTTGACCGGTATTGATGAAGGGGGGCATAATATTTATCTGGCCATGAAAATGGCTCTGAAAAATCAAATAAGCAGAACACCTGTAGATATGATTTTGATGCATATGCCCGGCACAGTTAAGGGAGATATTGCAGAATTGAATGCAATCCACAATTTATTTGGTGAAAAATTACCTTATTTATATTCAGGGAAATGGAAAACCGGTCATACTTATGCTGCATCAGGTGTTCTTAATATTGAATTTGCAATGTTATGTATTAAGAACAATTTTTTTCCTGAATTTCCGTATGAAACTATGGAAAAGATTTCCAAACCGGAAAAATGCAGGAAAATAATGATCAATACTGCCGGTTTTGGCGGTAACGCAGCTAGTATTATTATTTCAAAATCAGAAATATTATTCACATAGTTTGAAAAATGTGATCCATGTGCTTTATAACCCATTTATTAATTATTCTAAATTCGATAGTTTTGATTCAGTCAAATATTCCAGAAAGTGATCGCTCAAAAGCTGTTATCAGAAGACAATATCCTTTACTTGAGAATTCATTTGAAGCAAAGGAATTAACGTTTGGAAATTCAGTATTTATTCGAATTTTAAAAGAGGAGTATGAATTGGAAGTATGGATAAAAAAAATAAACAGTTATGCGCTTTTCAAAACTTATAAAATTTGTTCTTATTCCGGTGGCTTAGGACCCAAGAAAAGAGAAGGAGATGGAAAAAGTCCTGAGGGTTTTTATACCGTAGGGCCACGACAATTGAATCCAAACAGTAATTTTCATTTATCGTTCAATTTAGGTTATCCTAATGCCTACGATAGAGCTCACTCATATACAGGGAGTGCGTTAATGGTACATGGTAATTGCGTTTCGATTGGATGCTATGCAATGACTGATGATTATATTGAAGAAATTTACGCCATAGCACAGAAAACATTTGAAAGTGGTCATTCTTCTTTTAAGATTCATATTTTTCCTTTCAGAATGACCGAAGAGAATATGGAAAAACACAGGGATTCAGAATATTACAATTTTTGGCTTAACTTAAAGGATGGCTATGATTTTTTTCAGAATAACATGTCTCCACCTGATGTGTCAGTAAGAAATATGAAATATGTTTTTATGTGATTTTATGATTAATCTTGGTTGAATTTTGCTCATTGTTGCTTCAGCGTATTTTAATCTGAAACAGTAGAAAATTAATCAAAATTAAACTTAATATTTTCAAATTGACTTAAGCTCTTTAAAAGATTCGGTGCGTTAACCCCTTTTCTTGAAAACATGTTAAGAGAAGTTCTGTTTTCTGGGTCGAAAACAATAACACTTAATTTGCATTTTCCGGGATTATTTACTATTAAATCTGCAACGGCATCTATTTCAATTTCGTTCAACTCATGAAGGTTAAATTGCAGACTGATATTTTTTACATTTTCATTGAGTAAATCAGCCAACAAGCTTATATGATAAATTTTTAATTCGAGTTCATTGCTATTGTATCTGTTTTGAACAACAGCTTTTACATAAAGGAAATAATCATTTTCAATAAGATTTTTGAATTTTAGATAATCGGGGCCAAATATGTTAAATTTCATATTGGCGGTCATGTCTTCAAGAGTAAAAGAACAATATGGTTTTCCTGTTTTGCCAATTTTGTGACTAGCATCGCTACAGATGCCACATATACGTATATCTTTATCTTTATAATTCGCGTAATTATCCTTAAGATCAACAATGTTTACATTGCAGAATTTATTGATTTCAAGAATATAATTATCAAGAGGGTGTCCAGTAATAAAAAAACCGATAACATCTTTTTCATTCTTTAATTGCTCAAGCTGTGACCATTGTTCACAAAAGGGAAACTGAGGATTATCAATGGAGACTACACTTTCTTCTCCAAAAAGAGATTGTTGAGATGAATTGATATTGGTTTGATACGTATTACCAAAACGTATTGTTTTTTCAATAAAATTTACATCTTCATTTTCAATTTTATAAAAATACTGAGCACGGTGGGCATCTGTAAAACAATCAAAAGCTCCTGCCTGAACAAGAGATTCAATACATCTTTTATTAACGTTTCTTAAATTGCTTCTTTTGATAAAGTCGAAGAAATTAATGTAGGGACCATTTGCTTCTCTTTCTTCAATAATTGATAAGGCTGCATTTTCGCCAACATTCTTAATGGCGCCCAGTCCGAATCTGATGATTCCTTTTTGATTAACTGTAAAATTTATACGGCTTTCATTTATGTCCGGACCATATACAGGAATATTAGAACGCAAACATTCTCCGATATAATTTGTTATTTTTTTAATATCATTAAGATTGTGGGTAAGGACAGCAGCCATATATTCTGCGGGATAATTGGCCTTTAGATAGGCTGTTTTATAGGCAAGTATAGAATAAGCAGCAGAGTGAGAGCGGTTAAAACCGTACTCGGCAAATTTTTCCATGTTATCCCATACCTTTTTTGCTGTTTCTTCGTCTATGTTGTTAATTTTTGCGCCCTCGACAAATTCGACAAATTGTTTTTGCATGACAACTTTATCTTTTTTACCCATCGCTTTTCTCAGAATGTCTGCTTTCCCGAGTGTGAAACCACCCATTTTCTGAGCAATCTGCATGATTTGCTCCTGAAAAATCATGATACCGTAAGTGCTGCCGACAATACTTTTGATAATGGGATGAAGGTATTCAGCTTTTTCTTTTCCATTTTTTCTTCTGATATAGGATGGGATATTGTCCATTGGGCCGGGACGATAAAGAGCATTCATCGTGATAAGGTCTTCAATATCAGTAGGTTTTAACTCTCTGAGGTAAATTTGCATACCTGATGATTCAAACTGAAAAGTACCAACAGTATCACCTTTGCTGTAGAGTTCAAAAGTTTTTTTATCATCAAGTGGGATATTGTCCAGTTCAATTGTTTTATGGTGCCTTAAATAAATATTTTCAATTGCATCTTTAATAATAGACAATGTTTTTAGGCCTAAGAAATCCATCTTAAGCATGCCTACTTCTTCTATAAATTTTCCATCGTATTGAGTTACGACAAGCAGTTCTGAATCTTTGTTTTTGCTGAGAGGGATGTGCTCTATCAGATTTTCGGGTCCGATGATAACACCGCATGCATGTACACCAACATGAGAGTAAAGACCTTCGACGAATTCCGCCATCCGTAGAGTTTTACATACAAGGGGGTCGGAACTGTTCAATTCGTCGCTTAGCTCTTTTATTTCTTTAAAAGCAGATTCAAGCGTTGTTCCTGGTTTACCAGGGATAAGATTTGACAGTCTGGAAGCTTCAGCAAGGGGTAGTCCTATAACTCTGGCAACACTTTTAACTGCCGACTTAGCAGCCATAGATCCAAAAGTTACAATCTGAGCTACTTTCTCTTTCCCATATTTATCAATAACATATTGAATAACTTTATCTCTGCCGGAGTCATCAAAATCAATGTCAACATCAGGCATTGAAATGCGTTCAGGATTCAGAAATCGTTCAAAAAGGAGGTTATATTTAATGGGGTCAACGGAAGTAATTCCCGTACAGAAAGCAACAATGGAGCCTGCGGCGGATCCTCTACCCGGTCCAACAGCTACACCCATTTTTTTAGCTTCATTGATAAAATCCTGCACAATTAAAAAGTAGCCTGCAAACCCCATTTTTGTGACAATGGCTAATTCATAATCAATGCGTTCTCTGATTTCGGGAGTTATTTCAGGATAAAGATTTGCTGCTCCATTATTTGTAAGATAAGATAAATATTCATCATCATTTTCAAAACCTGGTGGCAAGGGAAAATGTGGCAGGATAATATCGCGTTTCAAAATAATAGTCTCAATTTTGTTAATAATTTCTTGAGTATTGGCAATAGCTTCAGGAATATTTTTAAAAAGTTCCTGCATTTCCTCCGCTGTTTTAAGGTATTCCTGTCCTGAATATTTCATTCGGGTTGGGTCGTTTAAGTCCCTTTTAGTATTCATGCACACAAGAATGTCGTGTGCTTCGGCATCTTCGGCGTTAATAAAATGAACATCGTTGGTAGCAACAAGTTTTACGTTGTATTTTTCTGCTAAATTCACTAAGGCTTTATTAACCGTAACCTGATCTTCTAAGCCATGATTTTGAAGTTCTAAGTAAAAATCGTCATTAAAGATGCTTTTATACTCTTTAACAAGCTCTTCTGCTTTTGGCATGTTACCCTCTAAAATAGCACTTGGTATTTCGCCACCAAGACAAGCAGATAAAGCAATTAGATTTTTGCTGTACTTTTTCAGAATTTCTTTGTCAATTCTGGGTGTATAGTAAAACCCCTCTATAAATGCAAGGGATGAAAGTTTAGAAAGGTTTTTATAGCCATCAAGATTTTTGGCTAATAATATAAGGTGGTAACCGCTTCTGTCTTCTTTACCTTTTTTTTCAAAACGACTTCCATCAGTGATATATACTTCGCAACCAATTATTGGTTTAATTTTATTATTTAAAGCCTCTTTAACAAAACGCTGAACGCCATACATGTTTCCGTGGTCAGTTATAGCAAGGGCATTCATGTTTAAACTTTTTGCTTTCTTAATAAGTTTATTTAATGGAGCTGCCCCATCCAGAACAGAAAATTGGGTGTGCACATGAAGGTGTGTAAACGATGATGCGGGTTCAGGATTTTCCTGAATAATCACATTTTCCTGAGGTAAATCTGTCATTTTTGTTATGTGGTTTTTAATTGTTTTTCGCTTCGTAAAAATATTAAAAAACCATGGTCATTTTTTTAAAAGTTACTAACAATTTGAATTGTTTTTCTAAAAAAAAAGACACTTTTTGTTTGTGAAAACCAAGTTCAATAAAATAATAACCTCATGGCTCAGGTTGATTAAAAAAAGAGAAAAATTTGCTGTCAGGTAAAAAATTAATTAATGGTTACATTAATTACATGCTTTCTGTATGCAGCAAAAGCACCCATTCCACCTTCAATATTTGAGTAGATTATTGTAGGTTCAGAAAAAGGACTATCCCCTTGATAATTAGATAAGGATTTGTGAAAGTTATAATAATGGCTATCAACTGACAAAAGAAAAATTCTTAAACGGGTAAAATGCATCCATTCGGATTCATCATACGTCCAATAATTTAACTCAGATAGAATGTCTTCACCATCATTCGTTGCATCTGTGAAAAATTCGAGATTGTATTTTGGAGAAAGACCAGACGAGAAAGTGTCTGTAATTGAACCATACAAATCGACATAATCAAGTGCACCTCCAACTCTGTAGAAGTTTCCCACACCTTGCAGATCAAAGAATTTAATCTTAATTCTTAACATTTTTCCACCCCATTCATCATTAACAGTATCAGTAGAAAGATGTTGAATGCTTGAGTTTTTTTTAGGAACAGTACAGCTTGCATTTACAGATTTGCCATCGGGAGTTGAAACATCGAGTCTGTAGGTTTGGCCTTCAACAATTGGGAAATTAGAGGTGCTTGAAATATAAGCATAGTCAGTAAAGTTATAAGGTATAATTAATTCATTACCATTAGATGATATTTTAACTGTCGCATTTTCGACACTTTGGTTGTTGTCGTTGTAATCATAAGGTTTAAATATGGGATGTGACAAACTTACATTAACCTGAATAATTGTGTCTTCGGGAGAAATATAAGCATTTACAACGAGTTTAGGTTCTTGTTGTGGCAGCTCAATGTCGGTTACTGTTTTTTCACAGGAAAATAGAAAAGACAGAATTGTAATGATTAGAATTGTTTTAAGAATATTCATATTTTGAGATTTTTCAAGATTAAAATTTAATATTCCAAGAAACAGAAGGAATAATGGGGAAGAGAGAAATTTGTTTTAAAACGCGACTATTTGTGCGGTCATCGTAACCAATGAAATAGAAATAAGGATTTTGTCTGTTGTACACATTATAAATACTGAATTCGAAAGTTCTTTCATACTTAGGCATTTGTTTATGAAACTGAATACCAATATCAAGACGGTGATAGGGCGCCATTCTGAAACTGTTTTTCTCTCCGTATTCGTTAACAGAGCCATAAAAAAAGTTTCCATTTCCATAATAGTCATTGTCTCCGAATAACATATGGGGAACGGGATTATATTCTGCAAGGGGCATTGTTATGGCATTTCCTGTCCCGTAAACCCATGTTGATGAGCATGTTATTTTATCTGTAATTTCGAAAATACCCACGACAGAAACATCGTGTCTTCTGTCGTAGCGGGCGTAGAATCTTTTACCAAAGTTAACATTGTCGAATTGCAATTCAGTCCATGAGAGCGTATATCCTATCCATCCGGAGAGGCGTCCGGTTTTACGTTGTAACAATAATTCAGTGCCATAAGACCAAGACTGACCCTGAGTAATATTTTGTTCCCAGTCAATATTACCAGCTTCGGAAGGGTCGTCAATTAGCAAAAAACTTGCACCTTCAACGTAGCCAAGGGTGTTTTTAGATTTTTTATAATAACCTTCAAGAGAAATACTGAAATTGTAAGGCACAACATCTTTGGCTAAACCGGCAGCTATCTGATAGGTGTTTTGAGGAGGAATATTATCTGTTGAAGGCACCCATAAATCTGTGGGGAGCCCAAGACCGGTGTTGCTGAGAAGGTGAACAGACTGATTCATAACGCTGTAAGAAGCTTTAGCTGCTAAATCGTCTGTAATAAGATAGGCAGCCGATAATCTTGGTTCAGGATTAAAATATGATTTTTTACCTTGAAGAAAATGGCTGGCGCGTAATCCGATATTAAGCTTTGTTCGTTCTTTTATTTTTATTTCGTCTTCAATGTAAACTGCTGATTCAAGAGTATTTATAGCCGATATTTCGGACTTAAACTCGTTAAGGTAATCATCTTTTAAAACAACAGCACTAGGTGTAAATAAGTGGTTGGTAGAAATTAAACCGGCTCTGAAGGTATGGGTAGGGGAGTAGTGATATTCAAAATCATATTTTAGACCAAAATCTCTAATTCCTGAACTATAGCTCAAATTATATTTTGAAGTGTCAATTTTTTCTTCAATATATATATTAAGGCGGTAATTGCTAAAAATGAATGAAGTATTAGCAAACATTTTATTGTTGAACAAGTGGTTCCATCTTAAAGTTGCGGTAGAATTATCCCAGAAAAGACCAGCTTCGGTTTCGGAGTTATAATCCTTGTATTTGAAATAGAACTTATCTTTACCAAAATAACCACTTAAGAACAATTTATTTTTATCATCAATATCATAATTTATTTTTGCATTGAGGTCGTAGAAATAATAGCCGCCTTTTTCATCACCGGTCATGAAAGGAGCTATCAAAGCATCTAAATAAGTACGCCTACCGGAAACAATAAAAGAGGACTTGTCCTTTATGATAGGACCTTCCAGCAGAAGTCTTGAAGAAATAAGACCAATACCTGCTTCACCTGAATATTTTTGTCGGTTTCCATCTTTGAGATTGATATCAAGCACAGAGGATAATCTACCGCCATAGCGGGAAGAAAAACCCCCTTTAATAAGCTGTATGCTTTTAATGGCATCGCCATTAAAGAGAGAAAAGAACCCAAACAAATGGTAAGCATTATAAACAGTGGCATCATCAAGGATTATAAGGTTTTGATCTGCACCACCACCCCTAACATATAAGCCGCTTGAGCCTTCACTGCCTTTTTGTACCCCGGGCATTAACTGAATTACTTTGAGCACATCCTTTTCTCCCAATAATGCTGGAATTGATTTCACCTGTCTCACAGGTATTTCAATAACACTCATATGGGGACTTTCACTTATTCGTTCAAATTTATCCGCAGTTATAACAACTTCACTAAGTTCAAGGGTGTAGTCAAGGTCAACATTCAGATTTACATCAGAGGTTGTAAGGTCGATTGAAAAATTTCGAGACTGATAACCCACATATGAAAATGTAACCTGATAAGTATCGGCTGGAAGGGTTATTGAATAGAACCCATAGGTGTTACTTATTGTACCTGTTCTTGTTTGTGGAAAATAAACATTAACCCCAATGAGTGTTTCTCTGCTTCCTTTTTCCCTGATAAAACCACTAAGGGTGTGCTTTATACTCTGGCAATATACATTTTGATATTGATGAAAAATTATAAATATAACAAAAGTAAGAACAAACTTGATTTTCATAGAAAAATGATTTTTACAAAATTAACATTTTTATCATAGTTAGTATTAGAAACTTGATTATATTTGTTTTTGCTTTATATAGATTAAAGGATATATTAACCTTATTAAGGGGTTTTATTTTCAGAAAATATATTTATATGAATAACGCTGCTTTAAAAAGAAATCATATTAAAGAACTTAAAACTGGAATAGGTCCTTTACCCAATGGTTTTTTGTTTATTCTTCCTGTTTTGGTAATTACGATTTTAATTTACGGACGCATAAGAAATCATGAATTCACCAACTGGGATGATCCTGATGTTGTAGTTGAGAACATGCAAATAAGGGATTTGTCTTATGAAGGACTTTTGCACATTTTTACACCATCAGAAAATGTAAATGAGTACCAACCATTAACAACATTGGCTTATGCCATCAATTATCATTTTTTTGAATTGAATCCTGCACCCTATTTAATTACTAACCTAATTTTTCATTTGTTAAATATTATATTAGTATTTTATCTGATAATTTTTCTGTCAAAAAATCACATGCTTTCGTTTTTTGTGAGCCTTCTTTTTGCTGTTCATCCCATGCAAGTAGAGGTTGTGGCTTGGGTATCAGCACAAAATTATACCCTTATGTTTTTTTTCTTCATGTGTTCTTTATTATTTTATGTGAAATATATTATGCACGGTTTAAAGAATGAATACCTATTATCGGCATTTATAGTTTTTATACCTGCTTTGCTTTCAAAATCAACTGCAGTCACATTAACGCTCGTTTTGTTTTGCATTGATTACATTTTTGAAAGGAAGATAGACAGAAGACTCTTCCTCGAAAAAATTCCTTTTTTAAGCTTATCAATAATTTTCGGTTTCATTGCTTTAATGCCAAAAGTTGCAAATTTTATTGATTTACAGGTTGTTGAAGGGTATAATTTTTTTGACAGGATTTTCCTTGGCTTTTATGCTTTATCATTTTATTTCATCAAATTGTTAATACCGGTATTTCTTAAAGTTATTTATTTATATCCCGAAAAAACAGATGGTTTTTTCCCATTAGTAATCTATCTGTCCATCGTTTTTATTTTTTTGCTTTTTCTGTTTTTACGATTTAATCGAATTGAGAAAAGAAATATTGTCTTTGGGGTTATGTATTTTATTTTAAGCCTTTTCTTTGTTTTACATTTTATTCCATTCTGGCATAGTGGTATGACAGCAGACCGCTACGTCTATTTAGGAAGTCCTGGTTTCTTCTATTGTATTGGACTTTTCATTATTTTTATGATTAAAAGATATCAAAGAGGTAGAATCATTATTTTTTCTGCGATTTCTATTTATGTTACAATTTTAATTTTTCAAACTTATATGCGAGTTGGCGTATGGAAAGACAGTATCTCGTTATGGACAGAAGAAATAAGGACAAACCCAATAAATGCTATTGCTTACAATAACCGAGGAAATGCTCTAAGTAAAAAAGCTTTTTTTGAGGAAGCAATAAAAGATTATAATGAAGCTATTGAAATTAATCCAGAGTACGCAGAATCATTCAATAACCGTGCAAATGCTAAGGAGCAATTAGGCTTGTTAACAGAAGCTTTAGTAGATTATAATAAAGCAATTGAATATGATCCGGTTTATACCAGTGCCTATTTTAACCGAGGTATTTTAGATGGTAAAATGGGACAAGCTCAGATGGCAATCAGTGATTTTAGCAAAGTCATTGAAATGGCTTCCTGTTCTGAGGAAGTATATTTTGGAAGAGGTGTTGCAAGGGCGGATATTGGCGATTATTATGGGGCATTATCAGATTATAATCAGGTGCTTGAGATAAACCCAAATTATGCCGAAGCATATAATAACCGAGGTATCATTAATAGCATTTTTAAAAATACAGATGCCGCTTTTAATGATTTTAAACTTGCTCTGGATAATAATCCTGAATTTACAGAAGCTTATCTGAATTTGGGTCTATTATTAATTGAGAATCAACAGATTGAACAGGGATGCCAGCACCTCAGAAAAGCACAAAACTTAGGTGCTGTAAATGCAAATGAGCTTCTTGAGCTTTTTTGTGCACATGCAAATCCCTGAAAAGAAATTTAGGAACTATCCATGATTAAAAAGAAAAAAGTATTTTTGTAGTACTTGTTTTATAGAAAAGAAAAAATGTTAAGAAAAAATTCCTGTTCTACAGCACTTAAGCAAAAGAAACTAAAACAATACACAGACTGGAATATTGAGTATTATAAATATTTGATTCCTGTTTTATTTCTCACTTTTTTGTTATTTATCAGAACCTCCCAACATGAATTTGTAAATTGGGATGATCAGGATATGGTTACAAATAATATCCAGATCCGTTCATTAACTTCCGAGAACCTAACACAAATGATTATTCCTTCTTCAAGCATGAATGAGTATCAACCTCTCACAACATTTTTTTATGCAATAATTTATCATTTTTTTGAACTGAATCCTGCTCCATATTTTATTTTCAATCTGATTTTTCATTTGTTAAATATTATCCTGGTTTTTTACCTGATTATTCTGTTATGTAAGAAAAAAATAATTGCATTTTTTGTGAGCATACTTTTTGCGGTTCATCCATTGCAGGTAGAAGTTGTTGCATGGGCCTCTGCATCTAACTATCTTATTTTCAGCTTTTTCTTTTTGTTGTCTTCTGTTTACTATTTGAAATATATCCTATCTGATTATAGAAGAAAATATATAATCTACGCTGTTGTTTTTTTTATTCTGTCTCTTTTTACAAAAGCCACTGCTGTTGTTTTGCCGCTGGTTTTGTTGACTTTTGATTATTATCTGAAAAGAAAATTTGAATGGAAATTGATTTTTGAAAAGGTTCCATTCTTTTTGCTTTCTCTGATTTTTGGAATAATTGCTTTGATACCAAAAGCGGAAAATCAAGTTGTGATTACATTGGCAGAAAATTTTAATTTTATAGACAGGTTGTTTTTTGGATTTTATTCATTTTCTTTTTATGTGATAAAATTAATCATCCCATTTTCACAGAAACTAATCTATTTGTACCCTGAAAAGACAAACAACCTTCTGCCCTTTATATTTTACATAGCACCTATTTTTGTGTTTTTAATTATTTATGCATTGAGTTTAATTAAATCATGGAGCAGCGTATTAATTTTTGGATGTTTGTTTCTAATATCTAATATCATTTTTGTTTTACATTTTATTCCATTTTTTCATGTTGGTATTGTAGCAGAACGATATACTTATTTAGGAAGTATAGGCGTTTTTTTTATAATTGCTTACTTAGTTTTCCATTTGCTAAATAAATATTCAGAAAAAAGCACCCTTATTTACACTTCGTTAATTTTTTATTTAGGATTTTTATTGATTTCTACACATTTTCGGATTAATACATGGTCGGATAGTCTCACTTTATGGTCTCAAGAAGTTAAAGTAAACCCCAATAATGCACTTGCCTATGCCAACAGAGGAGAAGCTTTGTATCTGCTTGAAGATTTTGAATCTGCAATTTCGGATTTTGATATGGCCATTTCTTTAAATCCTAATTTTTTTGAAGCCTATAACAACAGAGGTATTGCCAAAAAAGAAACCGGCGATTATTCTGGAGCTATTGATGATTATAAAATGGCTTCAAATATAAATCCTAATTATGCCGAAGCATTTTTCAACAGGGGTAGTATTCGTGGAGAAATGGGTGATGACAGTATGGCTATTGCAAATTATTCAAAATCAATTGAGATAAATCCCAATTATTCAGATGCTTATTACAGCAGAGGAAATATATTTTCGAAAATTGGAAAAGTTGATGAAGCTATTGCTGATTATAATACAGCTATTGAAACTGATCCTATGAATATTGAAGCTTTTAATAACCGAGGTATTTCCTATGCTAAGTTAAAACAATATGATGCAGCTATGGCTGATTTTTCTCGTTCAATTGAGATTAACTCCAATTTTTCAGATGCTTATGTTAATCTTGGCATTCTGCATATCGAGTTGAATCGTAAAAACGAAGCTTGCAGAAATTTTTCTATTGCACAGGACCTTGGCTCTCAATTCGCTTCTGATTTGATGTTGAAATATTGCAAATAATTTAATTCGGGATGAAAAGCAGTAATAAGAAAAAAATAGTTAGACCCGAAAAAGAAAAAAATAATAAGACCAATAAACCTTTGAAACTTGGTTTTAATTTAGTTTTATTAATTTTAATTCTAACAGTATTGTTTTTTGGAAGAATTAGAAAGCATGATTTGACTAATTGGGATGACCCCATTATGGTTACAAACAATGCTCAGATTAGATCTATAAGTTTTGAAGGTGTTATGAATATTTTTACACCGTCAAAAGAAATGAATGAATATCAGCCACTTACTACATTGTCTTATGCTATTAGTTACCATTTCTTTAGGTTAAATCCTGCTTCATATTTACTTTCGAATTTATTCTTTCATTTGCTAAATATTGTTTTGGTATTCTATCTTATCTTTTTATTAAGTAAAAACCACCTGCTTTCTTTTTTTGTAAGTTTTCTTTTTGCACTTCATCCTCTTCAGGTTGAAGTTGTTGCTTGGGTTTCGGCCCATAACTATGTTCTATTTGGACTGTTTTTTCTGCTGAGTATAATTTCATATATCAAGTATATCCAGAATGATTTGAGACGAAAATATTTGATATATGCCCTCCTCTTTTTTGTTTTTGCTCTTTTCTCAAAAGCTTCAGCTGTTATTTTACCATTATCATTACTGTGCTTTGATTATTATTACAAAAGAGAAATTAGGACCAGATTGCTTTTAGAGAAATTACCATTTTTTGCATTGTCTTTTATTTTTGGAATTATTGCCCTTATCCCCAAAACTATTGGGCATTTTGCCAGTATGTCAGATCAATATGGATTTATTGATAGGATGTTTTTTGGCTTTTATTCCATGTCTTTTTATTTCATAAAATTACTATTCCCCCTTAACCTTAAAGTGTTATACATGTATCCTGTTAAAGCAGGTGCATTTTTACCTTTATTATTTTATTTAGCACCTCTTTTTATTTTGCTGTTATTCTTTTTAATAAAATATAATAAAATTGAAAAAAGGACAATCATCTTTGGTGTTTTCTTTTTATTGTCAAATGTTATTCTAATTTTACATTTTATACCCTACTGGCATAGGGCAATAGTTACAGATCGCTACGTGTATATCGGTTCCATCGGAATGTTTTTAATAATTGGTGTGTTTATTCAGTACTTTCTGAAAAAATATGCAGCAATGAAGTACCTTATTTATTTTATTACCTTCTTTTATTTTGGATTTCTTTTATTTAACACAAACAAAAGAATAGATGTTTGGGAAAGTAATATGACCTTATGGAGCGAAGAGATAAGAATAAATCCCAAAAATGCAGTTGCCTATAATAACAGAGGCCTTGAAAGATCGCATTCAGGAGATTATCATGGAGCTATCGAAGATTTTAACAAAGCTATTGAATTGAAACCGAAAGATTTGGGTATTTATTATAACAGAGCTTCCGCCAAAACTGCCATTGGTGATTTTGCCGGTGCTATAGCTGACTATGATGTTCCAATCGCTATAAGTCCAAATAATGCGGAAGCATTTAATAAAAGAGGTTTGGCAAAATATAATTTTGGAGATTTCGAAGGCGCCGTAATGGACTTTAAAAAAGCATTAGAAATTTTACCAGAAAGCGAAATTTTTTACAATAATTTAGGATTGGCCGAATTTGAGCTCGGTAATTATGATGCTGCAATAAATGATTATAGAATGGCTATCAGAATTAATCCTAATTATGAGAAAGCGTATTATAATAAAGGGAATGTATATGACAAAATAAACAATGTTCCAAGAGCCATTGTCAACTACTCAAAGGCAATAGAGATTAATCCGGCATATGCAGATGCCTATAACAATAGGGGATTGATGTACAATAAGCTGAAAGAACATGATAATGCGCTTTCAGATTTTGATAAGGCTGTTTCTTATAACAGTAATCTCTATAGCGCTTTTAACAATAGGGGTAAAGTACATGTTGAAATGCAAAACTATTCCGAAGCCATCAATGATTTTAAAAAGGCTATTGAAATCAATAGCGAGTTTGCATCTGCATATTTAAATAAAGGAATCGCCTATTTTTACCTCAATAATATTCTAAAGGCATGTACTAACTGGCAAGAAGCAAATAAATACGGCGATAGTTATGCGAAGGAGTTGTTGGAGAATTATTGTAAATAATACTATGAGAAAGGGTAAAAGAAATATAAATAACCAGAGAAATAACCTTCCAGAATATGGTATATTTTTATATCTAATTCCAATTTTATTACTGACATTTTTTTTATTTGGCAAGATTCAAAAACAGGAATTTCTTAATTGGGATGATCCCGATATGATAACTAATAATTCACAAATTAGGTCACTTTCCCCTGATAATATTAAAGACATTTTTACTCCTGATAAGGATAAAGGTGAATATCAACCCCTAACAACATTATCTTACGCTATTAACTATTATTTTTCTGATTTTGAACCATTTTCTTATAAACTGGTAAATTTATGTTTACATCTATTTAATGTCATTTTGATATTTTATATGATCTTACTCCTTTTCAAAAACAAATTGCTTTCAACTTTTGTGAGCTTGATGTTTTCATTCCATCCAATGCAGGTTGAGGTCGTAGCATGGGCTTCTGCACGTAATTATTTACTTTTTTCCTTCTTTTTTCTTCTTAGTTTAATTTTCTATATTAAATATTTACAAAGCAATTATAAGAGTTCTTTCTTATGGTTTGCAATATCTTTTTTTCTTTTAGCCCTATTATCAAAGTCAACAGCAGTTGTTTTGCCCCTCTTGCTTTTTAGTCTAGATTATTTTTTTAAAAGAAAATTTGAATCGAAAACATTTATTGAGAAAATCCCATTTTTGCTTTTAGCATTGTTTTTTGGACTTATTGCTCTTTTACCAAAGACAGCCAACCAATATCAAAGTATGAGTGATTATTATAATTACCTTGACCGTATTTTCTTTATTTTTCATTCTATCTCTTTCTACATCTTTAAGCTATTAGTACCAATACACCAGAAAGTGATTTATTTATATCCCGATAAAATTGATAATTTCCTTCCTTTTATTTATTACCTGTCACCAATTTTGATATTATTTTTAATAGTAGTCTTTTTGAAGTTTATTAAATCAGAAAAACGAACTTTCTACTTTGCTGCTTTGTTTTTTCTGATTAATATTATACTTGTTATACACTTGATTCCTACTGATAGAACAGGAATAACAGCAGAAAGATATGTCTATCTTAGTGGTATTGGATTTTTTGTAATCCTGTATAAATTTATTGAATTTGTCTCGAAAAAATATTCTATAAAACATTCTCTAATTTCGTTTGCTCTCATTGTATATTCAGGTTTTTTAATTTTCACAACAAATTCTCGAATAAGTGTCTGGGAAAATAATGTTACATTATGGACATCAGAGATTGAAATCAATCCTCTTAACGAAACGGCCTATATTAACTTAGGAGATGTTTATTACAGACAGAGGGATTTTAACAAAGCCATAGAAGTTTATGAGAAAGCACTCGACATTAATCCAACTTATGAATTAGCTTACAATAATTTAGGACTCGCTAAATTTGAATTGGGGTTTATAGAAGATGCTATATGCGATTATAATAAGGCACTAGAATTAAACTCAGATTTTGGATTGGCTTTTTATAA
>JAQVVM010000008.1:23383-101415 GCA_028698995.1 Bacteroidales bacterium
ATTTGAAAAGGATAGCGTCAATAAAGCATTAGGCGACTATAGTAAAGCAATTGAAATAGACCCCAACTATGCAGATGCGTATAATAACAGGGGCTTGGTTTATACAGAAATGAAGAATTATGACAGCGCACTTGCAGATTTTAATAATGCCATTGAAGCTAATGACCATCTTCATAATGCATTTAATAACCGTGGGAAATTATTGGTTGAAGTTGAAGATTATCCCGCCGCCATTTTAGATTTCAACAAGGCAATAGAGTTAAATGATAAGTTTACTACTGCATATCTAAATAAAGGCATTGCTCATTTTTATATGAATAATATTGAAAAAGCATGTTCAAACTGGCAAATTTCGTCAATTCAAGGGAGTACTTATGCTAATGAATTGTTGAAGGAATTTTGTAAATAAAAATTTATGAAGAAGGCAAAAGTTTCCAAACAATTTCCAAACAAAGAAACTAATATTAAAAAATCACATAACTCTTTTGCGGGTAAGCGTCAGAATTTATATGTTGGTTTTATATTAGTATTGACAGCACTTGTTTTTTTAAATACAATTAATAATGATTTTACAAATTGGGATGATGAAACATACATTCATGATAACCCTTATATCAAAGACTTAAGTGCTGCGGGTATAAAAAATATTTTTAGTAATGCTTATTTTGGTAACTATCACCCTTTCACAACATTGAGCTATGCTATTGAATATAAATACTTTGGATTAAATCCAAAAATTTTTCATTTCACAAATTTATTGCTCCACCTCCTCAACACTTTGATGGTTTTTGTACTTTTTAAACTGATATCGAAAAGGGTTGAAATACCTCTTATTACAGCATTGCTTTTTGCTCTACACCCCATGCATGTTGAGTCTGTTGCATGGATCTCAGAAAGAAAAGATGTTTTATACACATTTTTCTTTCTTGGTTCTCTAATATTTTATCTAAAACATCTTCAAAGTAAGAGTGGTCATGTAAAATATCTAGTTTATGCATTTCTTTTATTTATAGCATCCTTAATGTCAAAGTCCGCAGCAGTAACATTATCACCGGTGTTGCTTTTAATGGCCTTTTATATAAATAAAAAAATCTCAGTTAAAGACATTATTTCAACACTTCCTTTTTTTGCCTTATCAATATTATTTGGCCTAATCGCAATAAAAACACAGGTGGGAGCTATAGGAGATTTGGGTAATTTATATTCAGTTATCAACAGGATATTCTTACCTGCTTATGCTTTGTTTTTTTATATTTTTCGATTTATTATTCCCTACAGTTTTTCTCCTTTACATCCATATCCATCTTTGGAAGATAACTTTCTGCCTGTAATATATTATATCGCTCCTTTTGTTTTAATTGCTATAGTAATACTTGTTATAAAAGCTAGGAAAGAATATAAACAGGTGCTGATTTTTGGGCTTCTTTTCTTCTTAATAAATATTTCATTGGTTATTCAGGTTATTGGGATTGGACAAGCTGTTGTTGCTGAGCGATATACTTATGTGCCTTATATTGGTCTATCGTTTATTGCTTCTTTTTTCTTTGCGGAGTTTTACAAAAGGTACAAAAATTTTATGTTGGTTTTCGGTCTGATCTTTTTGGCTTATTTAACATTTACAACATGGCAACAGAATAAGGTTTGGAAAGACAGTGGAACACTCTGGACTCACGCATTGGAAATGAATCCCGTATTGGAAGCAGGACTCAATAATTTGGGTTTACATCTGAGCAAACAAGACAGAGATGAAGAAGCTTACGATTTATTTACGCGTTTGATAGAAATTAATCCCGATTATGAAGATGTGCATAACAACAGGGCTACATCTTGTTTTAAGCTAAAGGATTTTGACTGTGTTATTAGAGACCTTAACATCTCGATAGAAAAAAAACCTGATAAGCCCAAGCTTTATAACAACAGAGGTTTGGCACATCATCAGCTTAAGGAATATGATAAAGCCCTTTTGGATTTCAATAAGGCAATTGAGCTAGACTCGGTTTATACAGATGCTTATTCCAACCGAAGTAATCTTAGAAGTGATATGAATGACTTTCACGGTGCAATAAATGATATTGATGCAGTTATCTTACTTTCCTCCGGTAATTCTTTTCTTTATAACACAAGAGGCATTATAAAAGGGAAAATGAATGATTTTTCAGGAGCCCTTAATGATTTTACAGAAGCTTTTAATCTTGATAATAATAATTCAGAAGCATTAATTAATTCAGGCATTGCATTGTTAAATCTTGGCCGCATAGAAGAAGCATGTGAAAAATGGTATTCAGCCCATAATCAGGGAAATTCGAATGCGATGTACTGGGTAAATCAATATTGTAAATAATGAGTAAAGACAAAAACAGATTCAAAAAAAATCAATCACAAAAGATATTAAAACAACAGCCAAATATTAAGACTGTTGCACAAAAAAAATCTTTTCCTTATGAATGGTTATTGATCCTAATAATCATTTTAACAGCTTTTATTTATTCTAACAGTCTGGATAACGAGATTTTAAACTTTGATGATAATGAGTATTTTGCTGACTATCCTGAGATTGTAAATTTCAGTGCATCACAAATCAGTACCTATTTCAGTAATTATTATGTGTTGATGTATCAACCTCTGCCCATTCTTTCTTTTGCTATTACATATAAATATTTTGGGATGGACCCTACGCCATACCACATGCTCAATATTTTATTTCATTTATTAAATATTATTGTCCTTTTTGTTTTTGTAAGAAAACTTACCAATAATAAAGTTATAGCTCTTTTCTCTGCTTTTCTTTTTGCTGTTCATCCTATGAGTGTTGAGGCTGTAACATGGATTTCAGCTCGAAGCAGTTCTATGTTTGTATTCTTCTATCTATGGTCTTTATACTTCTATATCAGTTATATAAAAGATAATTTTAAACTTAAATTTTACTTTCTAACACTTATTTTTTTTCTGTTATCTCTTTTCTCCAAAGCTCATGCAGTAACCCTACCTCTAATAATTTTAGTGATAGATCTTTACCTTAAGCGTAAAATTGATAAGCGTTTTATCTTAGAAAAAATTCCACTTTTTATTTTATCTCTTATTTTCGGTATTATTACTATTTCCGATGAAGGAACAACCGGTAATATACTTCAAGGGCTCGATAAATTTACTTTTCTTGATAACTTCTTTTTGCTCTCATATTCTATTGTTTTCTATTTATACAGGCTTTTTGTTCCTGTTAACTTATGCCCTGTTTACGTTTATCCTGAGAAGGTAAATAATCTCTTACCTCTTGTTTTTTATGTGGCTCCTTTTGTGTTAGCAATTGTAACTTTTCTGGTGGTTAAGTTTAGAAAAAAAAGATACATACTTTTTGGTTTTCTTTTCTTTATGGCAGCAATTTCTTTGACACTTCAAATAATTCCTTCACGCTTATTTATTGTTACCGACCGTTATACTTATCTGTCTTACATTGGCCTTTACATTACCCTGGGATATTTGCTTTTTGAAATTAAAAATGTCAATATTAGAAAAGCTTTCATTTTTATAACTATCATAACAGGACTTATTTTTTCATATCTCACTTTTCAAAGGAATAAAGCATGGTCAAATGATTTTACCCTTGCTACCGATATTATAAGTAAGAATCCCGAAGTTCCTTACATTGCAAGAGCATTTGGTGTGAGGGCCAATTACTATCTTAATAAATTGGATTCATCAGAAAAAGCCCTTGATGATTACAATACCGCATTAATGCTTGATACAACTGATATGATCAGTTTTTATAACAGAGGCTATCTTAAAGATAAACTGGGTGATTATCAGGGTGTGATTGAAGATATGAGTCGTGCACGCGATTTGGGTATTAATAACCATTTGCTGTATAATTTTTTAGGAGCTGCTTATTACAGAACTGAAAATACTCCCGAAGCGATTAAAAACTTTGAATTATCCATTGAAAAGAATCCCCGCTTTATAGAGCCTTATAATAATCTGGGAGCTATTTATGGAAATTTGTTTGAAATTGAAAAAGCCGATTATTATATTGACAAAGCACTTGAAATTGACCCCAATAATATTGAATCTGTAAGAAGTAAAGGCATCATTTACCTGAGACGGTTCAATTATGCAGAAGCCTGTAAACATTGGTATAAAGCTAAAGATTTAGGGAGTAAGAATGTTGATGAATTGATTGGATTGTATTGTACGAATCAATAATATTGTATGTGTTTTCTTTTGAAAAAATTATTTTCTACTTACGCTTATTTTATTAACCTGTCTTTCCAATAAAATTTCCCGCAAAAAATTGAATATGTTGCCACATAAGCCATATAGAAAGGGTAGAGGATTTGAATCCAAAGGTAATGCTTCATTAAATCACTTCTGTTAACAAAACGTGAAAAGGATAAAAGCAAAGGGAAATCAACAATAATTTTTATAATTAATAATGCTGCAGCAAGTTTTAAGAAAAAAATATTAAGAAAACCCAGAAAAAAGAGTGCAACAAAGGAGACACTCATATCATAAACAGAAGCAGCAACAAACAAAGCAAAAAAATCCTCATAGCTTTTAGATTTAGAAGCCCAACGTACACGTTGATTAATTAACTCGTCAAGATTTTCTTTAGGTTCTGTATAAACAATTGCTTGTTTAGATTTTAGAAAACTTATTCCTTTTGCATGGTGTTTTTTTTATAGCATGTAATAAGAAAATATCATCGCCTGATGCTAAATTATCATCATTTCTGTTTTTTTGAAGAGCATTAAACGTTTCCTTATCAAAAGCCATATTCGCTGCATTCGACATAAAAGCTTTACCATTTCCAATAGCTCCAGCAGAAGATGCCACAAGGCTCAGAAAGTCAAGTAATTGAAATTGCTGAAAAAAACCTTTTTGTGGGAAATAACTGACAGGACCACAGATGAGTTTTGCTTGGTTGTTGATATGAGAGGACACAAATAGGCTGATCCAGTTCTCAGGCACTACACAATCACCGTCTGTAGTTAAAATAAGATTGTTCAAAGCATGTCCAACCCCATACCTAATTGCCTCTTTTTTACCTACTGAACCTATATCTCCAAGTTTATAGACTTTTATTATAACATCTGGATGATTTTCAGAAAATTTATAAATCAAATTCAAACTGTTGTCATCAGAGTTATCATCAACAATGATTATTTCATAATATTCTTTTGCATAATTATTATTTACAATTGATTCAAGGCAGCGTATGATATAATCCTCTTCATTTCTGCAGGCAATTATTATTGAGACTTTTGTAAACTGTCGTGTTCGGGAAGGTGTAAGATTTGGTAACTTCATCCAACCATCAAAAAAAGTAAGCACAATTACTGCATAGATCAGAGATGAAATTGACACCAATAGGGTAACTATAGTATAAAACAGACTCATTTATTTTTAAAAAAATTTAGACGTGTAATAAGCAAGGAACCAATCAATGCAGGAATAACCAAATTTATAACCCAAAGAAAAAAAGAAGCTGAAAGAGTGATAAGCTCAATATTGTAAGTTTTATCGGTAAAATAAAAACCGAAAATGAAAATTGAAACAGCACCTCTTATACCCATTTCTGCCAATGCTACAGTAGGGATAATAGTAATTATCAGAAAAACAATTGACGTTAACATGATACTCTCTGCAAATGAAATTTCAAGCCCAAAAAAAATCAATAATAAGTAAAATTGAGTCGAAAAAATGAGGTGTCTCAAAATGCTGTAAGATAATATTTTAGCTAATTGAATTGTTTGTATTTGTTTAAGAACAGCTAAATATCTGTCGTAGCGTTTAAATATCCTCAGATACATTAAAATGGAATAGAACTTTGGAATATTAAAAAATATCCAGAGAACAGTAAGTATTAATAAAAACAAAGTAAACTTAATTATGTAAAGGTTGCTTTGAGAAATTTCAATTAAAGGTAAGAAGAAGAAAAAAGCAGCAAACCCGAAAATTAATGTGCTGGAAAGTTGACTCAGACTGCCTGCAATTGTAAGAACTACACCTTTCCATCTGTTTTCATAATTTAGAACAAATACCCTTCCTGCGTATTCACCGGTTCGATTGGGTGTGAATGTGCTCACTGTTATTCCTGAAAAAACTCCTGTAAAGGCTTTAGTAAAAGGTAATTCTTGCAAATTTTCCATCAGCAGGCGCCACTTTTTAATTTCAAAGAACCAATTGGCAAGCATAAGTACTATTGCGGAAATTAATGATGTAGAGGCAATAAGGCTTAAATCAATATCTATGAAAAAAGTAATTATATTGTTGATGTCTTTACGTAGAAAAATTTCATAGTAAATAAACCCAAAAGTTAAAAAAATGATTAAAATCTTTATGAATATGCCTGCTATTTTTAATACTTTTGTTTTATTCATTATATGTAATCGTGTCAGATCTGAAAGAAAAAATTATTTTAGGCATAGATCCTGGAACCCGAATTATGGGTTACGGTGTAATAGCTGTTTACAATAAAAAGGTCGAACTTGTTACATTAGACGTTGTAAATTTAGAAAAAATTAAAGACCCTGCCGGCAAATTAAAGAAAATATTTGAATCAACACTTGAAATTATAGAAAAGTATCACCCTGATGAACTGGCAATTGAATCTCAGTTTTTTGGTAAAAATGTTCAATCAATGCTGAAGTTAGGACGTGCCCAGGGAGTTGCTATTGCTGCTGCTCTTTACAGGACAATCCCTATATTTGAATATTCGCCAAAAAAAATCAAACAATCTGTATGTGGAAATGGCAGTGCGTCAAAGGAGCAGGTTTCAGCCATGTTACAGCAAATTTTTAAATTGATGGAAATGCCAAAATTTCTCGATGCTACTGATGCGATTGCAGTTGCACTATGTCATCATTATCAGGAGGGAGCATTAAGCTCCTCAAGCAATTATAAGGGCTGGAGTTCTTTTATAGACAAAAATCCAGATAGATTAGGATAATATTAACTGTAATTAACAGCGAATAAGAAATTAAACCAATGCACTTATTTCAGAAGCAATTTTCTGAAACTCTTCTGGTGTAAATTTAATTTTTTCTCTTTTAAAGTCAATATCATACACCGAATTAATTGGAACGAGATGTATATGGGCATGAGGAACTTCAAGTCCTAGAACAGAAATACCAATTTTTTTGCAGGGAACAACTTTTTTAATTGCAAGTGCGACTTTCTTTGCAAAAAGAAATAAACCCTTAAAACTCTCATCATTCATGTCGAATATATAATCTGTTTCATTTTTGGGGATTACTAAAGTATGTCCTTCAGCTAAAGGGTTTATGTCTAAAAAGGCTAAATAATCGTCATTTTCAGCTATTTTATAGCATGGAATTGTGCCGTCAATTATTTTCAAAAAAATATTTGCCATTCTCTTAGGTTTATAGATTAACGTGAAATTTTAATAATCTCGAAAGCAATAGAACCTGCAGGTACTTTTATATCTACCTTATCACCTGTTGATTTGCCTAATAATCCTCTGGCAACTGGGGAGCTGATAGATATTTTCCCCTTTTTAATATCAGCTTCATTTTCAGGAACCAAAGTATAGGTAATATGGGAGTTGTTTTTGAGGTTTTTCAGCTCTACAGTTGAAAGCATTGCAACTTTACTCACATCTATCTTAGTCTCATCAATAATACGGCTATTTCTAATAGTTTCTTCAAGTTGAGAAATCCTTAGTTCAAGCATTCCTTGTGCATTTTTTGCTGCATCATATTCTGCATTTTCAGACAAATCGCCTTTATCTCTTGCGTCTGCAATCTGCTGTGATATGGCAGGTCGTTCTGTGTTTATTAAGTAGCTTAATTCTGTTTTTAACTTCTCTAAGCTTTCAGTTGTGCAATATTTTATATTCATATCTTATAATAAATTAATTCTTTACCCTATTAAAAAACATTAAGAATCCTGTATTACACAGGATTCTTAAAAAAATAAAAATAAAAATTTTGTTTACAAGTCCACTCTGACACCAAGGCTGTGAGATCCGAGGAAGGGATCAGAAGTCCTGTAGGAATAGTCAATTGAAAAGTTTGATGTGCTTTCTTTCTTTAAAGGAATCTGGATAGAAAGACCTGCTGTTGGTCCAGTGAGAGCGGTTGTTCGTTCGGCAATTTTTGTGATGCCGTTTTCATACA
The DNA here is from genome assembly GCA_028698995.1 of Bacteroidales bacterium. Taxonomy (GTDB): domain Bacteria; phylum Bacteroidota; class Bacteroidia; order Bacteroidales; family PXBB01; genus JAQVVM01. Next base: position 31,516 of record JAQVVM010000008.1, read on the forward strand.
TATAACCGGCTCTTAACATAAGATAGTTCTTTAAACCGTATTCAAGACCAAGCATAAATTGATCTTTAGTAAATGAATTTGATGTAAAATTACCTGCAATTGTTAATCGGTGAACATCAGGGACAATATGTATGTCATATGCACCGCCAATAGTCAGTAATGAAGGTAATTCAAATTCTTCGGAGCGTTGAGCAACTGTCATTTGCTCTGGTGCACCAGGTACAAAACCCCTGAATGAAAGACCATCACCGGTAAATTGCATTCTTGGTCCAACATTTTTAAGAGAAATTCCAAATTTAATTTGTTCTTGCATACCTGTAACATATTGGATTCCTGCATCTAAAGCAACCCCCTGTGCTGAAGCATCTGGGATGGATTGAGAAATAATTTTCAGGTTGAATCCTCCATAAATGGCATTTGAAAATGCTTTGGCATAAGATATTGAAAGGTTCATATAACTGGGTGAAAATCTTCCTATTTCTCCTTGCGCGTCGGGCTGTTCAACAGTTGTGATTGGGATATCACCAAAGGACATTGACATGACTCCAAGACCTAGGACTCCGGTTTCACCAACTCTTTGAGCAATACCAAAGGAATTAATAAAGACACCTGAACCTTGTAACCAATTTGTTCTTGCAAGAATCAATTCGGTTTTTTTTGTAAAAGCCAATCCTGCAATATTCAGATATTGTGATTCCAAACCGCGTACATTGGCTACATTGGCACCTGCCCATCCTGAACTTCTTGCGAAGGGATTTATCAAAAGCTCTGAGGCACCGGCTTGACCTGATCTGTCAGGATTGCCACCAATACCGACACTTAGCTGAATTACTAATAAAAATGCTAAAACTAATTTTATATGTTTCATGATTTTATATTTTTTCGTTTTTTTCTTTATTACATAAATGCTTAGAAAGATTGTAAGTCAGTTGGACGTAGAATACCAAACCACTTGATAACTTTTTCTCCTATACCATCAGCTTTAACATGGATAAGATAAACACCACCGGCTATAGGAATACCGGCATGGTTCTTCAGATCCCAATCAACTGATGTTTTTTCCTCATCTTTTGTATATTGTCTCACAAGTGTGCCATTAACAGTATATATAGAAACAGTACATTTTTGAGGAAGATTTGTAATTTTTATTCTGTTGTCTAACTGGTTAGTTTCGTAAGCACTGTATGCATAATAAGGATTAGGAACAACATTAATAAGATCGAGTGCATCTTTAGCAGCTTCAACATTATTAAATTCAGGTGCCAAATCATCCATAGTGAAAGTGTAAAGAGGATAATTGTTGTTCAAAGGATTTGCAGCACCATAGGTAGAATAGTTTTTAGCATAGGGTTTAGAAACTCTGATTCTTATAGTAACATCATTACTTAACCACTCTTCACCTGGTATAGATAAAGGAATGCTTGTGTACATAACATCTCTAAAAACCAACATCTGGTTAGTAAGCTGTGGGCTTTGATTAGGTGCGGCATACAGTTTATTGTAAATCCATTGACCTTCATCATAAGAAGGACAGAAATCTGGTGTGTTTTGATTGCTTCCCATTACATAAATGTAATGTTTGCCACCAAACATGACTTCAGGATCAGCATCAGCATACAGACCATAAGAATACAACATCTGACCAACTGATGTTAAATAAGTTGATGTAGGATTGAATTTCATATCCCTGCCATTTTCACCTAGTAATCTGGAATCTTCACCAAACATCATGTTTAATCTTTCACCTGTTTCTACATTGATAGCATATCCGGGGAACCAACTCATACCGGTACCTGAATTATCAGGATTACCGTTTTTATCTACAGAAGCACCCCTGCGTAATTCAAAACGTTTTGATTTACCTTCGTTTAAAGCAAATTCATGACCCATTTCGATAACCGGGCATCGTGTCCATTTTGATTTATCTGATGTCAGTACAATATCAACGCTGGCAATATTTTGAATTTTATTCTGATTGAAAGCGGTTGTCAACATAGGACCATTAGCATAGCGAGAACTTAATCTATAAGGAGCCCATGTACTACCAATAATTTTTTCATAAACTTCATTGGCATCAAGAATTTCTTCACTGTCCTCATTGAAAATGTCATAGTCATTATTTGTATTGTCATCTGCGTCTCTTAAAGTTCCGGAACGTATCCAGTTAAAAGCGCCGGTACCATCAATATCAGGAACACCACCTAACCATCTTCTTGAGCTGTCAGCGTAAGATATGGAGGATGAAATCATTCCATTATTTTCCTCTAGTCCATAGCCAGGTGAATTTGTTTGTTTAATAGTAATTGAAATCCCTAAATCAAGGAAAAGCTGTTCATTTGCAATTACAATTGAAGTATCGGATTGATATTGATGTCCGGTTTGATTGTCAATTAATGTCCATGTTGCTTTATTAATGCTATCAGTAGTAACATTAAATTTAAGAGTGTATTCACCTTGAGCAACTTTCAATGGATCAATAACTTTAATGTCTACAGGTCCTCTTTTATTTTTATATGTAGGATGTAGGGTTTTCCAAGGTGCTCCTGACATTATTTCTGCAAGAGATTCATCAGTAAGTTCAAGCCAGTTGCCCCCGTTTCCTTGTCCTTCAATTCTTGTAATTTTAGGTCCATCTCCATAAGCAGCATTTAAGATTTGACCTCCGGGTGTTGTAAAATGAGGAATACCGACTACTGCTTGAATAGGTCCACCTACAGCAGATTTACGACCAGCAAGATAAGGTTTTTTCTGACCATATAAGCCATTTAAAGTTCCTGGGTCTTGAGAATAAGACATATAGCTATTATAAGCATAAGCTATTGCTAAATAATAATATTGTTTATGATTTACAAGTCTTCTGTTTCCAGTAGCAAATTCATCATTTAAAATTTTAAATGTATGAGAAATGCCTTCATTACTTCCATTAACCTCTTCAGTGGGGATATTGCCGGCATGTTGATCAGAATAATACCAATTAACCAATTGACCGACAGCTTGCCCTTGTTCATTGAAGTTTTCAATGTCGCACTGAGCAACCAATCTTGCTTTATTGGCATCATGAATATCTGATACAGAAACAGTAGCGTCTTTAAGTTGGAAAATTTGATAACCTTCGAATCTGTATAGAGAATCCCATGGTTCTGTCAGATTCATGTGTTCAGGGGCTATGATACTGGGATCCCATTCGTAATAACCTTCTTTTTTATTGTTAGAGTATGATGGGTTTGAAATATATAATATAAGTTCTCTGTCTAATTCTTGAATGGTTAATTCTGGTGCATCAGGACCATCAAGAACTTTAAAACAGTTGTCAAACAAACGTTGAGCTTTATCATCAACAAGTCTTAATAATTGTACAGAAGCAAAAGCTCCGCCTGTACTTGCTCTTGCCCAAACAATACCAACTGTGATATAATTTACTGCGCCGGGCTCAAGAGTAAAAGGTCCGGCAGATTGCATGAAACGTCTGTCATTTGGTTGGTTTCCAGCAGTTTCTTCAGTCCAGTAAACATCACCATTTGGTGGCATTCCACCTGTTCCCCAGTTGCATGGGTCTGAATCACCTGGAAACATAAAGTCACATTCAGGACCATAAGCACCAGCACTGTTATGAGCATTACCTCCATATAACATTTTGGTGTTGTCTTTCCAAATCCCTTTTAAATAGTTATAATATTGTATAGCAATATCGGGGTCATGCATATAAGGTGGTGCACCGGCAGTTGAGTTATTATGATAAACAAAACGTCTCATACCAAAACGTTCGTTGTCAATGATATCATCACCGAAATTTACACCATTGATACTTACATCGCATATTTGTTCGTTATTTGCATCATATTTAGGATTATCTAGACCGTCATGATCCATGTAAGGCCCTTGGAAAAAGTCAACACCAATTGCTGGGGGTTGAGCACCGTAGTGATGTGGCGCACCATCACCATCAACGGCTGTACCATTATAACAATAACCTAATCCTCTTAATACATCACAGCCTACAAAGTCGTCTAGGTGTGCACCTAAATCAGGGTCAACCCATTGGCTGAAGTAAGTTTCTGTTAAGCGATAGGTTGAACGATTTATAAGTTCATAACTGTAAAAAGTCATATTGTTAATTTCATCATTAGTGGCAAAAGCGAAAGCTTGTCCTCTGATTTCCATTCCAATGGCATCACCTTGTGTTTCGGTGTGAATATTACCTTTATCATTAAAGACCCACCATAAGGTCTGGTCTCCTTTTATAACTTGGTCGGCCAAAATTCCATTACCTTCAGCGGTAGGAGTTGATGTACGACAAAGCTCATTAGTAATATCATAATAGGGATAATCACCATCCTCAGGTGTATAAACTGCATTACCATTTGGAGAATAAAATGGTGCCAAATAGAAACTTTGACCTAAAGAAACATCGCCGTGTGCAGGCCATTCAAGGATTGATCTGGGTATTTCATAATCAGGGTAATCCTGTGGGCTGTTATACCATGCAATGTGTAAATTAACTTCTTGACGTGTCATTGCAAAATGCCTGTCATATTTTAGACAAACTTCAGGAGAAATTGCAGCTGCACCATCTGTTGTTAAAGGTCCAGTCCAAAAATCGTTTCCAATTTGCCTATATCTTAAAGCAGCAAGTTTCAGCTGTCCATTAACATCTACACCACCAATCCAAAGTGAAGCAGAGTACATAGACATTTTTCCTGAACCCTTAGGTACCTCATATAATGCATTTCCCTGTAAGTCCCACCACATATCACCACCTGTATTAATACGTGCTTTGACATTGTTTATGTCAATGTCTGTTTTGCCTGTTGCAGGAACGCAACCGGCTGCAGATGTAGACTTGTTTGCAACCAGATTTTCAGAAGGAACTTTATGGGCATATACATTTAAAATGAAACTTACCGAAAGGACTGCTAAAAATACTTTTGTTATAGTTTTTTTCATTTTTATATCTTGTTTTAAATTATCTTATTTTTAATTTTATCTTAGAAGTTTAATGAAACGCCAATTCTGATCAATCTAGGCAAACTGTAATTATAGGGATAGTTAACAGCTACACTATATAAATCTCTGAAAGATTGTGGGTCAATTTGAGATTCAATACCTGCCTGAAATTCTGCTGCAGCCAAATAACCGTCATCATCTGGTACACCTGTAGCTCTGTAAACACTCATGATATTTTTTGTGTTAAGAACATTAAGAATTTGCAGGTAAACATTTTGGTTAGCAGTTTTGGTTTTATTTCCTTCAGCATCTTCACCAAATTTAATTTCAATATCTCTGTCTATTCTGGCATCAACTCTGAACGACCATGGTAATCTTGAACTATTGACTGAGCCTTTTAATAAGGTCCTGCCACCACCCAAAGCATCTGCTGTGATGTTGCTCTGACGACTGTAGGGTGTGCCTGAACCACCTGTAATTTGAATGTTGGCCCCTGTATTTTCTAAAATAGGTATTGTTTTAACCATATCCGTTCCTTTAACAACTCTTGTAATTACAGGTCCGTTGTATTCAGAGCCATTTCCAAAACGAAAATCAACAACAGTTGCAATAGCGTGGCGTCTGTCGTAAGATAAGGGGCTTGTAGTTCTTAAATTAGGTTGTCCAGATTGAACCAAGCTTACACCTGAAGTTGCAGTTGAACCAGTTCCATCAGCAAACTGAATAGTGTAATTGGCTTTAACCCAAATATTATTTGTTTTTCTGAGGTCGTAAGAAATAGTTGCACCTTTTACAGTACCGAAGTCAATATTATTATAAGAATAATAGGTGTTAGGATAAGCTTCAGAATAACGATAAGCCTGAACAAGATCCCTAAGTTCACGATAGTAACCTGAAATTTTAAGTGCTGATGCATTTGAAATTTTTTGCTGGAAACCCAATTCATAGTCAATTGTTTTTTCAGGTTTTAAGGCAGGATTTGATACAAAATTCTGTCCCATTGTTCTGATAAAATAATAATTGATGGGGTCCATCCTAAGACCTGTTGTTGGCCTTTTTGTAAGAACATCATAATGTGCTAAGAATAATGCTTCATCAGAAATAGGGAATGAGAAAGAAATACGAGGCATTACTGAAATTTGAGGTTCATAATCTTTAAAAGCTTTTGAATTAATAGTTTCTTGTTCTGAATTTACTAAATAAGGGGCAATACCAGAAGCTGTTTGTAATACAGAAGGATCCTGAATTTCAGTGCCTTCAGCGTTGTACCAAACATAGCCGTCCCTGTAACCTACAATTCTTGAAGGATTTCGCAAATCGTTAACATAGACGTAATAATCATCACCCATATTTGAAGGATGTGGTCCAAGATCATTTACTTCTTTAAGTGTTTTAGATTCAAAGAACAAGAATGGATCTTTTAAAACTGATTGGTTAGCGTCAAATCTGTCAACACGTATCCCTATATTAAAAATAAGATCTTCAAAAGAGAATTTATCTTGGATGTAACCTGCCATATAAATTGGCTCAAAAGGAGCTATATATCTTGTATAATTGCCATTTTCATCCTTTGCAGTAAAGAAATCATCAAAGCTTGGTTTATTCTTTAATAATTTTCCTGTGTGGTCGTAGCCATAATAGGTTACCAAATTGAACCCCTGATTAAATAATTCGTCGGCACTGAACATATCAATAGAAAATAAGTCAGGAGAATAGCTGTCAAGGTCAATCCAGTCAGTTCCTTCAACATCAAGACCTAGAAGTTCTCTCAGGTTTTTATCAAAAAATGATTGTGACTCTCCATCATACAAACGGTTGTAATAAATGGTATCTTGGAAAAAGCCATAAGCATCGTACACACCAATAGGATTGTTTTTATCTAATTGCTCAATATGACTGTTAGTTAATCCTCTCATAAGAGTCCATAAACCTACAGGACTATATGCATAGGATCTGTCTATGCGTTGTTCGTATTGAAAACCCAGTTGAATGTTATGATTTTTTATATCAGCACCGGCACTGGCGTTAATACCTATCTGAGTGCCATTAAATACAGAATAACTATTATATTGTGTACCTGTGTTAGACCATAAACCGGCATATACTGAATAAGGATTTTGACCATTTAATAAAGCACCACCGTTTTGCACAAGAGTTGAATTGTAATAGTGTGGGTAGGTCTCATCATATAAACCGTAATATTGAGTGGTATAATTTGCTAATTCAGGATTAATCTCACTTCTTTCATACTCATACAAGGTATCAGCAAATCCGTTATGAATATATACATCGCTGTAGCCTAGAATAGTATCGGAGCCGAGTTCGTATGATTTAATTTTATGTGTGGTAAATTTACCTACATATCCGTAGTTAAACAGATTGTCTTTGTGGTTTTCATTCTGAACTGTCTGGTAGTATTTTGAGTAGTCTGCCTGTATAGAATAGGAAATGTTTCTTATAAGGGATTTTGTAGAATCTGTTGCCGGAAATCTTTGTGAGAAACGACCGTAAACACGCCAAGTGTTGTCTATTACCTGTGGATTATTTTTATAGTTGTACAACGAATAGGAATATACCCATGAACGACCATAATTGTAATCAATAGAACCTCCAAATGTTAACATGGTATTAGGAGCAGTCCTTACATCAATTTTTCCTGAAAGGTTAATACCGTTATTTCTTATGTTCTGGCGTGCTTTGATTTGTTCCAGATCTTCCATTCTAACAAATTCGGAGTTTTGATATGAGCCATAACCAAGACCAGAAGGGCGAAGTGGGTTTTCTTCAAGGTAGGTCAATTTTTCATCATTGATTTTCCATGTTCCAATAGCAGATGGCCTCCCATCTTTTACGGTTGAAAGTTCACCTGAAATAAAGAAGCCTAAAAGGGAGCCCTGAGATGATTCGTTTTTACCTTTAATGAGTGGGCCTTGAACGCTAAAACCCAAAAGGTTATAACCATATTTATCTGTAAGTTCAGAAGTTAAAAATTCTATACCACCGCCGAATTCTCTTGCTGGTCCACGGGTTGTGATATTAACAACACCACCAGTTGCATCTCCATATTGAGCAGGTAAACCTCCTGTCATTACAGTAACCTGATCAATTGCAGCTTGTGGTATTCCTGAAGAGCCTCTAACTCTAACCCCATCAATATATGTAACGGTTCCTTCTTCGCGGGCACCTCTGATGCTTCCCATTTCACCGTCAGCAGAGAATACACCTCCAACTGTAACAGCTACGGATTCGGCTGATCGACCTGGCATTTTTTGAATTTCTTCGGATGTCATTGTACCTCCGGAAGTAGTTTGATCCTTACTGATAAGAGGAACCGCATATTCTGTTACTACAAACTCAGTTAATATTTCAGCTGTTGGTTCCAAATTTACATTTTTAAATGTGATTTGGTCGGGACTGATTAACACTCCGGTAACCATCACAGGTTGATAACCAACAGATGATGTTTTTAAATCATAACGTCCGGGAGTAATCGGAGAAATACGGTAATTACCGTTAAAATCACTACTAGTGCCGGCAACCTGACGACCCGAGGCTTCAATTACAATATTTGCAAAAGGAATAGGTTCTCTGGTTTGAGCATCTATTATTTTTCCTTGTAATGAACCTTGAGACTGTGCAAAGATGCCTGAGGCAAAAATCAAAACACATAAACATGCAAAGAATAAATTTTTAATCATAATCTGTTACTTTATGTTGGGTCAATAATTAAATTTTTAAGCGGGTAAAGATATATATATTTTTTTTATTCACTTAACTTTTTTTTAACTTTACTTAACATTTTACTTAAGAACTTAAAAATAAGGTCTTTTTAATATTTCAGAATACAAAACTGCTTTTCGTAAATCAAAATTTTCGGGATTAAAAATACTTTCAGAAACTTGTTTAGAATCTTCATCTTCCAAATCAATAACATTAAGGGTATTGCTTTTATCAAATAAAGCACGGTCTTGTAATCTTTCGAAACCACCCGTATTATTTGACAGTATTCCTTGGTATTCATTATAAAAATCATTTTTGTCATTTTGTGATTTTTCTAAACTTTCATAAACTTCTTCAGGTTTATAGTTTTCATAGCTGGTATAATCATCAGTAACTGTCTCTGGTTGCTGATTTGGAATATTGTTTTTTTTACCGAGTATTAAATCTTCAAGAATTGATTCAAAGTCTTTTTCGGGTTCATTTTTTTGTTGAGAAGGGCGTTTGGTAGGGGTAGCATTTTTTGTTTTGCCTTTATTGACGGCTTTAATAATGCTTGTAACTATCCAAATCAAAGCTATAATTAAGTAAATTATATTTTTTTCCATTTTTAAATTTTGTGTAAAGATATAATATTATATTAAAACAATAAAAGTTATAATCAGAAAACGGTCAATTCAGAAAAGTTAGTGGCATAAAAACATTATTTTAGTTGATGCAGAATTTCAATCATGCTTTCTCTTTTTCGTCGGGCAACAGGGATTCTATCTCCATTTAATAGCACAATAGTTCCTCCATCGATGCGGGAGTAGCTTTTTACATAATTAAGGTTAATCAGATGGGATTTATGTGGACGGATAAAGTTTTTGTCTGAAAGCAGTTCTTCATGCTCTTTAAGAGTTTTTGATATGAGCATAGTTGACCCATCTTTAAAGAAAAAATTTGTGTAATAATTATCTGATTCACATCGGATAATGTCATCAGTATTGACTACATGCATCCCCTCGGCAGTTGACAAAACAATTTTTTTCTCCTTTTGCATTTTCTTGATTTCGTCAAGCACATTTTTGATGTTTTTTAGACCCTCTTTTTGTAATGTCAAATTCAGCTTCACTTTATCTACTGCACGAATAAGGTCTTCTGCGACGATGGGTTTTAAAATGTAATCAATGGCATTTACCTTAATAGCTTTTAGTGCATATTGCTCATAAGCAGTTGTGAAAATGACAAAAAAATCAATTTCTGAAAAATGCTCTAACATTTTGAATCCGTTGCCATCAGGCATTTGTATGTCTAAAAAAACAATTTGAGGTGCGTACGTTTCAATATGCTCAATGCCCATTTTGTAGTTATCTGCTATGGCAACTACTTTGATGTCGGGGCAGTACCTCTCTAACATCAGTTTTAATGTTTCTTGTGAGTTTTTTTCGTCTTCAACAATAATGGCTCGTAGCATATTTTTAGGAGTGTTTTTTTAATGGGATTACAAATTAACACAAAAATTTTTACAAAAAAAAGTCATCAGGAAAAAAAATTACAATTCTATAAAAGGAAGAATAATTTCTACTTTGGTACCACAGGCTTTGTCATTTTTATCCTTTATATCTGTGAAAATGAGTCTGGATGTTCCTTCCTCTAATTTATCAAAAAGATTTAGCCTGTCTGTTGTGATATTGATGCCTCTTGAACGATGTAACATACCGCTTTCCTTTTTTATCTGAAAAGCTTTTTCACGTCCTATGCCATCATCCTCAATGATGCACACCAAATTGCAAGAATTATAATTCTTTATTTGGATGATGATTTTCCCTTTATCGTCTTTTTGCAAAATTCCATGTAGAAGGGCATTCTCAACAAATGGTTGTAAAATCATAGGCGGAATACCAGCAAAGTCACTGTCAATACTTTCGTCAATATTAATTGAATAGTCAAATTTATTATCAAATCTTATTTTTTCAAGTTCTAAGTAATGGGTAATAACTTTTACTTCATCGATAACAGGAATAAAAGTATCACTTGTACTGTTCAATATCAGACGCATAAGTTGGGAGAGTTTACCCATGTAAAGAATGGCTTTATCAGTATTGTTTTTAAGGATGAAATTTTGTATGGCATTGAGGGTGTTGAAAATAAAATGAGGGTTCATTTGTGCACTCAGAGCCTTTTGTCGTAGTTGAAAAACCTGTTTTTCGTAGGCCAACATTTTTTTGTCGAGTCTGTGCTTATTTCTTATTTTCTGATACCTGTCAACAGCAATACTTACAGCAATTGATATAAAAAGAATAGTTAATAGAGAAAAAAACCACCATGTTTTGTACCAGGCTTGCTTGATAATGAGTAAAATGGCCACTTCCTTTTCCGACCACCCACCTGTATTATTAGTAGCTCTTACTCTGAAAATATAATTACCTGGAGGCACATTGGTGTATTCGGCAATTCGAGAATTGGCATCTCCATAAATCCAATCCTTGTTAAATCCTTCTAATTTATAAGCATATTTGTTTTTCTTGCTTTGAGATAATTCCAATGAAGCAAACTCAAAACTGAAAAAGTTCTCATGATGTTTAAGGATGATTGTGTCATTGTTTTTATACTGACGGGCCATGGTGTTTTCAAAAATTTTGAAACTTGTAATAACAACGTTTGGGTTTTGAGTTTTTATTGTAAATAATTCAGGAAGAAAAATGTTAAAGCCGTTCATACCTCCGAAAGCAATTTCTCCGTTAAGTGTTTTGCAAGCTGCACCAAGGTTAAATTCGCTGCTTTGGATACCGTCACTTATATCATAATTGATAAATGTTTCTGTAACTGTATTAAAATAAGACAGGCCATTATTTGTGCTGATCCACAAATCTCCTTGGTTATCTTCTAAAATGTTGTAAATAATATTGTTGGCCAATCCATCATCTGTAGTGTAAGCTTTAAATGAGTTGTTTCTTATATCAAATTTGTTTAAGCCTCCTCCCATGGTAGCTATCCAGTAAAAGCCCTTGCTGTCCTGCATTACAGAAAAAATTCGGTTATTGGTTAAGCCGTTTTTATTTTGTTCATTAGAGAAGAACCTTTGGAAAATGTTGTTGTCGATATCATAAATCGCAAGGCCGTCGTAAGTCGAAATCCATAACCAATTGTGACTGTCAAAATATAGATTGAGAATGTAATTGTTTGGTATGGAGTTTTTATTCTCTGGAGAATGATAGTAGTTGGTTATTTTCTTTTCTCTGCGGTTGAAATGACTAAGTCCAGAAAAAGTACCTATCCAGAGGTTTTTATGATGATCTTCTATAATGCTCCAAATCTGATTGTTGGCTAAGCTATTTGGGTTATTTGGCTCATGCTTATAGTGGACAAATTGTCCAGTTTCTTTATTATAGCAGCTTAAACCATTGTTTAAGGTACCTATCCAATATAAGCCCTCACTGTCTTCAAAAATAGTACGTGTTTGATTGCTGTTGATGGTATTTGGATTGGAAGGTTCGTTTTTCATAAATCTGAATTCATCATTGCGCCTGTCGTAGATGCTTATGCCATCTTCGGTTGCAATCCAGAGGCTGCTGTCGTTGTCTTCAAAAATATCCCATACGATATTGTTGCTTAATGTGTTTTGTTTTTCCGGAATTTGATAAATATGATTAAAATTATTTTTGTTAAGCTCCAAACGGTTTAAGCCTTTCCATGCAGCCACCCAAATATTACCGAAACAATCTTCGGTGATGGCATGGATGAAGTTATTTGATAGGGAACTTATTCTACCCTGAATATTTGTTATTTGTGAAAAGGTTTGGCTTTCATATTGATAAAAATTTATACCGCCACCATAGGTGCCAATCCAAATATTACCCGCCTTGTCGGTATAAACAGCTGTAACGATGTCATTATTCAGTGAAGTTGGTATGTCGGGATTGTGTCTGAAAAATGTAATTTTATTTTGCTCCCTGCCAATAATTGAAATCCCTTTGCCTGTACCAAGCCATATCTGACCATTCAAATCTTTGGCTATAGAAAAAATACTATCAGAAAGAATGAGAGGGTTGATGTCATGCTTACTAAAAGAAGAAATTTGCCCGGAAACAAGATCTAATATGCTTAACCCATTGTTCGTCCCTATCCATAAAAATGCTGCAGAATCTAAAAAAAGGCAATTTATGGCGTTGCAACACAAGCTGTTATCTTGCTCTTTAAGTTCATAGAAGGAAGTAAAGTGATTGGTTCTTTTATCAAAAATACTAAGTCCATTGTTAGTGCCAATGTATAAAATGCCATCTTTATTTCCTGTTATAAAATTTATGGTATCGCTACATATACTGAACATGTCCTCAGGCTTATGATTAAATATTTCAATACTGTAGTTGTATCTGTTCATTCTGTTTAGACCGTTTTCGGTGCCTATCCACAATAATCCATCTTCATCTTCATATAAACACTTAATTGTCTCGTTGCTCAAAGAAAAGCCGATGTTTGATTTATTTGGACGAAAAAAAGTGAAATTATAACCGTCGAATTTATTAAGGCCGTCCCATGTACCTATCCATAAAAATCCGTCGCTGTCCTGAAGTATTGTAAAAACGGTGTTCTGTGATAAACCCTTTTCCACTTTTATCCATTCAGTAGTATAGTTCTGAATACCAATATTTTGAATACTTTGTGCTTCAACACAAATTAAAATGGGAAGAAATAATACTATTAAAATTAATTTAAGTCTCGTCATGAAAAACTGATAAACAATTTGTATAACAGGTTATTAGTTGTTAACCAATTTAACAAATATCAAAAAAATAAATTATCGGGTGCTTCTCCCTGCAGGATCAGCTTTTTTTCTTTTTGGTTTAAACCATCTCTTGAGGAAAAACCAAGATTCCTCTTCGCCTGTACGTACACTTTCGGAAGTTCTTGCATTTTGCCTCATGCGTCTGCGTGTTTCTTTCGATTGCATCTCCATATGCCTTTTAACAGCTTCTTCATATTGTTTCTGATCTTCTTCTTCTCTCTCAATACGGGTTCTCTCGATTTCCCGTTCTCTGGCACTCATTCTGTTGTGCCGGTTACAAGAAAAACTAAGCATTACAATTAAAACCAATATGAAATAACAAAATCTTTTTTGCATAATAATTTCTTTAAAAAACTGTTAGTGAAAAAAAAGCATAATTAATAAAAATTTATAAATTTACAAAAAAAAATCATGCTTCATTTTATTAAACGGTTTAAACTTCTTAGTATTATAAGGTACCGCTATGCTTTATTGATATTTATATTTGTTGGTTTTTTACACTTGAATTGTAATAAAAATGATGACCCTATTCCTTATGTTTATGTCAATTTTTATGTCAATCTGAATTTACCACAATACGTCGAATTAACTTCTGTGGGAGGATGGCTCTATGTTACAGGAGGTTTTAGGGGTATTGTTATTTACCGTAAGTCTGTTGAAGAGTTTATGGCTTTTGAGAGAGCCTGTCCTTATAAACCTTCTCTGGAATCTGAGCGTATTGAAGTTGAGTCAAGCGGAATTACTGCTGTCGATTCTTCATGCGGGTCACGCTTTTTGCTTATTGATGGCTCGGTTGTAAACGGACCTGCGACAATTTCACTAAAAAGTTATAGAACCTATTTGAGTGGAAGTACTTTACAGGTTACCAATTAATTTACAAAGCAATTATTCTCTTTAGGAATGTTTTAAAGTTACCTGATTGTATTGATATGAAGTAAATACCACTATCAATTCCACTTCTATAAACAATAATTTTGTCGCCGTTGACAGAAAAGTCCGGATGTAAAGTTCTTCCCGTAATATCAGTCAGATTAACCGAAGTGTTTTCTGTGATTATGGGAGATTGAATTGTAAAACTTTCTTCAAAAGGCATCGGATATAATTGAATATTATAATCTGTTGATAAAGATATACCTGCATCTTCTGAAATAGTAATATTGATTTGAGATGTATTCGTACAACCATTGCTGTCAATGACTGTAACGCTAATTGTGTGTGTGCCAATTGAATTTTCTATTGCTTTGAAGATTAGGGTTTGGGTGATATCGCCTGTATTCCAGTAATAGTTTGAAAAACCGGTTCCCGCATCAAGAACAAAGTAAGCATCGGTTGGTACGACTGTATCGTTACCTAAAAAGACATAGGGAATAGGGTATAGGTTTATCATTAATGTGTCGCTTGCATTACAGTTATTGGAATCTGCGACCCAAACAAAATAATTACCGGAAGTATAAACAGTTAGAAACTGAGATAATGAAAGACCGTTGTTCCATTCATAGGTTGAAAAATTATTGCCTGCATTAAGGGTGAGGCTGTTTCCACAAGCACTTATATCATTACCGAGGTTTAGCTGAGGTTTATCAAACAAGTTAACAAGAATAGTATCTGTTGAAATACATTCGTTTGTGTCTTTAACTACAACATAGTACACCCCGCTTTGATGAACCTCTAATGCGGGAAGAGTTGAAAGACCGTTGTTCCAGTTATAGTACAGATATCCATACCCGGGTTCAAGCATCAGACTATTATTACATACATTTGTATCATTTCCCAGCTCAATTTGAGGAGCATCCATAAAATCAACGTTTATGGTGTCCTTATTTCTGCAACCGTGAGAATCAATTACTTCCACATAGTACAAGCCGGGCGTGGTTACTGTTAAGTGGGGTGCATAAGACATGCCGTTATTCCAGTTATAAATCGTATATAATGAATCGGCTTCAAGAATCAGGCTCTGCCCCTGACAAATAATTGTGTCATTTCCAAATGAAATGGAAGGCAAGGGATTTACAGTAATATCAATCGGAGCAGCGCTAACCTGACAATTGGTGAGAAAATTTGTAACAGTTACACTGTAAGATCCGGATTCAGTAACTGTAATACTTTGGGTCGTGTCGCCGGTTGACCAGAAGTAACCCTGATTATAATTCGCTGTTAAGGTTATTGACTCACCATCGCAAGTTACTGTTGAAGGATAAGGTATAACTGTTGCAGTTATAGCACTGTTTGTAATAATTATTGGTGGGTCTGGGCTTACAGAACCGATAACTGCTGGGTTACTGGATACGACCCTAATGCGGTAGTTAATACCAAAAGGAGTATTTGTTGGAATAACCCCAACAATAGTCCCTGAATTTACGGGCATAGATCCTATGTTAACCGGATTATTGAAAGAGCCATAAGCATTGGATAGCTGAGCTGTAAAAGTACATCCCATTGGAAAAGTACCATCGGTTTCATATTCAATTATGACATTCCCTCCGGCACATCCCGAAGTCTGAGTTGGGGCGAGTGTGGTTATAGTTTGACTTATAAGCTGACAAGAAAACACGAATGAAAAAAGTATCCCTATGAATGCTATTTTTAATTTCATCTATTGAAAATTTGTAGCAAATATAAAATAAGTTTTGATTATAAAATGTTATTCTGTAAAAAACTCAGCGAAAACATCTTCTGTAAAGGTTCTGTAGCTATATCTGTTCATTATTTTGCCATTTTCAACCAAAAGAATGGCCGGTAATTTTCCTTTAGCAATATGCATTAGTTCATCAAATGAAATGATGGCGTGTGGAAAAACAGTAGAATTGCTTTTTTGCCAAAACTGTGGTAGATTTTCGGGTTCGCCGAAAAAATAATACAAGATGTTGTCTTTAATACCGGTTCTTTTGCTTATAATAGAGATTTTCTTGGCAGCTAAAAGGCAGTATTTACATTTCATACTATAAAAAGCAATGAGTTTTTTCCCTTGTTTATAGGGAAGGGTGTTATTGTCTAGTTCCAGATATTGTTCTTTCTCAGTAATTTCAGTTGTATTAAAGATTTTATAGTATATAAAATCAGGTGAGGAAATTATTAGTGGAAGTGACACCGTAAGTATTATTGTTGAAATAAAAATAATTCTTCTGTATTTAAATCCCCATGTTTTGTTCTGACGAATAACAAAAAGAAGAATAATGAGGATGATATTCTTAAATATTGATTCAACTGCATTCAGGGGTAGTATATTTCCAAAACAATTGCAATTTTCGTCAGGAGCTTTGAATATGGCATAAATGAGAAAAAATGTAAAAAAGGTTATCAGAAAAAATGTAAACATTAAAATTTTTTCAAAATATAAATTTAATATCAGCATTACTCCAATAAATAATTCTCCGGAGATTATCAGCCGTGCAATCAATGAAGAAAAATCAAACCCAAAGAAATTCTGACTGAAAATATAAACTTCAAAATGATCTATCCCCCATATTTTTGATATGGCCGAGAAAATAAATATAAGACCAACTAATATTCTAATTAGCGAAATAACTTGGGTTTTAATTGAGCGGGAATTCAGCATGTGTTGAAATTATTTTAAAAGAGAAGCATTACAACTGTTAATAATAGCACAGGCATAGAGTGCAGCAGTTTCAGTCCTTAATCTGTTCATGCCCAGATTAACAATTTCAAAATCATTTTTAATTGCAATTTCAATTTCATCCTTCGAGAAATCACCTTCAGGACCAATCAAAACAATGGCATCTTTACCTTCTGTACATCTTTTGCTCAAGTGAATGCTTTTATCATCCTGAAAAGCCAAGAATTTTTGAGTATTTTTGAAAGAAGATATATCATTCAAGAATGAAGTCATTTTCTGTAAATTATTGATTTGAGGAAGATGTGTGTTGTATGATTGTTTCATAGCGCTTACAGCAATTTTCAAGAACCTGTCGGGCTTAAAATTTGTTCTTTCACTATGCTGACAAATAAGGGGTGTAAAGCTGTAAATGCCAAGTTCTACAGCTTTTTCAATAAAAAACTCCATGCGTGACAAGTTTTTTGTAATAGCTGCTGCAATATGTATCCTAAAGCTTCTTGCGTTGAAATTTTGTTTTTTATCAGTAATTTCAAGTAAACAAATTGTTTTATTAACCTCAATGATTCGGCAAGTAAAAAGGGAGCCTTCTCCATCAGTAAGGTTGATTGTGTCATTCACCGACATTCTTAAAGTTTTGAGACAGTGTCTGCTCTCATCTTCATTTAAAGAAATAATGTTATTTTCTTCAGGAATAGGATTTTGGTAAAATAGATGCATAAAATATTTTTTGCAAAAATAAAAAAATTACCCCACATTGCTGCGGGGTAATTAAACAACTAAACTAAAGCAACTTGTTGTGCAAGCTGTATTTTTATGGCAAAGAGTTCAGGTATTGAATCTCCTGCGATGTAAGCGTTTGGGCATAATCGGTAATGTTCCAGATTATGGTTTGTAAAGAATATTCTTCACCAAAAGGATATTGTTTTGGATTCATAATTGTGACCATCTGATTAAGTTCAGGATTATTGGTAACAGGTCCGATATAATATACGGAATTGTAATTGCTTGGTGCCAAATTATGGTTCAGACAATATGCGCGAAGGTGAGCAAAAGCTGTATCTAATGCAGGTAGAAATATGTTAACTGGTTGAAGAATAAGGCCTCTCTGATACATGCCATTTGTAGAGTCGGTATCCAATGTGTCACAAAAAATGAGGCCCCCGGGCAGTGTAAGAGTCGCATTCGTACCAAGTGTGTTGAAAAATGTAATATATAAATCAACATATGTTCCGGTTCCATAACTGATCCATGATTTTGGAACTAGGCCAGTAGGGAAAGGACCTTGATACGTGTCTTTGTCAATATAATTTGCTTTATTAGGGGTGCCACCTCTGATTTCACCGATAATCTCAACATAACTCGGTAATTCGTATTGTATGCCTGATGGATAACCGGGAGTGTTACCTAATCCTGCATTGTAATTTATTGTGGGATTTGGCTTTGGCTTTGGAGCCGGAGTTTGGTCTGTGTCTTTTTTACAAGAAAAAAGAAAAACAACAAGCATTAAGCAAGCACTAAGAATAATAGTTTTTTTCATAAGATTTAAATTAAATAAATACAAGAATTTTAGTATAAAAAATTTCCTTTAAAAGACGATGTTTAAAAAAATAGTTGCTAATTTAAAAACATTTAAAATTAATATATAATTAACAAAAAAGCAAGTTTTTTTTAATTTAATTTTAATCATAAAAAGTCATTTTCCTAATATTTAATCTTTATTAACTTTGTAGCCATAATAAACAAAAAATCATTCTTAAGAAATCCTTGAGATATGAGTTTACTCATTTTTTTCTTTAAAAAATTATAACAAATGAAAAGAGTATTAGTTGTTACAGGCGGTGGGGACTGTCCTGGATTGAATGCTGTCATAAGGGCAATTGTTAAAAGAGCCATGCATGAGAAAGACTGGGAAGTTGTTGGTAGCATTCAGGCTTTTGATGGCATTTTAAGAGAGCCTACAGAAATAGTCATTTTGGATAACAAAGCAGTTTCGGGGATTCATGTGAGGGGAGGAACAATTTTAGGTACTACAAACAAGGGAGGTCCTTTTGCATGGCCTGTAAAGAATGATGATGGTACTTGGTCGGGTGTGGATAGGTCAGATGAGATGTTAAGAAAGCTTAAGCATTTAGGTATTGATGCAGTCATTAATATTGGGGGAGATGGTTCTCAGCGGATATCTCAGGCTTTGTATGAAAAAGGTTGCAACATTATCGGTATTCCTAAAACTATTGATAATGACCTGTCGGGAACTGATTTTACATTTGGTTTTCAGACAGCTGTTCAAACAGCTACAGAGGCTGTTGATAAGCTTGTTACCACAGCCGCAAGCCATAACAGGGTTTTAATTCTCGAAGTAATGGGCAGGGATGCCGGATGGATTGCTTTACATGCATCTATTGCCGCAGGTGCAGAAGTCTGCCTGATACCCGAAATTCCCTATGATCCCGTGAAGTTGGTCAAACGTCTCAATGAAAGGTTTGATAAAGGAAAAGGTTTTGCAAATATTGTTATTGCAGAGGGAGCCAAATCTGTGGATGGCAGTATGCATTTCAGAGAAAGTACAGATAAGTCGTATGCCAATAAACATTTAGGCGGGGTTGCGTACAAACTTATGAAAGAACTTAAAGATGCCGGTTTAGAAGTAGATATGAGAGAAACTGTCCTGGGTCACCTTCAAAGAGGAGGTATGCCAACTGCCAATGACCGAATTTTGGCTGCTCAATTTGGTGTTAAGGCTTTTGAGATGGTGCTTGAGAAGGATTTTGGAAAAATGGTGGCTTACCATCACCCTAATGTAATTTCAGTTCCTTTGGTTGAAGCTATCGGGAAGTATAATTATGTTTTACCCGATTCTGACATTGTCCGAACAGCCTATGGACTTGGTATTTGTTTTGGGAATTGATTTATGGAAAGAGAAACTCTTTTTGTTGATGTTATTCTTCCTCTGTCATTAGAAGGTGCTTTTACATATAGAGTTCCCTTTATGTTTAATAATGATATTGGTGTAGGAAAAAGAGTTGTAGTGCAGTTTGGGAAAAAAAAGATATATACTGCTCTTATTTATAAAATACATAACGTTGCTCCTTCAACTTTTAATGTTAAATATATTCTATCTGTTTTAGATATTGAACCAATAGTTCTTCCCAAACAATTTGAACTATGGGAATGGATAGCCCATTATTATTGCAGCACGATGGGGGAGGTTATGAATGCTGCCTTACCAAATGCTTTTAAATTGGCAAGTGAGACAAAAATTGTATTAAATCCCAATTTTGTTATTGACCCTGCTCAACTTTCGGAAAAGGAATACCTGATTGTTGAGGCCCTTACCATAAATAAAATTTTGACACTAACAGAAGTGACCAAAATTCTGGAGCGGTTGAAAATTTTTCCAACTGTAAAAAATTTAATTGAAAAAGGCGCTGTTTTGTTGGAAGAAGAGCTTACAGAAAAATTTAAACCAAAAACCGAAGTTTTTGTAAGCCTTTCAGAAAAATATAAAGATGAATCTGAGCTTGTTTTACTATTCAATATTTTGAATCGGAAGGCTTTCAAGCAGTTGGAAATACTTATGGCACATCAGATGCTCACAAAGGAATATGAAGATAGGTTTGCTCCGCTTAAGAAATCTGATTTACTGAAGAAATCGGGAGCAGCTCCTTCTGTACTTGATGCCATGATAAAAAAAGGAATTTTTATTTCTGAAAAACAGCAAGTATCACGTTTGCCAATATTCAAGAAACCATTATCGGCATCTTATAGCTGTCTGAAGCGCAACAAGAAGCCTTCGATGGGGTTAAAAAAAGCTTTGAAACAAAGGATGTGGTACTGCTTCACGGAGTAGCTTCAAGCGGCAAAACAGAGGTTTATGTTAAATTAATACAGGAAGTTATTGATAGGGGGCAGCAGGTTTTGTATTTGCTGCCCGAAATTGCATTGACAACCCAAATGATAGAGCGTCTCAGACGTTTTTTTGGTAACGACATTGGTGTGTATCATTCGAAATTTAATTCGACTGAGCGTGTGGAGGTATGGTATGCTGTTCTTCATGCAAAGTCAAAGGAACATACTGTTCCCTATAAAATTATATTAGGCGCACGTTCTTCTTTATTTCTTCCTTATAACAATCTGGGCCTTATTATTATTGATGAAGAGCATGATACGAGTTATAAACAACACAATTCGCCCAGGTATCATGCCAGGGATACAGCTCTTTATATGTGTCGCCTCTATGGTTGTAAAGCCCTTTTAGGTACAGCAACACCAGCCATCGAAACGTATTATAATACAAAAACAGAAAAATTCAATCTGGTTACCCTGAAAGAAAGGTTTGGCAATTTACCGACACCAGAAGTTGAAGTGGTTAATATAAAGGATCTGGCCAAAAAAAGAGCCATGAAATCCATATTTTCTCCTGCAATGCTCAAAGGTATTGAAGAAGCTTTGCAAAAAAAAGAACAGGTCATTGTTTTTCAGAACAGAAGGGGTTTTGCTTTATGGCTAGAATGTCAGAGCTGTTCTTATATACCGATGTGCAAATATTGTGATGTGACTCTTACCTACCATAAAAACGATAATTTGTTACGTTGTCATTATTGTGGTTATACAAGTAAAATTCCTGCAGAATGTCCTTCCTGTAAATCGGGAAAAATTGTTCTGAAAAGTTATGGAACACAACGCGTTGAGGATGAGTTGAAGATTTTTTTTCCTCAGCTTATAATTGGACGGTTGGATTATGATTCAACACGAAGCAAAACGGCTTTTGAGGATATCTTAACCGATTTTTCAGATGGCAAAATACAGATTCTTGTTGGTACGCAAATGCTTAGTAAAGGACTGAACTTCGAAAACATTGGTCTGGTAGGTATTATGAATGCAGATAACATCCTGAATTTTCCTGATTTCCGGTCTTTTGAGAGGGGGTTTCAGGTATTAACTCAGGTGTGTGGCAGAAGTGGACGGAAATATAAGCAAGGAAAGGTTGTAATGCAAACTTTTAATCCCGACCACTTTGTAATCAACAGTGTTTTGTCAAATGACTATGAAGGGTTTTACAACCAGCAGATACAAGAGCGCAACAAGTTTATTTACCCACCCTTTTGTCGCCTGATTCTGGTGTCATTTAAAAGTAGAAACATGAAATTGCTGAATGAAGCCTCTGCCTTTTTTGCCGAGAACATGCGTTACAGCCTTCCAAAAAGAGTTCTTGGGCCTGAATACCCATTTGTTGGAAAGATTAAAAACGAATTCATTAAAAATGTGCTGATAAAAGTGGATAAAAAAATAAATGTTGACAGCATGAGAATACTTTTGACAAAACAAATCAATCAAATACGAAACCATAACGACTTTAAATCCGTTAAAGTGATTGTTGATGTTGATCCGGTATAAATTAATTATTTATGATTAAGGCAGTTTTAATTGATGACGACAGAGCTTCTTTAATGCTTGTCAAAAAGATTGTTCTTGATAACTTCAAAAATATTTATGTTGTTGGAGAAGCTTTTTCAGTTTCTGAAGCTGTAAGCGTAATAAACGAAACAAAACCGGATATTGTTTTTCTTGATGTTGAAATGCCTGATGGAAACTCTTTTGACCTTTTAAGGGCATTGGATTCAATTAATTTTGAAATCATTTTCATTACAACTTACGATCAGTATGCCATAAAAGCTATTAAATTAAGTGCTTTAGATTATATTTTGAAACCGGTAAATAAGTTGGAGATTATTAAAGCTGTCAATAAATTTTTTAGCAGACGCACTTCAAAGTCAACGGAGATAAGGTATAATGTTTTAAAAGGGGAACTTCATGATGAAGAAAAGGGCAAAACAATTATTTTGCCTTCAACAAAAGAATTCCTTGTTGTCAGCCCGAATGATATCGTTAGGTGTCAATCGGATAGTTATTATTCTAAAGTTTATCTTTCTGATGGGAAAGTTGTAATGGTATCTAAAACGTTAAAGCAATTTGAACATATATTTGATGATTCGAAATTTATAAGAATTCATAATTCTCACCTGATTAATGTAAAATATGTTGTTCAGTTTATCAACACAAAAGAAAGCCATGTTGTTATGAAGGGTGGTGAGATTTTACCTGTTTCCAGAAGGAAAAAGGAGAATATATTAAGTGTTTTTAAATCTTCGAAGATTTAATTTCTTGATTACCACGCCATTTTAAAAAAATACTACCTTTGTTATAATTTTAAACATATTCAATATGAGTTGGAATTTTATTTTGTCTATGATTGGACCTACAGAGGTAATTGTTGTTCTCATTGTTGTACTGTTACTTTTTGGTGGTAAAAAGATTCCCGAATTAATGAGGGGCCTTGGAAAGGGGATGAAGGAGTTTAAAGATGCTTCCAGAGGCATTACCGAAGATGATGAAAATGACTCAAAAAAGAAAACAGAAAGAGAATAAATTTTTTCTCAACTTCTTATTTTAATGGAAGAAAAATCTGAATTTACCCCACTTGAGGAAGCTCCTGTTCTGATGTCGATGGGTGAACACCTGGAAGAATTAAGACGTTATCTTATCAGAATGATACTGGCTGTCTTATCAGCCTTTATAATTGTATTATTCAATAAAAATTTATTATTTTCCAAGATAATTTTAGCTCCTTTAAAAAGCGATTTTGCTACAAATGCATTGATGTGCAAGCTATCAGCAAAATTTGATATGCCCTTTCTATGTCTAAATGCCGAACCCTTAAAACTTATTAATATTCATTTAACAGGTCAGTTTACAGCACACATGATGGTTTCTTTCATTGCCTCCATCATCATTGTATTTCCTTTTTTACTGTGGCAACTTTGGCTGTTTATTAAACCTGCATTGTTTGTTGAAGAGCGGGAAAAAATCAAGTGCTTTATTGCATGGGCGAGTATGCTTTTTTTTATAGGTATTCTTTTTTCTTATTACATCATTGTTCCTTTGGCCATCAATTTCCTTGGAACTTATAAGGTTGATGCTGAAGTTGACAACACCATCACTCTGATGTCTTACATATCATCTGTTACGATGATTACGTTAGCCATGGGCATTGTTTTTCAGTTGCCTTTACTTGTTGCAATTCTAACAAGAATTGGCATCCTGACACCCTCTTATATGAAAAGTAACAGAAAAATAGTGATTGTCATTATTCTCATTGTTTCAGCAATAATAACACCTCCGGATGTATTCAGCCAGCTTTTAGTTGCTTTTCCGTTATATGGCTTGTACGAAATCAGTATTAGTATCAGTAAAGCAAATGTCAGGAATATTTAATTGGTTTTCAAAGTGTCCATTAAAATAAGATGTTTGACAATTTCTTCAAATTTTGGGGTTATTTCACGCGGGTCACAAATGAAATTGTTCACAATAATTGCAAAAGCAAGAGTGTCTCCATTTTGGGCATGAGCAAAACCTGCTAAACTTTTAACCCTGTCCATAGTACCGCTTTTAGCAACAATTTTATCTTGAGCAGCAGTATTCAGGCAAAAGTTACGAAGTGTTCCCGAAATACCTGAACGGGCTAGAGAATGATAGTATAAATTAAATACATCTGAATTCCTCATATAAATCAAAACATCGAGTAAAAATTGGGCTGTTACTGCATTATAACGGGAAAGTCCACTCCCGTCGTACATAAACAAACCGGACACATCCATGCCTTTGTCTTTGAAAAAGTTTTTTACAGCTCTGCAACCGGATTCAGTTTCGCCTATGCCATATTTTTTTAAGCTGATATGTTTGATAAGGTGCTCTGCAAACATGTTGTTGCTGTACGTGTTAACATTTTGTACGATGGAAGCAACAGGCGGGGAGTATGATGTGTATATGTTTTCAAGTTCTTCTTTAACCGGTTTGATGGAATCTGCATCAAAAATATTAATGGCTTTCCCTGTTATATATTTGCCTTTTTCAGTGAGCTTTTCAAAAACTTGTTGTGCTACAAGGGAAGCCGGATCGGAAATGCTGCTTTTAATAGTAAGTGCAGGCGTGTTTCTGGGGTAAGCACCTTTGATAACTCTGATATTTTTGCTTTCAACCGAACTTATAAATAGATTTTCAGTTTCATCGTTGGAAATACCATAATTGCAAAAGATAAGCTGTCCCTTAATAAAAGGGACCATATTTCTTGTTCCTGTTGTTATGAAGCCTTTATCTCTTTCTGTGATTTTAATAGAAAAGGTATTGTCGTATGCACTAAGACCATGAGCAGCGGCTGCATAGGAGGCATTTGAAACGCCAACAGGCCATGTGTAGGGAATAGCGTCAATCGTAAAGATTGAAGGGTCGGCTATGATATGCCCGTCAAGAGTGTCAATTTTTAATGAGTCTATGGCATTGACCCATTCGTTAATGAAGAACCTGTTGTAAACTTCTGATCCAAGCGTAGGATCCCCACCACCAATTATATAGATATTTCCTGTAAGTGTTTTTCCTGTAATGCTGCCATCGTAGGCCAGTCTGGTTCTGAATCTGGTATTTGGTCCTAATATTTCTAGAGCTGCTGCCGTTGTCAACAGTTTTAATGTTGAAGCCGGCATCAGACTAAGCTCAGGATTATGAGAAGATATGATAGTATCTTTGGTTAGATTATAAAAGATATAAGATAAAGAAGCATGATGTAAATTGCTGTCGGTTTTCAAATTTTCAAGAAGAATAAAGAATGAATCAGGCAGATTTTCGATTATTACAGTATCAGACAAAACACTGTCTTTTGCTGTGTCAGCTGTTTCTTTATTGCTTTTTTCAGGCTGTGAGCAAGAGAAGTGGATTATTACAAGTGAGCTTATCAAGCTCATCAAGAATTTGTTATTTAATGTCATAAAGGATTGTGATTAAATACATATAAACAGTGGGTTCTTTTATTTTGCTATTAGAGCCTGTTCTTAGTTAGAATTTAACTGCAAATATACTGAATTTATAAATTAATGTTCAGAAGCAGGAATTGTTGGAAAACATATATAAAAGTCGGTTTACAATCAAATTTATCGCACAGCAAATAAAATTTATGATAAAATCGTTAAAAATTAATTATATTTGTATTCAGTTAAAAAAAACAATTTGTGTGAGGGAAAATAAAATTAAGTTTT
Source organism: Bacteroidales bacterium (assembly GCA_028698995.1). Classification (GTDB taxonomy): domain Bacteria; phylum Bacteroidota; class Bacteroidia; order Bacteroidales; family PXBB01; genus JAQVVM01. The sequence goes on from JAQVVM010000008.1 coordinate 57,605, forward strand.
ACAATGTGCGAAGCACTTACCTTTCGGCAAGCTCAATGCAGCGCAATTTGCAATTTACAATACTTTGGAACTATGAATAGAAACTGGAGCACGGACTATAAGTTTAACGGTAAAGAAAAAGATGAGGAGACGGGGATGTACTATTATGGGGTGTGGATGAGAAGTTGTTTTTTTATTTCAAATTGTAAAATGTAAATTTTTAATTGTAAATTTGAAATACAGTAATTTTTATTGGTATGGAAAATAAAGCTGAATTATTATCTGAAAGATTTTAAATTTTGGAGCAGCTATTGTCAAGCTTGTTAAAACATTAAAAAACAACAAATTGAAATAAAAATACGGCTTGTGTGAGGGAAAATAAATTTAAAATCGTGCCTGTCGGCAGACAGGTTTACAATGTGCGAAGCACTTACAATTTGCAATTTACAATACTTTGGAACTATGTGAGAAGGAAAATAAATTTACAATCTTACCTGGTCGGCAGACAGGGTTACAATGTGCAAAGCACTTACAATGCCTTTAAATACCCAACAAAAAATCAGTTCAACTACTGATTAAAAACAATTTTCTTTACCTCAATACCTTCAAGAGCCAGTAGTTCATTTTCCAGCTTAAGGCATTCATTGATATCTCCAACCAGTTCAAGCAAAATAAGCCCATCGGAACTGCAATGTGAATCACTTACTTCATGAAGTCCTAAACGTGTTTTTATGGAACAGCCATATTTAGTGAGAATACCCTGAATTTTGTAGGCTTCTTTAGAACGGTCTTTAATGTGTACACCCAATATTCTGATTTCTGATTTCATGATTTTATGTTTAAATAATATGTTTGATTTAATTGAAAAGCATTGTTTTAACTTCTATTCCTCCAATAAGAGATAAATCATTGAGCAGGTTTTGCCATTTTTCAGGTCCCCCTTTAATGTGTAAAATGATAACACCAACTCTGCTGCAAACATTATCTGTTACTTCGTGAAAGCCTAATCTGTTGCAAATGATGTCAGCGTTTTGAGCCAATACATTTAATGTTTTTCCTGCTTCTTTTATGCGGTCTTTAACAAGAATGGCAATAATAATAGTCTGATTCATATTTCACTGAATTAAAAGTATATATCCCTTTTGCCTTGTTTAATAAGTTCAATTTTTTCCTGAACGACACCTGTTTTATATTCTTTGGACAGCTCATTGATTTTTTCCTGAATAAGTAAATATCCTTTGTTTTTTACTTCTTCAGATGCATAATCTTCGAGGTATTCAGCCAAGGTGAGAAGTGCATTTGGAGAGCAAAACCGTTTTATAAAACCCGGTACCGAAAATTCCATAAAGTGCTCTCCCGTTCGTCCTTTTCGATAACAGGCCGTACAGAAAGACGGAATGTATTTTTTATCAATCAGCTCTTCTATAATTTCGGCAAGGGAGCGTGTGTCGTTAATACGAAATTGTTCTTTTTCAATATCTTGTTGAATTTCATCCTTCTTACTGTAGGCACCCATTTCAATTTTTGTTCCCCCATCAATCTGTGAAACACCAAAACTCATGATTTCATCTCTGATATGGGCAGGTTCTCTGGCAGTTAAAATAAGTCCTGTGTAGGGTACAGCGAGACGTAGGATGGAGACTATTCTCAGAAAATCATTATCGCTGACAAGATGGGATTTGTCAATATTTAGTTGTGATGCAAACTGAATTCTGGGGAATGAAATTGTGTGAGGACCAACGTTATAGACAGCTTCGAAATGATTTACATGGCGGAGCAGACCTAAAACTTCAAAACGCCAGTCGTAAAGGCCAAAAAGAGCTCCAATTCCAACATCATCAATGCCGGCTTCCTGAGCCCTGTCCAAAGATGTAAGCCGCCATTCGTAATTCTTTTTTACACCGCTCAGATGTACTTTATCATAAGTAGGAGCATGATAGGTTTCTTGAAAAACCTGATAAGTGCCAATCTTTGCATCTGCAATGGTTCTGAAACCATCAATATCAAGTGGTGCTGCATTGATATTTACACGTCTTATTTCTCCATTTTTACTTTTTACACCATAAACAGTTTTTACCGATTCAGCAATAAACTCGGGTGTGTATTTGGGGTGTTCCCCAAAAACAAGAATTAATCTTTTATGTCCGTTGTCAACGAGTGCTTTGGCCTCAGTAATTAATTGTTCGTTGTCGAGGGTTATTCTGTGAATGTCTTTATTCTTAGCCTTAAAGCCACAGTAGGCGCAATTGTTTATGCAAAGATTTCCTATGTATAGAGGAGCAAAAAGGACAATACGCTCACCATAAACTTTTATTTTTAGTTGACGTGCACCATCTTTAATTTCATCAATCAGGTCGGGGTCAGTGGCATTAAGCAATATGGCCGTTTCTTCAAGGCTTAAACGTTTTTTTTCGAGTGATGCGCTTATTACTTCTCTTACCCTTTCTTTGCTTGATTTCACTGAATTGATATAATGCCATATCTCATCGGCATCAATAAAGGCTTGCATGCGCTTGTCGGGTAGTTTGTATTTTTCGGGTGTGTAAATCATGTCTTATAATTCAATACAATTGCAAGTATAGAAAAAAAATATGGATTTGTTTTTTAATAAGGGGAAATAATTTTTAATCTAAAAGGAAATGACAGCTTTATTAAAATTTAAAGAAATGAGAAATTACTTATAGAAAGTATTCTTAAAAGCGGAAAATTCATCCTTCCCCAGCACTATTCGCTTCCAGAAAGCAATTAGAAAACCGCTTCCATAGCCTGTCAATTGGAAAAATGCTGCAAAGATGGAGTAGAAGCCAATAAGTAAGTTTTTGTTTTTAATACTGGCATCTGCAAAAAGCAGCAATGCAAATAGAATGATCGGTGTGATAAATAGGAAGGAAATGAATATTGACAAAACAATAAGTAAAAGAGACCCTGCACAAAATATTGCAGGCAAGGTATGCACGGCTTTCAGAGAGTTTTTATGTTTTTTGTACAAATTAATTCGGGCAATTCCTGAGTTATGCACCTGTTTGAAAAATTGTTTCAGATTTGTTCTTCTTTTGTGAAAAACATAGGCATCCTTAATAAGTCTTGTTTTAAAGGCATTGGAAAGAATTCTGATGCTCATGTCAATATCCTCTCCGAATCTCATTTTTGAAAATCCTCCGGTGGTTTTGAATACTTCTTTTGAATAGCCCATATTAAAACTTCTTGGATAGAATTTATCCATTTTTTCGCTGCCACCTCGAATGCCCCCGGTTGTCAGAAATGAAGTCATGGCGTAATTAATGGCTTTCTGAAGGATTGTAAAATTCTCATGAGCTTTGTCGGGGCCTCCAAAGGCATCAATAAAATTATTGTTTAAGGCCGACAATACCGTCTCAGCATAGTGAGGTGGTATGATGCAATCAGAATCGAGAAAAATGAAATAATTCCCCGATGCTCTTTCTGCTCCGTAATTCCTGCTTTGTCCAGGTCCGGAGTTGCTTTTAAAGAAGTATTTAATGTTCAGAAATTGCTTGTATTTAGCAACAATACTCTCACAAGTCAGGGTTGAGCCATCTTCAACAATAATAACCTCAAATTCTGTTTTTGTTTGTTTTGTCAGGCTTTCGAGTAACTCTTCAACTTCTGATGGCCTATTGAATACAGGAATTATTATTGATAAATCAATGCTTGGTCTTTCCATCATTCTGAATTTGTGTTCAATAATTGTTTTAAATGGCTTCTATAGATTGATTTTGTCTTTTATCAGGTATTTATTTCTCTCGGTAGAATTTCTTGAAATCATTTCTGCAAGAAAACCGGTTAAAAAGAGCTGGGAACCAATAATCATGGCTAATAAAGCTAGGTAAAACAAGGGTTGATCTGTAATATCTCTGATTTTCAGGTTGTTTGCCAAGCCATAAATTTTATAAATTACAAGCCACACAGAAATAATACCTCCTGCGAAAAATGATAAGGTTCCTAAAGAACCAAAAAGATGCATGGGGCGTTTCCCAAAGCGACTGACAAACGAAATTGAAAGAAGGTCAAGAAAACCATTAACAAAACGCTCCATCCCGAATTTAGTAGTGCCATATTTTCTTTTCTGATGTTTTACGACCTTTTCACCAATTTTTTTAAATCCGGCCCTTCGGGCTATAACAGGAATGTATCTGTGCATTTCGCCATAAACTTCAATGGTTTTAATGACATCTCTTTTATACGCTTTCAATCCGCAGTTAAAGTCGTGTAGTTTGATTTTAGTCATGCGACGGGTAGCCCAATTGTACAATTTTGTCGGAATGGTTTTACTGATGGGGTCGTATCTTTTTTTCTTCCAACCTGAGACCAAATCATAATTATCATTCATAATCATCGTGTACATTTCGGGGATTTCTTCGGGATTGTCCTGAAGGTCTGAGTCCATGGTGAAAACAACATCTCCGCAGGCAGCTTCAAAGCCCGAATTTAGAGCTGCTGACTTTCCATAATTACGCCTGAAGCGTATGGCTTTAATGTTAATGTTTTCTTTCGATAGGCTTGTAATTATTTCCCATGACTTGTCGGTACTGCCATCGTCAATGTAAATAATTTCGTAGCTGTAGTTATGTTTAATCATAACCGAAACAATCCAATCTGTAAGCTCACGCAGGGATTCTTCTTCGTTGTAGGTTGGGATAACTAATGATATGTCCATATATGGATTTATTATAAATACTTAATAAAGCATCAAGAAACAAAAATATTAAAATTTACTAAGACTTGGCATTAAATTGTTTTGAAAGTTTACTTTTAATATTGTTTGTGAATAGATTTTATAGGTAATTATGCCATAAAAATTATTTTTTCAATCTCCAAATTTATCGGATTCTATTACATTCTCAATGTTGTCGGGCAACAACATGAAAAAATCATAGCCGGTTGAATTCTGAATGGCATCAATTGTTGTGATGTAGTGTTGCCAGGGGGTGCGTCTTATGCCCTCAATATTTGGCATTTTAACGGCAATAGATTGGAAATCTGTTATGCTGAGGTTGTCATTCAGATTGTAATGAGATGTGAAAAGTGCAATTTTGAAGCAACTGTCAGGAATGGCTATTTGCCCTTTATTGTTTAAAGTTGTGTTGTTATTATATATGCCACCCGCAATGAGAAATATTCTTTTGCCTTCATCAATGACCCTGTTTAAGTAATAATCTTCAAAACGGAGCCACACTCCTCTGTTTAAATCTGGTGTTTGAGGCATCACATTGGTGAGCAGAAAGGTGGCTTTATTGTCACGGGTGTTTAGGGTGCGCTCTTTACTTCTTACGATATGCCCACGGTCGTAACCACTGTTTGTATAATCATCGTGTGTTGTCCTGTAGAAATGAGTCGGAAGTGTGGTGTCGCTTATAAAACGACCATCATAACGATCCTCTTCACCTATCCAGTTTCTATCCAATGTCCATGCAACCCAATTGGCCTGATTTTTTTCAGCAGAATAGCTTAAAACATATTGCTCTTTTTCGAGAATGTAATCATCAGTTGTGTCCCCATCCATTGGATAACCATAGGGACAATGAATGTTTTGTCTATTTTTGTACACATATTTTGGGTTTGCCAATAAACCTGACGTTGAATCTGGATTTATTAAGTGTGTTTTTTCTGAAACAATAGTTTGCGATTTTGTAGATAAAACACAAACCCAAAAGAAGGTAGAAAGAACCAATATGAATATAAATAGGATTATATAAAGCTTTTTCATGTATGCTTTTGAGTTTTAAATTTTAGAAACCCTTTTTAAATAGTGTTTTTTGATATTTAATTAATTATGGATTAAATCCTGTTCAGAGAGTCTTCTCAATAATATAAATAATTATTTAAATTTATCACATTCAGCCATCTGACTTCAAAAGTAGAAAATTAATTCTCAATTTCTTAAAACAAAAGGTTTAGAAGGCATATTTTTTTATTTTTGTAAAAATTATATTATTTTATTATTCCCAATACAATGGATACTTACGAGAATATTGAGTTAGAAAATACTTCGGAGTTTTTTCGTTCTAAAAGTTTGAAGACTTATATTTCACTTTTAAAATTACATGAGGATAAGCGTTTATACCGTACTGTTTTTGAAAAGAATGAACTTTCTTTTATTTATGTAGAATTCAGTTTTTACAATAAACTGTTTGATGATGAGGATTGGGATGCAACTGTACTTTTTGAGTTATATAAAATTAAAGGGAATAAAACAGAACTGTTGGATTCTACCGTATATGAAGAGGTTGTTTCAAAAGACAATAATATTGTAAGCCTTACTGATAATTGGGGTGATGAGAAAGGTCATAAATGGGAGCCCGGACATTATTTGTATAAAGTTTATGTAAACGATTGTTTCGCTGATAAATATGATTTTTATGTGCAGGATTTTGGTTTAATAATAGACAGGTATAACCCGTATTTTAATATTTATTCATTTAAAGTTTTTGAGTCCACATCTGTTCCTGAACTTCCTGAAAACAGACAGTACATGAGTAGTTTTCGATCAGATATAACCCGTTTTGTATGGGCTGAACTGGAAATAGAAAACAGAAATCCAAAGAAAGAGTGGATGGGTGAGTTTTCTTTTAATTTTTATAACGATGCCAAATTACTTATAGGTACTAAAAATATACTCATACCTGTTGTTACAAAAAATTTAAATAATTCGTTCAGAATTGAGGCGGGAATTGGTAATGATAACACCATTACATGGTTTAAAGACAACTATACTGTTGAAGTATGGTTTTTAGGAAAAAAGGTTGCAGTAACAGCATTTCAGGTAGGAGATAGGGCTGTCAGCGGCTACGTAAAGTTCGAAGAGCCCATAAAACAAACCTTACCGGTAATTGATGTCAACAAAGAAAACGAAAACGCTGACGCTGAAAGAAAATTTAAACCCGATTATGAAATACTGAAAGATCTTGATGGAATGGTAGGTTTGGAGACCATCAGGAAAAAACTTAATGACTACATCTCTTATGTGAAGTACATGCAATTGATGTCGAAAAAAGGCTTGAAAAGCGATGACAAGATAAATCTTCATGCTGTTTTTCTTGGAAACCCGGGAACAGGGAAAACCACCGTTGCCCGTACTCTGGGAAAGATATATAATTACCTGGGTTTGCTTCCTCGTGATACTGTTTTTGAAGCTGACAGAACAAGCCTGATTGGTCGTTATATTGGAGAAACAGCACCTATGACTAAGGATGTCATTGAAAAAGCAAGGGGTGGAGTTCTCTTCATTGATGAAGCCTATGCCTTATCAAAACAAGGGGATGAAAAGGACTTTGGAAAGGAATCTTTAGAAATTATACTCAAGGAGATGTCTGATGGCCCCGGTGATATTGCAGTGGTTGTTGCCGGTTACCCCAAGGAAATGTTGCAGTTTCTGGAAACAAATCCCGGCCTAAGGTCCAGGTTTCAGAATATTTATGATTTTCCTGATTACCTTCCCGATGAGCTTATTCAAATCGCTCATATTAAAGCAGAAAAGAAAAAACTTAGTATAGATTCTGAGGCTGAATATTATCTCAGTCAGATTTTAAATGAGGAGTTTCGGAACAGAAACAGAACATTTGGTAATGCCCGACTGGTAGGATCAATAATTGAAGCAGCACAGCTTAATTTGGGTGTCAGGATTATGAGCCATAAAGAACCTGAAAAGCTTTCTGTAAAGGAAATTTCAACCTTGATGAAACAAGATTTGATGGGCATTTCGCTTAAACCGGGTAAAAGAAAGGCCAGCTTACCCATTAATGAAGAATTACTTCAGTCGGCTTTACTTCAACTAAACTCATTATCGGGTATTATTAAAGTTAAAGAAGAAGTCAATAATCTTGTGAAACTTGTCCGCTATCATAAAGAGATTAATAAGGATGTTCTTAATACTTTTAGTCTTCATAATGTGTTTCTTGGTAACCCCGGTACCGGAAAAACAACTGTTGCACGTCTGATGTCTCAGATTTTTAAAGCCTTAGGAATCCTGGAACGCGGACATTTGGTTGAGTGTAGCAGGGAAGATTTTGTTGCCGGATTTGAAGGACAAACAGCTCTTAAAACGAAGTCGCTTGTTGAAGATGCCATAGGAGGCGTATTATTTATTGATGAGGCTTATGCCTTAGACAACGTTCGTGGAAGTGTTGATTTTGGTAGAGAAGCCATTGATGTTATTATTAAAATGATGGAAGATGAGCGAGGTCAGTTTGCTGTTATCATGGCTGGATACACTAATGAAATGCAGAGTTTTTTGGACAGTAATCCGGGTTTAAGATCAAGAATTGACAATTTGATTATGTTTGAAGATTTTTCTTCTGACGAATTGCTTTATATAGCCCGATCAATGCTTAGAGAACAAGAAATGAAACCAACAGAAGAGGCACTGAAAGTGTTACGGAATTATTTGGATATTCATTATGAAAATCGAAACCGATTTTTTGGGAATGCACGTTTTGTCAGAAAAGTTATTGAAAAAGCTGTAAAGAATCAGAATTTACGCATGGGTACTCTGAAAGCAGATGAAAGAACCCCCGATGAGATGTATACTCTTACTTATGAGGATGTGAAAGAATTTGCTTCGGGAATGGATGAATTACAAAATAAACCCAGGCTTGGATTTACATCGAATAAAAATGAAAAAAACAAATAAGGAAACAATTATTACTGACATCTGTCAGAAAATCATCACAGAAAATCCTAACATCTTGCCTCCCGATAAGGCTGGTATTAGTCTTGACTTTAATTTGCTGGCCGAAAGTGTTAAGAATTTTCACCCCGAAATAGAACCAACTCAGGACTTATTACAAGAAGTGGAACTTTGTTTATGTAAGATGCTTAAATTAAATCTAAATAATTATGCTGCCATTGCCCTCTGCCTCAATGATGCCTATCCCAATGCAGACCTTGTAAATATTACAGATAAAGAAGTGATTGAGCTGATAAAAAAAATGCCAAATATTGAGAAAAGTAATTTGAACCTTTTTGATAAAGATACCATTGACGCCATTATTTATGTTTGGATTGAATTAAGTAACGAAAACACATACAATGATTCAAAATGGGATGCCTATATTTAATCCCGAGTTTGAAACCTTCATATTTGGGTTAATTTAGTTTTTGCAGAAAATCAGACATAATTCCTTCAGCATCCATTCTTTCAAGTAATGCTTGTTTCACATAGTCGCGTGTAAAATCGCAAATCACATCAAGATAAGCACTGCTATAAGTGTCATTAGGGCACATACAGCCTCCCCCACAATGCCATTTGGCAAAACAATCAGAACATTTGCTGAAACTGTACACATTTTCATTGTGAATAGAAAGAAACTTTTTCTGGTTTAAAGAAATAGAAAGGTCGTTTTTAATTTTACCAAAAACCCTTCTTTCATAATGCGTTTCTTTAGGAGAGGAGCTGCAATAGCATATAGTCAAATCTCCTTGAGGAGTAACAGTAAATTTACTGGGGCAACCTCTGTCAATGATGTCGTTAAGATTTCGCGAGAGCCTGCTTTCAATTTTTTTACCATACTTTTCTCCAAGTTTACGAACTTTAGTAAAATAAACTCTGTAATCATTGTAAAACTTTTTGAAGGATTCTACAGTCTGAAATAATTTTGCATCCACCACCGGTTCAAATATCATATTGTCCACAAAGTTGAATCGGCTGATTATTTCCTGTAACATGTGCTCCTGAAAACATACATTTGATGGTGTGATGGTGGCATTTACAGAGGGCTTAAGATTATTTGCTGCCAACATGTCCAATGTATTGCAAACCTTTTCGTATTGACCCCTTTCTTTTTCCTGAAATTCATTTAATATATCGAATGAAATATCAGGCAATACATTGTATTTCTTTAAGACACTTAAAATTTCTTCATTCATAATGGTGCCATTAGTAATGAGTGTCATGCCCAGCGTAAACCCCCCTTTTGTGGCAAGTTCGGCAGCATATTCAATACCGTATTTTACAATATCCCACGATAGTAAAGGTTCTCCTCCTCCGATAAATGAGATGGACAGAAAACGATTTTCAAGTCGTGCAGGGTTGATAAAATATTCTAAGGCTGTTTTCAGTTTTGTCTTGTTGAGTACCATATTTGTTCTTCCCTGAGAGGAATAACAGTAGGTGCACGATAAATTGCAAATATGATTGGGAAGGATAGACATTTTTTGTAAATCATCCGTTCCTCTGATTTTTCTGATTTTTTTATTTATAGGGACATGATTGATAAGTTGTTCAATAGCTTCTTTAATTTGTGGTATGGCTTTTTCGGGTTCAGAAATAGCTGATTCCAAGTCCCTTACACTGTCGGGTGTAGCAATAAGCATGACATGTGCCAAGGGAGAATACACCAGGTAAAGAGCATTTGGTTGAAGGTTGTAATACGAACCAACTGGAATGGGGAATATATTTGACTGTATCAGTGATTTAAAAGTCATAGGTCATTATTAATCTGGTTTAAAATTTTTAAAACAATAGTAGTCCTTGATCAATTTCTCTTCATTTGTACTGCTTTCATTCGATAGTATTATAAATGCATTAAGTTCAAGGACATCAATAATCTTCAATTTGCAATTTTTTAGCATGGAGTTGAAAATTTTTTTATATAATTTTAATTTGCGCGAAATATCTTTTTTGTCCTCCAAAGGCTCATAGCTTCCGCTTATAACCATGGCTGCATTTTGATTCAAAGGAAGAAATTCCCGTATAAAAATTATTAGGCTCGTTACAGAAAGTTTCTTCATATTTACAAATACACCTTCTTTACTAGTCAAACGCTCAAAACAATTTCTTTCGTTTTCCCATGCAGCCGGAAAAATATCAGTAATTTGCATGTATACGCCAAATTCATAAAAATTTAGTAAGTAATTTATTGGTTCCATGGTATTTAAACTCCGTGCTTTGATTTCAAACTGAATTTTCTTTTTAAATATGCCTTCGGAGAAATTTTCTTCTTTATGAAAACAATATTCATAAAAGCTATACATCGAATCTAAATTATCTTTCATTTCGTCAATTATCTGCTCTAAGCTTTTTCTAAAGTTTTGTATATAAAACTTGTCCAAGCGAAAAAGCAGTGTTTTTGCCATGAATTCTCTAGTGAATGTGCATATTTCATTTATCCTGTCATCGTCATAAGTATAGGCTGTAGCTAAACATCCACCACCACAGTGCCATTTTGAAAAGCAGTTTAAACATTTTTCATCGTGATGCATGTCATGAGCTATAAGATTGTTAAAGGATTCCTCATCAAAATCCATCTTTTGATTGTAAACATGCCCATAAACAAACTCCTTGTAGTGCTTCTCTTGTGGTGATGAAATTCTGTGACAGATGCTGATGCTGCCTTCAGGGGTGAGACACATTTCTCCTCCGCAGAAATGCTCCATGATATAATTCATGTTGCTGTAAGTAGGGCAATATAAATCCAATCCAAGAGCTTCTGCCTTTTTTAACGCATTAAAGAAAGAGTCGGAAAATTGATTAAAGAATAACTTAAGTTCTTCTGAATTTGAAAACATTGAGCTGTCTTCTACTGGTTGCAGTTTCAAGCTTTTAACTGCAGGGAAACGGGTACTCATTTCTACAACCATTTCATCGAGTAGATTCACGTTATTTGGAGTGATGATAGATTTAAAAGTAACACTTATACCGCTCTCACAAAGTGTATCAATAGTCGTGCATACATTTTTATACTGCTCTCTTTGTGTATTTTGGACATGAGGTAAAATTTCAAATGACACACTTGCTTTTACATCATTCTCTTGTAATATTTTAATTATTTCTTTGTTGATTATTGAACCATTTGTTGTTAGGCCTATCCCTAAAGTAAAATTGTATTTATTTGCTCTTTGACGGGCATAAGAAATTACATGTTTACATATATCCCAAGCCATAAAAGGCTCACCTCCCCCTAAAACAGAAAGAAAAATTTTGCGACCTGCCAATCTCTTTGGATCTATAAAAAAGTCAATAGTAGCTTTTGCATCCTCTTTTTTTAAAATTTTTGTAGAACGCCCTTCTTGTGCATAGCAGTAACTGCATGAGAAATTGCAATCATATGTGGGAAGTATGGTCAGCTTAGTTAGTTCGTTTAGTTTTCTTGAAGGACAAACATAACCATTAATTCTCTCATACTCAAGAAGGTCCTTAAGCGCTTCGGATAAATATTCAGGGATAGGCAAAGCATTAGTTAAATTGCTTTCCATAAGCCTTAATTCATGTGGTCTGACAAGCAATGTTTTATCAGCCAAGGGAGAATAAAGAAGGTATATCTCTTCGGAATTAGCTTTGAAATATTTGCCAACCGGCATATTGAAAATATTTGCTTTATGAAGTCCGGGTGTTGGTATCATACAGTTCTTTTAATCATGTCTGCCAAGGATGTATAATGGTCATTATAATACTCATACTCGAGTCGCTCTAACAGTAAGCGTTTAAAAAAGTTTTTATTAAAATGGCAAACAGCAAAATGCATGTCTTTACTGAAATGATTGCGGTGAGCAAGGCATCCACCACCACAATGCCATTTGGCGAAACAATTTTCACATTCTGAATAACTTTTGACATTAATGTTTATTAAAGTGTCAAACTTTTGAAGGTTATAAACAATTTTTCCGTTTTTGGTATCACCATAATTGCACAATTCAAAATAATCTTCCACGGGCGAAGAAACTTTATGACAAGCACTGATGGTTCCTTCAGGGGTCAGACACAGAAACCCGGGACAGTATCTATTGTTAATGCCTTCAAACTTATCACGGATGGTACAATTAAGCCCTCTATGGTCAGCCTTAGCTATCTTTCGAGCCACAAAATACTGATTGGTAAAATCGTCATAAAATTTTTTAAGATCTTCAATTGAATTAAAGGCATTTCTGTCCATTACAGGGTCGAAATTGATACTGTTTATTTTAGGAAAACGGGAAATTAATGTCTCAACCATTTCTTTCTGAAGAAAAACATTATTCTTGGTAATAGTAGCATTGACAGAAGGTATCAAGCCTTTTTCAATCATGTGAGAAATATTTTTTGTAACGGTTTCAAAATGCCCCCTTTGTAAATTTTGAATGTCTTCAAGAATCTCATAAGATACGCAGACAAAAACTTTATACTTTAAAAATGTTTCGATCATATCATCTGTGATAATACCACCGTTTGTAATAATTTTAAAGTAAATTTTTAATCCATATTCTTTTGTCAGCGTGTGGGCGTAAGTCAGGCCGTATTTAACCAGAGGCCAAGAAAGTAAAGGTTCGCCTCCACCTGCAAAAAAAATTCCGAGTTCACCTTTTCCCTGCTTTTCTGGAGTAATAAAACCATCAAGCATTGTGGTGAGGCCTTTTTTTGTAAGTTCTTTGCCGGAGCGCCCTTTAGCTGAATAACAGTATGAACAAGAGAAATTACATTTATAATTTGGTAAAATGGAAATTTTTGTTGAATCAGATGGCCATCTCAGGGGTTTAATTAAATCCTCCAAGGGTTCATGATCCAGCAATGTATCCAGTGTTTGTAAACTTTCTTCATCAATGAGGCTCTTATCTTTGTTTTTAAGGTAGGATTCCATTTTGATAATATTTTCCGGCAAAGAAAGGGTAACTCCTTTACTTAATGGGGCATAAATCAAAAAAATCGCTTCATCAGGTTTCCCGAAGTTACTCCCGCAAGGAATTGGATAAATGTTGTGATTATTTAAATAAGGTGTATAAAGCATCTAAAATTTACTTAATTGGGTTTCTTCATATTTTACAATAAGAGCATTTAAAGTAAAATCTCTTATAAAATTACATAAAATTTCTTTTGTTTTCTGATTGTAACTACGATTCTGGAAATAACAGCCACCCCCACAATGCCATTTTGCAAAACACTTTTTACAAATGTCGTTGTTGATATCATTGCTTATCATATTTTGAAATTTTTCCAAGTCAAACTCCATCAATCCGTTATCATTTACTTTTCCATAAATAAAATCTTTATATAAAGGTTCCAATGGGGATGAAATAAAGAAGCATATACTTATAGTACCCTCAGGAGTAAGATCAAATCCACCCGGACAAGCTCTGTCTCTTAAGAGTTCTGTGTTTTTAAGCTTGATGCAACTTACATCCACACCATGTTCTTTACCTGTTCTATAGGCATCAAAAAAGTTTTGTGTATAGGATTTAAAGAATTTTTCAAATTCAACAGGATTATCATAAAGAGAAGCATCAACAACAGCATCAAAACTGAGTCTTTTAATTTTAGGGAAACGTTTGGCCATAAAAATTACCATTTCTTTCTGTAGATTGACATTGGCTGGCGTAATCACAGTATTAATCGAAGGGATAATATCAGATTCAAGCAATTTGTCGAGTGTTCTGCAAACAGAGTTAAAGTCTTTACGTTGCAATTCCTGAATATGTTCTAATATATCAAAAGAAATATTGGCTTTTATTTTATACTTTATTATAGAGTCGATAATCTCATCATTTATTATTGACCCGTTTGACGCAAATGAAAAATGTAACGTAAAGCCATAATGAGAGGCTCGATCTTGAGCATAAGAAATTCCTTTTATTACCAGGGGCCACATTAAAAAAGGTTCTCCTCCGCCACCAAATGAAATATAAAGATCTCTTTTTTTGAGCCTTTTGGGATCAATGAAAAAATCCAGAACTTGAACCATCTGCTTTTCGTCCAATTCTTTATTTGCGTGGCCATTGGCAGCATAGCAATAGGAGCATGAAAAATTACATCTTGCTGTAGGCAATATCGTAAGAGCACATACATCATAAGGGCTTTTAACGTAATTTACAGGTTTTGAATTTTCATTATCCAATAACAGTTTAAGAACCTCTTTTGTTTCTGAATCACTTTCGGATTTTATATCTAAACATGTTTTTTCGAGCTTAACTATTTCATCCTTAGTAAGTTGCATGAGGATGCCTGAAATAGGAGCGTAGAGCCAGAAAGAAGCACAGTTAAAAGCATCTTTTTCAAGGGGAGGGATGATGTATATCTCGTTTTTATTTAGAAAAGGTACTGCAAACATGAAATTAGAATTTATCCGTTTCTTTCATTCTCGGCAATTATTTCTTGCAAAGAGGTTCCATAGTTATTTCTATATTCATTGTCAAGTTTTTCAATCACCATACGTTTTATAAATTCTCTGGTGTGTTCACAAATAATTTCCAGGATTTCAGGTTTATATACATACTTGTGAGCCATACAGCCACCCCCACAATGCCATTTTGCAAAACAAGTCAGGCATTTCTCATAGCTGTGAACATTATCGTTCGAAAGTTTTTTAAACTTTTGATAGTCAATTTCGATTTGTCCAAATGAATTTACCTTTCCGTATATACTGTCAGCATAACCTGGGTCAAGAGGTGAGGTAATACGTGTGCACATACTTATTTCGCCCTCAGGTGTGATGGCAAATTCACCGGGGCAAAAACGTTCAATGAGTAAATTGAAATTGCGTGATGCTGAACATTCAACATTTTTCCCATGAGAACGACCCAGTTTCCAAGCATCAAAAAAATTATTTATATATTCTTTAAAAAAGTGACGGATATCCTCCGTTGATTCAAAAGATTCTGAGTCTGTTACTGCCTCCATCATAATATCTTTAACTTGTGGGAAACGGGTAATGACTTCTTGCACCATTTCTGTTTGAAGCAAAACATTGTCATTTGTTATAGTTGACCTTAGCTTAGGTGACATGCCGGCTTTAATCAATTTGTCAATATTTTTTACAACATCGTCATAATGACTTCTTTGCAAATTCTGAATGTCTTTTAGTATTTCAAAAGAAAAACTGGTTGTAACTTTATATTCTTTTAATACATCTATCATGCTCTCAGTAAGTATAGAGCCGTTAGTTACCAAGGAAAAGTCAGGAGTAAAGCCATATTTGTTACAAAGCTTTCCGGCATAGCTGAATGTGAATTCTACTTTATCCCATGACAGCATAGGCTCACCACCTCCGAGTATGGCAATAAATAAAACCTTGCTTTTTACTCTGTTGGGGTCAATAAAATAATCAAGAGTTTTTTTAATTACATCAATGTTTAAAACCTTATTAGTTCTTCCCTGAGCTGAGTAACAGTAACTGCATTTGAAATTACAGGTGTTATTTGGAAGAATAGCCAGTCGTGAAAATGAATCCGGTGATTCTAAAATCATTGCTTTTTTTTCGGGATCATTTTCCAATAGCTGCTCCATAAGCTCTTTAAGGGCTTCATCTGAATTTTTATTGCCATTTGTTAAATAATCTTCTATTTGAATCAGATACTCAGGAGAAACAATAATGGCATTATCGGAAAGTGGCGCATAAACAAGATAATATTTTTCGGCTGCGTGACCGAAATTGGTTCCAACGGGTATAGGGAAAATGTTAGACTTCTGCATATAGGGAAATCTGCTCATATTTTTTTTGGATTAGAAGTCTTAAAAAAGGCACTGTCAAAGCTGATAAACAATGTTTCAATCAGTTGGACAGTACCTCATTACAGAAACAAAAAATTAATTATTGCACTGGCAGCCACCACAATGGTCGCAGCAACCATGAGCATTTTTCTTTGTCTCTTTTACTTTTACTACTTTTGTAATCATAGCGCTTTGATTTTTAAAGTGTTAAAAAAATCCCCTTTTAAAATGGATTAAAAAAGGAAAATGATTGATGCAAATATAAAAAAAAAATAAAAAATGACAATTTTTAATAAATAATAAGCTGAATTTTTAATTTGGTTTTTTGTAAATGTATTTATTACGAATTGTCCTTGTTTTTCAACTTGTTAACGAATCCGTAAATCAATAAAATCCCCATAATACCAAAAAAAATCTTATAAATGAGATTGTCTGATTTAATTATAAACCAAATAAAAGTAACTAGATAGGCTATTATAATAAAAATATGATGGTTACGAGACATGATTTTTTATTTCAAAAATACATAAAATCTCCTTTGTAATTGAAATTTATAAGTTGACTTTTTTATAGATGAATCTTTTTAAGATTTCACCAATATATCAACGTATATACAATCCATTAATACATTTCACAAAAAGCAATATTGTTTTCCTTTATGGGCATCAACATCAATAAAATCAAATCACATATAATAGCTTTTTCATCTTTGTGAATTATCATAGGATTGAAGAACATTTCATTCTTGTTAATGTCCATACGAACAATAGATTTTATCCTTGTATTTTTTTGGCATTAAAGCCCTTACGGACTATTTCAATAGTGTCATCATACAAATTTGTAAATATTTGTTATGCATTAAATAAAGTAATTATGACATTAAATTTCTTATATTTGCAAATAAAAAACCATGGCAAAAATAACATTAAAAGGTAATCCTATAAATACTATTGGAGAATTACCAGCTGTTGGACAAACAGCAAAAGATTTCAATCTGGCAAAAGCCGATTTAGGACGTGTAAACCTTGACTATTATAAGGGTAAGCGACTTGTTTTAAATATTTTTCCAAGTCTTGATACAGGCACCTGTGCTCTTTCTGTTCAAAGATTTAATCAGATTGCTGCTACTCTTAATAATACTTTGGTATTGTGTATTTCAAGGGATCTTCCTTTTGCACACGGTCGCTTTTGCAAAACAGAAGGTTTAAATAATATCATCACTCTTTCTGATTTTGAAACGGGAGCTTTTGGTAAAGATTACGGACTTGAAATTATTGATGGCATTCTGAAAGGATTGCATTCAAGGGCTGTCATTATCATAGATGAAAATTGTAAAGTTATTTATACACAGCAGGTGCCCGAAATTGTTGATGAACCAAACTACGATAAAGTATTGGAAGCTTTGAAACAGTAATGGTATTTGTTTTAGCTTGAATTCTTTTAGTTTAGAAAGAGAACTTTTTTAGTCATACATTTTCTGGAATGATGATAATAGGATGTTTTGTATTTTGTAAAATTATTATTAATAAGATAAGATGTTTTAAGATGAAAAAGCTTTATTTTTCCTTTATTTTTATTCTTTTGAGTATTTCTTTGAGTGCTCAAATACTAACAACCCACGTGAATACTCTTGGGGGAACTTTAAATGATTACGCAAGGTGTTTATACCCTTTGAATAATAGTAGTTTTATTTTTGCCGGCAACTCCTATTCTACTGATGGAGATTTGACTGTAAATAATGGTTCATCTGATTGTTGGTTTGTGCAATTTGATACAACTTTAAGCGTATTAAATTCTGTTTCATTTGGAGAAAGTGGTTCTGAAACAATAAAAGATGTTCATGTCCTTAATGATACATCCTTTGTTTTTTTAATAGAGAGTAATTCAACCACTGGTGTTTTTTCTACTAACAATGGTGGTGTTGATGTTTGGATAAGAACTCATTATTTACCGGATTGGTTATCACCGGCTATTCCATTTGGTGGTTCTTCTAACGATTTTGCGAGTAGTATTGTCCCTAAATCAAGTGGGGGCTATCTAATTTGTGGAAGTTCTACTTCAAACGATGGACATTTATCCGGAAATTTTGGGCAGACTGATTTTTGGGCACTTAATTTATCTCCTACTTATTCGGTTGTGTGGAGTAAAAATTTTGGTGGGTCAAGTTATGATGAAGCTGTTAAAATATTCCAATTAGATGATGGTAATATCCTGGTTTTTGGCAATACCAATTCAAATGATAATATGATAAGTGATTTTGGAGGTGTTAAGGATGTATGGGTGTTGAAACTTAACTCTTTGGGCGATACACTCTGGACAAAAACTTATGGCGGGAATGGCTATGATGAAATTGTTACAGTTAAACAACTTGATAACGGTCATTTTGCTTTGATAGGAAATAGCAATAGCAGTAATGGGGATTTTTTTTACGTTAAAAATCAAGAGGAAAAATTGTCAAATAGTTTTGGCTTCTACCATGTCATTAATGCAGATGGTCAATTTGTTTTTGGCGCAAATAAAGTCATTCAAAACAACAATATTTTTTTTCAGGATATGGTTTTTACCAACCAGCAAAATGTTGAAATATTTGGACATCTAGATACTGATACAAACGAATTAATAACAAATGATGATATTTTAATTCTTAATTTCAGTAATGGTATCATTACTAAAGCAGATACTTTCGGAGGCAATAGTGCTGATGCCTTTTCCTACTTATACGCACATGGTTTATCAGAAACAGATTTTTTAGTAGTTGCTTCAACTTTTTCAAATGATTTAACAAATGATTATATGGGGGCTAACGATGTTCTGTTAGCCATATTAAGAAAATCGAACAGTTCGGGAATTGATGAAAATAAGATGCTTGGATTCAGTATATTCCCTAATCCTGTTTCCGACTTTCTTAATGTGTCTTTGCAACCCAATGGAAGTTCATGGAATTACGTTTTGACAGATATTACAGGAAAACCTTTAACAGCTGAACAACAGCTTGATAATGATTGTATTGATGTGTCCTTTTTGTCAAAAGGAATGTATATTCTTGTATTGACCAATACCAAATTGGTGATGGCACAACGTTTTATTAAAGTGGAATAATTATTTTACCTGTTGAAGACATATTCTATAATATTGGCACCCATTTGAAGAGCCTTTAATCTTGTTTCAGGGCTGTCATTATGTACGTCTGCATCTTCCCAACCGTCGCTAAGATCGGATTCGTAAGAGTAATATATTACCAGGCGTCCTTCCCAGAAATAACCAAACCCCTGAGCCGGTTTCCCATCGTGTTCATGTATTTTGGGTATGCCGTTCTGGAACTTATATTTCTGATTATAAATAGGGTAATCAAAAGGCAATTCAACCATTTCAAGCTCAGGGAATATTTTCTGCATCTGTGGCCTTATGAATTCATCCATTCCATAGTTATCGTCAATGTGTAAAAAGCCACCGGCAATGAGGTAGTTTCTCAAATTCTGAGCTTCTGCATCCGAAAAAATTACATTCCCGTGGCCGGTCATGTGGACAAAAGGATAATTAAAAATGTCTGGACTACCTACTTCCACCACATCATGAATACGGTAAATGTTTGTACCAAGATTGGTGTTGCAAAACGCTATTAAATTTGGTAGTGCGGTTGGATCGGCATACCAGTCACCGCCACCACGGTATTTAAGCAAACCGATTTTAACTGAAGCCTGAACCTGAGCGTGTGATGCTGAAATAAAAATGGTGAATATTAATAAAATAACAAATTGTTTTTTCATTAAATGGGTAAAAGATTAAAAGACAACTATTTTTTTAACAATATTGTAGGATGTACTTTTCAAATTCAGGAAATATATGCCGGAAGCAAACTCTGAAGTGTTGAAAGATTTTTGAGTAGTGACGGATGTCGGTTCAAATTTCTCGGAATAAGCCAATGCTCCCTCTGCACTTATTATACTGATTTCAAATTGCTCAGAAACAATGTTTATTTCAATAGAAAAAATATCTTCGGCAGGATTTGGATATACAGAAAGTTCCGGAATATGAGTTAATTCTTCATCTGATGTAGAGATAATACAAGTAAATTGTGCTTTCCATCCTTCCAATTCAACATAATCATCCGAAGCAAATTTAAAAGTCAGAGCACCTGTTGGATGTGTTGATGTAATAACCGGTGGTAGGTCTTCACCACAATACGAACCAATCAATTGCGAAGCAGTATTGGGCCCATTATAGATAAAAAGTTCATCCCAACATCCTCCTGCCCATTCATTGGCTTCGACATCAAATTCAGAAAATTGCACCCTCAGGTGGGCTTCGTTAAGTGGAACTGATGAGTTGGGGAAAAAGGTCATTGTTTTATTTTCACTGATGCTATACTCACTGTCAGGGCCATTAGAATCATAAAAATAAGCATCACAGATATATACAGTGGTGTCCTTCATCAGGAATGTTGGTAATAACCCAATGTAAAACGTGAAATTTTTAGTAATGCTGTATGCACCTGCGCTCAGTGTATAAACAATAGTTGCTTCTGTTTCATTTGGAGTTTGTGGATCTGCAGTGATTGTGAAAAGGGCATTATCTGTAGTTCCGGCTGGAAAGCTGGCAAAGGAATGAGTGCCATTGTTGATTGTCAGATACGGACTTGCTGTTGAGATGGATGCTGTAATGTTGTTGATACCTGCATTTCCCAAATTTGATGTTGAAATGCTTACGATGGAATTTTCACCAGGGTCAATTATATTATTTGAGTTCCCGCTTGCATCGTCAAAAGCTATAGCCCCTGCTATAAAATCAGGTGCATTAGCTGAAAGGATAAATGACGAATGCCATATATTGGTATCATTGTCGCGCACAACAAGACTCATCAAATTTGAATAATTGTTGGGAATATCATCAGAAATTGTAATCTCAAAGGCATTATTTACCATTAGTTGTTGGGCAGGAATAAAATCTCCCCAAAGATTCTGATTATTGTCCACTGTTATGTAGGGGCTGTTGGTTGATAAAACTGCCCAAACACTGTCTGCATTGTTGATACCGACATTTTTTAAAGACACATTCAAAAATAATGTTTCATCAAAATCAGCAAGGTTGTTATTATTCCCTGTTGAATCATTTATGGTGTGACTGTTATAAATAACATAAGGACCTGATGGGGGAATGATATATACTTCACCAAGATAAGGAATGTGGTTGTAAGCTGTAACAGCAACTGTTATGGTATCAATTGTTGATAAAGGAGGAAAATTTAGAAGGACATTACCTCCCAAAATATGGCCTGTAGCAATAATCTGATTGTTTATGGTAAGACAAACAAAAGCACCTTCGGTTGGGCAAAGCACCATAAGGTTATCACTTCCTAAAAATTCAACGCTGTTGTGTGTGACAGTTAATGGATCAGGGTTATCTGTTCTTACCATTAAAGAAGGGTCTCCGAAAATAGTCCAAGTATCCGTCATTTCAGTACCACCCTGTCCAAATTCATCATTCATTTTCATACAACCGTTCATTGACAAACCGCCAAATGTTCTTTTGATGTTGTTTGAAAAGCTTTCCGTAAGGAGATTGTTCATTTCAAGTTGCGCTGCCATAGGAGGGTTCCAACTTTGATTTACAGTTGACATAAGTGCAGCAACTGCTCCTGTTGGTTGATTGTTATTTGTAGCTCTTAACCAAGCTTCCGCAAAACAAGTGGCCCCCACAAAATTACCGTTTACACAAGCGACCGACCAAATAAAAGGTAATTTGTCTGTATTAACCAAACTGTTGACTTCTGTATTGCTAAATCCAGATGTCCCCCAGCCTTGATCCCAGCCATGCCCGCAATAGTTTATTAGTCCAAGACCTTCATTCACCTCATCGACTATAAGAGAAGGAGTAGGGTCACCGGCAGCATCAAGACCTCCTTGTGAACCTTCATACATCTCGCTGATGTTTAAATAGTTATAATTTAAAAGTGTATCGCGTATTAATCGTATATGTTCATAGTCTAATAAATTGTTATAACCAGGCCCTTCCTGTGATCCAATTCCACAGGCTTTATTAAATATATTGGTTTGTGAAGTTGGAGAAAGTTCATAGTCGATGCTTCTTTGTACTTGAGTTTGAACCTCAGCAATATTTTCTGCAGAAAATCTGCCGATAAAAACTTCAGAATAAGAGTCGTTACCGCTCAAATACCCGTAAGCATTGTCAGAATGATAACTGTTTATAGTCATTGTAGAAACCTGAGCACCATCTCCAACAAGAAGTACAAAAGCAAGGTCTGATGTGTCATAAACAGCCTGAATATAATTTTTTATGGATGTAGGGTTGTTGCCTATTGAAGCAACATCAACAATAGATGTAGGTATTCCAATGGTGTTTTTCCAGTTTACAAAGGGCATCATAGATGGTATGAACGAACCATGGCTAATAATTAACATACTGCCATGTTCTTCAATGGGTGTGTATTTTGTGTTACCTATGGCTGTATAATTAAGAAAACGATTGCTGTAAATTTGGTCAAATTCATTCACAACACCTTGCTCCGATTTTGTTCTGGTAATGATATTTTGTCCTTGAGAACCTTGTTTGGGTACTAATTTAATTTCCAGTTTATGATAAACTCTTAAAATTTTTTGAACAGGATTGTATTGAAATGGAAAAATATCGACAGCTTGTCCTCTAAAATCTCTGATAATGTAAGGCGTGTTTAGCGCTGTCAACTTTCCTGGAAAAAACTGGTTGTTTTCATAGACATCTCCAAACTCATAAGGCATATCATCAGGGTTAATATTTCGGTATAGATTTCCTTTTGAAGGTAATATTTCAATATTTGAATAATCAGTATATTCTGAAGCAGTAACCTGTGCTTCCATATTCATAATGTCGGGAATAATTAATGAAAATGAATACTTGGGAAGATCGGGGAAGCCTTTTTTAAGCATTTTTGAGCTGTTTTCAGCAGAAATCCTTAAAGCAGAACCCCTTTCTGTTATAACTGTTTCTGTGTTAAATCCCTTCAATGAGAAAGAAATAACATTGGTATTGTTTTCAAAACTTTTAAGCTCTAAAGCCTGACTGTCTGATGTTTTTACAAAGCTTATCTGTCCACATACAATGGCATGAGAGAACATCATTACCATTGAAATAATTATTAATTTGCGCATAGAATTGGTTTAAAATATTATTTTACAAAAAATTTAATAGTTTGAGAATCAGTATTATCTGAAAAATGAAGAACATACATTCCTGAAGATAAATTGAGTGTATTTAACTGAATTGGAGAAGTAGGTTTTTCAAAGTAGTTTGAAAAAATAATTTCCCCCAAAACGTTACAAATATTTACATGGACATTGCTCTTATTTCCTTCAAATTGAATAAATAGATTGCTATTTGAGAGAGGGTTTGGATATAAAACAATAGGAGGAATGTTATTGTTTAACTGATTGATTGAATTAGGATCAACTTGTATGTAAAGAGCTTTGTGTTCATATCCATTGCCATAAGTGTTTCCGGCTACTAATGTTACATAGTAAGTTCCTGCTGTGTTATAAGTTATAACCGGGTTCTGTAAATTAGAAGATGAAGGGGATCCTCCCTCAAAAATCCAACTCCATGTATCTGGTTGAAACAAAGACAGATCATTAAATTGTATAGAATCTCCGGCAGTTATAAGTGTTTCAGAGGCCGAAAAATCAACATCCGGGGCCATGCCCTGTAATGTGATATAGGTTTCTGTTGAGTCTTCACCACAGATATTGACAACATTTAACTTGACTGTATATTGCCCTGGTGTTATGTAGGTGTGCATAGGGTTTGTTAATGTTGAGGTATTTCCATCTCCAAAATCCCATAAATTAGACATGGCATAAGAAGATAAATTCGTAAAGCTAACTGTATAGCCAGAGACATTATATGAAAAATCACTTTGAGGCATATCGAGAACATAGGCTGTTACTGTTTCAAATACACTAAGGCAATCTTCTTTTTTTACCTCCCAATCATAAAAATAGTAGTAATTACCATTCACATTATATGGTGGTAAAGATGCGCTGGACTCAGTAATGCTTAAAACTCCCGGTAATTCGTAAGGATATGTGGCACTGTTATTATTATTTCGGTAAAGATCTACGGCACCTGCGCCGACAAGCTGATAATTACTTCCTACAGGAATGTCCATGTTAAGAGTAACCCTGCTTTCGCCATCAGGTATAAAAATATTAAGAGAATCTAATGTATTGCCTGCTGCATCCCTTAATAAAATATCGCGTTGTCCGCCACCACTGGCATATACTTTTACAGAAATAAGTTTGAAAGGTGTATAGGTATTAAAAATTTGATAGTGCCAGTTTGATGCGTTGTTAAAGTTTCCGCCACTTCCTGAATTATCATATTTACCGGCACTTTGACTTTGTTGTTCAATAGCACCCTGAACATAAAAGGAGGTTGTAGTGTCGAGGTAAGGAATCGAGTAATTTGTACCCGAATAAATTGGAACTGTATCATTTGGCGAAGCATACCAGTTTATTATTCCATAACCGCTTGCTGTGAGTGTGAAACTTCCTGCACCACAACTTTGGGCATTAACAACATTGGGAGCAGACAACCCAACGCTGATAGCATAGGGTAAATTATATGTAGAAGTACCGCAAATTCCTGCATCAGCTACTAGTGTAACATTATAAGTTCCTATATTCTGATAGGTGTGGCTTGGGTTTGAATCGGAAGAAGTAAACCCATCACCGAAATTCCACTGATAAGATGTCGCATTCATACTTTGATTTATAAATTCGACTGTTACCGGTGCATTGCAAAATACAGAATCTGAGGTAACAAATACAGCCTGAACTGGTAAATTCTGTGTAGTAATCGTTTTTATAAGAGTATCATTGACATTGTTTTCGTCATTAACGTTATTTGGTGAATTGACAAAAACTCTTATTATCTGACTGCCACTAGCTAAGATAAGGCTTTGCAAAGTAATGGTATCTTGTTCAAAAGTGTTTAGGTTTCCTGTCCAATTGTGTGATATTAAGGTTCCATTATTGATTTGGTATTTAATTTCTAAACTCGTCAATGCTGTTAAGCCGAAATTGCGAATAAGCACTTTTGGACTTACACTAATTCCTAAACATGGATAGTTGTCTAAAGGTTCAATAATCTGGACAATAGAAGCATCGTTTTGAAACTGTGGAGCTGTAATAAACAACTGTCCTATAAAAGGTTGTTTGTTTTGTTTTGTTACGACTATATCTGCTGTATCCGGTAGCAAAAATGGTGTGAAATTAAGTGTTACTACACCATTGCTGTCAGCTTTGGCAGCATTCAGTAATATACCATTGTGTGAAATGGCGGCATAAGCATAAGGATCTGTGTTAATAGTAAGGGTTCCTTCGCCTGCCAGAATGGGGTTTGTATATATGGCCGTTAAAGGAAGAGGTTTGTGCAGATACGTCATCACAGATGGATCTCCCATGAGATGATATTCTTCCCAAACATAAGTTTTTCGCGAAGAATTGCTTGCTTGAACAGATAAGCAACCTGCATTTAATACCTGTCCGTTGGTAATAAACCACTCACTTTCGGGCTCTCCATGTGTATGGAATAGACGGTCATATGCACCTAAACCGGTTCCCTGATAAGTAGGGTTTGAAACTATGTTAGAAGTATAGCCGACAGCAAAATAATAGTCTTCATCCCAGTACGTGTTATTGGATGCTCCTACATGTCCTATAGCCCCTTTATTGCTGGCTCTTAATAAAGCTTCTCCAAAACATTCCGGTTCGTTGAATTTATTGGGCAGACAACAATTACTTACTATAAAAGAAAATTTACCTTCAGCCATACTTGGAACATTTGAATTCGTAAATGTGGGTCCACCCCAGCCATTGTAATTGCAATGAGCTGTGTAGTTTGCAAACCCAACCCCTTTATAAATGTCTGCCCTCATTTGTGCACCCGCACTTGCTGAGGCAGGGTAAAGATAGGTATAGGAATAAAGACTATTTGAAGAATTGACATAATTGTTAGTGGCATAGTTAATCTGACCGTTTGCATATACAGGAGCATAATTACTGTCATCACCTGCTACAAGTACTGCTGTGTCAAGAAAATTTTTATGAAACATGGTGTATTGTTCATACAAAAGAGTTTTATCTATTTGTGGTTGAAGTTCAGTCAGGTTATTTGCTGAAAACCTTCCATAATAAATTTCAGGAAGATAGTCTCCGCCTCCGTCATACTCAGCATAATATAAATCCGTAACATGGCTTCCTGTTGTTCCTGTAAAAGTAGGTATTTGTGCAATATCTCCTACAAATAAAACATAGCTGGGGGCAGGATTACCTGATGAAGCACTGTTGTAAAGTCCTTGCAGATAGCTTTTAATACTGGTTGTTGTTGTGCCTACCAAAGGATTATTTGTATATGCCTCAACGACAGTAAACCCTTTTCTTACTTTCCAAGCTATAAATGGTTGTAATACAGATTGAAAGGCAGGGTCAGAAACTATAACATATTTTATCGGATAAGTTGAAAGGAAATCTTTTGTAGCAGGAGGTTGATAATTAATCAGCTGATTATGTGCTTGTTCAAACAAAGGGGAATAATACTTCTCTTTCATTTCAACAGTTTTTACAATCTCAGGATTTTTATATTTGATAACAAATTCAATATTTTTATAAACCCTTAGGATGTTTTTTGCCGGATTATAACTAAAAGGCGAAATTGAAACCATACCAATCCTTACACCCCTCATAATGCCACAGACTTCAGTTTTAATCAGTGGGCTTTGATCAAAAAAATCTGTCTGATAATAATTTTCATCATACATGAATGTTATATCTGAAGGTTCCGAGCTTTTTGAATAAGAAGGTTGCGAAGGCATTATTTTGTGTGTATAACCCATAGTGTTCAAATCAAAATCTTCAAACTGAGAATGATTTATCTGAACTTCTAAATCAGCTCCATAAGGGATTTCTAACATGCAGTTTTTCGTTGGTAACTGTGCTTTTCCAATACTATAAGACTTGGTAAAACCATTAGCCTCTATGTTGTAGAACAAACCTTCTGGAGTATTTTCCTGATTTAATAAAAAATTTGATAAGGAAAACTTAAGTGCTGTTTGATAATAGTTGTTTGAAACAACATCAAGAGAATTATTCCTGACTCCTTTGGTTTTAATCTCCTGTGCAATTGTTTGATAACTGATAAGTATCAGTAGAACTGCAAATATGCTGATTTTTTGTGATTTCATAAAGGTATTTATTAGTATAAAAAAGAAAAACCATTGTATTTTCAATGGTTTTTCTCAAAGAATTATTAATTGGCAATCAAGAATTTTTGAATTTTTTGGAACTTATCAGTTTGAAGGACCAGATAATAAACACCGGAACTTAAATTATTCAAAACAAAATGTTTATTATGTATGCCTCTATCAAAAGTTTCATTGTTAATCAAAACAAATGATAAATCTCCAATGGCATTAAAAATTTTCAAACTTAAAGCATTTGATCCTTTAAGATTAAAGCTAACATCAATAAATCCTTCTGAAGCAGGGTTGGGGTATATTGACAATATACCATCTGTGGATTCCTCTTCATTAATGCTTGTTGTTAGGACTGTAATATAAGAGGGTTTATTCATAAAATTGGTTCCGAATGCATTGGTTGCAACCAGAGTAACATAATAAGTGCCTGCAGTGTTGTATTGAACAATGGGATTTTGAAGTGTTGATGAACTGGGTGTTCCTCCCTCAAAAATCCAATGCCAGTCGTTTGGTGCATTGGCGCTGATATCATGAAAATTAACGAAATCCCCTTCAGAAACAGTAATATTGTCAGCATAAAAGTCTGCCAATGGAGCTGCAGCAGTAGTTGTTATAGTTTCTGAAATTGAATCTGTACCACAATCATTTGTTATTAAAAGTGTAACAGTAAATGTGCCGACAGAAGAAAAAATATGTGTTGGGTTTTGAGCTGTAGATGTAGTTCCGTCTCCAAAATTCCAAAGGTAAGTAGATGCATATTGAGATGTATTTGTGAAATCAACAACAGTCCCGTTTGTTAAGTAAGTGAAATTTGCAGTTGGTGCATAAATAATTGATGCAGTTGCGTTCTGAACAGCACTGAAACAATCTTCTTCTTTAGCTTCCCAGTCATAGAAATAATAGTAATTACCAAATGTATTGTACTGAGGTAAAGATGCACTGGATTCTGTTATTGAAAACATTCCTGCAGTAGTATACGGATAGGTTGCAGAATTGTTGTTATTTCTGAATAAATCGGGACTGCCATCACCCTGAAGTCTTAACCCTGTTCCAACTGGGATATTGAAATTAAGGGTAGCACGGCTTTCACCGGCTGGAAGGGTAACAGTAATTGATTGAATAATGTTTCCATAAGAATCTCGTAGGGATATAATCCTGACTCCGGCTGAACCGGCATAGACTTTTACGGATATGAGTTTAAAAGGAACAAATGCATTAAATATCAGGTAATGTTGATTTTGAATATTCCCGAAATAGTCACCACTTCCCGAATTATTGGCTTTACCACCATTAACCGGTGGGTTTACCATTTCTTCTCTTACATAATATGTTGTACTGTTGTTTAAAACAGGAGTAACAAAAGTGTTTCCTGTATTTACTAAATTGGTTGTAGCAGCATCATCGTACCATTTAATTGTACCACTGCCATTAGCTTGAAGTGTAACAGAACCTGGTCCGCAATGAGAGGCAGAAACTATTTGAGGGGGTGTCAGACCTACCTTGATGTAAGCAGTTTTTGTTTGAGTTTCCTGCCCACATATTCCTGCATCAGCAACAAGTGTGACTGTGTATATGCCAAGACTGTCATAAATATGAACAGGGTTTAAGTCGGTACTTTCTTGTCCGTCACCAAAATTCCATGTGTAGGAAAGACCGTTTTGGCTCTGATTTGTAAAGCTTACTACAGCAGGACGGTTACAGAATTCTAACATGTCTGCAACAAAATCTGCTGTAAGAGTTAAATTGTCAACCTGAAATGAAACTGATTTACTGTCATTTCCTGTATTTTGATCGGTAGCACCATTTGGAAGGCTTGAATATACGACAAATGTATGGGCTCCTTGTTGAAGTGTCAGCTGAGGTAAAGTAATGGTATCTTTGTCTAAACTAGCTAGATTGCCTGCCCACGCAAATTGACTTACAGTTCCATTATCAAGTTTATAGTTTATTGTAACAGAAGTTAAGGGGTTGAGACCGTTGTTGCGTAAAACCACTTCAGGGGAAACATTAATATTATCACAAATATAGCTTGACTCAGGTGAAATTATAGCAGTAATACCTGCATCAACATTATAAAGAAAGTCGAGAACAGCTATTTTCCCAATATATGGTATACGGTTATATGCTGTTACTGCTACAGTGATAGAATCTGTATTGGTAAGTTGTGAAAAGTTTATTGTTACAGTATTATTGGCTACAGTACCCGTTCCCAGAATATTCCCATTTTTTGAAAGGCATACAAAAGCACCGTTTACATTTACATTAACAGCCACGGATGTTTCTTGAATCATAATACTGGCTGGGTGTGAGACTGTCATTCCCAATGGATCATCACTGCGGATCATCACAGACGGGTCTCCAAAGATAGTCCAAGTATCAGCCATTTCAGAACCGGCGCTGCCATTGATATCATTCATTTTAAACATCCCGTTGAAGGAAATACCTCCGAAAGTACGCTTAATATTGTTGGCATAGGATTCTATAAGAATGTCATTAAATTCATCCTGAGCATCCATAGGTGGATGCCACGACTGATTTATGGTTGACATAAGGGTTGCCAGAGCTCCTGAGGGTTGACTGTTGTAAGTTGCTCTTAACCAACTTTCTGCAAAACACGTTTGATTTATAAATTCTCCATTAACACAGGCGACAGCCCAAATAAAGGGCCATTTCCCAACATTAGTGAGTGCGTTTACATTTGTAGCACTGTAATTGGCAACACTCCATCCTGTTGGGGATCCGTGATTACAATAATTAATAATACTTACACCGCTATTTATTTTATTTGATATTATTGTTGCAGTGGTATTGGTTACACCTGTGCAACCTTGGTCATATTCCTGATGAACAGTAGTGTAATTATAATTTAGAAGCCTTGTGCGGATAAGATCCATGTGCTGACAATCTGATTCACCATTATGTCCTTGACCTGCACCCTCGTTTCTTGCTACTCCCATAGCTTTATCGAACCATCCGGTACCTAGGTTTTCAACTTTTTCATAAGATAATGTCCTGTTTACCATAGTTTGAACATGGGTTGTGCTTTCGGCAGAAAACCTACCGATAAAAACATCAGCATAATGATCATTACCTGCAAGATAAGCATAGTTGTTGTCGGAAGGGCCTGTTATACCGGCTGTAGAGCTGGGGAATGGAGCTACATGCATATTATCTCCAACTAATAGAACAAAAGCAAGGTCAGTAGAATCATAATAGTTTTGTATATAAGATTTAACTGAAGCAGGTGTGGTGCCACCGATAGTTGATACATCCACAATGGTAGTTTTTATACCAATTGTGTTTTTCCAGTCAACAAAAGGTTGCATAGAAGTTATATATGGTCCATAACTGATAATAAGCATGCGACCTTGTTCTTCAAGAGGTGTGTATTGAACGCTTTCAATGGACCTGTAATTAATAAATTGTCTTTCATATATTTCTGAAAATTCTTTTGAAACATGTGTGAGGGGAGTGGTGCGGTACAATGGATTAATAGTACGAAGGGGGCTTTTTTCTCTGACTTCAACAGTTATTTCTGTATAAACCCTCAGGATTTTTGTTGCCGGATTGTAACAGAATGGATAGAAATGAACTGCTTGTCCGCTATAATCTCTGAGAATATAGGGCGCGTCTAAATTGGCAATTTCTGAGGGAAAATATTTGTTTTGCTCATAAGCACTGCCATATTCATAAGGTGTATTTTCAGGAGAGATATTTCTCATCAAATTACCTTTTGAAGGGGCAATTTCTATTCCGGAATATTCTACAAAATTAGATGATTTTACAATTATTTCCATCTCAGATACATCGGGAATCAGCAATGAAGTTGTAAATTTTGGTAAATCTGGTGCGCCTTTTTCCATTATTGGCGAGCTGTTAGGGGCAACAACAATTTTTGCTTTTCCTCTAGGTGTTGTTACCTCATCAAAACCATAATTTGTAAGTTTCAGACTTAAAGTATTTGTTTTACCATCAGAGTAATCAAGGTTAATGGAGTTGATTCTCTCACTTTGAGCATAGACGCCCCCAAAAGCCCATATTAAAAGGCAACCAAGAATAATGATTTTTTTCATAAACAATGCATTTGATATTTTATTAATTGGATTTTTAGTAAATAGTTATTTTATCAGTTACAATACCTGAATTATAGTGTATCTTCAAAAAATAAATTCCTGCAGATAGTTGATTGAGGTTTATTGTTTCCTGGATAAGGTTTCCTTCAAAATCATGTGTGTAAACCTGTTGACCATGGATATTATAAATATTTATTTTAATTTGCTCTTTCTGACCACTTTGAATATTGATATTGAATAATCCGGAAGATGGATTTGGGAAAATACTATATTGCAATTCATTAATTATATTATCAGTATTTATTGTGGAAATACATTCAACAAGGGCTTTCCATCCGGTTTGAGTAACAGAGTTGTCAGAAATAAATTTAAATGTTAATGCGCCATCATTATTAGAAGCATTAAAAGGGCCAGGAATATTTTCACCACAGAAAATACCTAATGAAGGCGCATTTGTATTAGATCCATTGTAAACGTGCATTTCGTCCCAGCAACCGCCTCCGTAAGTGTTTTCTTCTATGCTGAAGTTTTCAAAAACAACTTTGATGTAACTATTTGGAAAAGCAGGTAAAAATGTTATAGTGTAATTTTCCGCATCATTATAGTCATTGTTGGGCCCTCCTGCATCGTAGAAATAATTTAAGCAAGTATGTAATGTGGTGTCTTTCATGTTTAGTATGGGTATTTCACCAACAATGATGGAGATGGTGTCTGTTTTTATATACAAACCGGCAGTAATGGTATGAAGTAATTTAACCTCAGTTTCAAGAGCAATGCTTGTAGATGCAGTAACACTGAATGTTTCAGCTACAACTTGTCCAGGACTCATTTGTCCAATGTTAACACTTGATGTATTTACAACCAGATCTGCATTTAAAGAAGTCAACGTAGCAATTGCATTATTTGCGGTTGCACCACCGTTATTCTTAGTGTTTATAATTAAATTTGCTGTTTCATCAGGATCAAGAATGGTATTACTGTTGCCGTTTGAATCATCAATAGTTTTGGAAACAAAACTAAACCTTGGACTGTTTAATGTAATAAAAAACTGAGAGAGCCAAATGCTGTCATTTACATCTCTAATTTCTAAAGAAAAAATAACAGTATGTTGGTCGGGGATTAAATTGTTGACATTGAAAGAAAAAGCAGTATTTAATGTCTCACTTTGACCTGAAAGAAGACCGGCAAAATTGTAAGTGCTATCCGTAATCACCACATTGTTGTCTGTGGTTTTAAGCTTTAATTGAAGATTGCTTGCATTTTGATTTCCCACATTATTAACAGTGACATTTAATGAAACAGATTCTCCATAGTCGGCAAGACTGTTACTGTTTGCTCCTGCACTAGTATCAATAACAGCATGTGCTGTATATATTAAATAAGGACCATTTGGTGTAATGATATTAATCGTTGAAATATGAGGTTTTCTGTTTTGTTTGGTGGCAACGATATCAGCTAAGCCAGGAGAAGCAAACGGAGTATAATTAAGGCTTAGATTTCCTGTAGAATCAGCCAGACCTGCACCATGTAAAACACCATTTTTTGATAAGCCAATGTACGTATAAGGCTCAGTCTGAATGTTAAGAGTGCTGCTTCCTATAACATGTGTGTTTTGATAGGAGATGCTGAGTGCAGGTGGGTCAAATAAATGAGGTGTCAGTGAAGGGTCTCCCATTAGGTGATAAATCTCCCAATAGTAATTTATCATTGAAGAAGCTGATTGGGTAACAGCCAAATTTCCTGCAACATTAATCTGTGCTTGAGTTGTGAACCATTCATTGAAGGGTTCACCGTGGGAATGAAATACCCTGTCAAAAGCGCCAAGATTTGAAGCAGAATAAGAAGGATTAAGAACAATATTTTTATAACCGACTCCAAACCAATAATCTTCATCCCAGTAAGTGCTGTTAGAACCTCCGATGTAACCTATGGCACCTTTTTCAGGGGCACGTAATACGGCTTCAGCAAAGCAGTTGTAAGTTCCGAATTCGGAAGATGAACAACAGTTACCTATCATAACAGGATATTTGCCGGCATTGGTGAGATTTGGTACATCAGAAGTGGTAAAGCTTGGCCCCCCCCAACCATTGGAGCCGCAATGTGCTGTATAGTTTACAAAACCAACACCATCGCTGAAATCTTGCTTAATCTGTGTGGCAGAGCTTGCCGATGCAGGGTACTGAAATACATGAGGGGCAATATTATTACTGGCATTAAAATATTGAGAGGTTCCATAGTTTAAATGACCATTGCCATGAATAGGTGCATATGTAGCGTCTTCACCCGCCACAAGTATAGCTTCTCCCAAAAAAGCAGTGGAAGTCATCAGATTGGTTTCATAATATAAGGTTTTATCAATCTGTGGTTGCAGTTCAGAAAGGTTATTTGCTGAAAAACGGCCATAATAAGCTTCAGGAAATATATCAGAGGTATATTCACAATAATACAAATCTGTTATATGACTTCCATTATTACCACTGAATGCAGGAATCTGATCAACATCTCCGACAAAGAGAACGAAAGAAAAGGCCGGATCAATGGGTGTTGCAGCATTATATAATGATTGAAGATATGATTTAATAGATGTTGTAGTATTTCCTACCGCGGGATTATTGGTGTAAGCTTCAATGACAGTAAATCCTTTTTTTATTTTCCATTGTATAAAAGGTTGTAAAGCTGATTGAAACATGGGGTCAGCAACAATAACTAATTTTACAGGGTATTGAGTAAGATTGCTTTTGGTTTGAAATACATCATGATTAATAAAATTTGCATAAGCATTTTGGTAGAAAGGAGAATAGGTGCGTGCTTTCAAATTTTCAGAAGATGCAAAATCAGCATTCAAAAATTCTATTTCAAATTCTATTTCGGAAACGATTTTCAAAATTTTTGTAATAGGGTTATACTTTACAGGGGCAATATTGAGTCTTCCAATTCTTGAAGAGCGCATGATGCCGAGTGTGTCAAAACTGACAAGAGGGAGTTCAAAAAAAGCATCCGTTGTATAAATTGTATTGTTTTTCTGAAAAGGAATAAATTCTCTGTCATCACTTTTCGAAACAGATGCTTGTGAAGGGGTAAGTAAAAAATTAATACCATAATCGGGGAGGTAATATTCCTGTTCCTTAAAACTAATAATATTTATTTTTACTTCTGCTCCTAATGGGATTTCTATGATTTTTCGGCATACCGGTAAGGAGGGCGATCCTATTAAATTACTGGAACCATAACCCTCAATTGTAGGCCTGACATAATATCCATCTGATGTTAATTCTTTTGTAAAAGCAATTTCAGTCACAGTTGACTTAAAGTTTATTACGGTTTCACTTTTTGAAATAAAAGTTAAATTCTGGGGGGTAGGTCCATTTATGTGAATAGATTGAGCATTTGAACTTAAACTGAAGGTCAGGAAAAAGAAAATCAAATTCAAAATTTTAAAAAAGGATAGATTTTTCATGAAATTTATAAATTATTGTTAATACAAATTTAAAAAAAATAATGATTTAGATATTTGGATATAATATATTTATTTATTTATTTTTCAATGTTTTATATTAACATCTCAAACATGTTGGAATATGAATAATTTGGGTATTTATATCGTTGTAAATCCATAAGAAAAAATATTGTTTGTAAAAAAAAATAATATTAGTATTTTCAATGCGATAATTCTTTTATTTTTGCTAAAAAAAATAATAAAATTTAAATTAAGTTCAATACCTGAGAAGGTAAAATCAAGACGTTTAGAATGCATAGAAGTTTGCTCATAATTTCTTTCTTTTTTTTGGTTTTGTCTGATTTTTATGGACAGGAGATTTTGCTAAAGGGCAAGTATCAGGGAAAAAACCTATATGTTATAAATCCTTCAATTGTTAACGATACAACAAAATTCTGCGTAAAAGCAGTATATGTTAATCGAGTTCAAACGATGGATGAAATTAATTCTAATGCTTTTGAAATTGATTTTTCACTTATAAATATTGCAGAAGGAGCTGATATTGAGGTGCTTATAGTTCATGAAGTGGATTGTCTCCCTGAAATTATTAACCCAAATGTGATTGAGATATCGGCAAATTTCAGTATAAGCACACCTCGCATAGACAGGAGAACCAGCCTATTAAACTGGACTGTTACCGGCACTGTAGATGAAAATCCTTTTATTGTTGAACAATTCCGGTTCAATAAGTGGATTGTACTCAGTGAAGTTGAACCCATCATAGATACCGCTCAAGTTAACACTTATACTTATGCAGTGTCTTTTCATTCAAAACAAAATACTTTTCGCATTCGTCATGTTGATAAATCTGGAATTGAGCGGACATCCAGAGAATGTCGCTTTTTTGCAAGGGCAGATGAAATTACTCTCTTGTCAACACGTGTAAGTGAATGGATTTATTTTTCCGCTGAGACTTTTTATGAATTGTATGATGAAAATGGGTTCTTTATTTTAGATGGCTTTGGTAAGGATATTGATGTCAGAGAGCTTGGAAGAGGTCGGTATTACCTTAATTTCGACAACCGTACAGAACA
The DNA here is from genome assembly GCA_028698995.1 of Bacteroidales bacterium. Taxonomy (GTDB): domain Bacteria; phylum Bacteroidota; class Bacteroidia; order Bacteroidales; family PXBB01; genus JAQVVM01. The sequence continues at coordinate 93,843 of JAQVVM010000008.1, forward strand.
AATCACCAAAAGATAGTATTGTTATCTCAGTTTTTCAAAAACTATAAACTGTTGACCCGATACAGGGTCGGTAATGTGTTTTATTATTTTTCTGCTGATAGTTTCAGGTAACTTCCCGTCTTTGTAAACAAGTGCATAATCAATATTGAAGTAATTAATAAAATCAGCTTGTGAAACATCATATGAAATAAAATTGTTTGATAGCTTTTGGTCTCTTACAAAATTGTAAAACTCAAATGATTTGAAAAGAGCTGAAGAAAATCTGTCGGTTGTATCAATGCTCAAATCAAAGATGCTGAGGTTGCTGGTGGCGTGAAAATTCTTCGTAAGTTTTATAGAAAGACCTGTAAAAGTAAGGCCTGTTATACCATAGGCATTGAGTGGATATTTAATAATATCGTTTTGGCCTATAAAACTGACTCCAAGCGGGTTTATCGAATTATTGTTAAGATATTCAGTTATTTCCTTAAGATAATCAGAATCATACATTTTTAGCGATTGATTTTTATAATGGTTTTGTAAATTGAAATTGTTATAAATATTATAAGAGCAGCTCAAAATAAAAAAGATAAAGAACAATACAGCAATAACTTTAGTGAAATTTAATGGCTTTAACTGAAAGGAGCTGAAAAATAGAATAAAAGAATAAATTGTAAGAACAATAAATATTGGAAAAAGGTAAGTAAAAAACTGACCTCCGCTGAAAATATTTATTGATGCAATGCCACCTGTGATACTGCCTACTGTAAGGATAAAAAAGTTTATCAATGAAAATTGAATAAGTAATTTATAGGAGGATTTGTCATTTTTTTTCACTTGCCATAAAACATAAATAATAAAAAGTAAAAATGGACTGAATATTATTACCATCCGTAAAACGGGAAAAATTGTCCTAAAAAAAATTACTTTGATAAAATCATAATCAAGTGCAGTAATGACATCATAAATGATGGTGCTGAAACCTAGTGATTCTTCATTTTTATTGCCCCAAAGAAAATATAAACTACCAAAAAAGGGTATAAAAATGAGGTACAATAGAATAGCTGTTTTATATTCTTTTTTTGAAAAACTTTTATGAATAAAGTTTGTAATTATAAATATGAAAATTCCTCCTGCAATGCCAGGCAAAACACCTATGGCGATAACCCCTAAGCAAAGCCAGAAAGCCAATGAAAGAATATATTCTTTCATTGCCATTGACAAATAAGCTGCAATAATGAAAGGGTATAATACAGCTGATTTTTTACCCCATATATGCATTAGATTTCCAACATTACCCCCATAAAATTCAAGTATCTGGAAATTGTTATAAAATTTAAAATACATGCCTCCTGTTATCAGAATAATCAGACTTAAGATATACTTGAATAAATTGAGCTTTCCATACTGCTCCCATATTGCTATTAATCCAATAAAAGATGTAAAATAGAAGAAAGGATAAACAAAAAGCATCAGGGTTAAGGTACCAGGTAAAGGAAGGAAATAGGATAAAAACCCATTCAACCAAAGCTCAAAGAAATGATAGGGCGCAATGCCATGAAACTGTGGGTAGTAAAAATTAGTCAGAAGATATTTGTTGTTTTCCTGTCCGGTTTGAGTTATAACCTGAGAGATATTATGCATGTCTATATAATCCACAAAAGGAATTATATAGTGAAAATCCTCATTATTAAAAAAATAGAAAGCCTCAAAAAGAAAAAACGGTAAACTGAAAATCAATATTCTTATAGTATGATTTTTTGCAAAATCTGTAATTTTTGAATAATTTTCTTTATAATTAATTGAATCTTTTCTAAAATACTTAGCTATGAGAAGTATTCCCAGAAAAATAAGGCTTATGTTAATGGTTTTAAAATTCGTTATAAATAGTGAAAAGAAAACAACAATCACACATATACCAAACAGTAAGCTGTAGAAAAGACTAAGAACACTCTTTGGGTCATTTTTCTTTATAGGTAAAAGGTGCCAAATTGTAAAACCAAGCAAGGCAGTAATTAAAATAAAGCTAAAAAAGATAAAATAGTTTTGAAGTAAAAGAAGAAAAAGAGCCATGAAAATTATTCTTTATCAGATCTAACAATCTGAAAAACAACCTCGTTGTCTTTTTTCATAAAATGGTTTTCTCTTCCAAATTTTTCGATGAAATCAATATCACGTTCAAGCCTACTGACTAGTATCTTTTTTCTAATAATCTCATCCTGATAATAGACTTTGTCCTTTTGAAGTTTGTTGAGGGTTTTCTTGAGTTGGATTTGTCTGAAAATATTATAATTGGTATCGAGAAATCCTGCATAGGTTATGAATACTAAAAGAGCAATAACAAATTTATTTTTTAAATACTTAAAAATAAGATTTTTCATGACTTTTATATTTAGGTATGGGATTCGGAAATATCTATTTTTTAAAAATTGAAGTAAAAAAATATTTAATTTTTTGCCAAAACATCTTTATAGTCACTATTCCCCCAATTACACTGGCAATTATTATCTGAAAAATAAGGCTCCCTGTTCCTGGGTCAATATATAAAAATATTTTTTGAAGCATGGGTCCTGTTAATTTGTAAATGCAAATTTAATGAAAAAAACTATGAGCTCTTCAATATTGCATAAAAATGTTTAAGAACTTTTTAAGCACTGATTTTTTTTCTTATTCTGTAATTATAAGATGCAATTAAGCGTTGTTTTAAAGTCAGGAAAAATCCTTTAAATTTTCTATATCTATCTATGGTATGATAATGTTTAAGCATTCTTTTATTATAAATACCGGTTGGAGAAATGTAATAATAGTCAGGTATTATCTTTAACTGTGGTATATAATGGCTTTTAAATCTTTTGTGATGTACAAAATGATAAATGGCGTATTCTGTGGCTTCAGCAGCAATAATTTTTCCATTTCTAAAGTCAATTATTTCTCCCCATGGAAGAGATTCTTTGATATATTCCCTTGTAAATAATTTTATCTCATTTTTATCCGCAAGTCTGTGTATCAAAGTAGTCCAACATACCACGTCATTTTCAATTTTCAGATTCAACGCTTCTTCGGGGCTCATTCCTTCTCTTAGAAAACCGTATTTTCTTCCACATTCATCAAAATTCTGACATTTTGGATTGTTTATTACTTTTTCTAAATCGGAGGATTCTAGAAAGAGATTATTGAGCAGTGGTTTGTTTTTTATTATGGTAAAAGCTCCGCTTAACCAGTCTTCTCTAAAAGAAATTACATCAGCATTTTCGGCAAAAGGTTTTTTCAAAAAACGGGGAAGATTTCCATAAATTAAATCAATATCTCCATAAGCCCAGTATTCGTAGTCTTTAATATAGTCTGAAAAAAGGAATCCCATGGCGGGCTTAAGCTCACAGATCTTATAAGGTATTTTTGCACTCTCAGAGATTTTTATTTTTAGTTTATTTTCAACCAATTGAAAAAAATCACTTAAAGAATACTTTAATATTGTAATATTTTCCGGAAGTTTATCCTTAAAAACAATGTCTGTAACAAATAATAGGTGCAAAAACTGATTTCTTTTAAGTGAATCTAAATAATAAGGCCACATGGGTGGTAATTTACCAAAATATGGGATGATTTTCAAAGTTTTTTTCAGCATTCTTCAAGATAATTATAAGCAAAAATACTGATTTTTTTTTAAGATAAGTCTTTAATAAAAAAGTATGTATTTTTGTGTTTAAATAATATCTCAATAATGTATAAAATTAACACTCCCATTTTATTCAGATTAATGGGATTTAATAGATTTCTCACTAGCATTTCTAAATTACAAAAATTATGGAACACAAAATTATTAATGCGCTCAAACAAATTTTCGACCCTGAAATTCCGGTTAATATTTATGATTTAGGTTTGATTTATGAAATTAAAGTTGAAGAAAATAATCTTGTTAAGATTGTTATGACTCTTACAAGTCCCAATTGTCCTGTAGCAGAAGCTCTTCCTACTGATGTGAAGGATGCTGTTGAAAATATTGAAGGTGTTAAGTCCTGTGAAGTTAACCTCGTATTTGAACCGCCCTGGAATACAGATATGATGTCGGAGGAAGCACAACTGGAACTTGGATTATTATAAATTTGTGTTTTTAAATTGTTAAGAAAGATATATTCAGAAAGGAATTAGAAATGAATAAAGTAAAGATATTATTGAAAAACCTACTTTTGCTTATAATAATTTGTCAATCCATTGCAGCTGTTAAAGCACAGGAATGGCTTTGGATAAAAACTGCAGGCAGTTCTTCCTACGATTTTGCACATGCCATTGCTAATGATACAAACAGTAACATTTTTACAACAGGTTTTTTTGAAGGGACAGCCTCTTTCGGAAGTACACAGTTGGTAAGTTCAGGTCAAAGAGACATTTTTATTGCCAAATATAACCCGTCGGGAACTGTGTTATGGGCAAAAAAAGCTGGAGGCACATCAAACGAGGAAAGTCTTGCTCTTGCAGTTGATAATGAAGGAAATTGTTTTATTACCGGTTTTTTTTCGGGAACAGCTACTTTTGGTACAGGTACCAATCTTACAAGCACTCAGGCTAAGGATATTTTTATTGCTAAGTATAATGGTACTAACGGCAATTTGATTTGGGCAAAAAAAGTTGGTGTAAATGGTGATGCTGAAGGAGCAGGTATAGTGGTAGATAATTTGGGCAATTGTTATATTTCCGGATATTTTAGAAATACCGCAACTTTTAAATCAACAAATCCAACAATAACTTTATCCTCTTCAAATGGTTCTCTTGACGCTTTTGTTGCAAAATATGATGCCAGTGGCGTTGCCCTTTGGGCTAAAAAAAGCGGAGGTGCAAATCTCGACAGGGCTTATGGTATTGCAATTGATTCAGATGAAAATCTTATTACTACAGGGTATTATGAAGGAACCGGCACTTTTGGCTCAACACAACTTACTTCTAATGGTGATGGCGATGGGTTCGTTGCAAAATACAACAACAGTGGCACTTTAATTTGGGCTGAATCAATGGGTGGTTTATATTCCGATTGGGGTATCGCTTTAACTACTGATACAAATAAAACAATTTATGTAACTGGCCGATTTGAAGTCGCTGCTGATTTTGATACTATTTCATTAACAAGCAACGGAGGACATGACATCTTTGTGTCAAAAATAAGTAGTGATGGCCATTTTATTTATGCTAAAAATTTTGGTGGCAGCTATATCGATTTTCCACAGTCAATAACTACTAGTAATTATTTTGATGCTGTTTACATTTCCGGAGCCTATTCCATTTCTGCTCAGTTTGATAACAAGCAGGTGAATAGCCTCACTAATAGCCAGGATGTATTTTTGGCAAGATTGGATACTAACGGTTTTTGTGAATGGGTATTAGATGGTGGAGGAGCATATGATGATGTTGCAAATGATGTCTGTGTTGATAAGTATGGTAATATCTTTTCAGCGGGTTATTTCTATAACAGTCAAGTCTCATTTGGCAATTTAGCTGTTAGTGGTTATGGAGAGTATGATGTATTTTTCGGTAAAATCTGCCCTTTATATCTTTCCGTTTCTAAAACTGATATTAGCTGTTATGGAGAAGGAAATGGAGAAATAATTGTTACTCCAAAAGAAGGTGCTTCCCCTTTTACCTACCAGTGGTCTCCGGCAGTAAGTACAACAGATACAGCATCGAATCTTCAGGCAGGTACTTATCTTGTTACTGTTTCTGAAAGCCTTGGTTGTGTTGCAACACAAAGTATTGAAATTGAACAACCGGATTCTTTAACATTAATTACAGCCTCAATAAATATAAGTTGTAACGGACTTAATAATGGAATGGCTTCAGTTGCTGTCAGTGGAGGAACAAGTCCTTATAGCTATCTTTGGAATACAAACCCTATGCAGCAAAATGACACTATTTTTGGTTTGTCACAAGGCACTTACAAAGTTACTGTTATGGATGCAAATGGGTGTGAAGACTCCGTATCTGTGAATATTATTAATCCTCCTATTTTGTATGCTTATGCAGGAAATAATCACAGCGTTTGCACGGGGAATGCAGTCAATTTAGGGGCAATACCAGCTGCAGATGGAGGTACCATGCCTTATTCTTATGAATGGACACCAGCAACAAATCTTAATAATGATACCATTGCAAATCCAATAGCAACACCCACTGTCAATACCACATATCTGCTTGAAGTGACAGATGATAATGGCTGTACAGCTACAAGCAATGTAAGTGTAAACATCAATCAACCACCCGCTGTTATGATTTCTCAGAATGACACTTTGTGTGTAGGAGAAACCACTAACCTTGCTGCCAATGCGTCTGGGGCAATATCCTATTCGTGGAATCCAGTATTGGGCCTAAACAATCCAAATATTCAAACGCCAGTTGCTTCACCACTTATCACAACAACTTATACGGTTACAGTCAATTTTTCAGGCAATTGTTATAACACTGCTCAAACGATAGTTACAGTGAATCAGTTACCGCAAATAATTACAAGTGGAAACCAATCCATCTGTGAGGGAGATAGTTTGGTCTTATCTGCAAGTGGTGGACTGATTTATTCCTGGCAACCTGCCGGTTTGTTGGATAATCCTTTTAGTAGCACTCCCACAACAGTTCCATTAAATCAAAATACCATTTTTACGGTTTCTGTGACTGATAACCATGCTTGTAGTAATTCATCGTCCTTAACTGTCGCTGTAAATCCAATCCCAACACCTGTTGTAACTGAAAATTTGGGTGTTCTTTCTTCGAACTATGCAGTAGGTAATCAATGGTATTTAAATGGAATTATTATTACCGGTGCAGTTTCCCAGAACTATACACCTTTACAAAATGGAGACTATACTGTTGAGGTTACATTAAACAATTGCTCAGCATTTTCAGCCCCTTATACAATGGTAGGCGTTGGAATTTTAAATTCACAACACATTAGTGATGTAATAATTTATCCAATGCCTTCAAATGGCTTAATTAATATTAAGTTTTTGACAAAATCAAATAATGAGGTTATTATTGAACTTCAGAATTTGTTAGGCCAAGTTGTTTGGGTTAAAGAATTCCACTCTGAAGATGGAATTTTCAATTCATGCCTTGATCTGAAAGGATTAAATGATGGATTGTATTTGTTGCATGTAAAAAACGAGGACAATATTTTCATCGAAAGAGTGATAATTGCAAAGTAGCAATACCAATATTATTTCTGCTATATATTTTTTCAATTCAATTTTTGACTAAACATAATATGATTAGTGTCTAATAGATTATTTTTTTCACGAAAGGTTTTCAATATTCTTATGCATAAATTCCTATAACCCGAATTCAGCATTAGAAAATGCTGAATCGATAAAGATTTATTTCCAATGCCTTTCAAAAAAGCCATTGGATAAATCACCTGACTTCGACACTTTGAAAAATATGATTTTATAACTCTCTGAAATTAATGTGTTTGCAATTTTTTTTGGCATCAATTTGTGTGACGCACTTATCCCAATAATTAATATTTGTTACTTTGGCTTGATCCAAAGTAACGCAACCTGCCTAAAGGCCGCTACCGTGTGGACACAAATATTGTTAGCTTTGTATTAAAAAAAGA
>JAQVVM010000095.1 GCA_028698995.1 Bacteroidales bacterium
TTCGAGAATATCTTGCGGAACTAATAACCGTAGTAGATGTTCCTCTATACATTTGGAGTCTCTGCTTATTTTTGCCATTTTGCAAAGGTCTAATTTTTTTTCAGCACATCAAATAATGAAATATCCTTAATATGCTCTTGCAAAAAGTACTCGTTGCAGAGATTCTTTTCCGCTATAAATGCACTTTCCCTTATCAGTGTATTTACTAATATGAGGAATACATCTGATTGTAGCTTTAGTTGCTTCTTTTATGGCTATTTCAGTTTCAGGTGTTCCATCCCAGTGTGCATAAACAAATCCTCCTTTATTTTCAATAACATCAACAAATTCATCCCATGTTTGAACCGTTCTGGTATTATCATCAGTAAATGTAGCTGCTTTCTGATATAAGTTACTCTGAATTTGCTCTAACATATTAAGGACCTTTACCTCAATATTTGTTTGTTGATATACTGATTTTTCTAAAGTGTCTCTTCTTGTCAATTCGATAGTGTTTTGTTCAATATCTCTTGGACCTATTGCCAAACGAACCGGCACTCCCTTAAATTCATACTCAGCAAATTTCCATCCCGGCTTCTGTGTATCATCAGAATCATATTTAACTGAAATCCCCTTTCTCTCCAAAGCATTTTTTATCTCTAAAGCCTTGACGGAAATCTCATTCAATTGCTCAATATTCTTATAAATTGGTATGATTACTACCTGAATAGGTGCCAATTTTGGTGGTAAAACAAGACCATTATCATCAGAATGCGTCATTATTAAAGCACCCATCAAACGAGTCGACACACCCCAAGATGTAGCCCAAACGTATTCAAGTTCACCATTTTTATTTGCAAATTTAACATCAAATGCTTTTGCAAAATTTTGACCTAAAAAATGAGACGTGCCAGCCTGAAGTGCTTTACCATCCTGCATAAGAGATTCTATACAGAATGTTTCAACTGCACCCGCAAACCTTTCATTTGGTGACTTTCTTCCTCGTATTACTGGCATGGCCATCCAACTTTCAGCAAAATCAGCATATACATTCAACATTCTTTCAGTCTCTTCAATTGCCTCTTGCTCAGTGGCATGGGCTGTATGTCCCTCTTGCCATAAGAACTCAGTTGTTCTTAAAAAAAATCTTGTTCGCATTTCCCATCTGACTACATTTGCCCACTGATTAATTAATATCGGTAAATCTCTGTACGACTGAATCCAGTTTCTATAAGTATCCCAAATAATTGTTTCGGAGGTTGGTCGCACAATCAACTCTTCCTCCAACTTAGCTGTTTCGTCAACAACTATACCCTTACCATCAGGAGAATTTTTTAAGCGATAATGGGTCACTACAGCACATTCCTTTGCGAACCCCTCTACATGTGAGGCCTCCTTACTGAAAAATGACTTTGGTATAAACAAAGGGAAATACGCATTTAAATGTCCGGTGTCTTTAAACATCTTGTCTAAAGCTTCCTGCATCTTTTCCCATATCGAAAACCCATAGGGTTTAATAACCATACAACCCCTAACTGCTGAATTTTCAGCCAATCCTGATCTAATAATCAGGTCATTGTACCATTTCGAATAATTTTCTTCTCTTGTTGTGAAATCTTTTGCCATAATTTTATTTGTGGTATAATATTTGTAATTTTTCTTAACCAAAGTTATTTTGGGCAAATTTAATATTTAATTTAAAATCATGAAAATAAATATATTCAACTTATCACTAAACCTAAAGGAGGACAAAACCATGAAAAATCTAATTTTCCTTTCAATGCTTGGAGTTGTTTTCTTGTCTTCGTGTACTTCTTCGTACAGAACAAGAGCAGCTTATGATGATGTATACTTCACAAAAAGCAAAGAACCTGTAACAGCTGTTGAACCAACAACTAACACTCAGTATCAAACCCCATCCAATAATGAAAGTGCTGCTGAACAATATGTTACAACTCCAAATTCTGAGCCAAGAAATGGAGAATATACCTATTCAGAAAATGATGTAGATGTTTCTGACAATAACCCAAGTTATTCAACATCTGAAAGCTACTCGGATGAAAATGGAAACACCTACGTTACCAATAATTATTATGAAGATAGTTATGATTTTGATGATTATTATGATTACGCATACTCCGCAAGAATCAGACGTTTTCATGACTCTTATTACAGCTCTTATTACAACTCCTATTATACAAATCATTACTGGTATTCCTACGATCCTTATTACTACGGATCAAGTATTTATTTAGGCTATTACTGGTGGAGTCCTTGGAGATATTATTACTATCCCACATATATGTATGGATGGCACAGCCCTTATTATGGTTATTATCCTTATGGATATTGGGGATACAGCTACTGGGGCTATCCTTATGGAAACTACTATGGATGGGGATACAATAATGGTTATTGGGATGGTTACAACAACGGTTATTGGGATGGCTATTATGCAGCTAATAATGATTATTATTATTATAATAGTAACGACAATAATTCATATTACGGTCCAAGAACTTACGGTTCTTCAACTAATACCACCAACTCCTCTTCTTCAAACACGCCACTAAGTTTCGGTGAAAAATTTGAAAGCTCATTGGCTTTGGAAAATTCTAATAGGGTAAACAATAGCATCTCTGTTACTAGACCAAATAACACATCTAATGACGGGAGAACAAATGTTACCGAATCTTCAAATTCATTTAATTCAAGACCAAATGATAGTAGAGATGCTGCTAATGAAGTAAACAGAGATGGTGTGAGAGACAATAGAACTGATGGAAGGACATCTTCAGAAAGTGCTGTTGAAAAACCATCTGAAAATTCTTCAACCAGACCTGCTGATAATTCAACCAGACCTGCTGATAACTCAACAAGACCTGCTGATAATTCAACCAGACCTGCTGATAATTCAACCAGACCTGCTGATAACTCAACCAGACCTGCTGATAATTCAACCAGACCTGCTGATAACTCAACCAGACCTGCTGGTAATTCAACCAGACCTGCTGGTAATTCAACCAGACCTGCTGAAAACACAATCAGACCAAACACTCAAGAATCAAGGCCTTCTGCAACTCCTGACAGAACCCCTGGCAACAATACAAGACCTACAAATTCATCAACAAGACCAGAAGGTAGATACCAAGCTCCAAGATCCTCCACTACTCCTTCGGATTTAGGGAGAAATGGAAACTCCGGAAATCAAGTGAATCAGGACAGAAGATATACCACACCCCGCACTTATACCCCACCGACTTATAATGAACCACGTTCAAGTGAACATTATTCAAAACCTAACACTTACACAACTCCTTCAGAAAAAAACACCAGAACAGAAACAACTACTAGACCCTCTAATAATTCACAACCCAGACAAACTACTCAACCAAGACAAACTACCCAACCCAGACAAACAACACAGCCCAATAATACTCCAAGACAATCAACAGCACCAAGAACAAACAGTGGAAGAGAGTCAAGTCCAAGTTATAGTGCACCAAGTAGAAGTTCTGGTTCAAGTTCCAATTCAAGCCCTAGTTATAGTGCGCCAAGCAGAAGTTCATCGGGGAGTAGTTCTTCGGGAAGCAGTTCTTCAGGAAGAAGTTCTTCAGGTAGCAGTTCTTCAGGCAGAAGTTCTTCTTCATCTAATCCAAGAGGTAGATAATTTTCCAATTCAATAATTTAAAATCTTGAAAACAATGAAAAATCTAAAAATAATAACATTAGCCTTTGTTCTTCTCTCGATATACAGTTACGGACAAAACGAAATTGATGCTCTGAGGTATTCATTTATAAACTATGGAGGCACAGCACGTTATGTAGGAATGGGAGGCGCTTTTGGTGCTTTAGGGGCAGATTTCTCAACTTTAAGCACCAACCCAGCAGGCTTAGGCGTCTTCAGAAGTTCTGAATTTTCCTTTTCTCCTTCAATATATACTGAGAAATCATTAGCAACACACTATGGAAAGGGAAGTGAAGATTTAAAATACAATTTTAATCTTGGCAATCTTGGTTTTATATCAGCTTTTAAGTTAAGAAGACCACACGAAGAAGGTCCAGGTTGGGAATATATTAACTTTGGATTTGGGGTAAACAGATATGCAAACTATCATAGCAGAATTCTCTTAGAAGGTGATAATTGGGAAAACTCCCTGATGACTGACTATTTGGAAAGAGCTTTAGGCAAAAACCCTGAAGACTTTGATCCATTTGGAACTCAATTGGCATGGGAAACATACTTACTTGATCCAATCGATAGTTCCGGGACTAATTATGGAAGCGCAGTACCTGTTGGTGGCGGCGTTAGACAATCAAAGTCTATTACAAAAACCGGTGCGATTAATGAACTTGTAATTTCATTAGCTGGCAATTATGACGATAAATTTTATATCGGAGGTACTTTAGGATTCCCCTTTGTAAGGTTTAATGAATCATCTACTTATAGAGAAGAAGATATAGACACCATTTCAAATTTTAAATCGTTCACTCTCAATGAAGATTTAATGACAAGTGGTTCTGGTGTAAATTTTAAATTAGGAATGATTTACAAACCCATTGAGTTCGTACGTATTGGAGCCGCAGTACACACCCCAACTTTTTTCACCATGAAAGATGAATATTCAAGAGTAATGCAATCGTACTTCGATAATGGGAATAATTATTCAGCAACTTCTCCCGATGGAAAATTTGATTATGAATTAACAACACCTATGAGGGTTATTGGAAGCCTGGCATTTATTATAGGTGAATATGGATTATTGTCTGCTGATTATGAATTTGTTGATTATTCAGAGGCACGATTAAGATCTAAATCATATAAATTTTTTGACGAAAACGAAGCCATCCAAATGAATTATAAAGCACAAAGTAATATAAGAATTGGTGGTGAAGTTCGTTTAGACCCAATAAATATTCGAGGTGGTTATGCATTGTATGGCAGTCCCTATAACAAAGGTTTAAATGATGCAGAAAAAACCAGTATTTCATTTGGTGTAGGTATCAGAGATAAGCATTACTTTTTGGACGTAGCATATGTTTATTCTGAATGTAGTGAAGATTATTATCTGTATAACCCTAATCTTGTAAAACCTTCAAATATTAAATTAACGTCAAATAACATTATTTTGACCCTTGGTTTGAAATTCTAAGTTGATATAATTTATTTATGAGAGGCTGTGGAAAATAATTCTTAACAGCCTCTTTTTTTTATGTTTTTTCGATTAACTTTGTAATGAAAAAATTAATTATTTGATGAAGAAATTAATTACACTTTGCTGTTGCACTTTCTTATGCATATTAAGTATTAATGCTCAATATTTTGATGGTGGTATTACAGTTGGAATGACAGCCAGCGAGGTATCGGGAGACAATGCATCAGGGCCTAATAAAGTGGGTGTTTCTGCCGGTGTCTTTACATCGTTAAAAATCAATGAAAACTCAAAAGTTCAATTAGAAATGATGTACATTCAAAAGGGTAGTAAGGTAAATCCAAATGAAAGGAATAATTTCTTAAAATACAGATTTCACCTTGAATATATTGAGGTACCAATTTTATATAAATTTTATATCCCTTTATTTAAAAACGTTGAATATTTAAAGGATTTGGAATATGAAATCGGATTGTCTTATGCCAGACTTTTAAGATACAATGAATTAAACCCATCTGGTGGTCACCCAAAAATAGGAGTTGATGTAGAAGACTTTCATTACAATGAATCAAATATCATTATTGGATTTTTATACCCCCTTTCGGAAAAACTCAAATTCAATTTCAGGCTTTCAAATTCATTAACACCAATCCGGCCTCATAAGGGTGGTGCAAAAGTTTGGTATAACTGGGGACAATATCATACATTGTGGAACCTTTCTTTGACTTATAGTTTTTAGCTTTAACAGATGAAGGGGAAAATGAAAATTGTGATTGGTATTACTGGAGCAAGCGGCTCTATTTATGCAGAAATGCTTATAAAGAAGATTGAGAGATTAAAATCACAAGTGGATGTTTGTCATATTGTTTTTTCGGATTGTGGGAAAGAAGTTTGGGATTACGAATTAGGTAAAAATAAAAGAGACAATCTACCCTTTAAGATATTTGCCAAAGATGATTTTTTTGCTCCATTTGCATCAGGTACTTCAGCTTATGATGTGATGATAATCTGCCCTTGTACTATGGGCACATTAGGGAGAATTGCTCATGGTATTTCTAATGATTTGATAACCAGAGCTGCTGATGTTTTTCTAAAAGAAAGGAAGAAATTGATACTTGTAACACGAGAAATGCCATTGAATCTCATACATATTAATAATATGAAATCTGTTACTGAAGCAGGTGGTATTATTTGCCCTGCTTCACCATCGTTTTACAATTCAGAGGCAAAAACCAATGATATTTTAGAAACCGTAGTAAATAAAATATTAAATTTGGCCGGTTTTAAGATTGAAAGTTTCAGATGGGGAAATAAAAATCAGTAAAAATGAATTTTGATCAGATAGTAAAAGATATCGACAATCAGGTTTTCTATCCTGTATATTTTCTTATGGGAGATGAGCCTTATTACATTGATAAAATATCGAACCTATTAGCCAGTAAAATTCTCACTACTGATGAAGAAAGGGAAATGAACCTGATTATTTTGTATGGAGGTGATACCAACGTGCAAACGATTGTTTCTTACGCCAGAAGTTATGGTATGATTCCCAATTATCAGGTAATAATAATTAAGGAGGCAAAGAATCTTGATGATATTGAAAAACTTGAATCATATATTGAAAACCCTTCAAAAACTTCAATCTTAGTAATTTGCTATAAATATGGCACAATTGATAAGCGAAAAACGATTGCAAAAAAAATTGAGAAAATGGGTGTTTTATTTGAATCAAAACCTTTATATGATGATAAAATTCCTGAATGGGTTAGTACCTTAGTCATTAATAAAGGACTTCGAATCGGACCTAATGCAGCCCTATTGTTATCTGAAAATATTGGCAATGATCTTTCCCGCATAGAGAGTGAAATAAATAAAATGACCATTCTTCTCCCAAAAGGCAGCGAAATAACTGTTGAAGATATTGAAAGAAATATTGGCATCAGCAAGGAATTCAATGTTTTTGAGTTACAAAAAGCCCTCACAAGGAAGGACATTCTGAAAGCAAACAGAATAATCAAGTATTTTGCACAAAATCCCAAAAATAATCCAATGCTTCAGGTACTTGCAATTTTGTACAGTTTCTTTTGCAAAATATTGATTTTTCATACTATAAAAGATAAAAATGACATTAAGTTAGTTGCGTCTACATTATCTGTAAATCCATTTTTCGTTAAAGATTATACAGCTGCCTCCAGAACTTTTCCAGTATCAAAGCTTGAAAAGATTTTTGAATATCTTAGAGATGCAGATATGAAGTGTAAAGGAATTGAAAGCAATATGAAGGATGAAGATGCTATATATAAGGAACTCATTTTCAAAATTATGCATTGATGAAATATTGGTTAGTTAAGACAGAGTCAGAGGTTTACTCATGGAAGCAATTTTGTGAAGCAGGAATGGCTGTTTGGGACGGTGTGAGAAATTATCAGGCAAGGAATTTTCTTTTACAAATGCAAATAGGGGATGAAGTTCTTTTTTATCACAGTGGCAAAGAGAAGAAAATTAAAGGTATTGCAAAAGTTATACGTTGTGCTTATCCAGATCCAACAATTGAAGATGAGCGATGGGTAGCTGTTGATTTAACCCCGTTAAGGAGTTTTGAGAAGGAAATTACTTTGAAAGAAATTAGGGCTGAAAAGAGATTAAAAGAAATTTTATTATTAAAACAATCACGTTTATCGGTAATGCCAATAGAAAAGAATCATTATGATTTAATTTGTTTAATGGCTAAATAATAATTAGGGAAATATGAAAAAAAGTTTTTTGATCATTCTATTTGTAATATTTATTAATTCAGGTTTGTTTTCACAAACAGCAACTGTCAGAGGTGTTGTTTATGCAAAAGAAACCGGTGAACCCATATTATATACAAATGTATACCTATACAGGACAAATTACGGTGCTGCTACAGAT
>JAQVVM010000096.1 GCA_028698995.1 Bacteroidales bacterium
GTATTAGCTAATGACTTAATTGCCAACGTTTTGGCAAGTCCGGGTACACCTTCTAACAATATGTGTCCATTAGACAACAAACCAATGAGCAGCCGGTCAATCATGTTTTTCTGCCCTACTATAACCTTTTTCATCTCAATGTTAATAAGGTCTATAAACGCACTTTCCTGCTGTATGCGTTCATTAAGTTCTCGGATATCAATAATTTCAGACATAGTTTTAATTTTTTTTGTTTGCAAAAGTATGATGACAACAATATTCCCGCAAATTTTTAACGTTAAAAAATGTTAAGTAAATAAATATTTAAATATTTATGTAAACCCTTTTCAGATGCGGTAATGAGTAATATGCTCATGAAAATTAATAAATGTTAAAATGATAATTGAATTTTTCTACAAACCAAATCCGTAGTATGCCCTTAAACCGTTGGGATAAATACCTTCCAACAGCACGCCGCCTCTTTTTGTTTTTAAAGCATTTAATAAGCCCTCAACACTATTGATTGGTGTTCTGTCTAAGTGTGTAATTATAAAGCCTTCTCTGATACCTGCACTATAAAGTTTCCCTGACTCTAAAGTTTTTACTTTTACACCATAACTTATGTTTAGTCTTTGGAGATCTTCCTGTGATGCATTCTCAAACGTTGCTCCCAATAGGTATGCAATATTTTCTCTGTCTTTTTCAATAATATCATAATTACCATATCTGTTTTTAAGCCTTACATTCGTTTCCTCCTCATTATCACCGCGTACATAAGAAATTATAACATTATCACCAGGGCTTTTTGTAGCTATAATTTCAATAAGTTCTGCTGTTGAATTTACCTTAGTGCCATCTATATGGGTAATGATGTCTCCTTCTTTGATGCCGGCATCCAATCCGGAACCGTTATTTAAAACAGAATTTACATATACACCAAGGACTTTTCTGATGTTTTTTTCTTCTGCTAATTTCCCCGTCATATCAACAATTTCAACACCCAAAAAAGCTCTTTGTACCTGACCGTACTCCAGCAAATCCATAGCAACTTTTCGGGCAATATTAACCGGAACTGCAAATGAATAGCCTGTAAAGGACCCTGTGTTTGAAGCTATTGCTGCATTGATACCGATAAGCTCTCCCTTTGCGTTTACAAGAGCTCCTCCACTGTTCCCTCTGTTGACGGCAGCATCAGTTTGTATAAACGATTCAATGGCATCCTGTCTTCCTAATATATTTATATTTCTTGCTTTGGCACTTACTATTCCTGCTGTAACAGTGGAATTAAGATTAAAAGGATTTCCTACTGCCAACACCCATTCTCCAACCCTCACACTGTCTGAATTTCCAAAGCGGATGTGTGGTAATGCACCTGCCTCAATTTTAAGCAATGCCAAATCTGTTGAAGGGTCAGTTCCTATGACTATGGCAGAGTATGATTCTTTGTTATTGAGTGTTACCTCTATAAGATCAGCTTCCTGAACTACATGATTGTTTGTCAGGATATAACCGTCTGGAGAAATGATAACTCCTGAACCTGTTGCTACAATCGGTTGTTGAGCCATTCCTCTGTTAGGGTTGTTATAGAAAAAATCCCTAAAAGGATCATATTGCCCAAAGAAATCATCATAAATACTGCTTTTCCTTTGGTATTCTGTTTTGATATGTACCACTGCATGGACTGTCATTTCTGCAGCAAATGTAAAATCGTATGGCGTACCCGAAAAATCCGGGACGTAATTGGCAAATTGAACAGGATATTGTAAATTCTGTTCAATTAATGCATTTTTTGTTGACTTGTTGTTTTGTTCAAAATAATTTTCATAGGCTTTTAAACTTAGCACCGATAATAGGCCTCCAACAAAGGCTACTGCTAAAATCTGAAAAAATCTAGTTCTGTCCATAACAAATTTATTTTTAAATTGAATATATTTTTATTGTCAAAAACAATGCTTTTGAAATTATTATAATAATTTGTGTTTTTTAACCAACAAATCCAACGTGCTGATTTTTTCTATATTTTGAAAATGCTGTTAATATTTGTTAATCTTTTTTCATCTAAAAAATATATTCCTATTGCTAAAAATCATAATTTTGCAATGAGTAAAATATGAAATTTTGTCAGTCACTAAATGAATTTTTGACATTGAATAGTTTGAAAAATTATATACTTTTTACCCTTTTCTGGTTAACCATTACATTGGCTACAGCAGTATCTCTTGTGTTTTGGAATCAGAATAAACAAACATATCTTACCGTCTTCAAAACTGCAAAAAATTATGCCATCACTTTTTTTAATGGCACTGAGAGCTCAGAACAAGAAAATTTTATTGAGGTTTCTGAAAATATTATCAAAAAAAAATTTAAAAGAAGTAAAGCAAGAATACCCTCAGCAGAAGATTTATTGAGAGATAGTCTTTCTGTTGCCGATTCTCTTTATTTATTATCCCTAAACTTAGATTCTCTTAACCTTTTGGATAGTCTATATAACACAGATTTTAGCTATAATATTGGAGAAAACGATAATCGTTATTCCGAAAATACTGATCGTGAAGAAGGTATAGTGGTGATGAGAGATAGGTTGCTTTTTTCGAAAAATATTGAAGCTAAAATAATATCTGAAAATCAGAACTCAAGAAATAATCTCGATTCCCTTCTAATAGGCGGAAGGCAAAGCAGAGAAAGTAAGATTTTTAACGTGGAATTCTGGGAATCTCCACTAAACTCAAAAGGCTACAAACGAACAAGGAATAAAATTGTACTTTATGGTATCAGAGATGCTGATTTAATTAGTCTTTTAATACTTGATAATGTTTTATACCTCAGTTATTTCAATGATTTTTATGTCATTAATAACAGCCCGACATTTCAGCAATTTTTACCATTTGCAAATAACCAAATTATTAACCAGTTAAAAGAACAATGATTTTACCATTTCACAAACTTCATGGTACTGGAAATGATTTTATTTTAATTGACAACAGAAAACATTATTTTCAGAAATACACCAATCACGAACAACTTATTAAGTTACTCTGCGACCGACATTTTGGTATTGGAGCTGATGGTCTTATTCTGATTAACAAAAAACCTTTTTTTGATTTTGAAATGGTTTATTTTAATGCGGATGGTAAGGAAGGAACCTTATGTGGTAATGGAAGCAGATGTGCGGTAGCTTTTGCCAATGAATTAAATTTATGCCGCAAAGATGTACGGTTTTTTGCCAACGACCAAACGTTTTTTGCCACAATTCTAAAAAAAAGAAAAGAAAATATATTTGTATCCCTGAAAATGCAGGATCTTATGTCATTCGAAAAACAAAGGCATTATGTCCTTCTCGATACCGGATCACCTCATTATGTCTGTTTCTATAAAGATGTTACTTCTCTTAATGTTTTTGAGGAAGGTCGCAAAATCAGGAACAGTAGTATCTTCAGGGATAAAGGCGTCAATGTGAACTTTGTTGAATTATTCGATGACCATATTTTTGTAAGAACTTACGAGAGAGGTGTTGAAAATGAAACACTTTCCTGTGGAACTGGGGTTGTTGCCTCTGCATTGTCTTGCCATATTTTCGACCATTTTGCAGCCGATACCGTTGTTGATGTGAAAACTCTTGGGGGTAATCTGAAAGTGAGCTACAGCTTTGAAAATGGTATATATAAAAATATTTTTCTTGAGGGGCCTGCCACCTTTGTGTTTTATGGAGAAGTTGAAATTTAAAGAATTTATATAATAAAAACTAATCCTTGTTCAATTCAAACTTGACTATTTTTTTCCAAAGTGCCACCCTGCTGATATTAAGTTCTTTAGCTGTTTTGCTTTGATTCCATTGATTTTTTTCAAGAATTTTTTCAAGATTTTCTTTGCTGATTTTTAATCTCCCTGAGTGGCTCTTAGTTACCAAACTTCCTTCTGAACCATCCATTATAGGAAAATTTTCTTTAATGTTTTTGCAAAAACCCTTTTTATAAGCCAAATACCTGAGTTCCTGAGGAAGATCAATAATGTCGATGTTTTTTCCCTGAACAAGTACGAAAGCATGTTCTAAAACATTTTCAAGCTCTCTAACGTTGCCCGGCCAGCAATAATCTAATAAGAGCCTGTTGGCTTCATACGTCAAGCCTTTTACCTTTTTTTTGTAAAGCACATTAAATTTCTGAATAAAGTGATTGCAAAGAAGTGGAATGTCATTTTTATGTTCTCTGAGCGGTGGGGCATACATTGGGAAAACATTAAGCCTGTAAAATAAATCTTCTCTGAAAATATCCTTATCAATTAATTCTCTGAGGTTTTTATTGGTAGCTGCAATAATGCGCATATCAACTGTAATAGGTTTGTTTTCGCCAACCCGCTCTATGGTTTTATGCTGAATAACACGAAGTAGTTTGACCTGAAGAGATTGTGAAATTTCTCCTATTTCATCAAGAAAAACAGTTCCTTTGTGAGCACGCTCCAATATACCGGTATTGTCTTTATAGGCACCTGTAAAAGCCCCCTTGACATGCCCGAATAGTTCACTTTCAAGCAGGGTTTCACTTAGTGCGGAACAGTTTATTTTGATGTAGGGCTTGTCCTTTCTTTCTGATTGATAATGAATTGCATCTGCAATGAGTTCTTTGCCGGTTCCACTCTCTCCGGTAATTAGTACTGATACATTTGTGTCAGCAGCTAAACTTATTAACCTGTGTAATTCTAAAATCTTTTCGTTCTGACCAATAATAATATTACTTGAATATGTGTCCAATTCTTTTGTCGGGGCTAAAACCAAACAATCCGATTCTGAACTTATATCTGTAAGTGTGAAACAATATATTGATTTCTTATCTTTTTCAATTTTTAAGTTTTTTAGAATAACCAAAACATCCTGACCTTTGTCATTTTCAATGATAAGGCTTTTGGTAAATAAATGTTGTTCTTTGTTGCTGTTTTTTACAAAACACTCTTTTAGATGGAATGGCTTTTTATCTAAATGCAAGAACTTGAAATCATAAAGAAATAATTTCGTAATCTCAATTTCATTTTTTCTTAGCAATGAAAGTGCTGCTGTGTTTGCTGATGTAATTTTTAAATTGCTGTCGGTAATAATAATTCCAACAGGGTAATTATTAAAATCTATGTTCATTTTTGTTTTATACAATATTAAATTTTAGTTAGCAAAGTTAATATATTATAGTTAATTAATGTGTTAACAATTATTAAATGAGCAGTGAGCAAAAATATTGTAAATAAAAGAAAATCAATAAGATGTGAAATTTGGCACAATATTTATAACTGTCTTCGCATTATAAATTTAAAAAATTTTAAAAAATGAATACAAGTGTTGAAAAAAATGTAATTGAATTATCTGATGATAGTTTTGACAAATCAATCAAAGAAGGTATCGTATTGGTAGATTTTTGGGCTGCATGGTGCGCCCCATGCAGAATGCAAGGTCCAATTTTGGACGAGGTTGCACAGGCAGTTGGAGATAAGGCTGTTATAGGTAAGATTAATGTGGATTATAACAGAAGTGCTGCTTCTCGTTATAATGTCATGAGTATTCCTACACTTATCCTTTTTAAAGATGGAAAGCCCGTTAATCAGTTTGTTGGTGTACAAAGTAAAGAAACCCTAACTAATTATATCAATAATTTGAGTCACTAAACGTGAATGATGTTATCTTTGTTCTATAAATAATGAAGTAAATATAACATCTTATAAAAAAAAATAAAATGAAAAGAAATAATAAAATTTTACGACTAACTTTCCTGATTTTGTTTATTGGGGTATCCATGTTCTTACTGTTAAATTGCACTCCAAATGCACAAAGTGATAACAATCAGACTTCTCAGGAATCTCAACAGGCAACAATTGGAAATACGGCAGTTGAAACTACAGATAATGGTTTTGATACGATTGTGAATGTTAAAGTTGAAAAAGCTACTGAACTTACGGATCGTGATTTTCACAATACAATTAAAACAGGTGTTGTTCTTGTTGATTTTTGGGCTTCATGGTGTGCACCCTGTCGTATCCAAGGTCCTATAGTTGATGAGCTGGCTAAAGAAATGAGTTCCAAAGCGGTAGTTTCAAAACTCAATGTTGATCAATACAATGCCATATCAGCAGAGTATGGTGTGAGAAATATCCCAACCATCATTATTTTTAAAAATGGCCGAGAAACAAAACGTTTTGTGGGTGTTCAAACAAAAGAATATTTAACACAGGAAATCAATAGTTTATTGTAATTAATAAACTTTCAAAAATTAAAAAATAATGAAAAGTATATTTGAAAAGATTAACAGATTCCGATTGATATTAAATACAAGTGGTATTACATTAGGCATTATTGGTGGGTATTTGTATTACCATTTCTATGCTTGTGAATCCGGGTGTCCCTTGAATTCAACTCCATACATGTCTATCATTTGGGGTGGGCTTTTAGGCTATCTTATTTCAGACCTATTTTATAAAAAAAACTGATTTTTCTTTTTCTTGGTTTATTTTTGACTCCTGAGAAGCTGTCCGAATATTTTGGGCAGCTTTTCTGTTGAGAAATGGTTTGTCAATACAATCAGAAACTGGAAATTTTTATATTGTATTTCGTGAAAAATAAAATAACATAAAATTTTTAATAATGATTGTTAATTAAGAATTTTTTATAAATTTTGCATGTTGAAATTGTAGTGAATGAGTCAGAGGCAAAAACAGATATTAAAATATTTCCAGTTTAAACGTATAATTATACCAATAATTATTGGTTTATCTGTTGCAGCCTATCTTCTATACAATAATCTTACAGAAGAAAGATACGAACTATCTACTTCTGAAAATGCCGATTATATATGGCAGGATTATAATGAAAATGTACTTCCGGAGAACGATGAATTCATTAAAGTAAGCCAAGGTGAAGGTACACACATCAAACTTACATATAAAGATGTGCTTGGAGATATCAGATGGCAGAAATATTCTCTTATTTGGATATTTATGTCTCTGTTTTTAATGGCAGTGCGTGATTTTGCATACATATTAAGATTGAGAATTTTAACGGATAATAAACTCAGTTGGCGGCAATGTTTTGACAGCATTATGCTCTGGGAGTTTGCTTCTGCAGTTACACCTTCTGTTGTCGGAGGTTCTGCAGTGGCTATTTTTATAATCAATAAAGAAGGTATCTCTACAGGGAAGTCAACAGCCATTGTTATGATTACCGCTTTTCTTGATGA
Source organism: Bacteroidales bacterium (assembly GCA_028698995.1). Taxonomy (GTDB): domain Bacteria; phylum Bacteroidota; class Bacteroidia; order Bacteroidales; family PXBB01; genus JAQVVM01. The sequence goes on from JAQVVM010000096.1 coordinate 7,191, forward strand.
GTTATTTTATATAATTATGGTGCCTATTGTTTTTCTATTGGTAAAACATGGTAGTATTTTCCCTGAACATACGAATTTTGCAATTTTTAATACTTTTCTGAGTATAAAAGTTGTATTTATTATTGGATATTCATTCATCCTTTTTTTGACATCAGTGATTCTTTATGCAATTTTGTTTAATCCACGTGGTTTTAAATCATTGCTGATATGGGTGTTTAAATTACGGTTTCTGAAAAAATGGCAACATTTAGCTGAAGAAACGGGCAATGATATCATCCTCACTTCAAAGGAGATGAAAACAAAATCTCTTTTTTTCTGGCTAAAAGCTTTTGGTGCTACATTTCTTTCTTGGACTGCCCGTTTTTGGGTGGTAAACAGCTTGATAATGATTTTTATTTCCGTCCAGGATCATTTCCTTATATATGCCAGACAGCTTATTATGTGGGTCATTATTCTAATAAGCCCAACACCGGGTAGCAGTGGTGTGGCAGAGTTTGTTTTTTCCGACTTTCTCAGAGAATTTATACCTGTAGGTTTCAGTCCTGCTGTAGCCCTTATGTGGCGTTTGATAAGTTATTACCCCTATCTTTTTATCGGGGTTATAATACTACCACATTGGCTAAGAAAAGTTTATAAAAGGAAAAAAATGATGAGAGAACAGCAATCCATTAAAAGTTAGGTCTAATTATCATTATTTAGTCGCTCCTTATTAACCCAAAATTAAAACTTCTTTTTGATTTTCCTGAAGAAAAATTGCAAATAAAAACCTTGAGAAAAAATCGAAAAAATATTTTTTGAGGTTTTTCTTCAGTTTTTT
>JAQVVM010000054.1 GCA_028698995.1 Bacteroidales bacterium
CTGCTCATAAACTTATTATCCATCTGCACAAAACAAAATGCATGATAACTATGTCTATCGAAGATAATGGCAAAGGCATCCCTAAAGAAAAAATGCAATCACACAAGTCTTTAGGTTTACTTGGTATTCATGAAAGGGCTAAACAATGCGGAGGAAAAGTTATAATCAGTTCTAAACAGGATGAAGGTACATCAATTAAAGTTCAGATTCCAATAACCAAATGAAAATTTTATGATGAAAATTTTAATAGCCGACGACCATGCTATTGTACGTGAAGGCATTAAACAAATTCTTAAATCCATGAAAGAGATTACCCTTATTGATGAAGCCTCAGAAGGGCATGAAGCCATGGAAAAGATAATCAAAATCGGCTATGATCTTGTAATTTTGGATATTTCAATGCCTGGTTTAAACGGTCTGGATATCCTGCAAAAGATGAAGGATAAAAAAATTGAATCACGTGTTCTTGTCCTGAGCCTTCATCCTCAGGAACAATATGCCATGCGTACCTTTAAACTAGGTGCCTCCGGCTACTTGTCCAAAAATAGTGCTTTTGAAGAACTAAACAATGCCATTCGAAGGATTGCAGCAGGCGGTAAATATGTGTCCGAGGAACTTGCCGAAAAAATCTTATTCAGTAAGTTTGAGGAAAAGAATGAACAACCCCACGAGTCTCTCTCTGAAAGAGAATTCCAAGTAATGCTACTATTGGCAGCCGGTAAGCCTGTTAAAGAAATTGGAGCAGAATTGTTTATTTCTGATAAGACCGTTAGTACCTACCGTTCCCGAATTTTTAATAAAATGGGTATGGCAAAAAATGCTGACCTTACTTTATATGCTATAAAAAATAACCTTATTCAGTAATTTTTCAGTATAATTACTGACTACTTTTTTAATTAAGCAGGAACTTTATTCTTGTTCAAATTTATAATCATTCCTTTTTTAATTATTCAATATTTCTTCCACTTTTCTAATTGGATTATTTTAAGTGTTAAGTTCTTCTTGATTCAATCTTGATGCACTTTTTAATAAATTCGAACCTTTGTTCTTAGACAAAAGAATGCTATTGGAAAATTCTATATTTTGAAGGTGTTTTAAACTTGTCTTTTGTAGGACAAACACCTACAAAAAAATCATCTTTTATCCTACACATAATTACCTATTGACCTATTGTCCAGTTTTAAGTCTCAAACTAATTTTAGATTAAGAAAAAGAATGTTTTATGGCTTTATTTTTATTAAAATTTATTTGTGAAAATTATATTAAAAATAAATATAAAAATAAGATAAAACATTAAAATTTAATGATAAAAAATGATATAAAAATTGTTGTACAATGAAAAAAAATATACAAAAAAGAATCATTCTTGCCAAAAATACAAAACCAAGGGGTATTGGTTTTGTAAAGAATATTTTTTTATTTATTATTTGTAGTTTTCTCCTTACACCTGTTGTTTTCTCCCAGACTGCTGTAACTTTCCCTTCTGGTTCATTTATTGTTAACATGGGTGTTTTTACTGGAACCCGCACCAATGATATCAAAACTCAGCTTAAACCGTATGGTTTAATATATGATTTAGTTAAGAATCATAATGTGCCTGTATATTGGGTTATTAACCCCAGTAAATTAAAGGATGGTGCTGATTTTTCGTATAATGGAACTACTTTCAAAGGGGGTACTTTCGTAGTACATGCCGGAAATCTTACCACTCCGGTAAAGGGAAGGATTACATATTGGATTGGGCAAGGGGTTGTAGGTATATATACTTCGTCTTCTATAGTACTAAATACTACTTATAAAATCTCAGCTGTTCCTGTATGGACGTTAGATGCCCAAAATGGAGCTATTGCCACCGGCTTTTTTGCTAATGCAGGTATTCCTTCATCAGCTTATAACTGGGTTCTACCACAAAATTTAGGTCCTTGCAACGACGTTTTTGTAATGCCTCATGCCGACCCCAAATGGATTACACATAGTAACTTGTTAACTTGGAACCTGAATAATAAGGGTGCTATTTGGGCTGGATGTCACGCAGTAAGTGCTTTGGAAAATATGTACAACCCTGCTGACAGATCTCAACAAACCAACTTTTTATCTGAAAGAACAGGTAACTATACAGGAAATAATGTATATGCAGAAAATAGTCTGATTCTTTGGAACCACCATAAAGAAGGTACGCCTCCTTATGTTATAACAAACCCAACAGAATATACTTTTCCAACGAATTTTGGTCCTAAATTGGTAACTCCCAGTGATCCAGTAGCTCAATTTATGGGCATATCAGACCTGGCTCACAAAAATGGCTCAGAACAAATTTTCCTTCCTGTTAAAAGTGGTGGTTGGAGATCTACTACAAAAATTATCAGCCATGACCCAACTCATCTGAACGTTCCATCACTATCTAACGGACCTGCCGCTATAATGGCTTATGGGCGTGGCTTTGGGGATAATAACCGTGGCTGGGTCATGTACGAAGCCGGTCACGATATCAATAAAGGTTCAATAGGCGATGTGCCTGCTCAGAGAGCTTTCTTTAACTGGAGTTTATTATCATCTTATGATAAATTACCTACCATTAATTCAATTACCGGCATACCATCTGATGCAAGATTTAAGTCACAACCCTATCCACAAAATTTCCCCCTTTCTGTTTCTTATACCTCTCCAATTTCGGCCGGATTTACCAGTGTAACATGGACTTGCACACGTGCAGACAATGGTAATACTTTTGGTTCTTTTTACCCGAATGGCAATATTGCTGCTACAAATACAACTTTTACCCCATCTATTACTTATGATGATGATATACCTTGCATTTTAACTGTAAAAGTTGTTGATGCATGCGGCAGGATTTGTTTTGATTCTTATCCAATTATTGTTATTCCTGTTCCTCGTAACCCGATTGCAAAAAATGACTTGGGCTATATTTCTAGTACTTGTGCAATTCAAGGTTATAGCGCGACTGTTAATCCTTTAAATAATGATTATGACCCCGATGGTGATTCTCTCACAATTACAAGCCTTACGGGTGTTTTCCCTGATGATGGGGTATGGAGTATAAACGGAAATTCGGTTACTTTTACACCTGCATTAAATTTCTTTGGACCAACAACTGCAATATATACAGTTTGCGATCAAACACCTGCCGGTCCCCCTTTCTTTGGTCCATTATGTGCCGGTGCTACAATAGTCGTTGGGGTTGGTTCGGCTGACGAAAATGGTTGCTATCCCGGTGCTGCTTACGATGTTAAAGAAAACACAAAGTTAACGCTTCTGAATTTAATGAGCCAGCAGAACACCGGTGCCCTCGTAAGTGGTTCTGCTCTGACAGATAATGAAGATGAATATACTACTGTAAACGTTGATTATTTAAATTTGGGTACAGATAAAAACAACCACCTGATATTATCAACAAATATTGCATTACGGGCAAAGGATAAAATTTATTTGAATTGGTCAAAAGCCGGTAATGGTACGGCTACAATTTCTATTCAACTGGGTGCATCACCTACAGGACCATGGACAAATTCTCAAACTTTCAGTCTTACTCCTAATGGTTCAGGTGCAACTGTATCAACAGCATCTACTTATACAATTCCTACAGGAGTAAGTGGTATTAATTATATCAGAATAAGTGCCGGAACTTATAATACAACCAATTCAGCAGTTGCTGTATGGCTTGATGGTGTTGATTATGATTATCTCGATTGCATTCCTGCTGTACCCGAAGCTTATGAAGATAAAGTTGATATTAATGAGGATATTCCTAAAGTTATTGATGTTATTGCAAATGATATGAATCCGGGTAATCTTCCTTTAACATTGACGATAGTATCCCAACCACAACACGGAAAAGTAAGTATTAATACAGATAACACAATTACTTATATAACAGATACAGATTATCCTTCCGGTGGAAATGCAAATGACACTATTACATATATGATATGTAATACAAAAGGTTTGTGCGCTGTTGGAACAGTAAGTCTTGTTTTGATAGATGATGGTTGCAGTGGTGCAGGTATGTATATTCCTCCCGGCACAATTACCGTTAATGTAACATTTCAGGAAGGCGCTTCTAACTCAGTACCCGATACCTATATTAATCAAGAGTCTGATAAACAAAATATAAATTACGGAACAATCTCAACTTTCCAAATTGGGAAAAAACCTAATAAAGCAATGAGGGCTGTTATGAAATTTAATAATATAACAACAATCCCTACACATGCCGATATTCAAAGTGCGGTTTTATCAATCTATTCAACTGCAACTAGCTCAAAACATAATGTTGACCTGTCGTATAGTTTATATAATATAACAGAAGAATGGGTTGAAACAGGTGCAACATGGAATAATAGAGCATCAGCACAGCCTTGGTCAACAATTGGAGGTACATTTAGCACGCCGGCTTTCAATACATCTGTAATTACTTCTGAGAAAAATAAATGGAAGAATTTTAATATTACCAATATGGTTCAGCAATGGGTTAAAACACCTGCTAATGGAGGAATTGCCAACAATGGTTTTCTTATTAAACAAACAGTTGAGAATTCTTCAGATGTCAAACTTACATTTGCGTCATCAGAAAATGGTACTGCAGCTAACCGTCCCAAGTTGGTGGTTACTTATATTATTCCTCCTTATATTTGTGAAACAATACCTAATAGAGCACCTTTGGCTAATCCTGATAATGCTTCAACATTATCAACCAACCCTGTGGATATTTTAGTGTTAAATAATGATGCAGATCCTGACGGTAATGCCTTGTCTATTCACAGCCTTATTGGCCCATTTACAGGAGGAAATGCCGTAATTTCCGGAAACAAAGTTGTATTTACACCAAACGGCATTTATACTGGAAAGAGCCAATTTAAATATGTATTGAGTGATAATTCAGGTTTAAAAGATACTGCTTATATTTATTTAACCATATTAAATGCGCCGCCTATGGCTCAGAATGATGTGGTTTCAGTGCTTTCTAACTCTTCTGCCAATCCTATTAATGTTCAAGCTAATGATGTAAATATGGATGGACCAAATCCTTTAACAACATCTTTAATTTCTCAGCCTTTAAATGGTTATGCTACATTATCCGGTGCAAATATTTTATACACCCCTAATGAAAATTTCACAGGTTATGATACTATACCGTATTCAATTTGTGAACCACTTGATACCAATGCATGCACCGGTGTTTTAGTTTGTGATATGGGTTATATTTATATTACTGTTGAAAACCAACCACCTGTTCCTGTAGATGAGAACTATTCAATCTCTCCATGCTCTCCTTATGTAATGAATTTGATAGCAAATGATTTTGACCCTGAACATAATTCATTACTTATATATTCAGTAAGTGCACTCAGTAAACCATCAGCCGGTACAATTGTTAATAATAATGATGGAACAGTTACTTATTACCCTGCTGTTGGGTTTGTAGGAACTTTTACTTTTACTTATAAACTAATTGATAATGGTACTCCAAATATGATATCCGTTACTTCAGGTACTGTATCAATTACTGTTGAAACACCTATTAATACGCCTCCGGTTGCCTTGGATGACGAATGGGAAATGGATATAAATTCCATCGCTTATATCGCAGTATTAGATAATGACTATGATCCTGAAGGACAAAACCTTCAAAATCCTTTTATTACTACTAACCCTGTTAATGGTGTTGCTACTTTGCAGGCTAATGGGACTATTGAATATGTTCCAAACCTTGATTTCTTTGGTATTGATAGTCTTACTTATGCATTATGCGACATAGTTGTTGATAATTATACTACATGTTCAACAAGTTTGGGATTATGCGATGATGCCAAGGTAATTATTACGGTTTATAAACCCAATGTGAATCCAACTCTTGACTATGCTATTCCTCCGGATGGTTCTGTTATTTGTGAAGGTTATAGTATAAGAGCTTTTATAACTCCTGGCTCAGGAGGTGGTGTTGGAGCAACCGACCTATATGAATACAGCATTGACAATGGTCTTAATTGGGCAGAATACACTTCAGGAGATTACATAAGTACAATTGGAGCTGTATCAAATATCCTTATACGTACAAGTCGTTCTGCCGGAAGTTATGGTGTTCCTACAGGTCCTATCGTAGTTGCAAACTGGCCTATTGCACAAGAGTTGGTCAGACCTTCAGTATTAGAGGGTATGCCGGCTAATGGTGTTGGTATATGCTTAGGTGAATCAGTTACAGCTTTATTAACTCCTGGGTCAGGTGGATCAGAAGGAGCTACAGATATAATTGAATACAGTATTTCTTCAAATATTTGGTTGCCGTATGTCTCCGGAACACCTATCTCAAGCGTTGGAGCTACATCTAATATTGAAGTTCGAACAAGTCGTACCGGGGGTAATTATGGATGTGTCTCTACCAACCCTGAAAAGGTAATTTCTTGGCCGATAAAACCATTACCTAATCCTCCTGTTCCTATTGTTACACAACCAACATGTTCTGAATTTTATGGCAGTGTTGTTTTAGAAGGTTTACCTATAGAAGGATGGACCATAACCCCCGATTATATCTCTGGTATTACACAATCCATAGAAATTGAATATTTATTACCAGGTACATATACTTATGCTTTAAAAAATGAAGTTACCGGATGTCAATCTTCTCCCGTAAATATATTTGTACAAACACCTCCAGAACCTCCTGCACCAGTTATTGTTGATGACGATATTGTTTCTTGTGGTGGTAGTGTATTAATACATGCAGATGGTGGAATGGGTGGAACAATATATTTCCAGGATACAATAAGTAACGGCACGAGCATTGCAAAACCTTCTGTGCTTGAGTTAATTACAACCACAGGTTATTATTATTTCAGAGCCAGATCAGAAGATGGTTGTTGGGGTGAACAAGGCAGAACTTTTGTTCAAATTATTGACATGACAATTCCTTTTACATTGTCCGAAAAATATTATATAAGCGAAGTTCTTGAAGAAGGAGGACTTGTTAATATTAGCACAAATGCAACTTGGAATAATCAGAATTGGCTTACAGTTGATGAAAATGGCAATTATGTTTCAATTTCTTTTACGCCTACAGATACTAATGATGTTTTAATATACAAAGGAGAATGTATGACTCCTGTTGTAGATATAATTAATCCCGGCTTTTGCAGGAACCTGACTATCAGTAATGGGACTATCGTAAATCAACATCCTGGTACTGTTTTAAATGTTCTGGGTAATTTCACAAATCAAGGTCTGTTTGTTGTTTATGAAGAAGAAGAAGAACATGATCAAGAGCTGATATTTGTTAAAGGTAATTGGAATAATGAAGCCGGAGAATTTCGATGCGGAAAAGGTAAAGTAATTTTTGACGGCCCGGGCGTTCAAGAAGTTGATACAAGGTATTCTCCTTTTTATGATTTGGATATTAATCAGCCTAACATCAATAAAGCATTAAATGAGGTTCTTTTAAATCAGGAAACAACTGTTAAAAATAAACTGAATCTTAAGAAAGGATCTTTGAATTTAAATCAGAACACTTTAATAATTGAAAATAATCAACCCAGTTCTATTGTTAGGGATCTTGGTTTTATTTATGCAGAATTTAATTCTACCTCTCTTTATAGCAAAGTAAGGTGGAATATTGGTAATCTGGTAGAAAATTATACCATACCTTTCGGTAAATCAGAAGCTGAGTATATTCCTTTAAGACTTGATATAAAGAGCAATCATATGAGTTCTGAAGCTTACCTTGACTTTTCAACCTACGGCACAGAAAGTGACAATTATCCGGCACCTCTTATGGTAGAACATTTAGGGGAGTTTAGCGATGGTCTCAGAATTGCTGACAGATATTGGTATATTGGAGATTCAGGTGATGATGAAACACCTTACTTGTCGGTTGAGGGTGAGATTACCTTTACATACCTAAGTGATGAATTGGGAGATATTTTTGAGTCAGATATGATTGCACAACGTTATAATCCAAGACCAGACAGTTCATTTGGAGTATGGGCTGATTTGATATATTCTCAGAATCTATTTTCAGATTGGACAAACCATGGATTTAGTGTTAATAGTCCAATTCCTTCTGGCGGAAACACAGGTACTTTTACTACAAGTTATGTTGATACTGCTCAGTTCTTCAATGTATGGGTATTATCAGATATTAATAATCCGCTTCCGATTAAACTTCTAAAATTTGAAGCAGAGTGTCAAAATGATGTTGTTGAATTAAACTGGATAACAGCAACTGAAATTAACAACCATTTCTTTACCATAGAAAAAAGCACAGACGGCTATAATTGGGAAGTAATAGCTACTGTATTGGGAGCTAATAATAGTAGTACAGATAAGTATTATAGTTACAATCACAACAATCCAGAGGGTTTGATTTCATATTATAGATTGAAACAAACTGATTATGATGGGAAGACAGAGCTTTTTAATACGGTTATTGCAAATTGTGGCGTTTCTGAAAATGAAAACATCTTGGTATATCCAAACCCTGCTACAGATAATTTGAACATTTACCTCCAGAATCTCGAGGAGAGTGGTTTTAACCTGCGATTAAGTGATGCAATAGGAAATATTGTATATACACATGATGTCAATAAAAATGTAGATGAAAGCATGTTCATAAATATTAACCTGACAAATCTTTCTGCAGGTTTCTATTTCCTTGAAATTAGATCTGATGGAAATTTTTATAAGGAGAAAATCATAAAGAATTAGAATAAACCTGAAATATTACCATCATTATCGATATCAATATTTTCAGCAGATGGTGTTTTTGGTAGGCCAGGCATTCTCATGATTGTACCTGCTATAGGAATAACAAACCCTGCACCGGAAGCAATCTCAATTTTTCTGATTTTTACTGTAAAACCTGTTGGGCGATTCAATTTGTACTGATCGTCAGAAAGTGATTTCTGTGTTTTTGCAATACAAACAGGAAGTTTGTTAAGCCCCAGCTGATTAATCTTTTTTATGTCAACTTTGGCTTCGACAGTGTATTCAACATGATCTGCGCCATAAAGTTCATGTGCAATGGTTTCAATTTTTTTCTCCATTTCCCATTCAAGTTCATATAAGGGTTTGAAACAACCTGGGCATGAACTTGCTTCTTCTTTAACCATTTCCGCTAATTCTCTAGCCCCTTCACCTCCTTTTTCCCATGCATCATTCACTGCTACCTTAACACCAAGTTCGTTACATCTTTGTTTAACAATTTGAATTTCCTCATCAGTGTCAGTGGCAAATCTGTTGATTGCAACAATTGGTGGCAGGTTAAATTTTCTAATGTTTTCGATATGCTTCTCAAGATTTTCAATACCAATTTTCAAAGCTTCAGGATTAGGAGTATTCAAATCTTTAAGTTTAACACCACCATGGTATTTTAATGCTCTGATGGTTGCAACCAATACTGCAGCATTTGGACTTAACCCACCAAGTTGACATTTAATGTCAAAGAACTTTTCTGCTCCCAGTTCTGATGCAAATCCAGCTTCGGTGACAACAAAGTCGGCCAGTGTTAGTCCCATTTTAGTTGCAAGTAATGAGTTTGTGCCTTGTGCAATATTAGCAAATGGACCACCATGAATAATTGCCGGATTACCTTCTATTGTCTGAACAAGGTTTGGCATAATGGCATATTTCATAAGCGCAGCCATAGCACCCTGAGCTTTTATATCTTTTGCATAAACAGGCAAATCATCAAAAGTAAATCCAATAAGAATATTACCCATTTTTTCTTTTAAATCGTTAATATCTTTTGATAAACAAAGAATAGCCATTATTTCAGAAGCTGAAGTAATATCAAATCCTGTTTCACGTGGCATTCCTTGTTTTGGGCCACCAAGACCTATAATTATATCGCGCAACGAACGTTCATTCATGTCCATCACTCTTCTCCATAGAACCTTTCGAGGATCTATACCTAGTTCATTCTTGTTCTGAATATAATTATCAATCAATGCAGATAAAAGATTGTGTGCTTTTTCAACTGCAGAAATATCGTTTGTAAAATGCAGATTGATATCTTCCATAGGTAATACCTGAGCAAAACCTCCTCCGGCTGCCCCTCCCTTAATTCCAAAAACAGGTCCTAATGATGGTTCACGTATAACAACAGCAGCGTTTATACCTATTTTATTTAAACCTTCAACTAGTCCGATTGAAGTTGTCGTTTTTCCCTCTCCAGCAGGTGTTGGTGTTATTGCAGTTACCAATACGAGCTTCTTTTTCCTCATTTTTTGTGAGTCAATGTATTTCAGTGGAACTTTTGCTATGTATTTCCCATATTTATGTAAATCGTCAACATCAATATTTAATCTTTTCGCTATTTCATCAATAGGTTTTAATTTTATGGATTGTGCAATTTCTAAATCTGATTTCATGTTATTAATTTTAATTATAGATAATTACTAATTGTTCATTTATCAATAACAAAGATAGTATTAATAATAAGACTAAATAAGGTTTAATTTCAAATATAACATCTTTTAACAAATTCATTATTATTTGTAATTTTGCAAAAAAAACAGACATGCAACCTGAAGCAGGGGAAATATTGAAACGAATTAATTCGCCGTCTGATTTAAAGGGGCTTAATGAAGAAAACTTATTACAATTATGTGATGAGTTACGTGCTTTTATAATAGACTGTGTAAGTCTTAACCCTGGTCATTTTGGTGCTAGTTTGGGTGTTGTGGAGCTTACAGTTGCATTGCATTTTGTTTTTAATACTCCATTTGACAAAATTGTCTGGGACGTAGGGCATCAGGCTTATGCACATAAAATTCTTACGGGAAGACGTGATGTGTTTTATAAAAACCGCACTTACAAAGGACTAAGTGGTTTTCCAAAGATGAAGGAAAGCCCTTATGATGCTTTTGGTGTAGGCCATTCCTCTACATCCATTTCAGCTGCACTTGGGATGGCTATAGCATCAAAGTTAAACAAAGAAAAAAGACATCATATTGCTGTTATTGGTGATGGATCTATGACAGGAGGAATGGCATTTGAAGCACTGAACAATGCGGGAGTAGCACAAGCCGACTTACTTGTTATACTGAACGATAATGGTATTGCTATTGATAAGAGTGTTGGTGCTCTCAAAGAATATCTGACAGATATTTCAACCTCCCGTACTTATAATAAACTTAAGGATGAAGTTTGGAAAATGTTGGGTAATGTTGGTGGAACAAGGGCAATTATTCAAAAGCTTGATAATGCTATTAAATCTTCAATTTTGAAGCAAAGCAATCTTTTTGAAGCAATGAATTTCAGATATTTTGGTCCCGTTGACGGTCATGATGTTATCCGATTGTCAAAACTACTTGAGGATATTCGAAATATTCCCGGACCAAAACTATTACATTGTATTACAAAAAAAGGAAAGGGTTTTGAAGTTGCTGAAAAAGAACAGACAAAATACCATGCACCCGGTTATTTCAATAAGGATACCGGAGAAATTTCAGTAAGCCCCTGTCAGAAACTAAAACCACCAAAGTTTCAGGATGTTTTTGGGCACACCCTTGTGGAACTTGCTGAGATGAATGATAAAATTGTTGGAGTTACCCCTGCCATGCTTTCGGGATGTTCTCTTAATATTTTTCAGGAAAAATTTCCAAAAAGGACTTTTGATGTTGGAATCGCTGAACAACATGCTGTTACTTTCTCGGCAGGAATGGCAACTTTAGGGTATTTGCCTTATTGTAATATATACTCAACATTTATGCAGAGAGCGTACGATCAGATTATTCATGATGTTGCACTTCAGAAATTAAATGTTGTTCTTTGTCTCGACAGGGGTGGGATTGTTGGCGAAGATGGAGCTACCCATCATGGCGCCTTTGATATTGCATATCTGCGATGTGTGCCGAATTTGATAGTTGCATCTCCTTTGAATGAAGTGGAATTGCGTAACATGTTATATACTGCCCAATATAAATCATTAGGCCCAATATCTATCCGATACCCAAGGGGTAATGGTTATAAAATGAAATGGCAACGGCCTTTTGAACTTGTTGAAATAGGAAAAGCGGTTAGAATTACAGAAGGAAATGACCTTGCTGTTCTCTCTTTCGGTCCTGTTGGGAATAATGTTTTTGAAGCTTTCAAACTGCTCAGATACGACAATATTTCTTTTACTCATTACGATATGCGTTTTGCAAAACCTTTAGATGAAGAAGTATTACACTATGTTTTCAAAACGTTTAACAAGGTTATTACTGTTGAGGATGGTGTGATTACTGGTGGGTTTGGCTCTGCAATATTGGAATTTATGAATGACAATAATTATTCATCAAAAGTCCTTAGGTTGGGTATTCCCGATAGGTTTATTGAACAGGGAAAGGTTTCGGAATTACATGCTGAATGCGGATTTGATACAGAGGGTATTGTAAAAACTATTAAAACAATTATAAAACAATGATATTCATAACAGTTTTTGTTATTGCCTTGGGACTATCAATGGACTGCTTTGCAGTGACCATTGGAGCAGGAATTTCAGGAAAAAGGAACAGCTTCTCTCAAAATCTCTATATTGCCTTCATTTTTGGTTTGTTTCATTTTATTATGCCTTTATCTGGATGGCTGATTGGTGATGTTTTTAAAGAACATATAAAATCTTTTGACCACTATATTGCATTTAGTTTACTCATTTTTATAGGGTGTAAGATGATTTATGAGGCGCTAAAATCAAATAAAAAGGAATCTTTTGCTTTTCATAACAATTTTTTTATATTCGGGTTGGCTTTGGCAACCAGTATTGATGCTTTAATAGTAGGCTTATCCCTGGCCCTAATTGATTTTAACCTTTTGTTAAGTATTTCAATAATTTCCTTAACTGCTTTTATAATTTCCTTTTCAGGTTTTTATATAGGCAGGCGTTTTTCCTGTTACTGTGGCAGTAAAGCAGAGCTTATTGGTGGACTTATGCTGGTTGCTATCGGTGTTAAGATTTTTGTTGAACATATCATTAAGGGAATTTAAACTTTTTCTTTTTATATTCAATCATGAAGATTCCAAGTAACAAGGTAAAGGATATTAAACTTTATATGTATGCTGTACTGGAGCATCTTTATTCAAGTGAAGAAATTAGTGTATTTGCCGAAATATTGTTAGAAAAATATGCAGATATTAGTAGAGCGAACTTATATTTATATCCTAATAAAACAGTCAGCGAATCGGTATTGTTAAAAATTAATAATGGCATTAAAAGCCTAAAAAAACAAAAACCAATTCAATATATAATTGGAGAAACTGTTTTTATGAATTTGACGATTAAAGTTAATCCATCTGTATTAATTCCGAGGCACGAAACTGAAGAATTGGTCATGGCTGTAATCAAATATCTTGACAGTTGTCCTGTAGGCTATTGTCCAAGTATAATAGATGCAGGAACCGGAAGTGGAGCCATTGCTTTATCCATTAAAAAACAAATTCCAAAATCAGAAGTTTTTGCATTTGATAACTCCGAAGATGCCTTAAATACTGCACGATTGAATGCTTTAGAAAATGGTCTTGCTGTTGATTTTTTTGCAGACGATATATTAAATTTTAATTCTTTAAGAAAATTGACAAAGTTTGATGTCCTTATAAGTAATCCCCCTTATGTCCGTCTTTCTGAAAAAGAATTGATGAAAGAAAATGTCGTCGGTTATGAACCATTTTCAGCACTTTTTGTTTCTGATGACAATCCCTTGATTTACTATGAATCCCTTTCAATTATAGGAAAGCAGCTCTTAAAGCAAAAAGGAATGTTTTTTTGTGAAATTAACGAAGCATTTGGCCGTGAAACAGAAGCAGTTCTGGTTAGGAATGGGTATAAGAATGTTGAAATAATTAAGGATATTTCAGGAAAAGACAGGTTTGTTAAAGGGCAAATGATTAATTAATACTTGTTAATTAATATCGTAAACTTTATTACTTTTGCGTATCTAACTATAATTTCTTGATGACTAAATTTCTTAGTAATTTAATATTATTAATCCGTGTTAAACACTGGATTAAGAATGCTGCAGTACTTTTACCTTTGTTTTTTGCCGGAGGAATATTAAACGTATTTCAAACATCAGGCTTTGCTGAACTTATTAAATTATTTTTTGCTTTTTGCCTGGCAAGCTCATCTATTTATATCATTAATGATATAGTAGATGTTGAAAAAGACAAGCTCCATCCCGAAAAATGCAAGCGCCCGATTGCAAGTGGTTTTTTTAGTATTAAGTCAGCTATTGTCATATTCCTGATTTTATTTGCTTTCTTAATAGTTCTGCTTACACAAATGAATGCTTCTTTATATTTTGTGGCAGGTTATTTTTTTCTAAATGTTCTGTACTCATTTAAATTAAAACAAATTGCCATTGTTGATGTTGCCTGTATAAGTATGGGATTTGTGTTACGTATTTTAGCCGGTGGCGTTGCAGCTGATGTTTTTGTATCGCAATGGATGGTTATAATTGTGTTTTTACTTACAATATCCATTGCATTTTCTAAAAGAAGAGATGATTTAATTCTAAACAAAGACCTCAGAGCTTCTCTGTCTGGTTATAATCTTCAGTTTATCGACATTGCCAAAAGTATTAGTTTCTCAATAACACTGATCTCTTACATAATGTACTCAATTTCAAATGAAGTTCAGGAACGTATTGGTTCAGATAAACTTTACATTACTTCGCTTTTTGTTTTTTTAGGAATAATGAGATACTTACAGATTTCTATTGTTGAAGAAAAATCAGGTTCTCCTGTGAAAATTTTAACAAGAGATTTATTTTTACAAATAATTATTTTACTTTGGATACTAACATTTACTTTAATCATCTATGGCAATAATATATAATTGGGGCGTTTATCCGAAAATTGATGCTGATCTTATTACGGAAAAAATTTTTAATGAAATCTGGCCGTTGATTAAAAATCAGTCAGAAGTTATCCCTAGAGGAAATGGTAGGTGCTATGGAGACAGTGCATTACAGAAAACGATTTTATCATGCCTCAAACTTAATAAAATTCTTCATTTTGATGCTGAAGATGGCATTGTAAAATGTGAATCAGGGGTTTTACTGAGCGAATTGTTAAAATTCATTGTTCCAAAGGGTTTCTTTCTTCCAGTTACACCCGGCACCAAATTTATTACCATTGGGGGAGCAATAGCTTCAAATATTCATGGTAAGAATCATCATAAGGAAGGCGCCATTTCGTTACATATTGAATCTCTTGAATTACTTACTGAAACAGGGACTATATTAATTTGTTCAAAAGAATCAAATAAAGAATTGTTTGTACATACTATTGGTGGCATGGGATTGACAGGTATAATTCTCACTGCTACTTTACGACTGAAAAGAATAGAATCTTCATATATAAGGCAGAAATCAATTAAAGCCAAAAACCTTGATGAAATTGTTGACTTGTTTGATAAGTATAATAATTATACTTATTCTGTTGCTTGGATAGATTGTTTGTCCGGAGGATCATCTTTGGGGAGGTCTGTATTGATGCTAGGAGAACATGCTGCAACCAATGAACTGCCTGCTAAATTTTTGGGTAATCCTTTGAAAACCCATTCCGATAAGCAAATAAATGTGCCATTTATGTTTCCTTCATTTGCTCTTAATAAGCTGACAGTCAGTGCTTTTAATTTCTTGTTTTATAATAAACAATTGAAAAAAGAAATCAATAACACCATTCATTATGAACCATTTTTCTATCCTTTAGATGCTCTAAATAACTGGAATCGAATTTACGGAAAAAACGGATTTACACAATATCAATTTGTCTTACCTTTTGAGAAAGGGAAAGAGGGTTTAACAAAAATTCTGACAAAGATAGCTCATTCCGGATGTGGTTCTTTTCTTGCCGTTTTAAAAACTTTTGGTCATGCAGATGATTTGTCGGCTCCAATTTCTTTTCCGAAACAGGGCTATACACTTGCATTAGACTTCAAAATCAATAAGAAAGTTTTATCATTGTTGGATTCTTTAGATCCCATGGTTATTGATTATGGGGGCCGATTATACCTGACAAAAGATTCCCGCATGTCGAAAAAAACTTTTAAAGAAACATACCCTATTCCCTTTAAACATCCTGAAAAATTTAATTCTCTGCAATCAAAAAGATTGGAAATATGATAAATAAAACCTGTTTAATTCTGGGTTCTAACTCCGATGTTGGGCAAGCAACAGCTTATGCCTTTGCGAAAAATGGCTATGATATTATTCTGGCAACCCGACAAATTAGTGATTATCAGAAGCGCCTGGCTGCTGATATTGCACTTTGTAACAATGTCAGGACTGAAAATGTAGTTTTTGACGGTGCTTCACACAGCAATCACAAGGCTTTTTATGAGTCACTTTCTCAGAAACCCGATGTGGTTGTATCTGTTTTTGGATATCTTGGAAACCATGAAAAGGCATTGACCGTTTTTAATGAGACATACACAATTCTTGATGCCAATTTAATTGGACATATTTCTGTTTTAAATATTATTGCTGATGATATGACAAAAAAAAGAAGTGGTGTCATTATTGGAGTTTCATCAGTTGCAGGGGATCGAGGACGGAAAAGCAATTATATTTATGGTTGTGCCAAAGCAGGTTTTACACAATATCTCAGTGGTTTGAGAGGCAGAATGCTTGAATATAATGTCCATGTAATTTCAGTTATACCCGGGTTTATTAATTCAAAAATGATTAAAGGCCTGAAAACCCCTGAAAAACTTACCGCACAACCCGAACAGGTCGCAAAATCAATTTGGCGAGCATTCAGGAAAAAGAAGAATGTTATTTATGTTCTTGGTCTCTGGCGCCTGATTATGTTTATCATTAAAATGATACCTGAGAGCATATTTAAAAAACTTAATTTCTAATGCCAACATCAAAGGGTACAGCTGTTTTTGATTTTGATGGTACTATTACTTCAAAAGACACTTTTCTGGAATTTATTAAATTTTCATACGGCAGGTTTAGCCTTTATAAGTGTATGTTTTTTCACTTGCCTTTTACACTTCTTTATTTTATGAAACTTTATCCGAATTATAAATTAAAAGAACTTTATTTTAGTTTTTTTTTCAAGGGTAAACCTTACATAGACATTAAGAAAAAAGGTGACTTGTTTGGAGAAAATTTACTCCCATCTTTGATATTTAGTTCTGTGTCAGATGTCCTAAATTGGCATAAAGAACGTGGGCACGACATTTATATTCTGAGTGCATCTTCAGACATTTGGTTAGGCCGTTGGTGCGAAATGAATGGGTGTAAATTTATTGGGACTGAATTTGAGAGCAAAGATGGTTTGTTTACAGGGAAAATTTCAGGAAATAACTGTTATGGAAAGGAAAAGGCAGAAAGAATAAAACCAATTCTAACAGAAAATCAATATGCTATAAGTTATGGTTATGGAGACAGTACCTCAGATAAATATTTTTTAAACCTTATGGATAAACAATTTCTTATGCCATTGAACAGAGAAAATGTTTCAAAAATTCTTAAAGAGATTGAAATAAATTAGATATCGACAGTAAAGAATAAATTTAAAAAGATATTACTGCTTTGTCCAAATACGTAAGTTGAGGTTCATATCATCAACAATACCTGTTGCCAACTGCAAGTCTTCAAAATAAGAACCAATAACTTTAATATTTACAAGTGATTTAAGGTAGCTTGGTTCAAATAAATCTTTGGTATAGGGTACTGCCAGGTACATTTTGGAGTCAACAAAGGAAAGGTATATACTCTTTTTGTGTTTGTTTTTAAATTCCAAAATGCGCTCCATAAGGGTTGTTGAAAGAATATATCTGGCCTGAATCTGGTCGTCACCATAAACGTTAAAGTTTTTTGTAAAGTTCACATCTTCGAGTTGAACTAATTTTTCTCTCCTGTTGATACCCATAAGCTTTTTGAGGAATCCAAAACCTTTCCCGAAGGAATTTGGAATAACGACAGTTGACCCAACAAATTCTTTATTAAAGTCGGCAATAAAAAATAAACCTTTAAATATGGTATGCCATGTTGTTTTTCGGTTTCCTTTGCCATCAGTTGTTGTTACTTTATATTCAGCTTTAATCTCCGAAAAACGCATTTCTGTTTTGTCCATTTTGCCAGAAACAAGGTCATCGCCATTATAGCGGTCAATATTTGTTAGAAATATACGGCTCGCAGTGAATTCAGAAATATTGATACGACCTTTTGAGTCGTAAATCATATCTGGACTGATAAAGTAAACAATTCTATTAATAACTTGATGTTTAAAATCCTTATAAAAATGTTTGTCATAAACCCATAAAGCAAAAACTATGAGAGCCACTACAAATGCTATTGCAATACCCCAGAAAAAATTTAGAACAGCACAAGCAACAGATGCTAAAATAAAAAAAACTGTGATAATTAGGAATCTTTTAACAATTCGTTTTCTTCTTACATCAAGGTTTATTAAATCTGTTTTTAAGGAGTTTTCAAAGAAATCTTGAAATTCTTCTAGTGTTTTCATGTTTTTTAGTATTAAGAATTAATGCAATACCACTCTTTATGAAAAGAATGATCTTTAAAAAGACTAAAGAGAAGTCTATTATGACTTAAAAAGAGATTTTACATCCACATTTTGTCTTTCCTTTTCAGAAATTTCGAATAATTTCTTTAGTTTAAAGTTGAACATTGAAGCAATAATATTTGAAGGAACCATTTGAACAGCATTATTATAATCTGTTACGGCAGCGTTATAAAAACGACGTGCTGCTGACAATTGTTCTTCAACTTCATTAAGTGAACCTTGCAGCTGCATAAAATTATTGCTGGCTTTAAGATCGGGATAATTCTCGACAGCAACCATAATTCCCGAAACTGCTTTTGAAATTTTACTGTCCAGCTCAATTTTTTCTTCATCGGAAAGGTTTCCTGAAGTTGCTCTTGCACGCATTTCAGTAATGTCTGTAAGTGTTTGCCTTTCATGTTGCATATATTGCTGAACTGTGGCAACAAGGTTTGGAATAAGGTCATATCTCTTTTTTGCCATTGTGTCAATACTGGCAAAAGCTTTATCAGCTTCATTGCGTTTCCCTACTAATCCATTATAAGACAGGGCAAGCCATAATACTAAAACTCCTAAAATAATGTAAACTGCTATCATTTTTTTTTGTATTTAAAATTTAAGCAAATATAAATATTTTTCATCTTGTTTATATTACATAAAATAAATATATTTGTATTCGATTAAAAAATCTCTGTATTTTTTATTTGTAAAACCAATCTGGTTCTGTTTAATTAAAAGTTTTTCAGAGGTTTCTTATTTCAGAATTCAGATAAAAAAAAATGAATATGAAAAAAATATTATTTTTAGCATTTGCCTTAACATTAAAAATGACTGTTTTTGCACAATGGTCTCAAATAAGTCATCCTCAATTAAGCGGTATTGATGACAGAGGAATTGTAAACGCTGGAACTGCTATATTAGTAGCAACCGATGGTGGAGTTTTCCGATCAGTTGATAATGGCAATACATGGCAAAGATCCAACACTGGTTTAGATACAGCTGACATTATGTGTCGTGATATTACTTATTGTCATAATAAAGTATGGCTGGCATCAAATGGTTTTTATTCTTCAGATAATAACGGATTAACTTGGTCGAAAGTTGTTTTTTCAGGCATTGATCCAAATGGATGGGTAAATAACATAGCCAAAAAAGGGAATAGATTATTTGTTGAATATAATTATTGGGACAATAATAACAATCATCAGGTCTCTGTAATTTCATATTCAGATGATGGGTCTCAATGGTTTTATGGAGATACATTAGGACTTAACAGCAATAACTGGTGGAATATGCTGCCTGATAATAACTTTGCATTGTTTTTTACAGATCAGAATGAACAGATGTTGTTTTATTCTTTAGATGGTTTAGTGAGAGATACTTTCCCTTTAATCGGTTTACCAGCAAATGCTCAGATTAAGAACCGTCTGCTTTCTATTGATTCTTCAGGTACTACCTTTTTATGGATAAACGAGAATAATCCTGAAATCTATAAGTTTAATTTTGCAACACAGCAATGGGAGGTTAAAACAAGTGGCATTAGCAATGCTGATGCAATTTTTTCCGCTTACACACTTGGAAGTGTTGCTTTTGCAAGTGTTTTTAGTTCAACACCTTTCCCTGCAATTACATTGTATCGTTCTTTAGACTCTGCAAATACGTGGGTTCCCATGTTGAATCCCGGGATTTTACTTCCAATGCTTCAGGGCAGCATGCTTAAGGTTGGAAACAGGATACTTTGCACTGAGCTGTTCAGCGATCTTTATATTTCTGATAATAATGGTCAGCTTTGGACAAAAAATACAAATTTTATGTCTTTTCGCTACAACTCAATAATTGCCTTAAACAATGGGGATCTATTAACAACAAGAGGTAGTTACGGGATATTAAAATCAACCGATAATGGAACTACATGGACACAGTTTAATGGTGATTTGCCCAATATGTTTGGTATATACATGACTGAGGGTATTCTATTTGACGGCTCAAGTACGCTCTTTTCTATCGGTTCAACAAGCCCTGATGGACCGCATTCTCTTTTTAAAAGCATTAACTCAGGTCAGAACTGGACAGAGTTAACCAATGCGCCTGATTCTTCAAGAATGAATTTTATCAAAATGATTGGCAACAGGTTAATGGTGTATTTTTTTGAAGACAATAATGGCTCTTATCAGTTTTCAACGGATCAAGGTGCAAATTGGACAAATATTTCTCCGGCAATAAATGCGCTTGGTTTAAATAGAGTTGTCGGTTTTAATGGTAATAACGATACCATATTTGTTTTTGGGTATGACAATTCAAACCAAGATAAAATCTATATGTCCGTTAATAATGGTTTGCTGTTTACACCAGTCAACAATGGATTGAATGTGCCAAATTCCAACTTCGTTGTTCAAAATTTAGGAGACTGGAGGTTCCATCCACAGGTTGTTGCTGCTAATGGTAATAATAACCAAGGACTTGTTCTTACTATTTTAGATTACAATGTTTACCCTAACCAACTGCGTTTTTATACGCTTAATAGCTCTTTAACATGGGCAGCAATTTCACAAACGGGAATTGAGGTTCCACATAATGTTAAGGTTGGTCCCTTAAAATTTAAAAACGGTATTTGGTATGTTGCTACAAGCATTGGTCTTTTTGCCAGCTCTGATGGTTGCCAATCTTGGGGTAAAATTTGGAATAACCAAGGTTTACAAATGGGTATGAGTATAGATAATATCACTTTATTTAACAACAGAATTTATTTAGGTACAAATGGTAATGGTATTTGGAAAACACAAATTTTAAGTCCATCTTTGACAACAAAACCTGTTTCAAATATAACCGGCAGTCAGGCTTTAAGTGGTGGCATCTTTACAGATATTGGCGGTATGCCTTTCGTTACTAAAGGTATTTGTTTTGCTACACATACCCTGCCTACAGTTAATGACATTACCGTTATTACGGGTTCAAACTTCGATAATTTCGATGCTCTTATAACAAATCTTAACTCTGGTCAAACATATTATGTGAAGGCATTTGTTATTACACCAACTGATACCATTTATGGAAATGAATTAACATTTACTACAACAACTATTATAAATGCACAAATAAATCCTGTGACAGCGGATTATGGTTTGTTAAACCCTGGAAATGTAACGACAAATATTTTGTGGAACGATGCTTCTGCAATATCTTCTATAGTTGATAATAACATGTATAATTTGATGCCAACTGATTATTTTGTTAACGGCAATGTTCTTTATATTACACAATCCTATCTGTCTAATGTGCTGCTTGCAAATGGTCAATCAATTACCTTAACCATAAATTTTGATATTGGTACTCCCTCAACTTTTATAATCACTGCCGTTCAAACTTCTATCAATCATGCCCAACTAATTCCAAATACGGCATTCTACGATTTAACAATACCAACTGATATTGAAACAGAAGTTGTTTTTAATGATGCCAGCTCTTTGACAACTTTGGTTGATAATCAAAGCACTCCTTATGTTCTTACCGGAAGTGATTATTCATTTAGTGTGCATACCCTCACCATTTCCCAGACTTACCTAGCTACAGTTCTAACAAGTTTAGGTGACAGTATCTTAATAACAGTTGGATTTAATGTTGGGAATTCTGCTACACTACTCATAAAAGCTATAGAAACTATAAGTCCTGAATTAAATCCTGACGCTGCAGATTTTATTGTAAACATACCGCAGGATGTTAAAACCACTATAGACTGGAATGATGCACTGTATGTAACGTCGATTGTTGATAATCAGCTTGTCCCTTATTCACTTACCACATTAGACTATAATATCAATGTGGACACACTTACTTTATTTGCTTCTTATTTATCAACCGTCATTCCTAACGATAGCGATGAGGTTGTTCTGACCATAAATTTTAATAATGGTTGCCTCAAACATTTATCATAACTGCTGTAACTGCTGTTGGTATGAATTCCTTTAATGAGGATGTTCAAATATTCCCAAATCCGGCAAAGGATATGATTAATATTGTATCTCCCTACAATACTTTTGAAATAGGTATCTATAATTTAAACGGCCAAAAGATGTATGACAGCAAGTTTAATAATGCTGAAGGTAAAATCAGCTTAGACATTTCTCATCTTTCCGATGGTGTGTATTTTCTGCATATTCAAACACCTCAATCAATCATAACTCATAAACTGTTGATTTTTAAATAATTTTTTAAAATAATTCAAAAGAAAACTTATAAACACCTGCTTATAAGTTTTCTTTTATAAAGAAAAAATAAATAAATGTCAATTCCAACAAGTAGAACGAACGAAAAAGGTGTCATTAAAATAAACACCTTAAAATGTACAGGTTGCGGGTTGTGTGTTACGGTTTGCAAAGATTTCGGCATTGTTATTAAAGATGGAAAAGCAATTGTGCACGGAAATTCACTTTTTGGCTGTATCGGTTGTGGACATTGTATGGCTATTTGTCCTGAGGGTGCTATCGAAATTTCCGGAAGGACAATCAGTCCCGACGATTTAATCGAATTGCCATCTGAAGAAAGCATTGCGGATTACAATTCTATTGTAAGTCTTATGAAGACACGCAGAAGCATCAGGGAATTCAGTGATAAAGAAGTTTCAGATGAATATATTGATAAGATTATTAAAGCCGCACAAACAGCACCCATGGGTTTACCCCCTTCTGATGTTCACTTACTTGTATTGAATAGGCGCCATAAAGTTAATGCTTTTGCAAAAGATTTCTGTGAACACCTGAGCAGTATGAAATGGTTTGTTTCGGGGATAGTTTTAAACTTAATGCGTCCGTTTGTAAAACGTTCTGATTATCTTATGTTTCGTGATTTTATTAAACCACTGATAGAAATTTATACTTCTGAAATGAATAAGGGGATTAATTTTGTTACTTACGATGCCCCATTAGTCATTTATTTTTACGGAAGCCCATACTGTGACCCTGCAGACCCTTTGATTGCAGCTACTTATGCAATGCTGGCAGCAGAAAGTCTGGGTTTGGGAACCTGTATGCTTGGAGCCATTCATCCGTTCATTCAAAATGGCAAAAGTGCTCAGCGGTTCAGGGATAAATATAAAATCAAATATAAGAGCAGAGAAGGAATAGTACTCATTATAGGTTATTCGAGAATAAAATACAGGAAAGGAATTGACAGGACATTTGCTGATGTAAATTATTTCTAAGCAACATCCTAAGCATAACAATAAATACCCTATTTCCCCTCAACCAAATTATATAGTTTAAAGAAATAATTCCTATCCAGAGGATAGCCCAATTCTCCAGCTTTTTTAATATCCTCAAAAGCTTGTGGATAATTACCCATATCATGGTAAACAATGGATCTGTTAACAAAAGCAGCAGCATCCTGTGGGTTAAGCTCTAAAGCCTTATTGTAATCATTAAGGGCCATATCATAATTTTTTAGGTAATAATAAGCTAATCCGCGCCATGAATAAACCTCGTCTCTTTTATCATTCAATCTGATGGATGTTGAAAAGTCCTGAATAGCAGTATTGTATTCTTTAGTATTATAATAGACAAGTCCACGCCAATAATATGCTTCGTCATTTGAGGGATTTACAGAAAGGGTTTTGTTAAAATCGATGAGCGCTTTTTCGTATTGTTGTGTCTGATAGAAAGCAGTGCCCCTCCAAAGGATGATGCTTTCTTCATCAGGTTTTACGGAAAGATAAGCATTATAATCAGGGATGGCCATTGCAAACTGTTTCATGCTGCTGTAAGTATTTGCACGCCCTCTTAAAGCATCAATGTTATCAGGTTTATAATTAAGTGCCACATTAAAATCACTTAAAGCTTCTTCAAACTTGTTTTGATTGTAGAGCAAAACACCTCTGTTGCTGTATGCTTTATCAAATGTAGGGTCAATTTCTATGCATTTGCTGAAATCAGCATAAGCTTTTTCATAATTTTCATGAAATCGATAATACAAATAACCTCTGTTATTGTATGCAAAAGGAAGGTATGGGTTTTTATTGATGACATCAGTGAAAAGTATTTCGCCATTTTTCCATACTTTAGTTCTTTCATAAGTAAGATAGGAGAAAACACCCATTCCCAAAATTAATAATGCCATTATAAATGGGTAAATACCCTCATGTTTTTTCTTTATGAACTCAACAGAATAAGCAATTATGAAAAACAAGCCAATATAAGGGATATAAGTGTAACGTTCAGCCATCAATGCACCTCCAACTGGGAGTAACTGCAATACAAGTGCAATTGTTACTAAGAAAAATAGAAATCCAAACACAATATATTTGGTAAATTTTGTTGACCATGCTACAAGACCAAAAATGATAATGGCTGCAAAAGGTGCCAGTTTGAAAAGCAATGGTAAGCTCCCTCCAATGCGATCGGGATAGGGGTACATGGCGCAAAGATTAACAGGAACAAATAATTTTACAATATAAGCTATCATGGCATAAGAAGCCAGCATAAGCCGCTCGGGTATTGAAAATAGAGGATCGAGGTCTTGAATGGCACCAGCAGAATCCTGCGACATAATTGCAAGTATGCCAAAAAGAAATGACAATAGAAAAAATGGAATTTTCTCTGTAATAAACTGAGTACTATATCTTCTGTTTAAAAATAAATCAATAAGCACTAATACAACAGGTAGCACCACTGCTGCAGATTTAGACATGAGCGCCAAAAAGAAGTATAAAAGAGAAAAGAAATAGTATTTTTTTGATGAATTTTTTATAAAAACAAATCTGTGATATGCTAAAACAGAAAGTAAGAAAAACATGGTGTACATCACGTCTTTACGCTCTGAAACCCACGCTACAGACTCAACATGCATGGGGTGAATACCAAAAAACACCGCTACGATAAATGCGGTAAGTGTATTTTTGTTGATTTTCATCATTAAAATAAAAACCAAATAAACATTAACAAGGTGAAGTATCAGATTATTAATGTGATAAAGCAGTGGATTGTCTCTTACCAATGCATATTCTAGTGCGTAAAATAATGTGGTTAATGGGTGATAATTCCCTTTGTCAAAAGAGGAGAACATTATTTTGATATTTTCCCAACTGAGTTTTTGTATCACATCGTTGATGACAACATAGCCACCATCGTCCCAGTTTAGTGTAAAGTCATTAAAAAGGGATTGAAAATAAACGATAAAAGTAAGAAGTAAAGCTCCAAAGATGTAAGCATTCCGATTTTGGTCTTTTTTAAAAAAACTGGACTTCTTATTATTCGAATAAGTAGCAGTTGTTTTATTCTCAGGGCTTTTTTTTTTGAGTTGTTTTTTTGACATATTAGTTCCGGTTTGGGTTATTTGCATTCTCTCTTTTAAGTGCATCATATACAACCTGATGTATGTCGGTTCTTATGTTTAATAATGAAATTAAGCGGTTTTCGGGATTGGGATAGGTTCTATTTGACAAGAAAATATAAACCAAATTATAAGCCGGATCTGCCCAAACATAAGTTCCCGTAAAACCGGTATGGCCATAACTTAGTGGTGAGGCATCTATGCAGGTAGGACCTCCTGTGTTTGGAATGATGAGAGGTTTGTCAAAGCCCAGCCCCCTTCTGTTGTTGTTGGAAGTAAAATGTCTGCCGGTAAATTCTCTGACGGTACTTGCGTTAATGATTTGTTTATCACCAAGGCGTCCTTCGTTAAGTAACATTTGCATGATTACAGCCAGTTCCCATGAATTAGAGAACACTCCTGCATGGGCTGAAACACCTCCGGTCATGGCAGCACCCTGGTCATTAACATAACCATGAATGGTTTGTTTTCGGAAATAGTTATCAATTTCTGAAGGAATGATAACATCAGGACTAAAATAATTCAAAGGATTATATTTTGTTGAAAATAAGCTCATTGGATTGTATAAATAGTCATAAACAAAGTCCTCAATGCTTTTTCCACTTAGTTTTTCAATAATTTCACGCATAAAGTACATACCCAGGTCACTGTATAGATAATCAGTATTTCTGTTTAATGGAGATGCCACTATGGTGGAGATGATGGTATCATAATAAGTACCTTTCATATAAAGTTTATCAGCGACTTTAAAAGGAAAATCACGGCTAAATGTGGTACTGTATATTTCAGGATTTGGTTCTCCATTTGTAAGTGTTGCAGTATAAAAGGGGATCCATGAACTAAATCTGGCCTGATGTCCAAGAACATCAATAATTTTAATTGACCCCTTGTCTGTGCCTTCAAGATATGGTAGATACTTATCTAATCTATCCTGAAGCTCAAATTTGCCCATATCGTATAATTTCATTAAGGCCAAGGTCGTTGCAACAATTTTAGTTACAGAAGCGATGTCGTACAAATCGCTGTTTTTTACAGGTCTCAAACTGTCGTAAGTATGAAACCCAAAGGATTTGTGGTAAAATACTTTACCATCTTTTGCAAACAATACCTGGCAACCGGGATATGCACCTTTAATCACACCCATAAGAGCAATAGAGTCGATTTTTGTGATATCACTATCAGAAATTCCGAATTGATTTGGTGGTGCATATTGAAGGTACTTATATTTTCCGGTGAAAATTCCATCGTTGAGAAGAAAAGTATCTGAACCTGTTACAGGGAGTTTTCCTAAAGCATCTAAATCACCTTTAATAATTCGGGCAACAGTCTCCTGAGCATAGGTTTCATCCTGATAGGCAATAAACAAAGCAGGAATATTTTGAAAATCATCAAAAAAGGACAAAATGTAAGGAACTCCAAAAATGCTCAATATGATTGGATTTTCTCTTTTAAGGGTATTAATGAGTTTGATACTTTGGGTTGTTACACCGAATTGTCTTTGTGGTAAACTGCTGGTGTTATGAAGTGAAACAAAAATTAAATCATATTCTTTAAGCCTGTTATTCAAGACATTAATATCAGCATTACTGATATCTTTTGAAACAGCAAAATGTGTTACATTATAGTATTTGGATAATTCTGTTTGAAAGGGTTTATTAACAGCATCACCAATGGCAAGTGAAGCCATTTTTAAATTATTTTGAGTGCTAAGTGGGATGATATTGTTATCGTTTTTCAGCAAGGTAGTTGCATTTTCAAAAAGCTTACGTTTCAGCTCTTCTGCGTAAACCGGATTCAGATCATTGATTAAATTTTCCAGATCAACATGCTGATAGTTATTAAGCCCTACTTTGTATTTATAGGCCAATACTTTCCTACATCTTTCATTGATTAAATTCTCATCAATTTCGTTATTAAGAATGGCCTTTTTTATTTCATTGATGGCTTTGTCTGGATCGTTAGGCAGAAGTAGAATATCATTACCGGCTTTCAGTGCCATGAGTTCTATTGTCCCCGGTTTAAAATGGTCGCTGACACCCTGCATATCAAGAGCATCGGTAATAACAAGACCCTTAAAGTTGAGGTAATCTTTGAGGAGGTAAGAAACAATACTGTCTGATAAAGTTGAAGCAAGATTAGAACTCTGAATATAAGCGGGAATATTCAAGTGAGCAACCATAATAGCTTGCAATCCATTGTTTATAAGTATTTTAAAAGGGAAAAGATCGAGTGTGTCTAACTGTTCTCGCGAATGGTTAATGACCGGTAAAGCAAAGTGGGAGTCTGTATCGGTGTCTCCATGTCCGGGGAAATGTTTTCCAACGGCAATAATGCCTTTGTCCTGCATGCCGCGCATGTATGCGAGTCCCTTACGTGCAACATTGGATTTGTGTTCACCAAATGAGCGTGTATTAATAACGGGATTGCTTCTTTTGCTGTTTATATCTAACACAGGAGCAAAATTCATATGTAAGCCAATTCTTTTGAGTTGCCGTCCAATCTCAACCCCCATTTCATAAATAAGTCTGTCATTTTGAATAGCCCCCAATGTCATTTGACGGGGGAAAACAACAGTACTGTCTAGTCTCATCGACAAACCCCATTCACCGTCAATAGCCATGAGTATGGGTGTTTTTGCTTCAGACTGAAAACGATTTGTCAGCTCAGCCTGTTTGACGGGAGAACCTTTAAAAAAACAAACTCCACCAATATTATATCTTTTTATTAAATCTGATATATTGTTATAATAAGTTTCATCTTTATCAGAGTGCACCCTTATCATAAGCAACTGAGCAATTTTTTCATCAAGAGTCAGACTTGACATGATGGAGTCAATCCATGAATTTTCAAGATCAGCTTCATCAAATAAAGGTATCTCAATATTACTGATTGCTACTTCTTCAATTTTATAATGGCTCAGATTTGGGAAAACAAGCAGTAATAGTAAGGGGAGGATAAATAAATTTTTTTTCATTCCGGTTTTAATAACAGCGTTCAATGTATGTGACATACAATTTTTAACAGTGTAAAAATAATATTTTTTTTAATCTTTAAACGGTCTTTTGCTTTTATTAAAAAATCAAATTAAGTACAATTGTTCCATAAAGTCATTAACTTTAGTCCGTTTTTAATGGTTCTAAAAATGTTTGACATACTTTGATAATCAATAAAATTCAGGTCTTTAGAAGATAGAACTGTGATGTTAAATTCGTCTTTTTGTTCTTTCTGTATCTGAAGTAATTTGTCGAAACAAAGCATGGCTCTGGCTAGAACAGTCGTAATTTTAATAAAACAAACAGTTTTGTTCCCACTTTTATAGTTAAGTCTTTTTAATTGTTTTATCAGTAATGTCAGTGTCAGGTTAAAGTCACGATTCAACTCTTTAACATCTTTTGCATTTGTAAAAAGTGTTTGAATTTTTTCGTTATAATCCTTATGTATGTCAAAAATGTCATCTACCAGTTGCATGAGATAACCCAATGTAAAAACAAATTCTTTTTCACCTGCAATAGGCTGATTTTTAAGAATTAATCGGAAAAGAAAAACAGATTTGGCACCCTTTTCAAATGTAATGGATCTCAGTTCATCTAAGTCAAGGTATTGGGATTCCTTCTGTCTGCGGCTCAAATCCTGTGCTTCAAGCACCTCGAAAGCAGTATCAAGAAAATCTGCATTTGCTTGATTAAGTACTTTCTCAAAACAATATTGTGCCGGAACAAGCAATTGCCGGTGCTTGGACGAATTCTCAGAATTTTTGCTCTTCAACGCATTTATTAGTGCTTCAGAAATGTAGTCATTTGTATCATAAAGTTCGTCAACAAAATATGAAAGAGCCCCAGAATACAATGCTGATTGTACTTCCTCAGAGCTGGGTTTGTAACCTCTTAGGTCGCTAAACCATGTATTTGTTAGAAATGAAAGCAGACAATAAAATCGTATTCTTTCTTTTTGATGATGGGTTAATGTAATTTCTTTTGTTTTTAATACCAATTCTAAACCCGATAAAAACTCATTTGTCAGTTTTTTATTTTTAAACCGGACTTTCATCGAAAGCGAAAAATAATGAAAAAGTAGTGAACCTGACATGGGTTATAATTTGAACAAAGTTAAATAAAAAAGTAAAATGTATCAGGAAAGAAAATATTGATTTAATAGCCTGATAATCAATTAATAGTTATTGATTTTTGTTTTCATTCAGCATCATCTTCTTTTAATTTTTTTTGCCATATTTTAATAATATGAACATCAAAGGTAAAAAAGTATGTCAGAAATGTTTTGCTTACTTTTGTAAAAGCAATTGTAGAAATTTTGGAATAAGTCGTATGATTTGTTTATGGATTTTACCCTGATACTTAATCTATAATTGATAATGCAATTTGTTGGAGGTAGTGTAATTTTTTCAATTATAGAATGTACTTATATAACAAAAATCAAAAAAAACAGTATAATTAAGATTAATATATAAACACAATTGCTTATACATAGGAATTGAAATCATTTGTTCGACATATAATCCTGTTATTGATATGGTTGTCCTGTAATCAGATTTATGGGCAAACAGCTTATAGCTCTGAAAAAGATTTAATAAAGAATGCAGAGCTTTTATTTAAAAATGAAAATTATGTAGCAGCATTACCCTTGTATTCTCAACTTCTGAGCTTATATCCCAGAGATCATATGTATAACTACAAATTTGGTGTATGTATGCTTATGGCAGACAAAAGGGACATGCTCAAACCTCTTCAGTACCTTGAGTTTGCCGTGCAGTTAGAAGAAATTCCACCGGAAGCATATTATTATCTGGGTTTAGCCTACCACTATAATTACCGATTTTCTGAAGCCATTCGTGCTTACAATACATTTTTGCAGAAGTCCTCACGCCGTTTACAATCGAAGTTA
>JAQVVM010000097.1 GCA_028698995.1 Bacteroidales bacterium
TTTCGAGAATATCTTGCGGAACTAATAACCGTAGTAGATGTTCCTCTATACATTTGGGGTCTCTGCTTATTTTTGCCATTTTGCAAAGGTCTATTTTTTTTTCAGCACATCAAATAATGAAATATCCGAAATAGCCTCGTGATGCGCATAATAGATGTTTTTTACATTTTTCTGATTTATAAATTTATGCTTCTTAATTATCACCCCTCCCCCTCAATAAAAAAATTAATAACTAAAAAAATGTGTAATTTTGTTATATTATTATGGAAAATGAGTTTTCTTACTGACACTATATAATTATTTGCTAATCAATAATTTGACGAATTATATGCCCGTAAAAAAAATGACCCAACTAAGTGCTTTAGTTTTTACATGCCTGTTATTAATTATTACAAACAGTTGTAATAAAAATGAAGAAAAAGTTAATATTCATATAACAAACAATCGGAATAATACAATTAAAGTAGAGTTCAGAGCCGGTGATACCGTTTGTAGTGGCACTTATGTCGCTGCCAATAGCACTCAGATTGATGAAGCTTTTCCCGGAGAATATGATGTTTATGTTTCTGACTGGGATGGCATGAGCGGAACAGATGGCCCTTTTTTTAAAGTTAAACATGGCCTGTTTTATAAAAGCGACAATTACCTGACAGTTAACTGATATTTGTGGTTTTTTAAATTTTTAGTCATATTAATGACAGCAGGTAACCGAGCAAAGAACCTCCTAAAACGAGAAATGCACTGTTGATTTTTCGGAATCCAAAGCTGACGATAATGCTGAGAACTGCAATGATTATGGTGCGCCAGTCAGTAATAGTTTCTTTTCCCATTTCAAAACAGATGGCTGCTATGATGGCTACTGATGCCACATTTACCGCATCAAGAAAAGAAGAAAAAAATTTGGAATTGCGCATTTTTTTAACCAAAGGATTGAGTAATGCCACAAACAAAAATGATGGTATAAAAATGCCAATTGTCGAAATGACAGCACCAGTAAACCCATTGATTTGATAACCAATAAAAGTTACTGAAGAAAAAACAGGCCCCGGCGTGAACTGTCCAACAGCGATGGCATCAATAAGTTGCTGACGCGATAAAAGCCCTGTAGAAACCAGCTCCGAGTCAAGAAAAGCAAATAATACATAACCACTGCCATAGAGTATGGCCCCTATTTTAAGAAAAATAAGAAAGAGTCTCAGGTTAATGGCCGATAAAATGGTCGAGAAGGAGATTTGCATAAGAAAAAAGGGCGCGATATTCAGTGTTTTATCAGTCTTTCCTCTGTTACTTATGTATTTTAACATTAAAGCTAAAAACCCTGCACCAAACATCAGGTAAATTTCATTGAAGTTGAGTAGTGAACAAACCAGAACAATAATTCCGATTATTGCAAGTTCGATGGATTTTAACGATTTTTTTGCCAATGGAAAAACAGCACCCAGAATAACAGCTATGATGGCAGGTTTAATGCCATAGAAAAATGCTTGCAATGCAGGAACTTCGCCGTATTGTTTGTATAAAAAAGCAAAAATCCCTGTAATGAAAACTGCCGGTAATATAAAACACAGACCGGCAACGATTAAACCTTTAATTCCGGCTCTTTCATGACCGATATGAATGGCCATTTCCGTACTGTTTGGCCCCGGTATTAAATTGGTTGCACCTATCAAATCGAGAAAATGTTGTTCGCTAAGCCATTTCTTTTTTATAACCACTTCCTTCTGCATCATGGCTATGTGTGCAGCAGGACCACCAAAGCCAATAAAGCCTAATTTTAAAAATAGTTTTGCAAGCTCTTTAAGTTTGATGCTTTTTTTTTGTTGATCTACGCCGGTTGTCATAATGTCTTTTTTGATTTCAAATATACGATTTTTTTTAAAGTCATAGGTCAGGAAATTCCTTTTGTGTAACTTTGCAGACTAAATTAAAAAACATGACAAAATTCAAACGCTATACTGTTACAACAGCCCTTCCATATGCTAATGGCCCTCTGCACATAGGACATTTAGCGGGTGTTTATGTTCCTGCAGATATTTATGTGCGGTATTTAAGGTCAGTAAATAAAGATGTTTTATTTATCGGTGGCTCTGACGAACATGGTGTGCCAATAACTATTAAAGCTCGAAAAGAAGGTGTGAACCCGCAGGATATCGTGGATAAATACCATACAATTATTAAGGATTCGTTTAATGAGCTGGGCATCTCATTCGATATTTATTCTCGTACTTCACTTCCAATACATCATGAAACTGCATCTGAAATATTTTCAAATTTGTATGAAAAAGGCGAATTCATAGAAAAAACTACTGCTCAGTATTTCGATGTAGAAGCCAATCAATTTCTGGCCGACAGATACATCACAGGAACCTGCCCCCATTGTTCTTATGAAAAAGCTTACGGTGACCAGTGTGAAAGCTGCGGAACAACTTTAAATGCAACAGATCTTATAAATCCCAAATCTGTCCTGAGTGGCAATGTGCCGGTGATGAAAGAAACCAAACACTGGTTTTTACCTTTAGATAAATACGAACCGTGGCTTAGAAAATGGATTCTTGAAGAACATAAGGATTGGAAACCAAATGTATATGGCCAATGTAAGTCGTGGATAGATCAGGGACTTCAGCCTAGAGCTGTTACACGTGACCTAGATTGGGGTGTAAAAGTACCTCTTGAAGGCACTGAAGGTAAAGTGCTTTATGTTTGGTTCGATGCACCCATTGGATATATCTCCGCAAGCAAGGACTGGTCTATAAAGACTGGAAAAGACTGGACGCCATACTGGAAAAGTGATGACTCAAAACTGATTCATTTTATTGGCAAAGACAATATCGTATTCCATTGTATTATATTTCCTGCTATGCTGCATGCTGAGGGAAGTTATATCCTGCCCGATAACGTACCTGCCAACGAATTTCTGAATCTTGAAAACGATAAAATTTCAACGTCTCGTAATTGGGCCGTATGGGCACATGAATATCTTGCTGAATTACCCGGAAAACAGGATGTTTTACGATATGTTCTTACTTCAAACGCACCCGAAACAAAAGACAACGACTTTACTTGGAAAGATTTTCAGGCTAAAAACAATAATGAGTTATTGGCTATTTTCGGAAATTTTGTAAACCGTACTCTTGTACTCACGCATAAGTATTTTGAAGGTAAAGTTCCTGAAATTACATCCCTCACTGAATCAGACAAACAAACACTAATAGAACTAAGTCTTTTCCCCGAAAAAATTGCTAAAAATATTTATACCTATCATTTCAGGGATGCCCTTTCAGAAATGATGAACATGGCTAGACTCGGTAATAAGTACCTGACCGAAAACGAACCTTGGAAAATATTTAAAACCGACGTAGAAAGAGTAAAAACTATTATCAATATCAGCTTACAAATAACTGCCAATCTTAGCATAGTAGCAGAACCCTTCATCCCTTTTACAACCGCCAAAATGAACAGCATATTGAATTTTACAGCTCTGAAATGGTCACATGCAGGAAGAGGTGATTTGTTAAAACCCCAGCATGCCATCAATCA
The DNA here is from genome assembly GCA_028698995.1 of Bacteroidales bacterium. Classification (GTDB taxonomy): domain Bacteria; phylum Bacteroidota; class Bacteroidia; order Bacteroidales; family PXBB01; genus JAQVVM01. The sequence goes on from JAQVVM010000097.1 coordinate 3,538, forward strand.
GCCTGAGCTTCTGTTCGAAAAAATTGAAGATGAAGTTATTCAGACTCAGATAAATAAGCTACAGAAATCAAAAGAAGATAATGTTGTTAATAATGCTGTAACAGAGCCTCCAAAGAAAGAAATCACTTTTGAGGATTTTGCTAAACTCGATATAAGAACAGGAACAATCATAGCTGCTGAAAAAGTGGCTAAAACAAAAAAACTACTCAAACTCACCATTGATACTGCTTTTGATAAACGCACTGTTGTTTCAGGTATAGCTGAGTTTTATAATCCCGAAGACATTATTGGTAAACAGGTTTGTTTGGTTGCAAATCTAGCCCCAAAAGAGCTTAAAGGTATTTTATCCCATGGGATGATTCTTATGGCTGAAGATGCAGATGGCAAACTTGTTTTTGTATCTCCGACTCAGATGGTTAAAAACGGAATGATAATAAAGTAAGGAATAATGTTGCGTTTGAGCTTTTTGATAAATACCATCCTGAAACTAAATAAAAAACATCAGTAACTCTCCAATAGTTTTGGCTGTGTTGATTATTTTATTCCAGTTTATTTTACGTGCATTAGTATTATTAAGGACAATTTTACCGGGCTCTGTTCTGAGTACATCAACCACTTCAACACCTTCTCTAATACCAAGCTCCCTGAAAATAGTCTCTGCAGAATTCAGTATTTGCGGGAATGATCCTGTATTAGGATTGTAAAGCTTAGCCATATCAAGTACAATATTATTGTTTTCATCTACAATAACCGGAAAAAGTGCCGGATCGTACTGTTGACCGTTAAGATTAAAAGCCAACCCATCTAATGACTGGTTTTGTACCTCAGTGCTAGGTTGAAGTCGTGTTTCAGGTGCGGGATTGATAGGTAAATGCTCATACAATGCACCGGCTAGACCGTTTGTTTTATACATGGGCACACGCATTCGAACTTCCATCATGCCTTCCTTTTCAACAGGTTCTCCAACCATTTCTGCACCTTTAATTACACCATCAACGCGGGTATAAATAATGTCGCCCACAGTCATCATATCTCTGACCGTTGTTTCACTTGTAACCTGAACGCCGTTTATGATTTCCAGTAAATTTCTCTGTGCTACAACAACAGCACCTCTGGTAGCCATAGCTTTTGCATGAGCCGGATTAGCAAATCTTTCGGAATCAATAAGGGTACTCCCTGTTGCTTCAATAAATTGCTCTGTCCAGTTCAGATTGCCATTGGAAACAGGTGTTACAACGGGACGGCTGTTGTTTACAATGTTTTGAAGATTAATATTTGAAGGGTTACGGCTGGATGAGCCAACAGCGCGCTGAGGTGTTGGCGGATTTCTTTGTTCAAGCGTCGGGTTGCTTTGTTCTGTTTGAGGGGTGGGTGCCGTGGTATCGGGAATCTGTACAGGCATCACAACTGCAGGTGTTTCCTGATTAGTTACCGTTCCCGCATTCTGACGGTTTTCTCTATTTCCCCTGTTGTTTTGTGCTACTGAAGTTAGGCTAAATAATATACATGATATTATTATACCTGTGATGATTAATTTTTTCATAATTTTCTGGTGTTTAATTTAGATTTATAATCGGATGAATTGATGATTCAGTGTATAACATTGCAAAAATAAATATTTTGAAAATCAATTGAATATTTTCAGAAATAAAACGGCAAAAAAATAATCAAGTATTATGCCATAAATAAGCTGTTATTATGAATAAAATATGTATTAAGTGGCATTAAAGTTAAGTCAATTATATAAATGGCAGCATGAATCTGTTTTGAACGTTTATGTCAAATTGATTTTTTTGTCCTTTAGTGATATTTGTTATTTAAGTTATCTTATTTTTTTTATATTTGTTCAAAAATTCACTTTATGGATTTTACAAATAAAACAATCAACGGTTTTACCCTCCACCACAAGCTTGGTGAGGGCGGCATGGCCGAAGTGTGGCTAGCCGAAAACCGCATAAAGAAAAAAGCAGCAGTAAAAATTCTCAAAGAAGAGTTTGAGAAGATGAAACCCGTTATTGACCGTTTTGAGAATGAAGCCACTATTATGGTGCAATTGGTGCATCCCAACATAAGGCAGGTATATGACTATGGCACCATAGAAGGGCGCCCCAGTATCATCATGGAATACCTCGAAGGAGCAGATTTATCTGCCCGCCTTAAAAGAGGAGAGCGTTTTAGCAGTGAAGATTTAAAAAAATGGTGGAACCAGATTGCAGCCGCCCTTAACTATACCCACAGCAAAGAAGTGGTGCATCGCGACATCAAGCCCTCCAATATATTTTTCTGCGATGATGGCCAGATTAAACTGCTTGACTTTGGCATAGCCAAAATACGCAGCAGCATTACCATGACACAGACGGGCAGCCGTATGGGTACCCTTATGTACATGAGCCCAGAACAGATTAAAGACAGCAAGCACCTCGATTACCGCACCGACCTGTATTCGCTGGCCGTGAGCTTTGTACACTTGCTCACTGGGCAGGCACCTTACGACCACACCAACAGCTCGGAATTTGAAATACAGATGAAGATTGTAAGCGAGCCGGTGCAAACCGACAAGCTCCCATCCGACTGGCAAAGCTTTTTGCTGCCCTATCTGAGCAAAGAGCCGGCACAACGCCCTGCACTTACATCATTTGAACACAAAAAACCTGTGCAAGCACAAACAACACCCGGCTTACCCTCCCAAAGCAAAGCTGAAGAAACTATAATTGATACCGGTACACCTTATTTTAAAGCATCTGAAGAACAAAAAGGGAAAAACAAAGACGAAAAATGCCCTGAAGAAAACGAAGCCACGATTGTTGATACAGAAGACAAGCCTAAAAGAACTGAGCAAAAAGACAAAATTGTAAAAGAGCAAAAACCAACAAAAAAGAAGAAAAGCTATGCCGCTTTATGGGTGTTGGGTATAATAGCCATTCTTGTATTTGTTTTCTTTATTTTTCAGGGATACTTTAAACAAGCAACATTAGCATTTGAAAACAACTACATTACTTCAGCTTTTGTTAGTATAGAAAGCACATCAGGTATAACACATAATGCGGCCAAAGTAAATTGCAAAGTATGCAGCGATGGAGGAGGAATTGTTCACAGAAGAGGTGTTTGCTACAACTACACTGGAAGTCCAACAATTAATGATAGTAATATTACAACAGGAGATGGAAAAGGGAATTTTTCTGCAGAATTAAAAGACTTAACAGAAAACACACTCTATTTTGTAAAAGCATTTGTTGAAAACGAAAAGGGTGTATCTTACAGTGATGAAGTAAGCTTTACAACTGCTCTTAGTGACCAAACTCAAGAATGGATTAGAGATTCAATAATCTACGCTACACAAGAGGCACAAAATAGGAGGGCTATTAAAAATACACCGGTACCAAGAAATAATACATCGGTTTCAACAAATACGACATCACTAACCACTGGCACTTTTACAGACTCCCGCAATGGCAAAACCTACAAAACAGTTAGAATTGGCACACAAACTTGGATGGCCGAAAACTTGAATTTCAGCACCGGTAATTCATGGTGTTATGATAATAATACCTCAAATTGCAACATATACGGCAGATTATACGATTGGAATACGGCACTAAGTGCATGCCCAATTGGGTGGCATTTGCCAAGTGATGCAGAGTGGAGTACGCTAACAAATTTTGTAGGAATTGATGCAGGTAAAAAGCTAAAATCTAAATTAGGTTGGAGTAGTCATGGCAATGAATCTGGAACTGATATTTTTGGCTTTACAGCCCTTTCGGGTGGTTACTACTCTGGAAGTTTCTCTGGTATTGCTAATGCCGGTTTCTGGTGGTCTTCTGCCGAGTACTATCAGACTGCAGCTGACGGCAGGACTATAGGCTCCAGTAACAGCGTTTTGGGTAGATGCCGAGCCGTCAAGGATAGAGGTTATTCAGTTCGTTGTGTTAGGGATTTTTAATTTATTTGACTATTTGATTTATTTGATTATTTACCGCGAAGCTGTCGAAATTTTTTTTAAAATGCAAATACAGTAAAACTATGAACCAACAAGAATTTTTCACCCGTTACACTTACAGTGTCCGCAGCGATAAAGTTGGGGGCGGTGCTTTCGGCACTGTGTATAAGGCTTTTGACGAGAAATACAACAAGTATGTAGCCATAAAGGTTTCTGAAGTGAAAACGATTAATGGAAAAGAATTTTCATTAAAAGATGAATTTGAGGCCATAAAGAATATACCGGCAC
>JAQVVM010000098.1 GCA_028698995.1 Bacteroidales bacterium
ATATAAATAATATTGATATAGGATATGAGATAGCAATTAATTTGCAGGTGATAGATATAATAACAACAGATTGCTTGTAAATTAGATTTTTACAGCTCTCAGTACCTCTCTTTTTCCGGGAGGCCCCTGCAATTTTTCAACAGAAAAACCGGCCTCTTTTAAAGCTCTTTTAACACTTCCTTTAACCGAATATGTTACAAGAACAGCACCTTTTACAGATGCAGTATATATCTTACTGAATATTTCTTTACTCCATAAATCAATTTCAATTGATGGATTAAACAAGTCAAAATAAATTAAGTTATAGAAATTTTCAGGAAAAAGACATGCTTCAACTTTTGTTTCTTTTTTCTCAAACGTAAATATATTTGATAAAGTTAAGCACTCCCCTGCCCTGCTCTGATGAAGTTTCTCAAACACTTCTCTTTCAACACCCAATAAATCAGGATAATTTAATTGCCTGACAACATTCATTTCAACAGGATATGGTTCAATGGCATGGTAATAAATAGAATTATTCTTTAACACTGCTTCTTTGATGGTGAGCAAAGCATTAAGACCAGTTCCAAAACCTATTTCAAGTATATTCAATTGGATTTCATCTTGAAAAGAGAACAAGCCATTTTTAATATAAACAAGCATTGATTCGGTTAAGGCACCGTTTACGGAATGATACGATTCTTCAGAATTATTTAAGGAGAGAGTGTGTGAGCCGTCAGCAGTGGTGATAATGTTATATTTCAATTCATTAATGTTCGTTAAAAAATTTTACTTTTCGTTAAAGGATGTAAATATAAGTTATCGTTTTTGCCTCAATCCTGAAGGATGAATTGATTTTCAGCAATTTACATCCTTTAGGATGAGAGGCAAAATAAATTGCTGAAAAGCAATTCATTTTTACAAAAACCAACCCCTTATGAAAAAGAAATCTCCAAATACCTGTATAAATAATGCTTTTCATCAATTTTTTAAATTTTTATCGGGCAACATTAATTTCAATTTTTATTTCAGATTAAAAAATATTAAACAGGTTCTTAATCCTGAAATGCTCTTTTTACAGACAATAACTGATAGAAGGAATATACTTTTTTATCGGTCAGAAATCGTTTACACAAAACCCTTGTTCTGTTGAATTTTACCACTTTATAAAACTGTTTTCTGTAGCTAAAGCAATCACCGACATTTAAATCCTTAATCATACAAATTTTTTCGTCTGCGGGAAGAGTTCTAACTGCCGGTGTATCGTATTGCAAAAATGCAGAGGACAGTTTGAGTTTAGATTTTTTACCCATAAAATGGGTCTCCATGTGTTCAATAATTAATGCTTCAAGTTCGGCAGGGAAAAAATCTTTGTTCAAAAAAAGACTCAGCAACTTGGTCTTTTCATCCTTCCATTCAATACCATGAGGTTTGACTCTGCGTCCCTTATATTTTTTCCAGACGAAATAATGTGCCAGTTCATGGATAAAGATGTACAGAAAATGGTATTTGTTAAGATTGTTTCTCATCAAAATACAAGGCAACTTGGCCCTTCCGGCTTTGAAACGACCATAAAAACCTGAAGGTTTCTTTTCCAGCAACAATGCCAGTTCCGAATCCTTCAGCAAATCCAATAATGGCTCAAAGGCATTATCAGGCACTTTGTTTTTAAGATAGTGTTTATAATGTTCCTGAAAGTGTTGCATTTTGATAATCAATTACATAACTCCAAGTTGGACAATCGCATTTTTTTCTTTTTCGTCTTCTACTATTACAAGCTGAAAAGAGTATAATAAAAACAAAAAATATTAATACCAAATAAACATGCCGTCTTCTTATCATTAGTTCTTCTACTAATCGTTTAATTTTCAAATTTAGCATTAATTTTTGAAATTCCATAATTTTGAAAGATTTTTACTAAAAAAACCAAGATTGATTTTTTTTAGTAAATTTGCAAAACAAAATTTAAAAAAAATTAAATATGAAAAATTTATTAAAGTTCTTAAGTATTATTGCAATTGTTTTCCTATTTGTTACTACAACTACTGCACAACAAACAAAACCTGTTCCACCGGCCACAGCAAAAAACAATACGTTTTCACTGGCTGTTGATTTTCATTGCCCAGGAGGTAAAAGCAGAATTGAAACAAAACTTAAAGAATATGATGGTGTAAAATCTGTGACAGCTGATTTAGCAACAAAAATTGTTACTATTGAGCATGATTCTGAATTAATTACCACTCAGGATTTGGTGAATATTATTGAACGCATTGGTCACAGGACAGAATATACACCTGCTGATAAAGTTATTACCAGTGGTTGCACTCATGGCTCCACACAAGGAAATACAGAAAATCATGAACACGAACACGGCAACGAATAATATATTATTTCTGATTAAATCGTAATAAAAACATCATGATTAAGAAATATTTTGTTCTCCTACTTACTACGTCATTTCTCATTTCCTTATTATCAATTCAATGCAAAAAGGAAAAAATTCCATTAATTGAAGATGAAAATAACGAACCTGTGTCGCTTGAATTTACCCAGGCAGAAAAAGACACTATATTTTTAGGAGATTCTTCTGATTTCATGCGTATTATGAATTATTTTATCCCAGAAGATTCTGTTATTCTTGTAAAGACTTCTAAGGAAGTTTTGATAAAGGCAAATGACACCATAATGAAAAGGCTTACCGACAGGATGCTGACCAGTGTCATTTCAGCTAACGGTGTTGGTATTGCAGCTCCACAAGTTGGTATTTCCCGAAAAGTTATATGGGTACAACGATATGATAAAGGGACTTTTAGTAACAGACCATTTGAAGTGTATTTAAATCCAAAAATCACTGCTTATTCCGACACTGTTGCCCGTCGTGCAGATGGTTGTCTGTCAGTACCTCAAACTGCCTCTTATCCCGATGTAGTTGACTCTTCATACAGAGCACTTTGGGTTGATGTTGAATATTATCTTCCTGATGGCAGTTTTGTTCAGGAAAGAGTAACTCATTGGTATACAGCTCACATTTTTCAACATGAAATTGATCATTTAAATGGCATCATGTTTTTCGACCGATATGTCACCAGAAATAAAAGCAAGTTCATCATTATTGCTGATAATTTAGATGATTATGAACAAATCAGGAAGGAAAGATTTGGAAATTAAAAAGATTTGGAAATTAATTTATTAAGAGCACAAAAAAAGCGCTTCATGAAAATGAAGCGCTTTTTTTTTTACAGCTCTGATTATTGCACTTTTTCAACAATAGCTTTGAAAGCTTCAGGATTGTTAAGAGCCATGTCGGCTAACACTTTCCTGTTGATATCAATATTGTGAGCAGCCAATTTGCCCATAAACTGAGAATAAGATAAACCAAAATCTCTAACTGCTGCATTTATTCTCACAATCCATAGACTTCTGAAATTTCTTTTCTTGGTTTTTCTGTCACGGTATGCATAAATTTGTCCTTTTTCATAGGCATTTTTAGCAACTGACCAAACATTTTTTCTACGGGCAAAGTACCCTCTTGTTCTTTTTAATATTTTTTTTCTTTTTTGTCGCGCTGCGACTGCATTTTTTGCTCTTGGCATAACTTTAATTTTTTTTTGTTAAAGCGACCTTGCGGCACTTATTGGGCTTTAACAATGGTTAATACTTATTTACCTTAATTATCTTGCAATTAATTCTGCAATTCTTTTTTGATCAGCTTCATGAACCAATCCCGAATGGGTCAGATTTCTCTTTCTTTTCGTTGACTTTTTGGTCAGGATGTGGCTTTTGTAAGCATGTTTCCTTTTAATTTTTCCGGTTGAAGTTAAGGAGAACCTTTTCTTCGCACTGGATTTGGTTTTCATCTTTGGCATTTCCAACAATTTTAAATATTAATAATCTATTTTTTAGGTGCAACAATCATTATCATTCTTTTGCCTTCCATTTTAGGCATCATTTCTACTTTTCCAAATTCACTTAGTTCATCAGCAAGACGTAACAAAATAATCTCTCCTTGTTCTTTATAAATTATGCTCCTTCCCTTGAAAAAAACATCTGCTTTAACTTTGGCTCCTTCTTTTAGGAACTTTATAGCATGGTTGAGTTTAAAATTGAAATCATGTTCGTCTGTATTTGGTCCGAATCTGATTTCTTTAACAACAACTTTTGCAGTTTTAGCTTTAATTTCTTTCACTTTTTTCTTCTGTTCATAAAGAAATTTTTGGTAATCCACTACCTTACAAACAGGGGGATTTGCACTGGGGGAAATTTCAACAAGATCTAAACCTTGGTCATAAGCAATATTCAGAGCTTCCCTGATATTAAAAATTCCTGACTCAACATTTTCACCTACAACTCTTACTACAGGCGTTTTTATATCTTCATTGATTCTGTGTTGTTGCGTTTTCTTATTTTTTTGAAAACGGTTGTCCCCTTTCTGAGATTGAAAACTTGTTGCTATATTACTGGCCTCCTATTTTAATTAAACTTTTATTTATTTGATTTAAAATGAATTATATCATTAATTTCAATTTTAACATTTTCAATAAATTCCTCAATTGATACATTACCCATATCACCAATGCCTTGTTTTCTTACAGAAACCGTAGCATCATTTTCTTCTTTTTCACCTAGAATTAACATATACGGAACTCTTTTTAATTCAGTATCTCGTATCTTTTTCCCGGTTTTTTCATTTCTGTCATCAATATAGGCTCTCAAATCAGAAATTTTGAGCAAAGATAATACTTTATTTGAATACTCAATATATTTTTCACTAATTGGTAAAATTGCAATTTGTTCAGGGGCTAACCAAAGGGGGAATTTACCGGCACAGTGCTCAATAAGCACAGCCACGAATCTTTCCATGGAACCAAAAGGTGCTCTGTGAATCATAACAGGGCGATGTTTTTGATTATCGCTTCCAATATATTCAAGATTGAATCGTTCAGGAAGGTTATAATCAACCTGAATAGTACCTAATTGCCATTTTCTGCCAATGGCATCCTTCACCATAAAATCGAGCTTGGGACCATAGAATGCAGCTTCTCCTGTTACTATGGTTGTTTTAAGATCCTTTTCATTGCAAGCTTCAATAATAGCCAACTGTGCTTTTTCCCAGTTTTCAGCACTACCTATATATTTATCATTGTTATTCGGGTCACGTAAAGATATCTGCGCTTCAAAATTATTAAAGTCAAGTGCTTTAAAGATGTGAAAGATAATATCAATAACAGCTTTAAATTCCTCTTTAAGTTGGTCAGGGCGACAGAAAATATGTGCATCATCTTGAGTGAAACCACGTACCCGAGTCAAACCATGCAGCTCACCACTTTGTTCATAGCGGTAAACAGTTCCGAACTCAGCATATCTTACAGGTAAATCCTTATATGAATGAGGCATTGCACGATATATTTCGCAATGGTGCGGGCAGTTCATTGGTTTTAAAAGAAATTCTTCACCCTCGGCAGGAGTTTTTATCGGTCTAAATGAGGATTCTCCATACTTTTCGTAATGACCTGAGGTTATGTATAAGTCCTTAAGTCCAATATGAGGTGTAATGACCTGGTCATACCCTGCAATTCGTTGAACTTTTTTAAGAAATTGCTCAAGGTTGTTGCGCAATTCAGTTCCTTTAGGCATCCAAAGAGGTAAACCCATTCCGACATTCTGAGAAAAAGTAAAAAGCTGGAGGTCTTTTCCGATTTTACGGTGATCTCTTTTTTTAGCTTCTTCAAGAAAAACCAAATAATCATCTAAATCTTTTTTCTTTGGAAAACTGATTCCATAGATACGTGTCAGCTGTTGTTTTTTCTCATCACCTCTCCAATAAGCACCAGCAACATTAAGAAGTTTTATAGATTTTATGAAACCGGTATCAGGTAAATGAGGACCTCTGCACAAATCAGTAAAGCTTCCTGATTTATAAAGGGTAATTGTACCATCTTCAAGTTCATTGATAAGTTCTAATTTATAGGGTTCTTGTTTCTCTGTAAAAAAAATCAATGCGTCTTTTTTTGAAATCTCTTCTCTTAGAAAAGCATGACTTTCTTTTGCTATCTCCATCATTTTTAACTCAATAGCTTCAAAATCATCAGAAGACAAGGATTTTCCACCCAAGTCAATATCATAATAAAAACCATTTTCAATGTCAGGGCCAATACCAAACTTAGTACCGGGGTATAATGATTCAATAGCAGCAGCCATGAGATGGGCACTTGAATGCCAATAAGTTGCTTTACCTTCAGGGTCATCCCAAGTTAAAAATTTTACAGCTGCATCATTATATATTGGACGGTGGGCATCAACAACCTCATCGTTTATTTTGGCAGCTAATACTTTTTGAGCTAAACCATGGCTTATGCTTTTGGCTATATCTAAAGATGTAAAGCCTTTTGGGTACTCCCTTACATTGCTATCAGGAAAAGTAATTTTTATCATTTGAATATCGCATTTAAAATAGTTTGCAAAGATAGTATAATTTTCTTTACCTCAAATCAATGAGAAATAATTTAAGTTAAGCATAATTATATATGTTTTTTTGTATTTTTGTATGTCAAAAAAATAAAAATCTAAACAATAAATAAAAAACAGTATTTTTGAAATCGTTTTTGAAACAAATTAATTTGTTTAATATAGTAAATAAATTATCACATGGCATATATTCCAAATTTTTGTATAGACCATGGGTGTTAAAAAATCAAATTATCTGCGCATGAAAAAAACATTACTTTCAATCTTCATAATATTATTTGCAGCTACTATTAATGCACAAAGTATTAAAAACATCAACTGGGAATCAGATTCAACAAAAATCATATTAAAATATGACCTTCTGAGCTTTATAAAGGGAAATACTTACAATATTCAGGTTTTTTGTTCTACAGATGGCGGATACACATATAATACTGCATTAAGGAGCACTCTTGGGGATATTGGTACAGACATATCATTAGGGAGAAAAAAAACAGTGGTATGGGATGTTTTTAAAGATGTAGGAGGATTAGCAGGTATGGTTAGCTTCAAAGTTGTTGCCGAGAGGAATCCAATGATAAGAGATTTCTTTATTTCCTATAATGGCAGTTTAGAAACACCTATTGGATTACAAATAGGATTGCTTGGTGGCATAAGTCCCTATTTAAGTCTCAGAGGTAATACAGATTTCAATTTTAAGAACAATTATGTTTATAACGACATAGAATATGTCTTAAATTATCCCTATGAAACAATATACTTTGTATATGGTGAAGCTGTAAAACATCCCAGATATTCTATTACTGCAGGTATTAATGCACAGGTCTTTTCTAAAGGATTTGTTTATCTGGGTGCAGGATACGGAGAATCAAGATTATTGTGGGAAGTCAAAGAATTCAATTATGCCGACGACAGTCTCTATGAAGTAAGCTGGGCACAAAATAATGATTATTCTATCAAAGGTTTGGAACTTGAAGGAGGTTTAATTATACCTATTAAAAAGGTTTTACTTAAAGTTGGAGGCAGTCTTCTTAGTTTTAAGGAACCTGCTTACACTTTTGGAATTGGTTACAGGTTTTCAAAATGATAATTTTTTAATTTAAGATATGAAAAAAAATATTTTAGTTTTTCTCCTTTTTATATTTATTATCTCTTCATGTAGGAAAGAACCCGAAATACCTACAGGACTTACAAATAAAATAGATCTAA
>JAQVVM010000009.1:0-10071 GCA_028698995.1 Bacteroidales bacterium
ATTGCACTGGGTGTTGTTATCTGAGGATTTTCTCCTATTTTATAATTTCTTACATCTCCAAAGGCTATATTATTTCCATCTACATCAACAAGGCGGTTTCCATTAATAGTGCCATCGGCTGTATATATGTTATCTCCGCCACTTCCTAATTTTATCCAATAGCCATCTGATATATCTATTGTCCCTGTTGGATTATAGAAATAGTAAAATCCCGGGCTAACACTGACAACTTGTCCCTGACCTGTAAATGTGCTGCCGGTGCCTACATTATACACAATCATGCCATCAAAGGCTGTTGGAAACATGCTGCCATCCAACAAATCTGTTTTGAATTCCCACTGGGTTAAATCAGTACGAGGAAAAACAAGACCTTTATTGTTGTTATTTTCAAAAGTAACCGAGGGGTCATGATTGGTGGATGCATCAAAAAACGGGTTTTGATTGGGGATACTGGGATCTACCGGATTTCCTGTGAGAACTTGTGCATTTACTTGTAATAACATTAAGTAAAAAAAGAGAACCGCAGTAAAAAAAATGATTTTTAAGAATTTCATAGAAAGCATTTTAAATAAATCAAATGGAATTATAATCGCAAATTTAACAATTAATAATTTGACTTACTCAAAAAACTATATATATTTGGAACTAAAATTTACTCCGAACCGATAACTATAAATGAAAAAGCTCTGTCACTAAGGTCTCCATCTCCATCTCCTGTTGATATTTTCATTTGGGAAGAAGTTAATCTGTAAATAACAGCATTATCTAGTGTGCTTCCCGGACCTCCTGAATTATCAAATCCACCATATACCTGTGTGGCTGTCGCAGATGGTCTATCTGAAAAAGCTGTAGAAAAATTTATCTGGTATTGTCCTGTTCCTAGTTTTGAAACAGAAAAACCTCCTCCTCCTGAAATGCTACCATCGGCATTAATAGAACCTCTGATGGTTCTTTGAACCCTCATTTCATCATGACAAATGGGAACAGAGCCATATACATTGCCGGAAAATCGTATATTAGCTCTTATTGATGTTGTACCAGTATTACCTTGTGATGTTGTCATTGAGCACCCTGTTAAACCATCCCCATAACGAGTATAAACCATATTCGATGCTGTTGTGTACTCTATCCCATAATCAGAATCATAAGACGTATTGTTGAAACAAATTTCAACACAAATATTACTACTGCCATCCCAGTTAAAAGGTGTGGAGAAATTTATTGTTTGCCATCCGCTTGAAGGAGAAAAGGCGCCACTCCATACAGTAGTAAGGGAGCCTATCCAGGGAGATTGGGCATTACTGTTTGATGTATGTCCTAATTTGAGGTTAAAATTGCTCATAGCTGGAGATCCTACATATGTTATATTAAATGCTAATGCAGTTATATTTCCTGCACGGAGATTAGCTGTCGTTAATTCTGTTGCTGTAAAAACATACTGTACTCTTTGATCTTCATAATAAGTAGAAAAGGGTGTTTCACCGTAATTTGATGTAGTATTTGGAGAAGTACCAATCTGAATGAGTCCAGGTGTAATTACGTAACCGGTAGAACAAACCTGAATAGGTGCCAGACCTATATAGTCATTTGTACCCAGTACACCGGAAGAGTTTGCTACAACTGATCTAGTAGCTGTTCCTGCAAGGTTATTAATCCTGACATTGCCATTTGCTGCAAGACTCATTTTCTCATCGGGTAAATTTGCTGCATCACCAGATCCGCCAACATGAAAGGACAAGTATTCATTTCCCCATACACCACCATTATAGGCAGCTTTGATTGAAGCAGTTCTTCTGGGTCCCTGATCAGAATGGTTATCAAAAGTTGACCAGAAGTCTAAAACGGAAAAACGTGAGGGTGATGAAATACCTCCTCCTATAGGACCAATTCTCAGGGTGCTTTCATTTGCTGATAGATTTGGACTTATTATATGTAATAAAGCAGTTGGGTTTGTTGTTCCAATCCCAATATTAGTACCATTGTTGTAAAGTGTGCTGTTTGCAATCCATGAACCACTGTTATATCTTAGAGTCTGACCATCACTTCCAGCAACAAGAGGACCTGTAACTCCTGTAGCTCCTGTTGGACCAGTAGATCCAGCTAAACCCGTAGACCCAATTGCGCCAGTATTACCTGTAGCTCCAACAGCACCTGTAACTCCATTTGAACCAGCAGTCCCCGTAACACCAATTGCTCCTTGTGCACCGGTATTTCCAATTGGACCTTGTGCGCCTACAGCACCAGTTGGCCCGGTAACGCCATTAATACCGGCAGCTCCCACAGCACCTGTAGCCCCTATAGCGCCTGTATTACCAGTTAAACCCGTAGCTCCTATAGCTCCAGTTGGCCCAGTTGCACCATTAATTCCATCAATACCATTTGTACCTGCAGTACCTGTTGTGCCAGTGTTTCCTTGAATGCCCTGAGCACCAATAGCACCCGTCACACCCGTTGCTCCTAAGGCTCCAGTATTGCCCGGTATTCCTTGTGCACCAATAGCACCTGTTACTCCTGTTGCTCCTATGGCTCCGGTATTTCCTATTGGACCTTGTGCTCCGACAGCTCCTGTTGGTCCGGTTGACCCAACATTTCCCTGAGAACCCTGTGGTCCTTGTGCGCCTATGGCTCCAGTTACGCCGTTAGCCCCTATGGCTCCGGTATTACCTATTGGACCTTGGGCACCGACAGCTCCTGTAAGTCCTGTTGCTCCAACATTTCCTTGAATGCCCGGTATTCCTTGTGCACCGACAGCCCCGGTTGGTCCGGTTGAACCAACATTTCCCTGAGAACCCTGTGGTCCTTGTGCCCCAATTGCTCCAGTTACGCCGTTAGCACCTATGGCTCCGGTATTTCCTATTGGTCCTTGTGCTCCGACAGCACCTGTTGGTCCGGTTGACCCAACATTTCCCTGAGAACCCTGTGGCCCTTGTGCCCCAATGGCTCCGGTATTTCCTATTGGACCTTGTGCTCCGACAGCACCTGTTGGTCCGGTTGACCCAACATTTCCCTGAGAACCCTGTGGTCCTTGTGCACCAATGGCTCCGGTTACGCCGTTAGCACCTATGGCTCCGGTATTTCCTATTGGTCCTTGTGCACCGACAGCACCTGTTGGTCCAACATCACCTTGAATACCTTGTAAACCAGTCGGACCAGTTGCTCCTGGTAAGCCAGTTAAACCAGTAGGGCCTGGAGGGCCTATCATGCCCATATCTCCCTCTGGTCCGGTAGGGCCGGTTATTCCTGCTAAGCCCATGGGGCCGGTTGGACCTACTGCTCCCGCAGGACCTGTTAAGCCTATGGGACCTTGTGGGCCTATAGCGGTAACCCAAATGGTGCCGTTAAAATACCAAAATTGGCCATAATCTAAATCATATACCAGTAATCCATTGGCGGGGGAGGAAATCGCATTACGCTCTGAGGTTTTTAATCGTGGTATCAAAATACCTTTGGTGGTACTTTCCAATTCCATTATTGCACTGGGTGTTGTTATCTGAGGATTTTCTCCTATTTTATAATTTCTTACATCTCCAAAGGCTATATTATTTCCATCTACATCAACAAGGCGGTTTCCATTAATAGTGCCATCGGCTGTATATATGTTATCTCCGCCACTTCCTAATTTTATCCAATAGCCATCTGATATATCTATTGTCCCTGTTGGATTATAGAAATAGTAAAATCCCGGGCTAACACTGACAACTTGTCCCTGACCTGTAAATGTGCTGCCGGTGCCTACATTATACACAATCATGCCATCAAAGGCTGTTGGAAACATGCTGCCATCCAACAAATCTGTTTTGAATTCCCACTGGGTTAAATCAGTACGAGGAAAAACAAGACCTTTATTGTTGTTATTTTCAAAAGTAACCGAGGGGTCATGATTGGTGGATGCATCAAAAAACGGGTTTTGATTGGGAATGGCAGGTTCAACAGGGTTTCCTGTTAAAACCTGAGCCCGAGTTTGAAAAAACAATATGCTGAGAAAACAAGTCAGTGCTAATATATGTAAATGTTTGTGTTTCATAAAATATAAAATTAACGATGTTTACGGAAAGATTAATTATTAAAATAAGAAAGGACTTTATGTAGGTAAAATTAAACAAAATATAAAAAATAGTTATTTCAAAAAAGAATATTATTTTGATTCCAGTTGTTCAATTCTTAAAAGGAATTCGGCATTTTGTTGTTTCAATTGTTCGATTAATTGTTGCTGTTCCTGCATGGCTTTAACCATGGGCACCACAAACTGGGAATAGCTCAAAGAATACATATCGCCTGATTTATCAATTCCCGAGAAATCGTAGCCGCAGGCTTTGGCCGCTTCTTCCACTTCCTGAGCAAGGAAGCCTGTCATGCGGATGTTTTCGATATCATTGTAATTGGGTGATTTTTCGTCGTTTTCAACGCCCAGCTTGGCATTTAAGGCATCCACATCCCATTGGTAGGAAACAGGTTTCAATTTCAGGATAAAATCAAGCCCGGGAATATCGTTTTTTACGTTGTTTTTATAGCGCATATCGGAATAGGTACTCCAGGTAACCTGTCCACCTATCCACGACATGTATGTATTGCCGATATGGGTTCTGTTGCTGGCAGATGGCACAGCAGTATTAGCTCCCAAAACTAAAGTATTGTTGAGGGTAAGTGTTCCTGAATTTCCTATTTGCTTACCAATCCACACATTATCATAGCCGCTTGAGATGTTTCTTCCGGTTTCTTCTCCAACAAGCACATTTCCATAGCCTGTAGTCATTTTTCCACCTGCGTAATATCCAATGGCGGTGTTGGAGACCACATCGCTGGCAGTATAATTCTCTCCAATGGCTTTATAGCCAATGGCCACATTGTATGAACCTGCACTGTTGTTTATAAGTGCTGCATATCCCATTCCTATGTTTCTACTGCCAGTTGAGTTATTCAAAAGTGTACTTTGTCCTATAGCTGTATTATGGTCTCCAGTTGTATTGTTACCAAGTGCACTTGTTCCTATTGCAACATTCCAGCTTGCTGTTTCATTGTCAAAAAGAGCCGCATGTCCAATTGCAACGTTCATATCACCTGTTGTATTAGAATTAAGAGCTCCCCTTCCATTTGCAACATTTTGTGAACCAGATGTATTAGAATAAAGCGCCTGGTCTCCCACCGCTGTATTCCATTGCCCAGTGTTATTTGCCGGATTAGAGCTCCCATATAAAGCTTCATAACCCACGGCAGTGTTGAATGTTTCAAGCCCTGATGTTCGGCTATCTGCATTGAGCATGGCTCTGATACCAATGGCGGTGCTACGGCTGTTGCCCCTATTAAAACAGAGAGCACTTAATCCTATGGCTACATTATCACCTCCTGTGGTATTGTAATACAAAGAGGAGGCCCCAATTGCGGTATTGTAACTTCCTTCTGTATTAGATGTCATGCTAAAAACACCAAGACTGGTGTTGTAAATGCCTATGGTATTAGAAAAAAGTGTGAGATGCCCAATTGCAACGTTCTCCTCGCCTGTTGTATTCGAATAAAGTGCCTGGTTCCCATTTGCAACGTTCCCGCTACCCGAAGTATTAGAATAAAGCGCTCGATACCCATTTGCATTATTGAATTCGCCCGAAGTATTAGAATAAAGCGCCTGGTCTCCCACCGCAGTATTGTATTGCCCGGTATTGTTTGCAGGAGTATTGCTTCCCATTAAAGCTTGATAACCTAAGGCTGTATTATAGGTTTCACGGCCGTCAGTTCGGTTGTCAGCATTTACCATTGCTGAATAACCAATAGCTGTGCTTCTGCTGTTGCCTTCATTGGAATAAAGAGCATACTCTCCAAAAGCTATGTTATAATTCCCTGTACTATTATATTTCAAACTTTGACCTCCTACAGAACAATTAAAACGCCCTGTTGTATTTTTATTAAGGGAAAAAACTCCAACTGCAATGTTATTACATCCACTAGAATTAAAATTAAGTGTCTGATATCCTACAGCTGTATTGCTCTTCCCTATATTGGCAGATGGATCACTGCTCCCCCTGAGTGCCTCGTATCCCAGGGCAGTGTTGAATGTTATTTGACCTGAAGCTGTATTATTTGCATAGAGCATGGCTCTGATACCAATGGCGGTGGTTCTAATATTGTCATTATTAGAAAAAAGTGCACTGTCTCCGATCGCAAGATTGGTTGCAATATTTCCACCTCCTCTTCCGACTGTATGTCCATTGATAAGGGCATCGCCCGAAACTTCCAGTTTTTTTGCAGGGGTGGTGGTGCCAATGCCTACATTGCCGCTATTGGTACTATAAATGTCGTTGCCGGATGTAGCCCAGGTATTGGCGCCCGATAGGGTTTGCCAGCTTGCATTACCGGTGGCATCGGAAGTGAGCACTTTACCAGTGGCTGGCACACCGCCCACAATGCGCATGGTGCCAATAACGTTGATATTGCCGTTAAAGTAGCCTGCCCATGTGTCGCTGTTTTCATCCAAATAAGTCAGGGCTCCGAAAGTAGTTCCGTTGTGTTTGCTTCCAATCACTGCGGCAGATCTGATATAATCCAAACTGCTGTAGCCTGCAACTCCCGCAGAATAGTTGTTTCCATAATAGGAATAGCCCTTGATAGCAGCATCAACCTGGGCAACAGCCCAGCCGGTACCTCCGCTGGCAGCGTTGTTGGTTCCCGAGCGGAAAGCATAAATATTGGCATAATTAGCACCAAAAGAGGTAGCCGGTCGATTCAGGTAAAGCTGGCTGTTTAAATATGGTGCTCCCCCCACGCCTAATCCGTTACCATCATTGGTCAGAAAGCTGCTTCCTACCCAGTTGCTGCCGTCGTAGCGGAGGGTTTGTGAGGCAGATCCGCCGGGAAGGGTGGAGTTGTTGTCGTTTGCAGGTGCCCATTCTGAGGCATTCCACTTCAGTACTTGCCCCGGACTGGGTGGAGTTGCGGATACCGTTCGTCCTCTGATTCTTTCAACAACTAAAGAGTTGCTTCCTGTGGCATCGCCGGTATGGGTGGCATTGGGTTGTGTATTGCTTAAAGTGAAGTTTGGATAGGAACCTGTGGAGGATAATCCGCTTCCCATGGTAAGTGTAACCACCTGATCGGGCAGGGTATTGCTGATGGTGGTGCCGCTCACGCTAATGCCGGTTCCTGCTGTGTAGGCCGTGTTGGCGTCGTCAGCAGGCGCCCATTCTGAGGCATTCCACTTCAGTACTTGCCCCGGACTGGGAGGGGTTGCGGATACCGTTCGTCCCCTGATTCTTTCAACAACTAAAGAGTTGCTTCCTGTGGCATCGCCGGTATGGGTGGCATTGGGCTGGGTGTTGGTTAAGGTGAAGTTTGGATAGGAACCTGTGGAGGATAATCCGCTTCCCATGGTAAGTGAAACCACCTGGTCGGGCAGGGTATTGCTGATGGTGGTGCCGCTCACGCTAATGCCGGTTCCTGCTGTGTAGGCCGTATTGGCGTCGTCAGCAGGCGCCCAAGCAGAGCCGTTCCATTTCAATGCTTGTCCGTTTGTTGGTGGGTATGAGGAAACACTACGTCCCTGAATTCTTTCAACAATCAACGAGTTGCTTCCTGTGGCATCGCCTGTATGTGTAATATTAGGCAGCGAGTTGGTAATGGTGTTGTTTGTTACATTAATACCTGCACCGGCGGTATAAATACCACCATCAATGCCGGCAGGTCCCTGAGGGCCTGTAGCTCCTGTTGCACCGGAAGGACCTTGTAAGCCCTGAATGCCATCGGCTCCTGCCGGACCCGTAGCTCCGGCTATTCCTTTTAATGACAACCACACGCCATTAGAAATATCATCCACAGCGCTTGGGTTATAAAAATAATAAAACCCGGGTGTTACACTTACCACTTGTCCTTGCCCTGAAAGTGTACTGCCTGTGCCAACATTATACACAATCATGCCATCAAAGGCTGTAGGAAATGTGAAACCATCCAATAAATCGGTAGTGAATTCCCATTGGGTTAAATCGGTTCGCGGGAAAACAAGACCTTTACTGTTATTGTTTTCAAAAGTAACCGAGGGATCATGATTGGTGGATGCATCAAAAAAAGGATTTTGATTGGGAATGGCAGGCTC
This sequence comes from Bacteroidales bacterium, assembly GCA_028698995.1. Taxonomy (GTDB): domain Bacteria; phylum Bacteroidota; class Bacteroidia; order Bacteroidales; family PXBB01; genus JAQVVM01. The sequence continues at coordinate 8,078 of JAQVVM010000009.1, forward strand.
AACAGGGTTTCCCGTAAGAACTTGTGATTGAGCTTGAAATAGTACAAGACTCCAAGATAAAACTATAAAAATAAAATTTAAAAATTTCATAGATTAAATTTTTTATTATTAAAAAAAAATTAATTAAAGCGAACAAAAATACTGTTTAATTTTAAAACTAATTTAATTTATTCGTTTTAAATATAATTAAGTATTTTATCTTATGAAAAAAGAATCTATTTAACTATTTTACCAGCTTATCACAACCTGGCCATGACCAGATCGAATGCCGACAGACATAGTTCCAGATGTTACACCACCAATATAACCTGAACCGCCTCCTGCTCCAAGACCTGCACCACCTCCATAATAACCACCACCGCCTCCAGCAACGTAATATGAAGCATCGCAATTACCTCCCTGCCCCAAACTTCCATTATAGTTATTAAATCCTGTTCCTCCAGCAGTTTGAGTTCCTCCTAATCCATTCAAACCTCCAGAACCATCTCCTGCAATAGTTCCCCCTCCTGCACCTCCATGATAGTCTGTTATGGATGAACCACCCCCTCCTCCTGCAACAATTTTACGATTGCTTAGTGCTGTACCACCCTGCCTAACATCTGAGGCTCCACCACCAGCACCTCTGTAATCCACGTTTCCATGCGCTGTTCCTCCACCATTCCAAGCCCCAATAATAGTTCCTATAGAATATACTAATCCTTGTCCAACATAAATATATAGCGTTTCTCCAGCTGTTACAGACAAATTGCCTTTTGCATATCCACCTAATCCTCCGGGATTTGTTCCTGCAGCATCTCCATTACCGCCTTGTGCACCCCAGCATTCAATTTGGATTGAAGTAACTCCTGTGGGAACAGTAAATGTTTGAACACCTCCTGTATAACTAAAAGTTTGTGAACCGGAAGGTGGAGTTAAAGGGTTTCCACATAATTGCATCCAAGCTGCACCATTAAAGAAGTTTAAACATCCCGTTGTTGTGTTAAATATTGTGAGACCTGCTGCAGGAGAAGAGATAGCATCTCTTTGAGCATCTGACAAACGAGGTGGTAAAAATCCTTTTGAAGTAGATGTCACATCAAGAACTGAAGAATTCGCAGGGCTTGATGTTCCGATTCCAATGCTAGAGCCATCATTGGATATAGTTGAAGAAGCTACCCAACTTGTTCCATTATGTCTCAATGTATTATTGTTTGAACCGGAAACTAATGGTCCGGTTGCTCCGGTAGGTCCGGTAGATCCATTTGTTCCATTTGCTCCGTTTGCCCCTGCAGCACCGGTTACGCCGGTAGCGCCTTTGGCTCCGGTATTACCTGTTATTCCGGCTGCGCCTACTGCGCCTGTAGCTCCTATAGCGCCGGTATTACCCATAGCGCCTATAGCTCCTGTTACTCCGGTAGCACCTTTGGCGCCGGTATTACCTGTAGCGCCTACTGCGCCGGTAACACCATTTGTACCTGCTGCACCCGTTACACCTATTGGGCCTTGTGAACCGGTATTTCCTATCGGGCCTTGTGAACCTACTGCACCCGTTGGGCCGGTAACTCCATTTATTCCGGCTGCGCCTACTGCGCCCGTAGCGCCTATTGCGCCTGTATTACCTATAGCGCCTATAGCTCCTGTTACTCCGGTAGCACCTTTGGCTCCGGTATTACCTGTAGCGCCTACTGCACCGGTAACACCATTTGTACCTGCTGCTCCTGTAACACCTATTGGGCCTTGTGAACCGGTATTTCCTATCGGGCCTTGTAAACCTACTGCACCCGTTGGGCCGGTAACTCCATTTATTCCGGCTGCGCCTACTGCGCCCGTGGCTCCTATAGCGCCTGTATTACCTATAGCGCCTATAGCGCCTGTTACTCCGGTAGCGCCTTTGGCTCCGGTATTACCTGTAGCGCCTACTGCACCGGTAACACCATTTGTACCTGCTGCTCCTGTAACACCTATTGGGCCTTGTGAACCGGTATTTCCTATCGGGCCTTGTAAACCTACTGCAC
>JAQVVM010000009.1:10171-95769 GCA_028698995.1 Bacteroidales bacterium
CCGTTGGGCCGGTAACTCCATTTATTCCGGCTGCGCCTACTGCGCCCGTGGCGCCTATTGCGCCTGTATTACCTATAGCGCCTATAACTCCTGTTACTCCGGTAGCACCTTTGGCTCCGGTATTACCTGTAGCACCTACTGCGCCGGTAACACCATTTGTACCTGCTGCTCCTGTAACACCTATTGGGCCTTGTGAACCGGTATTTCCTATTGGGCCTTGTAAACCTACTGCACCCGTTGGGCCGGTAACTCCATTTATGCCGGCTGCGCCTACTGCGCCTGTAACGCCTATTGCGCCTGTATTACCTATAGCGCCTATAGCTCCTGTTACTCCGGTAGCACCTTTGGCGCCTGTATTACCTGTAGCGCCTACTGCACCGGTAACACCATTTGTCCCTGCTGCGCCTGTTACACCTATTGGGCCTTGTGAACCGGTATTTCCTATCGGGCCTTGTAAACCTACTGCACCCGTTGGGCCGGTAAATCCATTTATTCCGGCTGCGCCTACTGCGCCCGTGGCGCCTATTGCGCCGGTTACTCCGGTAGCGCCTATAGCACCGGTATTACCGGTTAAACCGGTTGCTCCTATAGCACCGGTTGGGCCGGTTGGTCCTGTAGATCCATTAATTCCATCTATACCATTTGTACCTGCTGTACCTGGTAATCCTGTGTTTCCTTGAAGGCCCTGAGGACCTGTTGGGCCTGTAGCACCAGGGGTGCCCGTTAATCCGGTTGGGCCGGGTGGGCCTATCATGCCCATATCTCCTTCGGGACCGGTTGGGCCGGTTAATCCTGTATTACCTGTAGCGCCTATTGCACCGGTACTTCCTGTTAAACCGGTTGCGCCTATTGCACCGGTTGGACCGGTTGCTCCGGTTGCTCCATTTATGCCATCAATTCCATTTGGACCGGTAGCACCTGGTAATCCTGTGTTTCCTTGTATGCCTTGAGGACCCGTAGGACCCGTAGCTCCTGGAGAACCTGGTAATCCTGTGTCTCCTGTTGGACCGATGATGCCCATAGCTCCTTGAGGTCCCGTTGGACCTATTAATCCTGTATCACCCGTAGATCCTGTCAGACCAATATTTCCCTGAGGACCTTGTGGACCGGTAGCTCCAACATCACCCTGAATGCCTTGAGGACCGGTAGGACCGGTAGCTCCGGAAGAACCTGTTAAGCCGGTAGGGCCTGGAGGACCTATCATGCCCATATCTCCTTCCGGGCCGGTAGGGCCGGTTATTCCGCTTAAGCCCATGGGACCGGTTGGACCTACTGCTCCCGCCGGACCTGTTAAGCCTATGGGACCTTGTGGGCCTATAGCGGCAACCCAGATGGTGCCGTTAAAATACCAAAATTGAGCATAATCTAAGTCATATACCAGTAATCCATTGGCGGGGGAGGAAATCGCATTGCGTTCTGAGGTTTTTAATCTTGGAATCAAAATACCTTTGGTGGTACTTTCCAATTCCATTATTGCACTGGGAGCTGTTATCTGAGGATTATCGCCTACTTTATAATTTCTTACATCACTAAAGGCTATATTATTTCCATCTAAATCAACAAGACGGTTTCCATTAATAGTACCATCCGCTGTATATATGTTATCTCCGCCACTTCCTAATTTTATCCAATAGCCATCTGAAATATCTATTGTCCCTGTTGGATTATAGAAATAGTAAAACCCCGGAGTAACACTGACAACTTGTCCCTGACCTGTAAGCGTGCTGCCGGTGCCTACATTATACACAATCATGCCATCAAAGGCTGTTGGAAACATGCTGCCATCCAACAAATCTGTTTTGAATTCCCATTGGGTTAAATCAGTACGAGGAAAAACAAGACCTTTATTGTTGTTATTTTCAAAAGTAACCGAGGGATCATGATTGGTGGATGCATCAAAAAACGGGTTTTGATTGGGGATACTGGGATCTACCGGATTTCCTGTGAGAACTTGTGCTTCTGATTTTATCAGAACAAAGCAAATTATAAAAGTTAAAGTGATTGACAGTATTTTTTTCATTAAAAATCATGTTTTTATTTATATAAAAATATAAAAATAGTTATTTAAAATATGTCAATATCAAATAAAATAAATTAAACAGTATTTGGTTGTATTTTTTGTATAAGTGGTAGTATTTTATTAATACTAGATACGCTGTTGCTTCTTTTTCAACAATTTAAGCAGGTTAATGAGAAATTGTAATAAATAAGCTTCCAAATATACTTTAAAGAAGCATATTTAGATTTTATACTTTGTAAAACAATAGAACTAAACTTTAGTCACTTGATATAAAACTTTTTCTGCTTTAAGGGTATTTATATAACGAGGGTATTCTTTTGACAACCCTTACAATGTTTCTTATAGAGAGGTTAATAATGAGTATAAGGGGAAGAAAAGAAGAAATGATTAATACTACTATCCTTTCCTACAATGCTTATAAACAGGCAATAAACTTCACTTTACAATATTCTAAGTAATCATACCACAATGGTGTATAAAAGATAGAAGCTTTGGGTTCAAATATAAATACCTATTCCTTTATTCTTATTTTTGCAGCTTAAGGGCTTCAATTTCTGTTTGCTGTTGTTCAACAAGGGCTTTGAGAGAGAGAATCATCTGGTTTTGCTCCTGGATGGCTTTGAATATAGGAATAATTAAAACTTCATCATTTACACTTTGGATTAAGTCTTCATAATCAAAGAAAAAACACAATGTTTACTATTTATCTTCCATATTCAATAAATTCTTAATCTCATTAATTTGAGTTTTCAGTTCTTCATTGTCATCTTGAAGCTTTTCAATAGTGACTTCTTGCTCCTGAATTGCCTTAACAAGTATAGGAATCAACCCAATATAATTTATAGCTTTGTATTCAATAACAGGGTCTTCATCATTTTCACCAGGATGTGCTCCTTTTTCAACTAAAGTAGGAAAAACTTCTTCCATTTCCTGAGCAATAAATCCAATCTGATTTCCACTAGCAAAATTCATAAATGGATATTCCTCTGACTTCATGCTGTATGTGACTGGATGAAGCTTAAGAATATTGTTTAAAGCACCACTGTAATCTTCTACGTCTTTTTTAAATTTGATATCAGATACTTGTGTCCAGGTGCCGGTATAGCCACCGTTTCCGGAACAATATACGCCATAGTTTACGTTTGCCCCACCAGCATATCCATAAATGCCATATGCAGTGTTGCCTCTATATGCATACCCGTAAACTGCATAATTGGTTCCGCTCGTATTATTTTTAAAAATCCAATTTCTACTACCATAGACATTACCCGTTCCATTATGATCCAGACTGGTATAAATTCCATACATTGCGGACGATGATGTTGATGTGCTATAAACATGTAGCTTTGAAAGAGCACTTGGTATTGTTATTCCAATCCCCACAATTCCATTCTTCAATACCGTCACAGCGTTGCTTCTTTCATTAGGATCGCCAGGTATTCCATTTCCATTGCCTATTACAAACAGGCGGTCAGCAGGATCCCAACTCTCTGTGCTCAGCGCTGTATAATCTGTATTGTATCTCCCAAATACAGTTTCATATCCCGAAGGGGCAGTTGTATAGTGTCCCATTGCAGTGGAAAAATAACCCGAAGCAGTTGTATTGGTCCCCATTGCTGTTGAATAATGTCCTGAAGCCGTTGCACCATTTCCCATTGCAGTAGATGAACCGCCCGAAGCGATTGTTGAATATCCCATTGCAGTAGACAAACCTCCAGAAGCAATTGTTGAACATCCCATTGCAGTAGAAAATTGTCCCGAAGCGATTGTTGAATATCCCATTGCGGTAGAAACATCGTAAGAAGAGGTTGTTCCATATCCCATTGCAGTAGAAAATTGTCCCGAAGCGACTGTTGAATATCCTATTGCTGTTGAATAATTTCCTATTGCTTTGGAATTATAACCCATAGCCACCGAATAATTTCCTATACTATCCTTATCCCATTGAGTTTCGGTTACCCGACCTACTCTAAATGCCGCTTTATCAGGATACCACATCATGCGGGTACCAGCACCTGAGGCTGGAGTATTGCCCGGGTTTGTCGACTTGTAAGAACCAACAAAAAGCACATTGCCGCCACCGGTGGCAGTGCCTGATGTATGTAGCAAAGCGGTAGGTACATCCGCGCCAATCCCTGTATTCCCATTCTTCAATACCGTCATGGCATTGCTTCTTGCTGAAGGACCTGTGCCATTTCCTATAACAAACAGGCGGTCGGCAGAATTAAAACTGAGTGGGGCAGCCGGGGTATAGTCTGTATTAAAATAACCAATAACTGTTTCAAATCCTGAAGGGGCATTAGTGTAATATCCCATTGCTGTTGAAAGAATTCCTGAAGCTGTTGTGTTCTCTCCCATTGCTGTTGAGGCCTCTCCTGAAGCTGTTGTGTAGTATCCCATTGCTGTTGAAAAACTGCGTGAAGCTGTTGTGGAGTAACCCATTGCTGTTGAAGAATATCCATTTGCTTTAGTATTGCCACCCATAGCTACAGAATAGTTGCCAATGCTGTCTTTATTCCAGTGTGTTCCTGTTACATGTCCTGCTCTAAAAGCTGCTTTATCAGGATACCACATCATGCGGGTGCCTGCGCCTGAAACGGGAGGATCTCCGGGTGAAGAGGATTTATATGAACCTGTAAAGAGCACATTCCCTTGTCCTATTCCAGTGCCATTGGTATGTAGCAGGGCACTTGGTGTTGAAGTTCCAATACCGACATTACCTGTTCTGTATATAGTGTCTGTTGTATTGGCATTACCGGTCCATTTGGGGTCTGTTTCGGTGAAACCTTCAAAGGCCACATTGTTAAGAGATCGGGTGCTCAGATCGCCGTTGTTGTCAATCATTACGGCATTGGTCTGTGTGCCGGTATTCAAACCTTCGTGCCTAACAGTGCCGACAGTATGGAAATTGGCCTGCGGAGCATCGGTGCCAACCCCTACACTGTTGTCTTTCACTATAAACACATCAAAAAAGCTTTCATTCACAGTGAATTCCCACAAGTCGGCATAAGTGTGACCGCCTGTTTGGGCAAAACTGATATAGACACCAAAACCCATGTCAATATTTGGTGTTATGGCCATAGGTGCTGACCAGGAGTTACCGCCGTCGTTGCTGATTTCAATTATATTTGGATTCGGGCCTGCATTCTGAATGCGTACTGCATAATGAGTAGCACCTGAGGTGTTGTATCCACTGCTGTTCACACTCAAATCATTGAGACCTGTACCGGTAAATACAGCACCGGCCCATGCACCGGGTACGGATATATGCAGTTTACCTGTCGGAGAAGTTTCTCCAATACCGACATTGGTGCCATTGTTGTAAAGGATGTCATTACCTACCCAGTCGGTACCATCATGTCTCATGGTTTGTCCATCAGTTCCTTGTGGCGGGATATAACTTGCACTACTAAGCGGCATCCATTGGCCATTTGAAATATCATCCACACCGCTCGGATTATAAAAATAATAAAACCCTGGTATAACACTTACAACTTGTCCTTGACCTGAAAGTGTAGTGCCGGTGCCTACATTATATACAATCATGCCATCAAAGGCAGTTGGAAACATGCTTCCATCCAACAAATCGGTAGTGAATTCCCACTGGGTTAAATCAGTTCTCGGAAAAACAAGACCTTTATTGTTGTTGTTTTCAAAAGTAACCGAGGGGTCATGATTGGTAGATGCATCAAAAAACGGGTTTTGATTAGGAATACTGGGATCTATCGGATTTCCTGTGAGAACTTGAGCTTGAGTATGAAAGAACAACATGCTGAAAAAGCAGATCAGAATTGATAACTGTAAATATATATTTTTCATATAACAGAAAGTAAAAAAATTTATAGAGAGATGATTTATTAAAACAAGGGAGGTGTTATAATCGGTATAAAAAGTAAAATTATTAATTTATTTTTAATTCAACAAAAATTATTTGTTTTTTTTCTAAGCTCATATATTAGATTAAACTCCCAAATTTATGAGTACATATTACACCATAACAAGTAAAAAGATTTGTATAATCTGGATGGGTAGTAATTGACTTTTTCTAATTCTTAAATCGAAGTTGAGAAATGTAATATAAAAATCGACTGTTGTGAAACAGCTCTTAGAAATGTAGTGTGTGAGAATTTTCGTAATTTAAATACGAAAAGAACAAGTTTATTTTTCAACCTGCATTTCACTTTGCAAAGCATTAATGTTCAAAAAATTTGAAATTTGAGTCTGCTGTTGTTCAAGCATTTGGTTTAATTGAAGAATATCCTCTTGCAATGTTTTAATAATATCTTGCTGTTCATTTACAGCCTGTAATAAAACCGCTGTCATTTTGTCGTAAGCAACAGATTTATAACCATTTTCCTCGGTAACAACAAATTCAGGGAATTCGATTTCCAGTTCCTGTGCAATAAATCCGATATGCTTTCCATGACCCTGTACTATTGAGCTGTCCTGTATGAGGTCATATCTGACTCCTCTAAGATTGGCGATTTTACCCAAAGCATTTTCAATGCTTGTAATATTGGTTTTATACCTCGCATCAGAATTGGTAAGCCAACTGTATCCAGTCTGAACCCTACCGTTGCCACCGGTTATATCGAGTTTTTGCCCTGGATCAATATTATTGATACCAAGATTTCCGTTCTTAACAGACACATTGCCTCCGTTATAAATAAAAAAATGACCTTGAGAAACACTAACACCTATTCCAGCTACGTAAGAAGTATTATTATAAAAATCAATGACAGAAAGATCTGTAGATTGTATTCTCATTTTTGCGTGTCCGGAGGTATTTCTTAAATGTATTAATTCTAATGGTGTATCTGTACCTATACCTACTTTACCATTTTTTAGAATAGTCAAAGCATTACTGCGTGTAGAATTCCCTTGTCCGTTACCCACAACAAATATTCTGTCATCTGAATCCCATCCGCCGGGACTATTAGCAGTATATTCTGTGTTATACCGTCCAAATACCGATTCATATCCGGAAAATGCAGTTAAATTTGTTCCAAAGGTATTAGACATATAACCCTGTGCAATTGTAGAATTGCCAATTGCCATAGCATAATTGCTTGATGCTGCATTATTATAGCCGATAGCAACAGAATAATTATTATTAGAACTATTATTATAACCCAAAGCAATAGAACTGGCACCTTTGGCTTTGGAATTGTAACCCATAGCCAGAGAATATGCACCAATACTGTCCTTATCCCATTGAGTTCCGGATACATATCCAACCCTGAAAGCAGCTTTATCAGGATACCACATCATGCGGGTACCACTACCGGTGACAGGAGGATTGCCGGGGGTAGATCTATAAGAGCCTTCAAAAAGCACATTGCCACCTCCTATAGCGGTACTATAAGTATGTAATAAAGCATCAGGTGTATCAGTACCGATACCAATATTACCACTCTTTAATACCGTAAAAGCATTACTCCTTGCGAGATCATTCAACCCATTTCCAATAACAAAAAGCCTGTCTGTGGAAACCCATCCGGATGAACTCTGAGCTGTGTAAGTTGTATTATAGCGCCCTATTACCATTTCGTTTCCAGAAGGGGCAATTGTTTGTTTCCCCATGGCAGTTGAAACATCCCCTGAGGCAAGAGTACTTTCTCCCATTGCAGTTGAGCTTGTACCTGAAGCAACAGTAACATTGCCATTTGCAAATGACATAGAACCTGAGGCAATAGTATTATTACCCATCGCTGTGGAAGAGCTTGCTGAGGCTGTAGTGGAAACACCTATGGCAAAAGCATAATAATTAGTAGCTTTAGTACCTGCGCCCATGGCTGTAGCATAAAAACCAATGGCTTTTGTATTATAACCTGTTGCAAACGAGTAATCTCCTATACTGTCTTTATCCCAGTTTGTTGTAGGTACATAACCTGCTCTGAAAGCTGCCTTGTCAGGATACCACATCATACGGGTGCCGGTACCTGAAATGGGGGGAGATCCGGGAGATGAGGATTTGAAATTACCTGTAAACAGCACATTTCCCCCGCCTGTTGCAGAATCGTTTACATGCAATAAAGCCATAGGAGCGAAAGTACCAATACCGGTTTTACCGTTTTTAAGAATGGTCAGCGCATTGCTTCTTGCTGAACCAGAGGTGCCGTTTCCAACTACAAAAAGGCGGTCGGTAGCCACCCATGAGGTAGCATTTCCAGAGTAGGTAGTATTGTAACTTCCGATAACCGTTTCGGATTCTGATACAGCAGTGGTATATGAACCCAAGGCTGTTGACTTGTCTCCATTAGCTATTGTGAAATATCCCATAGCCATGGAAGCACCTCCTGATGCAATTGTGCTTGTACCCGTTGCAGTTGAATAAGCTCCTTTAGCCATTGAATTTATCCCGAAAGCAACTGAAAACCAACCAATGCTGTCTCTATCCCAATATGGTCCATCTGCAGTGCCTGCTCTGAAAGAAGCTTTATCAGGATACCACATCATACGGGTGCCTGCGCCTGAAACTGGAGGATTACCAGGAGAAATACCTTTAAATTCTCCCGTAAACAGCACATTTCCGCCACCTGTTGCAGAATCATTTACATGAAGCAAAGCTAAAGGGTTAAAAGTACCTATACCGGTTTTACCGTTTTTAAGAATAGTCAGCGCATTGCTTCTTGCTGAACCAGAGGTGCCGTTTCCAACTACAAAAAGGCGGTCGGTAGCCACCCATGAGGTAGCATTTCCAGAGTAGGTAGTATTGTAACTTCCAATAACCGTTTCGGATTCTGATACAGCAGTGGTATATGAACCCAAGGCTGTTGACTTATCTCCATTAGCCATTGTGAAATATCCCATAGCCATGGAAGCACCTCCTGATGCAATTGTGCTTGTACCCGTTGCGGTTGAATAAGCTCCTTTAGCCATTGAATTTATCCCGAAAGCTACTGAAAACCAACCAATGCTGTCTCTATCCCAATATGGTCCATCTGCAGTGCCTGCTCTGAAAGAAGCTTTATCAGGATACCACATCATACGGGTGCCTGCGCCTGAAACTGGAGGATTACCAGGAGAAATACCTTTAAATTCTCCCGTAAACAGCACATTTCCGCCACCTGTTGCAGAATCATTTACATGAAGCAAAGCTAAAGGGTTAAAAGTACCGATACCGGTTTTGCCGTTTTTAAGAATGGTGAGTGCATTGCTTCTTGCTGAACCAGAGGTGCCGTTTCCAATTACAAAGAGTCTGTCAGTAGCCACCCAATTGGAGGCGTCTCCTGAGTAAGTCGCACTGTAACTTCCCATAACCGTTTCATAAGCTGAAGCTGCAGTAGTGTTTGAACCCATTGCTGTTGAAAAATCGCCCGAAGCTGATGTAGCAATTCCCATTGCTGTTGAACTGTTTCCTGAAGCAACAGTTGAATTCCCAATTGCAGTAGCATAATCGGCTGAAGCTGTGGCTGAGAATCCTAATGCTGTAGATGCGCCTCCTGAAGCAAGGCTGGTATAGCCCAGAGCCATAGAAGCGTAACCATCTGCCATAGCGAAGAGACCGATTGCAGTAGCGTTATTTGCTGAAGCTGAACTGCTATTTCCAATGGCAGTAGCATAATCGCCTAAAGCTATTGAAATTCTGCCAATTGCAATTGATGCATAACCAGAGGCAACACTGTTCTGGCACAATGCGACTGAAGAAAAACCCTTGGCTTTGGTGTCATAGCCAGTTGCAAACGAATAATTACCCACACTGTCTTTATCCCAAAAAGCGCCCAACACACGCCCAGCTCTGAAAGCAGCTTTATCGGGGTACCACATCATACGGGTGCCTGCGCCTGAAACGGGAGGATCTCCGGGTGAAGAGGATTTATATGAACCTGTAAAGAGCACATTCCCTTGTCCTGTTCCAGTGCCATTGGTATGTAGCAGGGCACTTGGTGTTGAAGTTCCAATACCGACATTACCTGTTCTGTATATAGTGTCTGTTGTATTGGCATTACCGGTCCATGTAGGATCGGTTTCTGTGTAGCCATCGAAAGCCACATTGTTCAGTGTTCTGGTACTTAAATCCCCATTATTGTCAATCATAAGGGTATTGGTTTGGGTGCCGGTATTCAAACCTTCGTGCCTAACAGTGCCGACAGTATGGAAATTGGCCTGTGGAGCATCGGTGCCAACCCCTACACTGTTGTCTTTCACTATAAACACATCAAAAAAGCTTTCGTTTACAGTGAATTCCCACAAGTCGTCATAGGTGTGACCGCCTGTTTGGGCAAAACTGATATAGACACCAAAACCCATGTCAATATTTGGTGTTATGGCCATAGGTGCTGACCAGGAGTTACCGCCGTCGTTGCTGATTTCAATTATATTTGGATTCGGGCCTGCATTCTGAATGCGTACTGCATAATGAGTAGCACCTGAGGTGTTGTATCCACTGCTGTTCACACTCAAATCATTGAGACCTGTACCGGTAAATGCAGCACCGGCCCATGCACCGGGTACGGATATATGCAGTTTACCTGTAGGAGAAGTTTCTCCAATACCGATATTGATGCCATTGTTGAAAAGGATGTCATTACCTACCCAGTCGGTACCATCATGTCTCATGGTTTGTCCATCAGTTCCTTGTGGAGGGATATAACTTGCGCTACTAAGCGGCATCCATTGGCCATTTGAAATATCATCCACACCGCTCGGGTTATAAAAATAATAAAACCCTGGTATAACACTTACAACTTGTCCTTGACCTGAAAGTGTAGTGCCGGTGCCTACATTATATACAATCATGCCATCAAAGGCAGTTGGAAACATGCTGCCATCCAACAAATCGGTAGTGAATTCCCACTGGGTTAAATCAGTTCTCGGAAAAACAAGACCTTTATTGTTGTTGTTTTCAAAAGTAACTGATGGATCATGATTGGTGGATGCATCAAAAAACGGGTTTTGATTGGGAATGGCAGGCTGAACAGGATTACCGGTTAATACCTGAGCTACGGTCTGAAAAATCAACAAGTTAAAAAAGCAGATCAGTACAAATAGTTGTAAAAAATTATTTTTCATATAACTTAAGATTAAAGATGTGTAATGAATGATGAGCTATTAAAAAAGAAAGGACATAATAAGAAAAACAAAAATATATAAATTTATTAATTAAACAATTAATTTAAAAATTTGAATGTTTTAAAAGGCAGAAAAATTTTTTTGTCTATTTTTAATATGAAAATCACTACAATAAAGCTATAGAAAACAAGAAGTATAGAATTTTTAAAGAGGAAATGTATTTTGTACAATTCTGTGTTTAAGTGGCAGTAAAAAATGATATCACTTTTTATAATATCAATAAAAACATTTATATTTGTTCCGTATATTTAATCTTAATGTTTGATTTTTAGATAATTATTTATAGTAGTTTTATACTAAATTGTATTCTATGACAACAAATAAAGAAGCCTGGGGGTCTCGCGTAGGTTTAATTTTGGCAATGGCAGGGAATGCAGTCGGTCTTGGTAACTTTTTACGCTTTCCGGTACAGGCTGTTCAGAATGGAGGAGGTGCTTTTATTATTCCTTATCTGGTGTGTTTTCTTTTAATGGGAATCCCATTATTATTTATTGAATGGTCAATCGGCAGATATGGGGGTCAATTTGGACATCATACCACACCTCTTACTTTTAACCGTATGTCCAAAGGCTCTTTATGGAAATATATCGGTGTTTTTGGCATTTTTTCAAACATAGCCATTGCTTCCTACTATTGCTATATAGAAAGCTGGACAATGTCTTATGTATATCATTCTGCAATTGGAACATTTAAGGGAATGGACCAGCATAGTGTAGCATATTTTTTTGATAACTATCTTAATATTTTTACCACAACTACAGGAATACCTTTCGAGGCTGTTTTGTTTTTTTTATTCTGTATCGTTTTAAACACATGGGTTTTAAGTCGTGGTCTGATAGGTGGAGTAGAAAAAGTGGCAAAGATAAGTATGCCGCTATTGATTATTTTTGGTGTTTTTCTTGTTGTTAAAGCTATATTTTTAAAAGCAGGTCATGAAGGAGCTATTAATGATGGCACTGTGGGATTAAATTTTCTGTGGACACCTCAGTACAGCTCACTCACCAACCCTAAAGTGTGGCTGGCTGCTGCAGGTCAAATATTTTTCACCCTTTCTTTAGGACAGGGGTCTGTACAATGTTATGCATCTTATGTTAAGAAAAAAGATGATATTGCCCTTAATGCCATGTCGGCAGGATGGATGAACGAATTTGTTGAAGTTGTTTTGGGTAGTGCCATTATCATTCCAATCTCAATTGGCTATCTTGGGATTGATAAAGTTATAGAGCTTACTTCAAGTGGTGGCTTAGGATTAGGTTTTAGGACAATACCCTATTTATTTCAACAATGGGGACCTCTTTTAGCTGCATCAGCTGGTATTGCCTTTTTTGGATTACTTTTCTTTGCAGGGATAACCTCTTCATTAGCCATGGGTACACCGGTCATGTCATTTCTAATGGATGAATTCAATTGGAAACGATCACGAGCTGCCATAGCCTTTGGTGTAAGCGTACTTATTCTTGGACTACCAACAGTTTTGTTTTTTCAGAAAGGTGTGTTTGATGAATATGATTATTGGGCAGGAACTGTTTCTCTTGTGCTTTTTGCCATGTTTGAGGCAATTCTGTTTTCGTGGGTATTTGGCCTAAAAAAAGGATGGGGAGAAATTACAGCAGGATCAGACATTAAAATTCCGGGCATCTTTAAGTATATTATAAAGTTTGTAACACCCATAATTCTTATTATTGTTTTCTTTGGTTCTTTAATTCGTCCTGCAAAAGATGATTGGTCTGCAATAAGACCTACTGGATGGAAATTACACCCCGAAAGTATTATTTCTCAAATACGACATGATAATATTGGCCCAAATAAAACCTATTTTACCGATAAATTTTATACCGAAGTATCCGGAATTATTGATTCAATATATTCAGACAGTGAGAAAAATTACATTATTGTGCAGAAAGAAGACGGCAATTTTAAAACTTTTGAAACAGAATTACAAAATATTGCATCTGTTAATAAAGGAGATATTGTAAAAATCGGTGACACCATCTTTGAAGGTAATTTCATAAATAATGTATTTTATATTGATATGTCGAGGCTTTTACTTTTACTTTTGTTTTTTTCAATTTGTATTTTAATATTTATTGCTTATCGTAAACGTAAAAAAGAAGGGACTTTATAACATGAAAACTACTGCTTTATTATTTATGGTCATTACTGAAGTGATAATTACAGGACTCACATTCTACTTCTTTTTTAAAGTTTTATTTATAAAACCCCGCATAGATGTTGATGAAGATTCTTATACGGAAAACGACACCCCTGTTAAACAATAATTTTTTGTATTGTTAAAATGCAGTTTAAATTTTAAATACCATCTAATTAATTATTTACACAAAGCATTGTTGTATTTGCCTGTATTACAATGCAGGGAGCAGAGTTAGACTGACATTAATATTAACAAAGACATATTAATAATCATTAAAATCGCTGAAAGATTCGGGGTTGAACTGAGGAAAATATCTTCTTGTAAATGAGATACTTCTTCGCCTATGACAAATCAATAAGGCAAAACAATGGTAATATGGGAGTTGAAAACAATGGTAAATTGCTTGTTACACTAAAATGGACAAGTCAGGAAAGTAGCTTTACATAGGGTCTGCTGAAAAAGTCTGAGGTGCGCCGAATTTGAGGCCACGAGGCGAAGATGTATATGAATACTTCGAGCCGAAGTAACGAAAAAGACGGCGTGCATCAGGCTAACACAAACACATTAAATTTCTAGAGATGCTCTTCTTTTACTAAATAAAGATATTCATAAACATCTATGAATATGTGTGTTGTGTGTTTTTCAGCAGACCCTACATAACCAAAGGACTCTGTTATGCATCAAATTTAAACGCTTAAGTTCCTTTTCTTATTTTTTTTATATTTTTGTAATATTAAAGACCTCATAAAAATTCTAAATGATTGGTAAGTCTGTAATATTTTCAGCCCCTTCCGGCTCCGGAAAAACAACTATTGTAAAGGAACTTTTAAAAAAGGGATTACCTCTTGAATTTTCGGTATCGGCTTGCAGCAGACCTAAAAGAGATGGAGAAATACATGGTACCGATTATTATTTCTTAAGCGTAGATGAGTTTAAAAAGAAAATTGCGAATAATGAATTTATTGAATGGGAAGAAGTTTACAGTGGCAGTTATTACGGAACTTTAAAATCAGAGCTGACGCGTATTTGGCAAAAAGGCAAACATGTTTTATTCGATCTTGATGTTTTGGGAGGTGTTAATATAAAAAAAATATTCAATGAAAATGCTTTGGCAATTTTTATAAAACCACCATCTCTTGATGAATTGGAAAAAAGACTTATAAACAGATTGAGTGAAACGCCGGAAACACTTAGTAAAAGAATGGCACGTGCACAAATGGAGCTATCTTACGAAAAAGAATTTGATATCTGTATCACAAACGATAATTTGGATGAAGCAATCATTAAAGCAGAAGAAGCCGTATTAAGCTTTATTAAGAAATAACTTCATGGGAATAGAAAGAAAAAACTATAAAGATATTACCCTCAAAACAGGATTGTTTTTTGGTTCTTTTAATCCTATACATATTGGACATCTTATAATGGCCCAATATTTTATTGAATTTACAGATATTCAACAAATTTGGTTTATTGTATCTCCTCACAATCCGCTTAAGCAAAAAAAAACACTTGCCGATGACCATCACAGACTAAACATGGTAAAAGCAGCTATCGAAGATAACCTCAACTTCCGAGCTTCGGATATTGAATTTAAAATGCCCCAGCCATCATATACTATAAATACACTGACTTATCTTAAAGAAAAATATCCCGAAAAAAAATTTGTTTTGCTTATGGGAGGCGACAACCTTGAATCGCTCCCTAAATGGAAAAATTATGAAATGATAGTTGCAGAACATGACATCTATGTTTATCAGCGTTTGGGAACAAAACCCTTCAACCAGACAGAATTTCCTCGAATTAAGTGTTTTGAAGTTCCCTTGCTCGACATTTCATCAAGTTTTATAAGAAAATCCCTGAAAGAAGGAAAGGACATGAAATATTTTCTTAATGAAAAAGTATATAGTTATATAAAAGAAATGTTCCTTTACGAATAAAAAGTAAACTCTTTTTTAAAGAGTTCTCTTAATTTCAATCTGTTCGTAACCCTCAATAATATCTCCGGTACGAATATCGTTAAAACTCTGAATATTAAGCCCGCACTCGTATCCTGATGTTACTTCCTTTACATCATCTTTAAAGCGTTTAAGAGATCCGAGAACACCGGTATAAATTACAATTCCATCACGAATAACACGAATTTTTGTACTCCTCATAACTTTACCGTCAAGGACCATACAACCGGCAACTGTTCCGACTTTGGTAATATGAAATACTTCTCTAACCTCAATGTTGCAAAGAATTTTCTCTTCAATTTCAGGAGAAAGCATACCTTCAATAGCAGAACGGATTTCATTAATAGCGGTATAAATAATTGAATATAAACGAATATCAATTTGCTCCTTTTCGGCTTCTCTCTTAGCACCAACTGTAGGCCTGACCTGGAATCCCACGATAATAGCATTTGATGCCTGAGCTAAAGAAACATCAGACTCGGTAATAGAACCTACAGACTTATGGATAACATTTACCTGAACTTCTTCTGTGCTCAATTTGATTAATGAATCTGCAAGTGCTTCAATAGAGCCATCCACATCTCCTTTAATAATAAGGTTGAGTTCTTTAAAATCTCCAATGGCAATGCGTCTGCCAATTTCATCAAGTGTGATGTGTTTTTGAGTACGTAAACCCTGTTCACGAATCAATTGTTGTCTTTTAAGGGCCATGCTTTTTGCTTCTTTCTCATCCCTAAAAACATTAAAGGTGTCGCCTGCTTGCGGGGCTCCGTTTATTCCAAGAATTAAAACCGGTGTTGCTGGTCCGGCCTCTTTTACAGGTATATTTCGTTCATTAAACATTGATTTTATTTTCCCAAAATGACTTCCGGCAACCAACACATCTCCAACCTTTATAGTTCCGTTTTGTACCAAAACTGTTGATAAATACCCCCTGCCTTTGTCAAGAGAAGACTCTATAACTGTACCTAAGCCCGGTTTTTTAGGATTGGCCTTAAGTTCCAATACATCTGCTTCAAAACATATTTTTTCTAAAAGCTTGTCGATGTTTATTCCTTCTTTTGCATTGATGTGCTGACATTGATACTTACCGCCCCAATCTTCAACAAGAATATTGATATTTGCTAATTGTTCTTTAACCCTTTCCGGATTTGCAGTGTTCTTATCAATTTTTGTTATGGCAATAACAATAGGCACACCAGCTGCTTGAGCATGATTGATAGCTTCGATGGTCTGAGGCATAACGCCATCGTCGGCTGCAATAACAATAATGGCAATATCAGTGACTTTGGCTCCGCGGGCACGCATAGCTGTGAATGCCTCATGGCCGGGGGTATCAAGAAATACAATCTTTCTGTTGTCATCTAATCTTACTTCATAGGCCCCAATGTGCTGAGTAATTCCTCCTGCTTCTCCAGCTACAACATTGGATTTTCTGATAAAGTCCAACAGTTTGGTTTTTCCGTGGTCAACGTGACCCATTACAGTAACTATAGGTGAGCGTTCTACCAGATCTTCAGTATTGTCTGGTTCTTCTTCAATAACATTATGATCCTCAACACTTATAAAATCAACTTTATACCCAAACTCTTCTGCAACAATACTTATCGTTTCAGCATCCAATCGTTGATTGATTGAAACAAACAAACCTAAACTGAGACACATGGATATAATTTCAGTTACCTGAACATTCATCATTTTTGACAACTCATTTGCTGTTACAAATTCAAGAACTTTGACAACTTTCAAGTCTTCTGCCATTTGCTCATTTCTTTCTTGTTGCTGCTGTTTGTCATGGTCTCTTTTTTGCCTTCGGTATTTGGCTGCTTTCGACTTCTGAGGGCCACTTAATCGTGCCAGTGTATCTTTAATTTGCTTTTGAATTTCTTCTTCGCTTATTTCAGGCTTCTTAACACTTTTATTTTTAGTGTTATCTTTGTTGTCGTATCCACCAACGCCCTTATTATCCTTGAAAATTCTTTTTCGTTTTTTCCTTTGATTATCTGCCCCTGAATTCTGCTGTGTTGTTGAAGACTTTTCATCTTTGCGGGTATCTTTTTTATCATTAAGATCAATCTTTCCCAAGATGGTGGGCCCTTTTAATTTTGTAGTATTGTCTTTAAAAGATTCTTTACCCTCAAATTTTTCTTTGAGTTCCGCTTTCTGTTCCGTGCTGATGATGTTATTTTCTTCTTCCTGTTCTTTTTCTTTTATTAAATCAGCTTCTTTCTTGCTTTCCTTTGTTTTTTGTTTTTGATCTTCTTTTTCTTTTATCTTGCTTTGCTTTTCTTTATCCTTTTCCTCTCTTGTTTTTCTGGCCGGTTTTGTTTTTGAATTTATCTGTGATAAATCAATCTTACCAACAACCTTTAACTTTGATTCTTGTTTGTCTTCTTGTAATGGGTTAATTCCTTCATCAACTTCTTCTATAATCTCCTCTTCTTCAACACTGATTAATTCTTCTTTAGGAGCTTCCTCAATAATAGTTACGACTTCTTCAGAAATTTCCTCAACGGGTATTTCATTAGGTGTTATAACAACTTCTGTTTTTTCAACTATTTCAGGTTCTTCAGCTTTTTGTTTTTTCTCAACCTTTTCTTTCTTATCCGGTTTAATTTCTTCTACGGGCTCTTTCTCATGCTCAATCTTTTTTGACTTGATTAAAAGCTCGTCTTTCTTCTCTTTTTCTTGCGTTGAAATTTCAACAGTTTTAATATTCTTATCAAGGCTTACAGTTGTCTTAACTTCAACTTCCAAATTTATCTTTGAGGCATCTTCCTTTACTTTCTTATCTCCCTGAAATTCCTTTAACAAAAGTTCGTAAGCTTCTGCCGAAATTTTGGTATTGGGATTATTGTCGATCTTAATTCCTTTTTTTGTAAGGAATTCAAATGCTGTGTTCATGCCAATATTCAAATCCCTAGCAGCCTTTGACAGTCTTACTGATGTTAAATTTTCACTCATAATATTATTTTTGTTTCAAAATAGGAATTATTTATTCAAACTCTTCCTTTAATATTCTTATTACTTCTTTTATCGTTCCTTCTTCCAAATCAGTTCTGCTAACAAGGTCTTCAACACTGTATTTGAGAACATTTTTGGCTGTATCTAAACCAATTTTTAAAAATTCTTCAATAATCCATTCTTCAATCTCATCACTGAACTCCATTAAATCAACATCCTCTTCTTCATAGTCCATATGCCTGTTAACATCAATTTCATATCCTGTTAAACGAGAAGCAAGTTTTATGTTTTGTCCGTTTTTCCCTATGGCTAATGATAACTGATCCACTTTTAGCGAAACAATAGCTCTTTTATCTGCTTCAATTAATTTAATGTCTGTAATTTTTGCCGGACTTAATGCTCTTGAAATATAAAGAGGAATATTTGTAGTATAATTGATTATGTCAATATTTTCATTATTCAATTCTCTGACAATGGAATGGATTCTTTGTCCTTTCATTCCAACACAAGCTCCTACGGGGTCAATCCTATCATCATACGATTCAACAGCAATTTTGGCTCTTTCTCCCGGTAATCTCTCAATTTTCTTGATGGTGATAAGACCATCAAAAATTTCAGGAACTTCGTTTTCTAATAATTTTTCGAGAAATACCGGAGAAGTGCGCGATAATACAATAATTGGGGTATTGTTCTGCATTTTCACTTCAAGTAAAATTGACTTTACATTGTCTCCTTTATTATATTTATCTGTTGGTATTTGTTCAGTTTTAGGAAGTAGCATTTCTATACCTTCATCGTCAATAACCAACATTTCTTTTTTCCATATCTGATAAACTTCTCCAACAATTATTTCCCCTACCCTATCTTTATATTTTTTATAAATTTCATTTCTTTCAAGCTCCAAAATTCTGTTCTGAAGATTTTGTTTTATAGATAAAATCTCTCTCCTTAATACCTGTCCAATATTAAATAATTCTGACACTTCTTCTCCTACCTCAAAGTCGGGTTCAATTTTTATAGCATCTGAATATGATATCTCTTTATTGGAATCTGCAACCTGTCCGTCCTCAACAATAATTCTGTTACGCCATATTTCAAGGTCTCCCTTATCAATATTTACTGTAATATCAAAATTATCTGCACTTTCATATCTCTTTTCTAGAATTCCTACAAGTACATCTTGTAAGATTCTCATCATGGTTTCTCTGTCAATATTCTTGAATTCTTTAAATTCAGAAAAGGCTTCTACTAAATTAATGTTTTCCATTGAACACTTTTTTTATGTGGCTTATTATTTTAAAATATTAAATCTAATTTGGTTTCTTTTATATTATCAAAATCAACTCTTATTTGAATCATTAATTTCTCTTTTTTCTCTTTTTTTTCACTTTCAATCACAACAGATTGTTCATCACAGCTTAAAAGGTTCCCCTTAAGTATTTGACCATCAAGGGTTTTTATTTTTACAGACTTTCCAATATTTTTTACATATTGTTCTTTTATCTTAAATGGCATTGTTAAACCTGCAGACGATACTTCTAAGGCAAAGTCTTCTTTCTCTCTGTCAAGTTTACTTTCAACACATCTACTTATTTCAATACAATCATTTATAGTTACACCCTTCGGACTATCTAAGTAAACAGTTATTTTGTTGGCCTGATTAACGCATATCTCTACGATAAACAAATCACTGCCTTTGATTTTCTCTTCTATAATATGTCGTATAGTTGTTTCTTTTATCATTTCACTTTTTGTAATAAAAGAGGGGCTTTAAAGCCCCTTTTTCTTTCTTTCCCTTTTTAAATCGCTGCAAAGATAAAAAAAACTTTTTCAATTAAAAAAATTATTTTAAATAAATTTGTAGTTTTTAGAATTATTGGCTGTATATGAACAAACCCTTAACTGTTTTTTTCTTTCCAAAAGTAAATAACGACTCTACGCGTTTTATGCCTTATTCTGTTTTACAGATGGAAAGAATGATACGTAATTTAAACACAGATATCCTCTTTATTGACGAGCAAACAGTACTTAACTATGAGCTTCTCATTGAAAAGTATGCTGATAGAATCATTATGGCTGTTACGACTGCTGCAACAGGATTTCAGATAAAAGGAGCCATTGAATTCTCACAAACAATTAAGAAACACAACAAAAATGCGCTCACAATATGGGCAGGCTGGCATTGCTCTCTTATGCCAGAACTGACTCTGAAAGAAGATTATATTGATTTCATTATAAACGGGCAGGCAGAAGTACCTTTCAGAGAACTTGCCAATGCTATTTTAAACAACAAATCATTTGTTCACATTACAGGTCTTGGCTATAAAATCGAAAACCAGATTAAAATAAATCCGAAAACCGGATTTGTTGATATTAAAGATTTTCCCGAAATAAACTGGTCGTTGATTAATCCCTCAGACTATGTTTTTCAGAATTCCTTTTCAGAAAGATGTATCACTTACTTTGCCAGTCATGGGTGTCCGTTCAGATGTGAATTTTGTTCGCTTGCAACTGTTTTTGGTGGCAAATGGTACAATAAGGATATTGAAACCATTATCAATGATATAAAATATCTTAAGGAAAAAGCCCATATTGATGCCATCAGCTTTTGGGATGATAATTTTTTTACAAATAAAGCCCATGCCCTTAAATTGTCTGAAGCAATTATCTCAAACAATTTAAATATTAAGTGGGAATGTTGTACTCATGCAGGCTTGTTCAACAAATTATTCAACGAAAATGACATCAGTCTTTTTTTTAAATCAGGACTCCGTCAGGTTTTCATTGGTGCTGAATCAGGAGACGAGAACATTCTTAAAACCGTTAACAAAAATATTCAGGTTGATGATAATTACTTGTTTGTAAAAAACTTAAAAAAACACAATATTTCTCCTGTATTTCTGCTGATTGTCTGTTTTCCTGAAAATCCCGAAAAAGACTTAATGAATACTCTTGAAATGGTAAGAAAATCCAAAATTATTAACTCAAAGTTAAAAATACGCCTTCATCTTTTTGTCCCTGTACCACAAACCAAAATGTATGATGTTGCTCTTGAAAAAGGATTGGTTATGCCCTCAAAACTGAGCGACTATGTGTTTTTTCTTTACCGCTTTAAACCACCATGGATAAGCAATAATTACAGTTGGAAATTAGAACTATTTGTAAATTTTTATCTACCTCTTGCCAATCCTTTTCTATTTAAGGATGCACCTACTATTACTTTTAAGATTCTTACAGCCTTATTGAGCCTGTTTTTTTTCCCCATTACTTACCTGAGATTTCGGCTCAATTATTTTAGATTTCCATTGGAAGCTTATCTTTTCATTTATACTTTGAGATGGTTCAATAGAATTTTTAAGAAAAAACTGACATTGAATTCAGAAAGTTATCTTGATAAAAACAATCTTGGTTTTTATAACTCATATTGCGGTTAATAATTGACTTTGACAAATATTTAAAAACAATAAACATAAATTTAAACCTTCAACATTTTCCACATAGTTTTGCTAAATATTTTAATTCTATGACCAGACGATTTTTATCATTAGCTTTAATGTTTATAATAACCTCTTTAAGCTTTTCACAGACAGGCATTAATCCCATGTCAGTATCGGGAATAAAAGGTTACTGGACTTTTGATGACTCTGCTGATATTTCAAACGCTTCCTATGGTACAGACCTTGTCCCAACAGGATATATCCGTTCTGTTGATGGCCCTTCAGCATCGAATCTTGCTGTTAGACTAGGAACCAATAGTTTTTTTCGATGCTTTCACAATATTCCCCCAAATGGTACTGGCACCCCTATAAAAGTTAATAACTATTCTTTACTAATTGATTTCAAAATAAATCAGTTTGGTCTGTGGCGATCCTTTTTCCAGACCGATACTGCAAATACCATAACCGATGATGCTGAGGTATTTATAAGTCCCTCAGGAACAATTGGTGTCTCTGCCACTGGTTATTCTCAGCAAGTGCTCAAAACCGGAGAGTGGTACAGGTTGGTAATTTCTGTTAAATTGGGGACTTCTTTTAACTATTATCTCGATGGTCAGCTTTTATTCAGTGGTACTTCTCAAGCAATTGACGGTCGTTTTTCCCTCAGTCCATCTACTTTACAGAATAACTTTCTTTTATTTGCCGATAATGATGCTGAAGACAATATTTTTGACATTGCTCAGGTCGCTGTTTATGACAGAAACCTCACCCCTGTTGAAATTGACTCTCTGGGTGGTTATAACCACATAATGTCAAGTTCTCATAAAGGAATTAATACATATTTACAAACCCCTACACCTACTTCGGTTTACATCAGCTGGCATTCGTCTCAAACAACCAATACTTCAGTTCAGTATGGTGCTTCTCCTTTGTTAGGTTTAACAGCTCTTGGAAGTTATGAAACAATTGACGTGAAAAAATGGCACACTGTTAAACTCAATGGCCTGACTCCTGATACTCATTATTATTATCGTTGTATAAGTGGCAGCGATACTTCTCAGGTTTACGAATTCAGAACGCCATTTGAGCAAAATACTTCTGGCAAACATTTGCGTTTTGTTCTTTTGGCAGACTCTCAGAGCGATATAAATATGCCTGCGCATGTGTCGAATGCCATTGAAGATAAACTTAAAGATCTCTATGGTGAATTCTGGATTGATTCTGTTTCACTATTAATACGTCCCGGTGATATGGTTGGCGATGGCAGTAATCCTGATGCCTTTGAAAAAGAATATTTTAACCCGTTTGCAAATCTTACGAGATCAATCCCCTCAATGATTTCAATTGGCAATCATGAGGGTGAAAGTGCCTATTATTACCAATATGTAAAATATGAAGATGTTTCCGACTATTCCTATCCCAATGCCCTTACAGAGCGTTATTACTCATTTAAGCTCGCTAACAGCAGATTTATTGCACTAAATACAAATACCAACTACCAGAACAATACAGAAGTATTGTGGCTCCATAACAAATTAGAGCAAAGTAATGCAGACCCATCTACCGACTTTGTTTTTACGTTTAATCACCATCCCGGACACTCAGAAATGTGGCCTGATGGAAATACTTCTTTTACACAGAATGATATTCACGGAGAATTGGCAAATTATCCAAAGGTTGTTTTTAATGCTTATGGCCATTCTCACAATTACGAACATGGGGTTAAAAAATCAGCTCACAATCAGCCTCAGGATTTTCATGTTCTATGTGTTGGAGGAGCAGGAGCTTATCTTGACAGATGGGAAGAATATGCAAATCAGACTGATTATCCTGAGATACAAAGTATGTATGATCATTATAGTTATGTCATTTTTGATGTAGATGTTGACAATAAGTCCTATACAGCAACAACCTACAGCCTTGGACATCCACAAAAATACTTAAATAATCTGCCATTGGAATCATGGCATTATTTTGCAAATCAGGTTCAACCCCAAAAACCTCTAACTTTGGCTCCGATAAATATTTCTTCTGTTTCCCCCACCCTCATTGCATCCCCTTTTAACGGCATTGACGAAATCATGAGTTCTCAATTCCAGATTAGTAATACACCGGGTGTCTGGACTAATTTGTTAATTGACAGCATCAGGGATTATACAAATGTTTACGGCAATTCCGGAGCACCTGATTATTTGCCAATAGATTTAAATATTGGCATTGATTTAAAAAGACTGAATGTCCCAGCTGGCAAACTCGCAGTTGGAAATATCTATGCATGGCGGATACGTTATCGCGATAAAAATATTAAATGGAGTGAATGGTCAGATCCCGCAGTTTTTACAGTTGTACCAAATCTGATTGATAGTGCTGATTTTACTGCTGATGTCACATCAGGAATTTCACCTCTTACGGTTCATTTTACCGATTTATCAACAAATTACCCATCAGGATGGGAATGGGATTTTGATAACAATGGCGTTACAGAAAGTTATGAACAAGACCCCATTTTCACATTTAACTCCCCTGGTCTGTACAGTGTTAAATTGATTACATTTTATGGAGCACCATTTCAATCAACAATTAAGAATAATTATATAAATATTTTAACTACAGGTATCAACTTCCCAATAATACCAAATGTGCAATTTTATCCCAATCCTTTTTCCGACAAAGTTACATTTAGCATACCCGTTGAATGTGGTAAAAATCAAGTTTCTGTAATCATTTATGACAGCAGGGGAATTATGCTTGAAAATATTAATGAAACCCTTTCAGAATCCGATAATATAATCACATGGGATGCCGGTCAACTTCGTGCTGCTGTTTACTTTGCACATGTATGTTGGGGAGAAAACAGTCAGGTGCTTAAACTCATAAAAATTCCCTGATGTTTTTTAAACTATAAATTTAAAATTGTATAGACTTCTGCTGTTGAACTTTTTATAATTTCAGCGTTAAATATATCCACTTTATTAATTTGTATATTTGTAAGCTTAAAAAACTTATGTCAAACAAAGCATTATTGGTTTACAATTTTCATGACTTATAAAAATAACCACTTCAAATGCACAAAAAAAATAAAAAATTCTTAAAACTGCCTGATTTCCCCGGAGGAAATAAAGCATTAAAGGAATTTATTGGTGGACAGCTTAAATATCCTGCTGAAGCACTAAAAAACAAGATACAGGGAAAAGTTTATGTTAAATATGAAGTTGACGATGATGGAAAAGTTACAGCTTCAGAAATTATTAACGGTTTAGGTTTTGGCTGCGATGAAGAAGCCCTGCGACTTGTAAATATGCTAAAGTATAACAAAGTAAAAAACATAGGACAAAGGGTCAAATCAACGATGAAAATAACAATCAATTTTAACCTGCCGGTTTTACAGAATAATGAGCCCACTTATAAATTCAACTATATAAAACAAAATAAAAGGCAAGAATCAAAAGAAGAAATCAAAAAAGTGTATAATTACACTTTAAACATTAATCAACCAAAGATCAATGAATAAAAGATTAAACAAAAGAAAAATTGTAAACGATCCGGTTTACGGCTTTATCAGCATCCCAAATGATTTTATTTTCGATCTAATTGAACATCCCTTTTTTCAGCGTTTACGACACATCAAACAGCTTGGTCTCACTCACCTTGTTTATCCTGGAGCTCTGCACACACGTTTTCATCATGCATTGGGGGCTATGCACCTGATGTGTGAAGCAATAGAAGTGCTTCGTCAGAAAGGACACCTTATTAATGAAGAAGAGGCTGAAGCCGTTACTATTGCTATTCTATTGCATGATATAGGTCACGGACCGTTTTCTCATGCTCTTGAAAATAGCCTTGTTGACGACATTAAACATGAGGATATTTCAGAATTCTTTATGTATGAGCTTAATAATATCTTTCAGGGAAAAATTAAAATGGCTCTGAAAATATTTAAAAATACGTATCACAAAAAATTCTTACATCAACTGGTATCAAGTCAACTGGATGTTGACCGTTTGGATTATCTTAACCGCGACAGCTTCTACACAGGTGTTTCAGAAGGTGTTATTGGCAGTGAAAGAATCATCAAAATGCTTAATGTTGTTAACGACGAACTTGTTGTTGAAGCAAAAGGCATTTATTCTATCGAAAAATTTATTATCGCTCGGCGCCTTATGTACTGGCAGGTTTATTTACACAAAACGGTAGTTTCTGCAGAGTTCTTATTGATAAATATTTTACGAAGGGCAAAGTTTTTAATAGGTAATGGTGTTCCTCTTTTTTGCACTCCTGCTTTAAACGAATTTCTTAAAAACAAATACAACAAAAATAGTTTTCTGAAAAACAATCAGGTGTTGTCAAATTTTTCACGTCTTGACGATTATGACATTTATGCATCTGTAAAAGTTTGGTGTGATTCTCCCGACAAGACATTGGCTATGCTTTCAAAAAGGCTTATCTTCAGAAATTTATTTAGAATAGAGTTCAGCAATACACCTTTCGATGAAGAAAAACTACATTCATTAAGGGAAAAAGTTATTAAGGCATACGATCTTGATTCTGATGAGGCAAAATTCTTTGTTTTTACCGACAAGGCTACAAATAATATATATAATCTTGCAACCGAAAAGATTAAAATTCTTCTGCGTAATAATGACGTTTTAGATATTTCAGAAGCATCTGATTATCTTGATAATCAATCACTTTCAAAAACAGTGGTTAAATATTTTTTGTGTTATCCAAAAGATATTTAATTTTTTATTTTACTTTGTAAAAATATTACAAATCAAATTGTCAAAATGGGCTACACTATTACACATATTACGGCACTTGTAAAAGGTTCCGTTAAAGGAGACATGCCGGATGTTGAAATTAGCCGTTTGGCGCGTATAGAAGATGCGGAAGAAGGTTCAATAACATTTCTTGCCAACATGAAATATGAACCATTTTTATATTCAACAAAAGCTTCCGCTGTTATTGTAAATGCAGATTATATCCCCACCAAAAACATTTCACCTGTTTTAATAAGTGTCCCCAACGCTTATGATGCATTTACCGTTTTAACAAATTTATTTGCTGAAAGAAAACAACAAAAATATATTGTTTCAGAAAAAGCGTCTTTGAGTCACGGTGTTATTCTAGGAAATAACGTTGCAATAGGTGATTTTTCATTTATAGGAGAAAATACGTCAATCGGAAATAATGTGGTTATTTTTCCTCAGGTTTATTTAGGCTCAAATGTCACAATAGGAAATGACACTGTTTTATATCCCGGTGTTAAAATTTATGACAATTGTAAAATTGGCAGTTTTTGTAAAATTCACTCCGGAGTTGTAATAGGTTCAGACGGTTTTGGTTTTGCTCCTCAGCAAAATAGTGCCTTCAATAAAATTGAACAAATTGGAAATGTTGTTATTGAAGATAATGTTGAAATAGGAGCCAACTCTACCATCGACAGGGCTGCAATAAGCTCAACAATTATTCGAAAGGGAGTTAAGATTGACAACCTCATCCAGATAGCCCATAATGTTGAAATAGGTGAAAATACTGTAATTGCTGCACAAACAGGGATATCCGGCTCAGCAAAAATAGGCAAGAATTGTATGATTGGTGGACAAGTCGGGATTGTTGGCCATATTTCTATAGCCGATAATGTAAAAATCGCTGCTCAATCGGGGATTGGAAGCAGTATTACTAAAGAAGGAGTCATTATGCAAGGATCCCCTGCTTTCGAAATTTCACAATACCGTAGAGCTTATGCTTGTTTTAAAAATCTACCCCAATATTTCAATCTATTTTATAAATTTAAAAAAGAAGATATTTAAAAACAGGCTCTTTTTAATCCTTTATCCAGATTCTATTAATCAAACATAAATGACTTTTTATAATTTCCATCAAGCATTACAATTTATTATCCTTCAATAATTAGAAAGTAGGTTTTTAATATTAATAAAAGACTTACCTTTGCCTTCATTTTTATAAACCCATTTTATTTATAATGTTTGAAAAACAAAGAACTATAAAAAAGCCTGTAAGTGTTAGTGGAACAGGCTTGCATACCGGAGAATTCGTAACGATGACATTTAAACCCGCTCCAGAAAATACAGGGTATGTTTTTAAGCGCATTGATATAAAAGATCAACCATTGATTGAAGCACAGATTGAAAATGTCTCAGACACTTCAAGAGGAACAACCATTGGGGTTAACGGCGTAGAGGTTAAAACTATTGAACACACTTTGGCGGCTCTTTCCGGTTTAAGTATTGATAATGTACTTATAGAAATTGATAATCCCGAATTACCTATAATGGATGGTAGCTCTGAAAAATTTGTTTCAGCACTTTTGGAAGCCGGCATTAAAACTCAAAATGCTCCTAAAGAGTATTTTGAATTAGATCAGAACATTATTTATTCAAATGAAGAACGAAAGGTTAGAATGATTGCCCTTCCATCTGATACCTTTAAAGTTTCTGTCCTTATCGATTTTGACTCTGGTGTTTTGATTCCTCAAAATGCCATTTTGGAAGACATCAATGATTTTGCTAAAGAAATTGCACCCTGCCGTACTTTTGTTTTCCTTCATGAACTCGAGTATCTTGTATCCAATGATTTAATAAAAGGTGGCGACCTTAATAATGCCATTGTTTTTGTAAATCGCGTTATCAATGATGATGAGTTAAAAAAACTGGCCAAACTCTTTAATAAACCGGAAGTCAAAGTATTAAAGGAAGGCATTTTAAACAACCTGAAACTACGCTTTCATAATGAACCTGCTCGACATAAATTATTAGATGTCGTTGGAGATTTAGCCCTTATAGGGGAACCTATAAAAGCTCATATTATTGCCACAAGGCCGGGTCATACTTCAAATATTGCTTTTGCTAAAGAAATAAAAAAATTTATACGACAGCAAAAACTTAAAAAGAAAGCCCCCTTTTATGATCCTAATGTCAAGCCTGTTTATGATATAAACCAAATAAAAAAAATAATCCCTCACAGACCTCCCTTCCTTTTTGTTGATAAAATTCTAGACATTACTGATAATTATATTGTAGGATTGAAAAATGTTACAATGAATGAATCCTTTTTTGTCGGACACTTTCCAAGCGAACCTATTTTACCAGGTGTTCTCCAGGTTGAAGCCATGGCTCAAGCTGGTGGTGTTTTTGTTTTAAAAAACGTACCGGATCCTGAAAATTATGCCACCTATTTCTTGCGCATTAATAATGTGCGATTCAAACATAAAGTTGTTCCAGGAGATACGCTTATTTTTAAAGTAGAATTGTTAACTCCTATTCGTAGAGGTATTGCAGATATGAAAGGAGTTGCTTTTGTTGGGGAAAAAATAGCTGCAGAACTTGAGTTTACTGCACAAATTGTAAAAAAAGAAAAAGAAATTTGATTATTAATATAATTGTATATTTGCCAAATATTTTTATTAAATGAACCACGCGCTTTCTTATATACATCCGCAGGCTAAATTAGCCAAATCTGTCGTTATTGAACCGTTTTCAACCATTCATAACAATGTAGAAATTGATGAGGGCACATGGATTGGTCCTCATGTTACAATAATGGAAGGGGCTCGAATCGGGAAAAATTGCAAAATTTTCCCCGGTGCTGTTATCTCTGCAATTCCACAGGATTTAAAATTCAAAGGAGAAGACACTTATGTTATTATTGGTGACAATGTTACTATAAGAGAATATGTTACCATAAACAGGGGAACAACTGCCAACATTGACACTATAATAGGAGATAATACCTTAATAATGGCTTATGCACACATAGCTCATGATTGTATTATAGGTAAAAACTGCATTCTCGCAAATGTTGCTAATCTTGCAGGACATATTACAGTTGAAGACTTTGCCATAATAGGAGGTTTGTCCGCTGTTCATCAGTTTGTCAAAATCGGCGCACACGCCATGATTTCAGGGGGATGCCTCGTCAGAAAAGATGTCCCTCCTTATACAAAATGTGCCAGAGAACCAATATCATATGCCGGTATTAACTCTGTTGGACTTAGAAGAAGGGGCTTTACTGCCGAAAAAATTAAGGAAATTCAAGACATCTACCGCATTATTTTCCTTAAAAGATACAATACCTCTAATGCCCTTACTATTGTTGAAACAGAAATGCCTGCATCACCCGAAAGAGATGAAATTATTCAGTTTATTAA
Source organism: Bacteroidales bacterium (assembly GCA_028698995.1). Taxonomy (GTDB): domain Bacteria; phylum Bacteroidota; class Bacteroidia; order Bacteroidales; family PXBB01; genus JAQVVM01. The sequence goes on from JAQVVM010000009.1 coordinate 39,942, forward strand.
TAACTCCTCAAGAGGTATTATGAGGGGCTACAACACTCCTAAGTTAATAAATAATAACAATTTCTGATTTTTTTGATTAACTGTCTATACAATACATTTTGTGAATATTACCGGTACAGATATCTGTAAGTCGTTCAACAACACCAAAATAATTCAAAATATTGGATTCTCGGTATCACCCGAAAAACCATGCGCCATTACCGGTCAAAATGGATCCGGAAAATCAACTTTAATTAAAATCATTGCTAATATCGTCAAACCCGATTCAGGATTACTAAACTATTATGATGATAATGCAACCTTAATTAACCACAACAATATTCATGAATTTATATCTTTTGTGGCTCCTTATTCAGAATTAATTGAAGAATTTACCCTTGAAGAACAAATAAACTTTCATTCAAAATTTGTCAAGCCTCTTTCTGGTTTTGATACAGCATTAATTATTAATAAACTGAATTTTGAAAAGCAAACTAAAATAAAAATAAAAGAGTTTTCTTCGGGAATGAAACAAAAACTAAAAATTGCACTTGCTCTTTTTTTTTCAAAAAAAATACTTCTTTTTGATGAACCTTGTGTTAATTTTGACAATAAATCTATCGATTGGTACGGAAATACTATAACCTCTTTTTCACAAAATAAAATTATTATTGTTTGTTCAAATAATGCAGAATTTGAATATTTTTTTTCTAATCAAAGAATTGAACTTTAACTAATAGAAAAAAAATAATTGTTGTATATTTACATCTATATTATTGTTTATCTTTGTTATAATAATAAAAGCCAATTCCATGCAAACAAATATAACTAATTTTGTATTAAAAAAGAACGATGGGATTTTATTAATTATTTGGTTGTTTTTGTTAATCCCTCAATTTTTTTATGCACAAAGTGCCGACGGGTATTATCGAATGGGACTCTTTAAATACAATATCAGAGATTTTGATGCTGCTTTATCCAATTTTTCTAAGGCTGTTGAAATAAGCCCTAATTATGAAAAAGCTTATGAAAAGTTAGGTCTTCTCAAATATAGACTGGAAGATTATAACGGTGCAATCAATGACTTTACAATTGCAGTAGGCTATTTCCCTGACGATGCCAACTCCTTTTATTTCAGAGGAATGGCAAAAATTCAAATAAAAAACTATACTGGTGCAATAGAAGATTTTAATAAAGTCCTCGAAATTTATCCAAATAACGAACTTGCTCTTAGTAAATTGGGATATGTTAATTATTTGATCGAAATGTATGCAGAGTCCATTGAATTTTATGACAAAGCTCTTATTATAAGAGAAGACTTAGGCGAAGCCTACTTTTACAGAGGAATGGCAAAACATAAAATTAATGACAAGCTGGGTGGTTGTGCCGACCTCGAAAGAGCAAATAAACTTGAATATTCTGAGGCATTTGATGAATTTGTTGAAAGTATGTGTGATTAAATTATTTTATTTATATGAAAAATAAATTACGAGTACTGAAAATTAATATCTTATTTCTTTTTTTTGTCTCCACTATTTATTCTCAAACAGCTGAAGAATATTTTTACAGAGCTATTGACAACGCTGGTTGGGGAAATAATATTATTGCGCTTAAAGACCTAAACAGAGCCATCCTTATTGATTCACTTTTTGCTGATGCTTATTATTACAGAGGGGCAACCAAAAGTGAACTTGGCGATTTTCATGGTGCAATTAAGGACTTCACCAGAGCTTCAGAACTCAAAACTTTTGATGCGGAAATCTTTTACGACAGAGCACTTGCTCATATCGATCTCAGACTTTATAATGAAGGTTTTCTTGATTTTGATCAATCTATTCAACTTAACCCTGCTTCTGAAAGAACATTTTATACCAAAGCAGTATTAAGGCACTACCTTATGGCGGATTATACCGGTGCACTTGAAGACTATGCCACAACAATTCAATTATCGGAAAAAGATGCAAATGCTTACTATAACAAAGGTTTGGCAAACATTCAATTAGGTAATTTTGACAGCGCTCTTGTTGATATTTCAGCTGCTTATACTTACAACCCATTTAATGAAGAGTATTTTTTTGCAAAAATTCAACTTAAATCTTTTATTGACTCAATAAATACTGTTAATGGTATTATTGAAAGTAATCCAAGAAATTCTGAAGCTCTTGTAAAAAGAGCAAAACTCCGTTTAAAAATGGAACTGTATGTGCAAGCAATGGAAGATATTAATAAAGCTATTGAAGCAAACCCCAATGATTTTGAAGCCTATGTTATCAGGGGAAATATATATAATTTACAAGGAAATTTCGCTGACGCCGTTGAAAGCTATAATCAGGCTGTTTCAAAATCTCCTAATAATGCAGAAATATTTTTCAGAAGAGGCGATTTAAAACATCATTTTCCCAATGACTACGATGGTGCCATCAGTGATTATACCAAAGCTCTTGACATTGCTCCGGACAATATCGTTTATTTGCTTGCTAGAGGTGATGCTTTCAGAAATAAAAGAGATTACATCAACAGCATGAATGACTTTGAAAAAGTCCTTGAACTGGATTCAACCAATTTTAATGCTCTTGTTAAAAAGGGGGATTTAAAAATGCTAATAGGAGATTTTGAAGGTGCCATTGAAGTTTTCAACAAAGCTATTGAATATAATCCCCGAACAGCTATTTTATACTATAAGAGAGGATTGGCAAAACACAGAGCTGATAAGCTTTTAGATGCCTGTGAGGATTTTAGTTTAGCCGGAGAACTTGGATATTATGATATTTACGAGGAAATTGGTAAATATTGCAGATACTAATCTGATACTGCTATGAGAAAACTATCTTGCGCTTTTTTATTATTTTTTTGCTTTTTTATGAATTCATTTTCTCAGGAGTTCACCAGAGATTATATTGAAAAATTTACTGAAGCAGACCTATTCATACATAATGATGATAATGCCAACGCCCTGAATATTCTTTTAGATATTTACAGTTCTAATTTTGACAATCCCAATATTAATTTTTTAGTGGGTGCAACTTATATGAATCTAAATAATCACGAAGCTGCATACCCTTTTCTTTTAAGAGCTTTACCGTTTGTTTCTCCTTATTACAAACAAACTTATGATGACTCTACAGCCTCTGTGTTTACACATTTTTATTTGGGCATTATCAATCAGAAAAAATACCGCTTTAATGAAGCCATCTTTCATTTTAATGTATTCAGACATTACCTGAATTCTGAATATGCCGACCATGCCCGATATGGAGAATTTGTTGAAGATCTGGATAGGTGGGTACAAACATGTAATAACGCACAAAAACACATTTCAACAAGAAAAGAAATTATTATTGAAAATGTATTGGCCCCTGTTAATTCAGGCTTTCCTGAATATTCTCCTGTTGTTTCGATGGATATGAAAACCATGTACTTTACAGCTCGTCGTCCCGAAAATATTGGCGGTTTAAAAGACAGGGATGATAAATACTTTGAAGATTTATACATCTCAACATATAGCGATAGCTCCGGAAAATGGGAAAACGTTCAAAATATGGGTTCAACTGTTAATACAAAAGGGCATGAAGCAACTATTAGTTTATCTTATGATGGCACTCAACTTTTTATTTACAGAGACGATAAGGGCATTGGAAATATTTACGTCAGCAAACTCGTAAATAATGAATGGTCTAAAGCCGAAAAACTCAGCATCAACTCCAGTTCTTGGGAACCACATGCCAGCCTTTCTCCAGATAATAAAACATTATATTTTACAAGTAACAGACCTGGTGGTTTTGGCGGAACAGATATTTATAAATCCGAACTTTTACCTGATGGACAATGGTCAAGACCCGAAAATATAGGTGCAACAATAAACACAAGATATAATGACGATTCTCCTTTTATCCTTTCGGATGGTAAAACATTATTCTTTGCTTCAAAAGGACATGACAGTATGGGTGGTTTTGATTTATTCACATCTATGTTAAATGATGATGAAACTTGGACCATCCCCGAAAACCTAGGATTTCCAATAAACACTACTGAAGATGATGTGTTTTATTATCCCACAAGCGATCCTAAACTTTTTTACTATTCCTCAGCAAAAGAAGGTGGTTATGGAGATATGGACATATACAGTGTGAGGATTCTTGATGAGAGAGATATTATTGCCGTATTAAAAGGAAATGTTTTTGATGAGCTCTTTTTTCGGCCACTTAAAGCTACGTTTCTTCTTTATGAGAGAGAGCCCGTACAAAATTCAACCCAACAAACTTTAGGGGATTCAACTCATTTTACCCTTACTACCAATATAAATGGAAATGGAACTGTTGAAAAAAATCCAGATCAATCAACTTATGATGCAGGTACAATCGTTTCTCTAACGGCAAATTCTGTGAATGGTTGGTCTTTTAGCGGCTGGGGAGGTGATTTATCAGGAAATGAAGCTGCGATGAATATTACAATGGATGCAAACAAAACTGTTTCTGCTACTTTTACCCAACAACCCACACAATATACACTTACTACAAACGTAGTTGGCAGCGGAATTGTTACTAGAATTCCCGATCAAGCAACTTATAGTGAAGGAAGTATTGTAACAATAACTGCAAATCAAGCTGTTGGATGGTCTTTTGACAATTGGACAGGAGATATCACCAATAATAATAAATCTCAGAATATTGTAATGAATGCCAACAAAACTGTAAATGCTACATTCATTCAGCAAACAGTTGATACAGTAATATCTGATTCGGCAGGAATGCAAATTGAAACACTCACTGATGCCGAAAAAGAACAACAAAGATTGCTGATTTCGGAACAGAGAAGGGAACAATTATCAAGTAGATTTGGTGAATATGTAAAAACTTTTTATACCTATCATAGGACTGGAGAGTTTTACACTAATCTTCAGGTTGGTAAAGTGTACGATATTGCTGTAATCGCTGAAGGGTATGACACTTTGTTTGATGTTATTGATATAAGTAGTTTTAATGCAAACCAGGTAATCACCCGTATGTATCTTCTACGCGTTGAAGGAACTGCTCTTGCAGAGCTTCAATTGGAAGAATTAGAAGTAGAAATTGATACTGTTCCGAAAATTATTTACTTTGAAGATATTACTGAAGTTAAAATCGGGGATAAAATCGTGTTAAAAAATATCTTATACGATTTCGACAAGGCAACTCTTCGCCCCGAATCTATTGATGAGCTTAACAAACTCATTGAATTTTTACAACAACGACCAACTCTTCGCATTGAAATATCAAGCCATACCGACAACAGAGGTAGCGCCCGTTACAATAAAAAACTTTCTGAACAACGTGCTAAATCTTGTGTTGATTATTTAAGTGCAAATGGAATAGATATCAGTAGGCTTGAATTTGCCGGTTACGGTTTTGATGATCCTATTGCTACCAATGATACGGATGAAGGCCGACAAATGAATCGAAGAACAGAATTTATCGTAATTGGACTTTAAAATCAATATATTCTTTTCATTAATTGATTGCCAAAATTGTACATTGATTCTTTTTTGTCTTCATCAACATTAACATACTGTAAACTTTTTGTTGCTTTCTGATAATAAGAGCTTATTTCTAACTCTGTGATATCTTTTATCCCTATGCTGTCGTAAATATTTTTAATATTATTTATTTTTTCATCAGGGCTTATATTTTTCTCATTGTAAAGATGCGTTAAATCTCTTCTTTTATGACTATCACAAAGTGATAATGCTTTAATAAATAAAAAGGTTTTTTTACAACTTATGATATCTCCTCCGTTTTTTTTCCCAAACAAACTTTCATCTGAGTACAAGTCTAATAAATCATCTTTAAGCTGAAAAGCTATTCCTAATTTCTCACTAAAATCGTAAATTTTATTTGCATTTTCACTTGTAGTTCCGGCAATAATAGCACCTGTTTTTGCACAAGCACCTAAGAGAACTGCTGTTTTTAAACGTATCATTTCAATATAATCTTCAATCGTAACATTTTCTTGCGTTTCAAAATTCATATCATATTGTTGCCCTCTGCAAACATCTATGGCCGTTTTATTAAAAATCTCCAAAGAAGGAATGATGTACTCGGTTTTTGTTTTAAAAAAATACTTGTATGCTATTGCAAACATCGTATCTCCGGCAAGAATAGCAATATTTGTATTCCACTTTTTATAAACCGTTTCCTTTCCCCTTCTTATCTCTGCCTGATCAAGGATATCGTCATGAATCAGAGTAAAATTATGAAAAATCTCATATCCTAAAGCAGGGTAAAGAACATCCTTGATATCTCCACCAAACATTTCGCAACACATCAAAGATAAAAAAGGGCGAATACGTTTTCCCCCAAGAGCCATGGTATAAGTTATGGGTTCAAAAAGTTCTGCAGGTTTATCTAAAAAATCCTGTGCAGCAAGCGTGCTGTTAATAATTTCAATATATCTTTTTTGATTATCTATCAATTTAACTGCGTTTTAAAAATGTGGGATTTGTCAATATTCTTTTAATACCCTCTTCAATCGAAATAGGTTTACGATTTAACAATGCATGCATTTTACTTACATCAGGAAAACGACGATTCATATCGCCTTCAGGCAATGGAGGCATATGTTTTATTCTGGATTTGGATTTGCAAAGTTTTATAATGAGTTTTGCCAGATCAAAAATTTTTATTTCATAATCAGACCCGATATTTATAACATCATTGATATATAAGTCATTATTAAAAGCACTTACACATGCATCTACATTATCCTGAACATAGCAAAATGTTCTTGTTTGATTGCCATCACCATAAATTGTAATATCCTCATTTTGTAAAGCAAGATTAATAAACCGAGACATTACAAAATCTACACTTTGCTTTGGTCCATAGGTATTGAAAAATCGGAAAATAGTATAATTAAGTCCAAATTCTTTCTGATACGATTTTAAAAATGATTCTCCTACATTCTTTACTACAGCATAGGGAATTCTTGAATTAAGGGGTGTTGTGTCTTCATTTTGAGGAAGTTCTGTTGGCTCTCCATACACTTCTGATGAGGATGAAAAAAATACTCTTTTTACAAGTGTGTTTTTTGATAAAGTCAATATGTTTTCTAAACCATGAATATCCCGAAGAACTTTAACCGGATGTTTTTGTGTTCGTTTCACACCTACTAAAGCGGCATAATGAAAAACATAATCAAAGCCAAAAGATAAAATAATAGGAGAAATGTCCTTGTAGTCATTAACATCAGCTTTTATAAACCGCCAGTTTTTTGTGGTATTTTGAGGCAAATTTTCTTTAAATCCGGTTGATAAATCATCTACAATGACAACATAATTATTCGCATCCGAAATGAGTTTTTCTGCCAGATAACTGCCTACAAAACCAGCCCCTCCTGTGATTAATATTTTTTTTTGCATGACAATTCTATTTTGAGCAAAACTACTATTTTTTTTTTAATAAAGGCTTTCTCCTTTAATAAATTCATGATGAATTTTGAGGATTTTATTTATTAAACATTAGGATTTTTAAAACTATTTTTATGGCAAAATCTTTGCCTTCAAACTATTATTAATAATCAAAAACCAACAGTCATGAAAAAGTTTGCCTCAATCATTCTCATAAGCACTCTTTTCTTTTTCTCATGTGTGTCATCAAAAAGGCAGTTTCGTAAGGGTAACTACGATGGAGCAATAAGAACTTCAGTAAAGAAATTGCATAAAAAACCATCAAAAGAAAAAGAAATTCTTTATCTTGACAGAGCCTACAAGTATGCTATGCAAGCAGACAATGAGAGAATAGAATTTTTAAGAAGAAGTGGACAACCCGAAATATGGGAAGAAATTTTTTATTTGTTTTCAAAAATGAAAACAAGGCAGGAAATTGTAAGGGTTTTGCCTCAAAGCATTCTTGAAAGAATAAACTTTAACCTTGTTGATTTTGATTATGAAATAATTGAGGCAAAAAAGAAAGCTGCTGAGTTTTTATATGCACATTCTATGCGCCTTTTGGAAGAAGGCGGGAAAAGTAATGCACGGCAGGCCTATGAACAACTTTTAAGGGTAAAAAATTATTTCAGCCTTTATAGGGATGTGGATGCACAGATTACCAGGGCTGCAAATCTCGGAACATCTTTTGTTTTATTTGATATGAGAAATAATACCGGCATCCCGCTTCCACCCTCATTTGAAAATGAAATTAAAAAAATCAGCTTAACTGAGCTTAACACCAGATGGGTACGTTATGAAACACAAAGAATTGAAAACAGACAATATGATTACTTCGTTCTTTTAAATATTCGTGTTATTGATGTTACTCCTGAGTCTGTAAGAGAGATTCATTATACTGAAAGCAAAGAGGTTGAGGATGGATTTCAATATGTTCTCGATGCACATGGTAATGTTATGAAAGACAGTTTGGGTAATGATATAAAAACACCTAAAACCAAAATTATTACTTGTGATGTGATTGAAACAGAGCTTAAAAAAGCTGTAACAATATCCGGCACAATTGATTTTATCGAAGTTGCTTCTTCACAATTTCTAAGAACATCTCCAATAACTTCTCAGTTCTTCTTCGAACATTTTTTTGCAACAGCAAGAGGTAATTTAGATGCTTTAAAACAGGTAACAAAAGAAAAACTTAACAACAGACCAATTCCTTTTCCTAATGATTTTGAAATGATTCTTGGCGCATCGGATATTCTTAAAAATATGGCTAAAGATATCATCTATCGGGAAAGACAAATTCTATATTAAACACATAAAAAAGAGGCTTAAATTTATAGACAGCCTCTTTTTTTTAATCAATCAGGTAAGTGAAAAAGAATTACTTTAGCAATAAGTAAGAATAGGACCAGACGTAAAAAACAAAAAAAATTCTGCCATATATTTCTTAAAATAAGATTCATATAATATTTTCTTTGAAATTACTTCTGCAATCTTAATACATTTTTGTTAATTGTCAATAGTAATAATTACTTATTTTATATACGTAATTTAACGTATATCATTTTGATTTATTTCATTTTTTTAAATGTAAGTATATTATCCTTAAAAAAGAAAAATATATACCTTTGTATGCTTCTAAGAAAATTGAATGGAAAACTTTGTAGTATCAGCCCGAAAATACAGACCCAATACTTTTGAAAGTGTTGTGGGTCAACAATCTATAACTGAAACGCTAAAAAATGCCATCAAAAGCAATCAATTAGCTCAGGCTTTCTTATTTACAGGACCCAGGGGAGTTGGAAAAACCACGTGTGCAAGAATATTAGCTAAAACCATTAATTGTAAAAATTTAAACGAAAATATTGAACCTTGTAACGTTTGTGATTCATGCAAGGCTTTTAATAACTCTGCATCGTTCAATGTACATGAGCTTGATGCTGCTTCAAACAACTCTGTTGATGACATCAGAAGTCTTGTCGAAAAAGTGCGTATTCCTCCTCAGGCAGTACAGTACAAAGTTTATATTATAGACGAGGTACACATGTTATCACAGGCCGCATTCAATGCATTCTTGAAAACGCTTGAAGAACCACCAGCCTATGCAAAATTTATACTGGCAACTACCGAAAAACATAAAATTATTCCCACCATATTATCCCGTTGTCAGACTTATGATTTTAACAGGATAAAAGTTGAAGATATTGAAAATCACCTTGCCAATGTTGCTGAAAAAGAGGAAATAAAAGCCGACAGAGATGCTTTATTTGTAATTGCTCAAAAAGCGGATGGTTCACTTCGTGATGCCCTTTCCATTTTTGATCAGATAGCAACTTATTCGGGTAATAATATAACCTATCAAAAAACAATTGAAAATCTCAATGTTGTTGATGTTAATACCTATTTCAGTTTAACAGACACGATATTAAGTAAAGAGATTCACGAACTCTTACTTCAGTTGAATGAAATAATTGACAGCGGTCATGAGTTGAATCACTTTATTTTAGGACTTGGCGACCACTTTCGTAATCTGCTCATCTGTAAAGACGAAATAACCGTCAAGTTATTAGACACCACTACATCTACAAGAGAAAAATACATTAATCAGGCACGAAACTGCCATACACCTTTTATTCTTCAGGCATTGGACATTATCAGTAAGTGCGATCTAAATTTTAGAAATGCCGGGAATAAAAGATTATTAGTTGAATTATCATTAATTCAAATTACGGGTCTTTTAACTGAAGTTATTAAAAAAGTTCCTTCAGAAAAAGAATCAAAAATTGAAAATATTCTTCCAACGGTCCCAACACCAAAAACAGACAATATCACAAATACCAAAATACAGGAAAAGCCAAAAGAAGAAAAACCCATTGTTTCTGGTTCTTCAATTTCAATAACTCCGGTTGAAGAAAAAAAATACGTTAGTGATGATAAAGAAAATAAGCTTGTTGTTGAAGATTCTCAAAAAAACGATGATTTTTCTGAAATAATGCTTAACGAAGCATGGTCCGAGTATTTAGATTTTTTATCAAAAGATAATCTTGACTTTAAAAGTTTTCTTTCTGTAGCCAATCCTCAAAAAATTGACAAAAATGCTTTTCAGATTAATGTCATAAGCGACTATCATAAACAAGAATTTATAAAAAATAAGTTGGCTGTCATAAGTTTTCTTAAAGCCAAATTAAATGTTGATACACTTGATATTTTGGTTCAGGTTACAAAAGACGAAAAACCAATTATTAATAAACCATTTACACCCAAAGAAAAATATGAGAATATGGCCTCTCAAAACAATGCCATAAACCATTTAAGAGCTAAATTAAATTTAGAACTGGATTTTTAATTTTTTATTAATTTATTTTAAAAGACAATGAATAGAAAACTGCTTTTTACACTTGTTTTAATAACAAGTTTAGCTGGGACTCTGAGAGCCCAGAGAATTTCCTTTGAAGAATATAATATGCCAAACGGTATGCATGTGATTCTTCATCAGGACAACACCACTCCTATTGTGGCAGTAACAATTACTTACCATGTCGGTTCAAAAAATGAGAATCCTAATCGGACTGGTTTTGCACATTTCATGGAGCATCTTATGTTTGAAGGATCGGAAAATATTGGCAGAGGTGAGTTCTTTAAAATTGCACAAAATGCCGGAGGGCAGATTAATGCTTACACATCGCATGATAAAACATTTTATTACGAACTTCTTCCATCAAATCAACTTGAACTGGGACTTTGGATGGAGTCGGAAAGATTGCTTCATCTCGTTATAGATAGCATTGGCGTAGAAACACAAAGAAGTGTGGTTAAAGAGGAAAGAAGTGCAAGGTATGATAATCAGCCCTATGGTTCAGTTATTGAAGAAATTTTTGTGAGGGCTTATACAAACCACCCATACAAATGGCTTCCAATAGGTTCTGCCCAATATATTGATCAGGCAACATTGCAAGAATTTCAGGAATTTCACAGTACTTATTATGTACCTCAAAATGCTACTCTTTGCATTGCAGGAGACATTGATGTAGCTAAGACCAAAGAGCTTATAAACAAATATTTTGCAGATATACCAAGAGGCCGCAACACAATCGAAAGGCCTAATATTGTAGAACCACCTCTTGGAAGAGAAATCAGAGATACCATTTTTGACAATATACAACTACCTGCTGTTATTCAGGCCTACCGAATTCCAGCTAATGGGACTGATGATGCTTATGCTTTGAGTATGTTGACAAATATAATGTCTCAGGGTGAAAGTTCAAGAATGTATAAATCAATAGTTGACCAACAACAAAAAGCAGTGGCTGTTTTTTCTTTCCCTTTTCCTCTTGAAGATCCGGGATTATTTTTAGTTTTTGGGATAGCCAATATGGGTGTTTCTGCTGTTGAACTTGAGCAGGCAATAAACGTTGAAATTGAAAAGGTTTTAACCGAGGGTCTCACAGACAGAGAATTTCAAAAAGCTCAAAATATGGTTGAAGCAGATTTTATTAATGGTTTATCTTCTGTGGCAACTATTGCTGACAAATTAGCCGATTACCATACCTTTTTCAATGATGCCAACCTTATCAATACTGAAATTGAAAAGTACAGACGTGTAACACCTCAGGATATTCAGAGGGTTGCGCGCACTTACCTAGTCGAAAACAACAGAGTCGTTCTGCATTATTTACCAAAACAACAATAATAGGAGGATTAAAACAATGAAAAATATAATTATTTCAATTTTATTATTGATTCCTTTTTTTACTTTTTCACAAATTGACAGAAGTATTAGACCGGAACCAGGACCAGCACCTCAGATAAATATTGCAGATGCACAATCTTTTACCCTTAATAATGGGTTACAGGTTTTTGTAGTTGAAAACAGTAAACTTCCTACTGTTTCTTTTTCGTTTATTTTTGATTATGACCCTCTCCTTGAAAATGAGTTATGCGGTCTTTCTGACATTACAGGACAAATGCTTAAAACAGGAACAAAAAACAGAACAAAGGAACAAATTGATGACGCCATTGATTTTATAGGTGCCAGCATATCTACAAGCTCCGGTTCATTATATGCATCTGCTCTTTCAAAACATACTGATATTCTTGTGGAAATTATTGCAGACATTCTAATAAATGCCAAATTCACACAGGAAGAGCTTGATAAAATAAAAACCCAGACAATTTCGGGTCTTGCTTCATCAAAAAATAGTCCTGAAGAAATTTTAGAAAGGTTAAGAAAAAAATTAGTATATGGCAATAACCATCCCTATGGACAATCACCTACAGAAGAAACAATAAACAATATTGAGTTAGACGACTGTATAAATTTTTATACGACCTATTTTCGCCCAAATATTTCTTACCTTGCAGTTGTTGGTGATGTTAGAATCGATGTTATAAAACCCATACTTGAAAGATATTTGGGTCTTTGGGAAAAGAAAGAAGTGCCCACACACACATACGAAACTCCTCAAGCTCCAACCCAAACCAGAGTAGCTATTGTTGACAGACCTGCTTCAGTACAGTCTTCTATTGCCGTTGCATTTCCTGTTACTCTTAAACCCGGAACACCGGAAGCTATCAGAGCAAGAGTAATGAATGGTATTTTAGGAGGAGGTTCAGCACGTTTATTTTACAATCTCAGGGAAACTCATGGTTTTACTTATGGTGCTTATTCTTCATTATCTACCGATAAACTGATTGGAAATTTCAATGCCTCAACAGATGTCAGAAACTCAGCTACAGACAGTGCTGTCAGAGAAATACTTTATGAAATCAACAGAATAAGTAATGAGCCGGTAGGACTGGAAGAACTTAACCTTCATAAAAATGAACTGGCCGGTGGGTTTGCTTTATCTCTTGAAAGTCCAAGTACAATAGCCCGTTTTGCCTTGTCTATAGCTCAATATAATTTACCTGCAGATTACTATAAAAATTATTTAAGAAACCTTGATGCTATAAACGCAACAGATGTTTTAACTTCAGCAACCAATTTATTGTCTCCTGATAATGCCTACATTATTGTTGTTGGAAAAGCTGATGAAATAGCTGATAAACTTAAAAATTTCAGCAGTGATGGGCAAATTAACTACTATGACGAGGAGGGGAACTGGTATGATCCTGCTTTAAAAATTACTCCTGCTCCTGCCGGAATGACAGCAGAAATCGTAATTGAAAATTACATCAATGCCATAGGAGGCCGAAGCAGATTATCCAAAATGAAAGATATCTCACTGAAATACACAGCTTTAATTCAAGGAATGAGTGTTAACTTTGATATTTATCAAAAATCCCCCAATAAGATGCGAATAGAGATAGCTGCAAGTGGGATGATATTTTCAAAACAAGTTTTTGATGGTGAAAAAGGCATATCGGAAGTTCCTATGACGGGCCAAAAAGAAGAGCTGGAAGATGATCAGTTAGAAAGCATGAGATATCAAGCTACTATGAATATGGAGCTTAATTACGCACAATACGGTGTTAATCTGGTTTTATTAGGTATTGAGAATATTAATGAAAAACCTGCATATAAAATTCAACTTACCTATCCCAACGGAGACGAAACTTTTGATTATTATGATGTTCAAAGCGGTTTAAAAATCAGAAGCATTAGTGAAAGCGGTCAAACTGAATATGCAGAATATAAAGCTTTTAAGAAAATTCTTTTCCCAACAATTATGACTCAGGAGTTACAGGGACAAAATCTTCAACTCGAATTACAGACTGTTGGAATAAATAAAAAATTAAAAGACGATTTCTTTAAAACCAATTAATTTTCTGTATAAAGCCATTTTTCTTTAAATTTACAAAAAGTTGCTATTGCTGTAACTTTTCAAAATCTCAGATCGTCATAGTTATAGAATTTTGAAAAATGACCACAGCTGAATTCAATATTTGTGTTGACAAATTTGCCGACAACGTTTATCGTTTTATTCTTAAAAATATTAAGGATGAGGATAAGGCTAAAGATGTTGTGCAGGATTCTTTTGAAAAAATGTGGCTCAAAGTTGATGATATAGCATTTGAAAAATCGCGTTCTTATCTTTTTACAACAGCCTACCACACAATGATAGACATGATAAGAAAGGACAAGAAAAAAAGTGATTTTGATGAGATTGAGCCTTATACACAAGGTTATAAACAAGAGTATATGGGACTGAAAGAAATTATAGAAAGTGCATTGGAAAAATTACCCGAAATACAAAAAAATGTTGTTTTGCTAAGGGATTATGAAGGATACAGCTATGAAGAAATCGGACAGATTACCGGACTAAATGAAACACAGGTTAAAGTTTATATTTACAGGGCACGTTTGACAATGAAAAATTTTATAGGTTCTCTTGAGAAAATTTTGTAATATATTATGAGCATAAACAAAAACAACTACGAGCTTTATTTTATTAATTTTCTTGATGGGAAGTTAAAGCATTCTGAAATTGAAGAGCTTAATGCGTTTTTGCTTATACATCCTGAACTTAAGGAAGAGCTGGAAGAAATGCAGGAGTTCGGGGTCGAATTAATAAGCGAAAAAGAGGAAATTACTTTTAATAAAAAATATTTATTAAATAAATCTATTTCTGACAAGGTTTTAATTTCAGAAAAAAATATTGATGAGTTTTTGATTACTTACCTCGAAAACGATCTTGAAGATTTTGACATCAAGCGGTTAGAGTTATTTTTAAAGGAAAATCCCATTTTTACAAAAAACTTTGATGCCCTTAAAAAAACCTATCTAAAACCAGACTTAACAATCAGTTACAAAAATAAATCAGAACTTAAAAAATTTGTAATCAGTCGTCATGTAAAAATGCGAAAGCTTATTTATACATCCGTCAGTGTAGCTGCTGTTATTACTTTACTATTTAATGTTTTTCTTTCTGATTTCCCAACATTAAACACCTACAATTATGGACGTAAGGTATCAAAAAATGATATCCCAAAAACAAACCACATAGCAAATCAAAATGATATAACTGTTAATCAAGATAATGAGATTGCTGAAGTTCAAATTAATCGTGGTTTCAGAGCTGAAAAATTTGCAGATGATTCTTCTTTAAAACCAAATTATGCTACAAGCAGAAACAGTTCTACTCTGGATCTTACCAACAGCTCCTATCTGGCATATGAAAACAGAAACGAGTTTTCTGATATTTATCATTACATTAAACAGTCTGAATACAATCAAATAGATGAAGATTTTACAGATGTTGTTCCTGATGCCCCCAGAAAAGGCTTTATAAGATACACTGCCGAAAAACTCTTTGCAGGGAACAATAGTTCTTCGGAAACAGGAGAAAAAACAGGTTTTGGATTATGGGATGCTGTTGACATAGGTACTTATGGCATCAATTCTCTTGCAAATAAAGAGATAGTAAATGTAAATGTGAACGAACAAAACAACAAAAGGAGCATCAATTTGGCCTTAGGAGATAATTTTTCTTTCAGCAGAAACAATAGGAAATAACTTCCCTTTGTACCACATTCTTTTATAAGCGCTGTAGCTAAAAATTTTCTACTTATTGTTTTACAATCCTTCTGACAACAATTCCTGATTCTGTATTTAGCAGGACGTTGTAAACACCTTGTGCCAAATTAGGCAGATCAACAGAAAAATCAGAATTGTCGCTTACTTCTTTTGTATAAACAATTCTTCCCAAAACATCTACAATATTAACAGTATTAATCTTTAAATTGCCCAATTGAAAATGTAGAATTTCCTGAACAGGATTAGGATATATATATATATCTGAACCAAAATTATCAGAAAAAATATCTGTTGTAGAAATATTTAAGGAACCACAATATCCTCCATAAATACAACTGTTATGCAATAAATCGAGGCAAACGGTATAATTCCCTGCACTGGGAAAAGAATAATAAAGTGTTTGGTTGTGCGTAGGTTGAGCAGCAGTGTTTATACTCCAATTACGGGTAAGTGTTCCTCCTAAAGGAGAATTGTCGAGCCTTCGCGATTCGTCAGTAAATGTATAATTCAGCCCTGTATGTGTGTGTGTAACCTCCATCAGAATTGGTGGACAGACATAAAGACTTGCACAAACGGGTATATAAGCACAGCCATTTGCATTAATATATTGGCAGACCTCGTATGTACCCTGATTGGTAAAAGTATAATTCATATTTTGTGTCGTTGCAACACTGGCCCCATTGATTTTCCAATTGTATGTAGGGTTATTTATAGTCCCTGTTGAAATATTGGTAAAAGTATATGTTCCTCCATTGGTTGTGCTGTAATTATAATTTTGAGTAAAGGATGGGCAAATGGTTGTTAGAACCGAATAACATTTTTTTGCAAAAGTGCAGCCGCCCGAAGTAAGGGTGAGGCAGACCTGATGATTGCCCGAAGTGGTAAATGTGTAATTAAAACTGCTGGCCGTTGAAACAGCAGCTCCGTCAATTGTCCAATTATAAGTAGTAGGATTAACCGTTCCGGTGGAGCTGTTTACAAAAGTATAGGTATTGCCATTGTTGCTGCCAGTAAAATCGACATTTACAGCCGGACAAATTACAATATTGATTGTTTTACAAATTGGTGGAAAATTACACCCTGAAACAGGATCGGTAATTATTTCACAAACAGTATAAGTACCTGAACTTGGAAATTGATAATGTAAAATATTATTGGTGCCTGCATTGACACCGTTTACTTTCCACTGGTATGATTGAGCAGTAGTTAGACCAACGCCATATGAAACATCATAGAAAGTATACCAGCCAAAACCGCCTGACTCTGGATAATAATTAAAATTACCATAAATATTGCATTGAGAGTACACACCAACACTTAGAATAAGTGCAGAAACAATGAGTATTTGTTTTTTCATGCTTTTAGTATTTAGAAGTTGATTTTGGATAATAGATATTTAATTTATAAACATCAAACGCTTTTATTTTTCAAATTTAAAAAAAATTTCAAACAAATCAATTATTTGTATTTTATATCAACTTATTTTTTCAGCAAGAAGGCATTCTTCTATCAGTTCAATCTCTTAGGAATTATTTCTAAGCTGTTCTGCAGCCTTTGTTTATATGTTATTCAACCTTCTCAACCCTTCTTTTAGTATTAATAACTCAATACCTTGTGTTTAAAAATGTTTTTATAATATTTAATGAAAGTATTTTAAGGATTTTATATATTTGCATGTAAATAAAAATATTTTTGAACAAATATAGTATATGTTAGAATTTTTTAATACCATGGACCCTTATCTGAAAATACTGTGGTTCATTAGCATCCCTGTATCGTTTATTTTTATCATTCAAACGGTCCTTACTTTTGTAGGCATGGATTCATCGGATGGAGCCTCTGCTGATTTCGACGGTGACATGGATGGAGGGGATATGCCCTTTCAATTATTTTCATTGCGTAATCTCATTAATTTTTTTCTTGGTTTCAGTTGGGGGGGTATAGCCTTTTATGGCCATATTCAGAATAAAATTTTATTAACAGGCATTGCTTTACTCATAGGTATCGGAATGCTGATGTTGTTCTTTTTTATTATCCGACAGATCATGAAATTGTCTCAGGATGGTACTATGAATATTCAAACTGCTGTTGGAGAGACTGCTTCGGTTTACCTTACCATACCTGGAAATAATAAAGGAAAGGGGAAAATTAATATAAAAATTCAGGAAACACTTCGAGAAATTGATGCCATGACTGATGGAGAAACATTGCCAACGGGCACTATGGTAAAAGTTGTTGAGGTTATAAACGGAACTATGTTTAAAGTTGAAAAAATCTAAATAATATGAATGAATTGTTTTTAATTATTGTTATCGTTGTTGTTGCATTTATAACAACAGTTACCCTTTTATCAAGGTATAAAAGATGTCCATCCGACAAAATCTTAGTTGTATACGGCAAAACGCGAAGGGCCAGTGGAGCAAGTAAACAAGCTTCATCAAAATGTATTCATGGTGGAGGTGCATTTATATGGCCTGTAATACAGGGATTTGCCTTTTTGGACTTAAAACCATTTTCAATTGAAGCCAACCTGACAAATGCCTTGAGTCGTCAGAATATCCGCGTTGATGTACCATGTCGGTTTACAGTAGCAATATCAACAGAACCCGAAAACATGTATAATGCGGCTGAACGTTTGTTAGGATTATCAATTGAGCAAATACAGGAACTGTCAAAAGACATTCTTTTCGGACAGCTACGTTTGGTAATTGCCACAATGACTATTGAAGAAATAAATTCGGACAGAGATACTTTCCTTACCAATATTTCTCAGAATGTTGAAGCAGAATTACGTAAAATTGGTTTAAAACTCATCAATGTCAATGTCACTGATATCCGCGATGAGTCCGGTTATATAGAAGCTTTAGGTAAAGAAGCTGCTGCTAAGGCCATTAATGAAGCCATTGTAAGTGTTGCAGAACAGGAAAGGATGGGAGAAAGTGGAAAAGCAGAAGCAGACAAGGATAAGGATATTAAAATTGCTCAAGCCCGCAGAGATAGAGATATTCAGATTGCCAATGCAGTGAAAGAAAAGGAAATTCAAATTGCAATTGCAGTGAAAGATGAAGCCATTGGAAAAGCCGATGCAGACAGGGATACTCGTGTTAAAACATCATTGGCAAATGCAACCGCTGTTGAAGGAGAAAACACTGCTAAAGTTACTATTGCCAATTCCGAGGCTTTAAGGCGCGAAAAAGAAGCTGAAGCCCTTAAAATAGCCCTTACCGCTGAAAAAGTACAGGCCGCCAAAGCATTACAGGAGTCGTATGCTGCCGAAAAGTTAGCTGAAAACGAAAGAGCTGAGCGTGAAAAATCAACACAATTAGCCAATGTTATTGTTCCGGCAGAAATTCAGAAGCAAAAAGCTATTATTGAAGCACAAGCCATTGCCGAAAAAATCCGTGAACAAGCTAAAGGAGAAGCTGACGCTATTTTTGCTAAAATGCAGGCTGAGGCAAAAGGTTTGTTCGAAATCCTTACCAAGCAAGCTGAAGGCTACGATCAAGTTGTTAAAGCTGCCGGTGGAGACCCCACAAAAGCATTTCAGCTACTCCTTATCGAGAAACTCCCCGAACTGGTAAAAACTCAGGTTGAAGCGGTTAAAAATATTAAAATTGACAAAGTTACTGTGTGGGACTCTAATGGAAACGGTGATGGCGGAAAAACATCCACAGCAGGTTTTGTTTCGGGTCTGATGAAATCGGTACCCCCTCTTAACGATCTTTTTGATCTTGCAGGTTTAAATCTCCCAGAATACCTTGTTAAACAAAAAGAAATTGCAGCGAAGAAAAATCCTTCACAGATAAAAGAAAAACCTGATTCACAAACAACGGACACCAATTCAGAAGAAATTAAAAAAGATTAGTTTCCTTTCTCCGTTTCTTTTTGAACTAAGGTTGTGAGATAAGTTAAATATATTTCAAATCAGAAAGTAACATTGGTAACTTTACCACTTATTGTAAAAGTCTTTTTCAGTGTTCCTCCCGAATATGTACCTCCGGTATAAATACCATTGTTAAGAGTACCGGTACAGGTGCCTCCGGTGTATATTTTATACTGTGCTCCGTTTAATATAGCCGGTGATGAAAAGATAATGGAATAATAACTTCTTACGGGTTTAAATGTTATCACATCATTACCCGATGCATCCTGAATATGGAATAATGTATTGGCAGCAACACTTGTCTGAGACTTTGCTATAATTGAATATTGTACTGATGTTGTGCTGAAACCCTCTGTCATATTAGAATTTGTGCCAGAAATAACAACTGTTCCTGCCGAAATTGTAGCAGATCCATTCACATCCAATCCTACTTCCGGTGAAGACTGGGGACCATGAGCAGCAACCGTACCACCGGTAATCTGAATGCTCCCATTGCTGTCAAGAGCATCACCATTAGATGAGCTGATGTGTACATTGCCACCGGTAATTTTCACAAGACTTCCGTCATTTGTTTCACCCCCATTACCAAAGGTACCATTTAGACCATCATCTGTAGATGTTACACTAATATTACCATTATTAATAGTGATGTTTGGACTTTCAATTCCTTCTTTGGAATTTACAATGATGGTCCCGTTATTTATGGTAACAGAAGTTGTTGACTTAATTCCATCGTCAGTTGAAGTGCTGCTCAAATAACCAGTGTTTATAGTTACAGCACCATCAGAAGTAATCGCTTTTGCTTCAGCATAATTGCCATTTGATATCGTTATTCTTGACCCAGATGTAGTTATCTTAACATAAGGGCTTGAAGAGGCATCTCCTACAGTAAAAAAGCCATCCGTAGAAATACCTTTACCCCCGGAACCGGAATTTGAAAGAGTGACACTGTCTCCCAAAATACTAAGATTGCCATTAGTTGAAATACATGTGGCTGTATATGCATCAGCCTGACCACTCGAGTTGGTGTATGTTGCACCTATTCCGGAACATGTAATTTTTAAAACACCACTCAGCATGTTGATATTTTTATCACACGAAATACCTTTGCTAGCCTTTCCCGTAGCAGTTATAACAATATTGGAACCATTGATTGTGATATTGCTGTCACATTTTATGGCTGCACAATAGGATGGATTGAAACCAGAACCCGATGCTTCTAAAACTGACATTCCTGTGGTGTTAATAGTGATATAGCCTCCACTCAGAGTCATTTGTTGCCTCGATTTGATACCTTTTGACTGGTTGCCGCTCAAGCTTAGATGCAATGTTCCTCCTGAAATTGTCAGAGTGCTGTCACAAGTCAAGGCTTTGGAATCAGCAGCAGCATTTGTTGTTGTTATCTGCCCTCCTGAAATAAACAATTCGCCCAATTCAGCATCAATAGCATCACCTGCAGCAGTTACCTGTAATGTACCACCATTAATAAAAATGCCTTCTCTACCATGTATGCCATCTTTTACTGCACTCACTACTGTAATAGCACCTTCGTCAAATTGAAGATAATCATCACTGCAAAGAGCATGTTGTGCATTGCCTTTACCTGTTATTGTCAGAGAGCCTGTGCCTCCGAACAGAACTTGTCCTTCACTGAAAAATGCAGCTTTCTGATCTTCGGGGAATCCTAAAGAATCTAAAGCGGCAACAGCATAATTAATTCCATCAGTAAGACTACTGGTTGTTCCCGAAAGCAATGTGACAGACACCTTGCTGCCCGTTTGTACATTAATGGCAGGGCCTGTGGGATTTGTCATAGTTACACCATTCAGAAGCAAATTGAAACGCTTGTCGCTATAAATTTTAAAATTACCGTCTGATGTGGTTCCGGAAAGCATGTAATAAATATCACTGGTCTGAATGGTTGAATTAATAATTACCTTCCCTCCATTTACGTTAACGGTAATACCTTCAAAAGCATAAGGATTCTCTATTGAAGTCGATTGTCCATTGAATGTAATAAAAACTGTATCGGAATTTGGTCCAAAAGTAATGCTGTCTATACTTGATACCGGATATTCTGTAATCGAGTCATTTATTACAAAATAAGCAATGGTTTGGGTATTGTCGAAAAAGATACTGTCGGTAGCAGCAATGGGTGCGCCAAGAATCATGTTGTCCGATTTATGGATGTACATTTTCTCCTGTGCTTTTAAAAACATACAGCATAAAATGGCTGTAAAAAACAAAAGAATCTTTTTCATGTATTTTTTTTTATAATTTATTTTTAAGTTTTGTCTTAAGTTTTATTTTTAATAAAAACATCCAGTCTAATGAAATAATTCACCTTTCAAATCATCATTTGAATTTTGAAAAAATTCAGACCTTTTATAATTTAAAAAATTTACCAATTTGATTATTAAACTCAATTAAATATAACCCTTGTTTAAAATGTGACACATTAATTGTACAACTTTCTGAATTAACCTGCTCCTGCATCAATAAAGCGCCATATAGATTATAAATTCTCACAAAATACGTTCCTTGAGGAATATTTCCCAAATTCAGTTCTGAGTTTGTAGGATTGGGATATACCAGCAGTTCATCAGAAACAGGCTCTGAAACATAAAAATCTGCATGAAGAGGTGCTCCTTGAAACAAGACACTGCGAACCTCACTGAGAGTGAAGTTTTCGGTATTTCCATTGGTATATTTAAGCAATAGATTTCCACTTGGAAACGTTAAGTTTTGAACTGTGTTCAGTGGCTTATTATGCTCTGTTCCATTAAACATCTTAATTATAATGGATTGTGAAAAAATGCTTCGGATGCTTAAAAAGCTTAAAAGTTGTAACACTATTAAGAAAAATATTTTCCTCATATATCTGGCTTTTAGTAATTACGATAAAAATTCAATGATAAAAGTAACAACTATTGTTAATGCTATATTGCAAAATAGGTGAACTGCTATTTTTTGAGCGTGAAAGTTATATATTCTTAGTAAAGATTTTCTATTGCACACTTAATTAGGGAGTTGCAAATCTAAAAAAATGCGCAAAGCTTTATAAAGATTTTTATTGAATTATAATCTTTTCTCTTTTAATTGGCTGATTATTAATTTTTATTTCTAAAATATAAAACGAAGGTCTTACTTGAATATTAAACTCCTTTTGATATGTTCCTTTAAAACGAACCAAATCCTCAGCATAAGCTTCTCTACCTAAAATGTCAAAAAGAGAAATTTGTATATCGCTGTCCGAAATAGCATTAAATGATAAATAAAAATTACCGCTATTGGGATTAGGATATAAAGAAAAATCTTTAATACTATTATCAATCTCTTCAAAACCGATATTATATGGCTGATAATAAACAATATCTGATTTGCTAATACAACCTTGAGCAGAAGTAGCAGTAAGAGAATACAAACCGGCAGTATCGATATGACATTTTTGTGAGGTTGCACCGAGAATCGTATCACCATTAAGGAACCATTGAATATCAAAACCTGCAATTAAAGTTTGCAAGGTATCACCAATACGCCAGAAAGTAGGCTTTGGAGGATTATTATAAATATTAATTTCTAAGGTATCGGATTGTGCCCAGCAGCCATTAGTTGTATCTGTTGACACAACGAAGAACTTACCGCTGTTGAACACCCACATGGTTTGAAAGTTCTGTCCTAAAAGGAGAACTGTGTCTTTAAACCATTGATATGAAGGCGCATTATCTGCAGAAAGCAAGATTGAATCATTCTGGCAGGCACTAAGAGCAGGAGTTGCTATAATAACAGGAACAGCGGGTTGCGAATAAACAGAGACAGTAATGGTGTCCAAATATTCAAAAACAGGTCGGGTTGTTGTAAAGCTTAAAGAATTGGAGCCTGAAGTTAAAGTTGAACCGGGGTTTATCCCACTAAACTGAAATGTTGTACAATGTTCATAGGTTGATAATGCATCCTCATCCCACACTTCAATTGTATAGTTTTGAAAGTGATTAAGTTGTAAATTAGGAATCGTGAAGCTTACCGGAGGATTTTGATTTTCAACAATAGGGGACTGAAATAAAATATTGCTTCCAAGATCAACAATTTTAATAAACAAATCCGGTTTACCTAAAAAATCAGAACAACTTGTTCCAAGAATTGTTACATTATTCATATAATTGAAGTGGACAGTATCAACAATGGTTTCACAAACCACATTGTATTGACCGGGATTGCTATATGTAATGGTTGATGGTGTTTCAGATTGACTTGAAGAACCATTTCCAAAATTCCAACTGTATGAAAAACCAGAGTGCCCGTTACTGGGATGATTGGTAATAAAGTCCGTTGTTACACTGCCACAACCAATAGTATTGGTTAAAGAAAAACTTGCTGAACCGGAACCGCCGGGTACTATGGAAATTGGTATAGAAAAAGAATCATCAGATGTCTGACTGCCAATTACTGTATTAACATAGGCTCTTACAAAAACAGTAATATAGTACTGTCCTGCAAAAACCGGAGTGCCGCAAATTTTAGCACAACCATGTTCTGTTGTAGGAGGATTCTGACTAGGAAAGAATGTATTATTAGCCGAACTAGACTGGAAACTCAAACCAAAAGGAAGACCTGTAACACTTAACACTTCAAGCTTGGTAAGGGTTACATCTGTTCCAGAGCTATGGGTAAACTCAGCGGGCAGATAAAAATCAATATCAGCATCATAATACTGGGTTGTGAAACCAACCGGCATTGTATCAGGACTGATGCCGGGAGCAGCAGGAGATATAATAAAACTCATGTCTAACTGACAACCGGGACATTGTGCTTGGACACGGTTTCCAAAAACAAAAAGTAATGATACGATAATTAACCCTGATAAAAAGTATTGCTTTTTCATTTGTTTGTTTTTTTTAAATACTTGCTGAAGAACAGCCTATTAAATGTTTAAATTTTCTATTAAGATTTAAATAAGAATGGAAATTTTGACAATATTTTTTTTGCAAATTTATAAATAATTATTAATCAGAGAATTAAAAAATAGTTAAAATCAGACTCAATTTTATTCTTTAATTAATCTAATAACAACAAGAGGTTCATTTTCCCTTTCAATTAATAAAAAATATGATCCTTCATCCATGTTTAATGTTTTTAATACTGTTTGCCCATCGGAAATTCCATCCATGAGTTTTTTTCCTAAAGCATCAAAAAGTTGAAAAGAAAATGACTTTTCTGTTATCAAATAAAGAAAGTCTGAGAATGGATTGGGATATACAGAAATATCAGATAAATTAACATCTTCTATTCCAGAATTTGACAAGACATGAATATAATTCTCTTTGACCAATGTATCTGTTCCACACAAACTATTGTAAGCAATCAGGCTAACCGTATAATCACCAGCTGAATTATAAATGCAATATGGGTTTAAGTCGTTTGATGTAGTACCATTGCCAAAGTTCCATAAAAAATTATCAGCAGCTATAGTATTATTTAAAAAAACCACAACTGCATCAGGCAGAAGGTAAGCTGTATCATAAGCCACAAATTGTGCAACGGGATTTTCATTAACATGGATATGAGCATTTAAAGTTAAAGTGTCAGCTCCATAAGGGCCATGTGCTATAAGGCTAACATTGTAAATTCCTGAAGTATGATACACCACTTCGGGTTCAAAATCATTACTGAAACCGGGTACTCCTCCCTGAAAATACCATTCAAAGCTATCAGCATATGATGATTGGTTGTAAAAAACCAATGTGTCATTCATGCATATATTTGTACTATTTGTTGTAAGAGCAGCAACAGGCGGCGATCTAAATGACCACCAAACGGCATCAAAAGCAACAGATTGACCACTGACACCGGTAGAATCTCCAAGGTAAACACTACTGACCAAACTTGTGTCAAAAGCATAAGTTCCGAGCGAGACCCACATATTGTTATAGTTATTTTGGTTTATTACAACAAGTGTATCTCCAGAAGCATGTTTAATTTTATATCTGGCACCTGTAGCATTGGCATTTGAAGATGGAATAAATGCAAAGACTTCATATTGACCGGAACAGGGAAGGTTGGGTTCCCATGTAACCCAACAAATATCACTGAGTGTCGCCATGGTTGTGGTGTACCAAAAATGATTCTGATAGCCGCTGTTTTGATCATGAAAGTAACGCATGTGAGAAGTGTTTTGGCTGTTATTCATATGAAAACCACTTTTGTAAAACAAATCATCAATAATGGTATCATTATAAGCAACATGAGAGCCTTGTGAAGTAATTGTCCATGCAATATATCCATAAGAGCCATTATAATCAAGATTCTGGTATCCATTATTATGTCCGGGCCAGTCATAATAAGCATTTTGTCCATCATAGCTGGGATAACCAGGGGTATTTTTATTGCCATAGGGGTCGGAAAAGATAAGTGTTTGTTGCCCGACAACATATCCCTGACACAAAATGAGATGCCCTGAACTTGTTAGCATAACGCACATTGAGTGCGGAAAAGAGGCATCAATTTCATTTTTCGTTCTGGTAAAAGTGCATGAACTTGTCCAATATTGAATAGAATTAAAATAATGCCCTGTGATATAATCTATCATTTTTGAGCTGGGAGAACCAAGTCCCCACATAAAGCCGTAGCCTCCATAAGCATTGTCCCCTCCGGAGGTTTGGGAAACGTTTTCATAATAATAAGTGTTAAGGGTGTATTTTTCTGACACATAAGCGCCATAATTACTTGTATGAGAATAGGGAGAACCGCACTGAATCGGCCATGGGGGCAGACGATTAAAATAGGCAAACGCCATAACCGCAGTTGCAGGTGCACAAGAGCCATAACCATAATGAGAATTTGGTGTATCATAAACCTGATGCACATAAGGAATAGTACCCGGAATACGCACTTCCTGTTTATTTTGCGGGGTGTTGTAAAAATCAATATCTAAAAAATCCTCATGTACATAAAATGATTTTATATCATACAAGAGATTGTTATCAATTTCAGCTGTTTCTATGCCTTTTCCTTTGTAAGTATGATAAACTATTGTTTGTTCATCAACAAAAGAAGGCTGCATTTCAAAAATACTATCTGTTTGTGTTAATTTTTTCTGACCTTCTCCTTTGTAATCAGAAAGAAAAATATCTGAGTGTGTGAGCATATCATTTGTTACAATTGTTTTATAATAAACAATATGAGTAGCATCAGGAGACCACTTTGGAGCAAGACCTTGTCCTAAATCATAGGTTGTGTTGTTTTCAAGATCATAAACAAAAACATTATCCGACTGGTATATGATTTTTTTTCCATCAGGTGCCCATTGAGGATAGACACTCATCCGGCCTGATGTGGAAATTAATTTTTCTTCGTTATTTAGAAGATTCCGTAAAACCAATTCATCGTGGGCATTGCTGTAAACAACGAAATGTGCATCAGGAGAAACAGCTATTATATTTGAATATGCTCCAAGATAATACGTCTGAACATCGTTTTTATTTAAAATAAAGAGTGTTTGTCCGATCGTAAAACAAGGACTATTATTCGCTGTAAAAACAACCTGTCCACACTGACTCACAGCCTCATGTAATAAAATTATCTCATCCTCGGCGATATTATAAATGGCGGGTGTTTGTAAGGCATTTTCGTTTATAAGCTTAAACCCTATCATTTTTTTATCAGGAGAAATATTAAAATACCTGCCACAACCGGGGGAAGAAATTAATTTCTGAATATTTCCATCTGAAATTTTATAAATAGCATTGTTATAGTTGTCTGTAACAATAAAACCATT
Organism: Bacteroidales bacterium; assembly: GCA_028698995.1. Classification (GTDB taxonomy): domain Bacteria; phylum Bacteroidota; class Bacteroidia; order Bacteroidales; family PXBB01; genus JAQVVM01. The sequence goes on from JAQVVM010000009.1 coordinate 67,474, forward strand.
GGGAATTGCTGCAGGATTAAGGAAGTATCCGGATGTTTCAGAATTATCCACATTATTTGTGTTAATCTGTGCATTAACATAAATTATTGTTAACAGGAAAAATAGAATAAAAGAAATTTTCTTCATAGATAAAAGGGTATAAATATTTTATTAAAAAACACAAATAGAATATACAGACTATTATTAACTTAGCACAAAATTACAAAGCTTATTTGATATAAAATTTATTTTCATTAAAACTGTGATTTCTGAAGCGTCCATTTTTAAAAGAGGTCTAAAAAAAAAGATTAAGAAAGGCATTCTTTTCTTTTGGTTTTTTATTCCTGTTGCTTTTGGTTATTGTCAGCCGGATAAAGGTTCTTTTTTTTTAGATGCAAAACTGAGCAGTACTTATGTGATGCCTCACCATAAAAAAATGGCGCATCTTGTGAATGGGCATTACCTATTTCCTGAAATCAGTCTGACTAAAAAAACAAATGGAGCTAAATACTGGCACACATTATATGATTTTCCTTATTATGGCTTGTGTTTTCATTACAATAATTTTGCTCAGAATAAATTTTTAGGCAATGCCTATGCCTTATATCCATTTATTGTCTTGCCTCAACACATTGGAAAAAATCACAAAATAAGTTTTCGTTTTGGCAGTGGTTTAGGTTATATTACTAAGCCCTATGACAGAATTACTAATTATAAAAATGTTGCTATTTCTACCCATTTAAATATTTGTATTGCTTTTAGTCTGGAATGGGAACAAAGATTAAGTAATAAATTACGATTTTATCAGAGTTTAGGTATTGTACATTTTTCAAATGGTGCATTAAGAATGCCTAATACAGGCATTAATTTACCATCGATAAGTATCGGTGCACGTTATTTAATATCTAAAGAAACTCCGTTATTCGACCAAGTTTCTGTTCCTGAATTTGATAAGAGTTTTTATCCCAGTATCTCTATAGCCGGAGGGATTCAGGAAATTTACCCCACTTATGGAAAAAAATATCCTGTTTTTTCCTTGAATGCCGCCTATAATTATAAGCTTTCTTTAAAGCGGGCTTTCGCTCTTAATCTTGATTTGTTTTACAATTTTTCAAACTTTGAAACTTTAAGCCGAACGTCTATTGATGTCAAAAACTATGAGGTTATAAGACCCGGTATTGGTCTAAGCCAGGAGCTTTTTTTCGACAGAACTTCCTTTGTTTTTTTGGTTGGATATTATTTATATGCAAAAGAAAAAAGTGACGGGCATATTTATAACAGAGTCGGTTACCGTTTCAAGCTGAAGGACAATCTGTTTTTCAATTTGACATTAAAATCGCACCTTTTCAGGGCTGAGTTTATTGAATGGGGAATCGGTTACAGGTTTAAATAAAAGCCTTGTCTTTGACGCTTTCTTTTCAGCCACATGCTTTTTTACTAGTGCTAAGTTAAGTGTCATTCTGAACGCAGTGAAGAATCTATATTCCTGTAAATGAGATATTTCGCTTTGCTCAATAGGGCAAAACACGTTTAACTTAACACTCGTTTCTTATATGCACTAATTATCTGTTCAGGTATATAAAAAAATCAGCTATCATTTCTTTAGTTCCTGCTTCAAATATCTGAAATATAAAATCATCAGGATAGGTATTAAGAAGAAAAAGTGCGTGTTCAAAAATATCCTTCGGTAGTTTGCTTTTACAAAAATCAATTTTTATGTAAAACTCTTCTTTTCGTTGCGTTAGAGTATCTGGATTGTATTTTTTTTCGATATATTTCTTCAGTAATTTTTCCTTTAAAGAAGGAATTAATCCCTGATTATTTTGTGTATTACTTTCACGCATTTCAGCCATTAAAGCCCACTGGCTAATTTGACTGACAAATTCACGAAAACGGGAATTATTGTTTTTACTTATAAGAGTATCTGTTGATAATTTTTTATTTTCATAAAAACGAGAAAGCTCAAAAAGTTCTTCAGAGGGTAAATTCCAAATTGTAACAGAAGGTGGCACCCAAACCGTATGTAAAAAAACTTCAATACCCTTTTCGTTGAAATAGTTAAAAACATCATGAATTTCAAACCTATTTAAACGCAAGGGGCAAACCCAAATGTAGAGTTTTGTATTTTTCTGTTTACAATATGTATCAAAATAGTTTAAATGCTCAAGTACTTTTTCTAAGGACGCATTTTTTCTAATCTTCGCATAGGTCTCTTTGTTGATGGAATCGATAGAAATCGAAAAATCGAAAAATCCTTTTTGTATGATATTTTTTATTTTATCATTCAGGATGGTTCCATTTGTTATAATATTTATTTTGATATCGGGATTTAAAGCCATCATTTTTTCCCATATATCATAATATTGTTGCACAAGGAAAGGTTCTCCTCCTGCAAAACTTGCCTGGGAAAGATGGGGAATAAATTCCTCAAGCTGGCTTAAGATTTTTGTATCATAGGGATTTTTATATGGTCCGTATAGAGGAGATCTGCTTCTAATGGAAGATGAATTATCAGCATTACACATGACACATTCAAGATTACATGTGTTATCCATGTCAAATTCCATCATACTGGGAAAGTTCTGATTTGTTTGAGGTAAATGATCAAACATACGGGCCTTAACAGTTTTAAATTCCTTATTTAAAATCTGATTTTTACAAACAAAGCAGCCCCACGATAAATCATTGTTTTTTATTTTGTTTCGCAATACATCAGCTTCTGCACTAAACCAAATTTCTTTAAGTGTTTTCTGGGGATAGTGACCAAGAATGGCCTGACGGTTGAAACAGCAAGCCAGAACAGCCCCATTATTTGAAAGAAGCATAGATTTGTAAGGAGCATGACACAAAAATTCAGTCTGCTTTTCTTGTCTTGTTTTATTGTAATCTGATAACCACGAAGGTATTTTTGCCTCTTCTTTTTCAGAAACGCAAAAGATATTTTTTTTTATTATTTGTTTAAAAATATTCAAATCTTATTTTTCAATAATTTTCTTTGCATATATGAGTGCTCTTTCGATGTAATCCCTGCTGATATAACCTGTAGGAGCTTTGGTTTCATAAACCCTGTCGGCTAATTTTAAATTTTCGAAAGAAAAACCTTCCCTTAATTTAAACTTAAATTTTTCGCTATGGATTTCTCTTCCAAGACGTTTTAAATCTTCGGCAGAATATTTAATGCCCATAAGTGCAAGAAGCTCACTGATGAGGTTCATGTCCTTATATATGGCGCGTGAAAAAAAACAAACGACCAAACTTGATAGTATTTGACGCACACCTTCTTCTTCAACAAGTTTGTCAACGATTTCTTCCGGACTTACTTCTTTTTCCATCAGAAGAGATTGATCAAGAGAATATCCCGCATTACAAAGATGGCTGTGGCGGGCAGAAAGCAAATAACCAAGGTGCGAAGCAGGGCCGGTATGATAACCGGACATTTCATTTTTTCCGTGAGCTAAAGCAAATTCTTTCCCTCCGTATATTTCGGATGCATAAACCACTCCTCGTCCAAGAGCTTTATAAAAATCATTCTCCTGTTTGATAATTTTGGCCAGCATATCAACATAGGCTTTTGTATTGTTCCATGCAGGTTCTACTCCTGCTGTTTCAACAGTGCTGATAAGTTTCTTTTCAAACATTTCAGTCGCCCAAGCAAGAATAACACCTGCCGACATAGCATCCATTGCATACTTTTCGACTTCTTCAATAAGAATGAGAATATCTTTAGCATTTTCAATTCCAAGCATAGTCCCCAATGAAAAAAGGGGCTCATAATCGTAACCAACATAAGTTGTTTTGTAAAAATAAGGAGAATCTTTATAAGACTCCCTTAAGTTTGCAAGGTGAACACAGGCTGTAGGACAATGCGCACAAGCAATACGTTTGCCAAGATATTTTTCTGCAATATTTTCCCCTGAAATTTCTTTTGCTTGTTCAAAAGATGTTTGCTGGAGATTTTTTGTAGGTAAGCCACCCAAATTATTGAGGGCCATGACATTAATAGGAGTACCCAAATCATGGTATTTACGCATCACTTCTGAATTAACGGCCTGATCGTAAATCTGTTTATAAAGTTGCTTGTATTTTTTACTGTCGGTAACTTTTAAACTTTGTTTTCCTGAAATAATGATGCCCTTAAGCTTTTTACTTCCAAAAACGGCTCCAAGACCTAAACGACCAAAGTGTCTGTAAGTTTCGGAAACCACGCAAGCATAGCTTATCATTTTTTCACCGGCAGGTCCGATGCGCAAAATTGTACGATAGCCGGCTCCCTTTTCCCTTTCTCTCATGATACGGGCGGGTGTCAAACTACTGTTCATACCCCACAAGGTTGTAGCATCCTTAAAAAATACCTGATTGCCCTGAACTGAAACGTAAACAGGAAAATCACTGGCGCCCTTAATAACAATAGCACCATAACCTGCTAATCTTATGGCAATGGCACTGCGTCCTCCTGCATGACTTTCGCCTAAATCGCCGGTATGTGGTGATTTGAACATGGCAACCGTTTTTGATGCTAAGGGAAAAACTCCGACCAGTGGTCCTACTGCAAAAATAATGGGATTATCCGGTGATAAAGGATCTATACCCATCGGACATTCTTCCAGTAACAGTTGTGTGGCTACACCTGTGCCTCCTATATACTTGTCAAACAAATCTTTACGGTCAGTAATCCAAAATTTTTTGTCTTTTACATCAATATATAAAACTCTTGATATTGTATCCTGATAAACCATATTTAAACCGGTATTAATTAATTATTTAGTTACTAATTTTATGACATTATGTGGACAAAAACCAACACAATAACCACATTGAATGCATATTACAGGTTTATTTTCTTCCTTGTTCCAAAAAACGGCATCAATTACACAAGTTTGCTGACATAATTTACAACCAATACATTTGGTTTTTTCTAAACGGACACCTCCTGTTGACTTTGGTATAAGAGCATTGGTCGGACATACCTTTGCACATGGAGGATCGGCACAAGCTCGACAAACAACAATAGTCATGTCTCCTTCGAAACCGCCCGCTGTTTTAACCCCAATACATGAATTTGATAATCCCCCATGCCCGTCGCGACGTGAACATGCAAACATACAGCTCTGACAAGCAGTACACCTTTTATTGTCTATTACAGATAATTTTTTCATTTATTTTAAACTGTGATTATTTCCCCCAGATCTCATCTTCTTTATAGTTTCAAACTACAACTCTCAATTCAAAGACAATCACCTGATAATTGTGTTTTTGAATTTTGCAAAATTAAAAAAACAAACACATTAAAAAAACAATTACTTTTATAAATAAAAAACGACAATGGCTCTATTCAGCATACATAATATAAAAATTTCAGGCATAGCTGTGGGGGTTCCCAAATTAAAAATCAATAATTTTACCAACCCTCTTTTGCAGGAAACAGAAAGAGCTCTGTTCATAAAAACGACTGGGGTAGAATCTGTCAGAAGGGTTGAAAATAAATGTCTTTCCGATCTGATGGTTCCCACTGCCCAAAAACTCCTTTCAGAACTCAAATGGCAAGCTGCTGATGTCCATCTGTTGATATGTGTTACTCAAACACCCGATTATCCAATACCTCCTACAGGTATTATCTTACAAGACAAGCTAAAAATGGATAAAAAGACCCTTGCTTTTGATATAAATCTGGGATGTTCCGGTTATGTATATGGCTTATCTGTTGCTGCATCTATGATGAAAAGCACAGGTATAAAGAAATCTCTTTTGTGTGTAGGGGATATATCTTCGAGTTGTATCAGTAAAACAGATAAAAGCACAACCCCTCTTTTTTCTGATGCAGTCAGTGTTACAGCTTTGGAATATAGAGATGATTTAAATTTTCCTATGACATTTAACCTGCAATCTGACGGTTCGGGTTTTGATGCCATCATAATTAATAATGGTGGCAGTAAAAATTATATTGATGAAAAATCCTTGCAAGAAATTGATCGAGGTGGGGGTGTTATAAGAAAAGATATTCACATGACTCTTGATGGTATTAAGGTTTTTAATTTTGCTTTGAGGGAGGTTGCAACTAATATTCAGGGCTTGCTTGACTTTTTGAAGAAAACAAGTGATGATTACAATTATTTTATTTTTCATCAAGCAAATTTGCTGATGAATGAAAGCATCAGAAAAAAACTTAAGTTGCCGGAAGAAAAAGTGCCCTATTCCATTAAAGATTTCGGAAACACGAGTTCTGCAAGTATCCCTGTTACAATAGTATCAAGTCTGAAAACACATTTAGAGAATAAATCCAATCCATTAATTCTGAGCGGCTTTGGCGTTGGTTTGTCGTGGGGTTCAGTCAGCTTATTATTAGATAATATTGTTTGTCCAGATATAATTGAAATCTGATAAAAACATGAATGAACAATTAATAATTGATGCCTTTATAAATCAATTCAAAGATAAATTTCACGAACAGATTTCCGTTGATCAGACATTCAATATATCCGGTGGATGTATCAATCAATGTATAGGTTTAAAAGGTTCTTCGGGTGTGTTTTTTCTAAAATGGAACTTTAAAAATGCGTTTCCTAATATGTTCGAAGCAGAAATGAAAGGACTGGAATTATTAGAAAACACCCAAACCTTAACCATTCCTACGCCCCTCTTTGTTGGATATACAGGGAATTACTCGTTTATTGCCATGAATTATATTACAGCAACAAACCGAAGGGAGAACTTTTGGGGAAATTTTGGAGAACAACTTGCTGCCTTACATAAAAACACAGCTTTACAATTCGGACTCAATCATGATAATTACATTGGTTCATTGCCTCAATCAAATAATCAACATGATATTTGGACAGATTTTTTTATCGTAGAGAGGCTTGTAAAACAAGTTAGACTGGCTGTTAACGAAAAAAAACTTGAAAATAAACACATTGCTCAATTTGATCGTTTTTACAAAAAACTGCCCGACATTTTTTGCTCCGAACCCCCTTCCTTGCTACATGGAGATCTTTGGAGCGAAAACTATATTGTTGACTCTCGGGGTTTTTCATGTTTGATTGACCCAGCAGTTTATTATGGACACAGAGAAATGGACTTGGGTATGAGTAAACTTTTTGGTGGTTTCTCATCAGAATTTTATGACTCTTATAACAATGCTTACCCTCTGGAAAAAGGTTGGCAAAAAAGATTAGAATATTGCAATCTATATCCATTGCTTGTTCATCTCAATCTTTTTGGAAAAAGTTATCTGAACTCCATTGAAAGTGTTATAAGTCGTTTTTAAAAACGGGAATTATCTTTTCAATAAAAGCTATACGAAAATTTTTCAAAAATGAATACCTTTGTTGTAAACAAATCTAAATAATGAAATCCAACTTCAGCAAAAAGCCTAAACAACAAAAAGCAAAAGATGCATTTTTTGAAGTCAGAGAAGTAGAGGCATTAATGCCCTTTTTAATGGCTCAAATGCCTCATAAAAACAGGCATAATATTAAAACAATGATGGGAAATAAGCAAGTGTTGGTTGATGGTAAAGTTGTTACCCAGTTTAATTACCCTTTAAACCCGGGTCAAAAAGTTGAATTGGCAACTGAACGAATTGCAAGAGAGAAACAATATAGAGGCATCAGCATTATTTACGAAGATCATTATCTTATTGTGATAGATAAACATGCCGGAATCCTTTCGATGGCGACAGATAACGAGAAAGACCATACTGCATACAGTATGCTGAGCAATCATGTAAAAGAACAAAATCCTGAACATAAAATTTTTATTGTGCATCGTTTAGATAGAGATACTTCGGGATTGATGCTGTTTGCAAAAAGTGAAGAAATCAAGTATGCTTTACAGGAGACATGGAATGAAACAGTGATTGAAAGAACTTATGTGGCCGTTGTTGAAGGTAGGGTATCTGAAGAGGAAGGTACCATAATTTCGTATTTAAAAGAGAACAATGCGTTTAAGGTCTTTTCGAGCCAAAACCCAAATAACGGGTTAAAATCAATTACCCATTTTAAACTGCTGAGGTCTTGCAATTATTTTTCCTTATTACAACTGAACCTTGAAACCGGACGCAAAAATCAAATACGTGTTCATATGCAGGATATCGGACATAGTATTGTTGGAGACAAAAAATACGGTGCTAAAACAAACCCCATGAAAAGGCTTGGACTTCATGCAAATATTCTTTCATTCAAACATCCGAAAACAAATGAAATATTAAAATTTGAAACTCCTATACCACGAAAATTTCTAAATTTGTTGGATTGATATAAATTATTGTATAGATTGTATTTTTTTACATTTCGTTTTGTATTTTCGCATACAATTAAATAAATAAATTTTTAAAATGATAAATAAAACCTTTACTCTTGCTCTCTTTTTCTTTTTATTAGCGTATCTGTTTTCATTTAACACACAAGCTCAGATTTGTCATAAATACAGATTAGATCCCGACACGGTACCCATTAACACCCCTACAACTTTTTATGTTCAGGAGATACTTCCTCCAGGTGTTCCTCCGGGATTGTGGATTTGTAATTGGATTGATTTTGAAGCCAATGGCATACAAAATTGCACTAACACCTCGTCCTGTAATTACACTTTTACAAATAATGGATTGATTCCTGTTTCGTATCAGATTAATGAACCCTTTTTAGGCAATCTTCAAGTGTGTACCACTTATGTCTATATTGATGCCTGTAATGCTGCTGTTGTTGCTGAAGCCAACAATACAGCCGACACTCTCATTGTTTGTCAGAACACACAAATACAACTTTCTGCAGTTTTGCCATTGCCCCTCTCCTGTTCAGGAAGTTGGGAATTTTCATGGGGTGATGGGAACTTTTTTTATGATGGCAACGATTTTTCATCCATGACAGAAGTATGGCATTCAAATTATCAGAATGTAACCTATAATATCGGCCTTATACCAAAAACCTTATTGGTTAAAGTTAGATGTACGGCATCTTCTTTCTGCAAGGATTCATCTACTGTTTATCTTGGAATTAAACCAGATGTAGGGAATCCTGTTTTCGGTACTGGCATTTTGACTGAAAGGTGTCAAGGCGCCGAAACCATTAGTATTTCAGCATCATCCCTCAATGCAGATTCTGTTGTTTACTCGTTAGATGCAGCGGGTATCCTTGCCGGCAATCAGATTCAGGCGGGTACAGGAATTTTAACTTTTGACTCTCTTTTTAGTGGTACAACAACCATTACAGCAACTGCTTATGGCTGTAACGGTCCAAAAATGACAAACTATCAGATTGTTACTTTTTCTTTGCCAACCTTACAATTAGCATCAGATACTTCCTTTATGTGTCTTGGAGACACACTTCATTTAACCGGCACTTTTAATGGAACAAATTCATTCCCCGTCCAATTAATTTATAATACCGGCTCAATACCAACGTATACAATAAACGCGATGACCAACAACTTATCGTTATACCATCCATGTAACGATCCACAAATTACCTTATACTTTGTTGAATTATCCGATTCACATTGTACCAGCACATTAAATCAGAGTCATTATATTTTTGCCAGCCCCAAACCTGTTTATAACGCTTTAGAAGACACTAGCCTATGCGCTGATGCTTCGATTTTACTCGATTTAGGAGCCGGCTCCTATGACTATTTTTGGAATCATGATAATTCTACTGCAAGCAGTGCTCTTATAGATACTTCAACAACAGGAATTAACATGGGTTCAAACATGATATCTGTAACAATCACAAATGATTATTGTTCAGTTACTGAATCTGCTGAAGTGATTTTTACAATTTGTGCCGGAAATTTTTCTTTACCTGAAATCCATTCAAATCTGATCGTTTATCCCAATCCGACAAATGGAAAAGTAAATATTCTGTTTTCAGATTTAACGCATGATGCTTACAGAATAAGTCTTTATGATATTTTTGGAAGATTGGTTTACAGGGAAGCAATTAATAAAATATGTTATACCGATTATTCATTTGATATAGCAACTTCAGGACAATATATTCTTAAAATTGATTTCAGGGATAAAGAATCTGTTGTTAAAAAACTGACTGTTTTACAACCATAATATTACTTTTACTGACAATGAAAAAAAAATAAATTTATGAAAAGTGCAAGTACTGTGTCTAAAGTAACCACTCATGTTTTGCAGGAAATGAAATTAAGGGGTGAAAAAATTGCCATGCTTACTGCTTATGATTATTCACATGCACGTATTTTGGATGAGTCTAATATAGATGTTATTCTTGTTGGCGACTCTGCTTCAAATGTAATGGCCGGTCATAAAACCACGCTTCCTATTACACTCAATGAAATGATTTATCATGCGTCATCGGTTATGCGTGCTGTAAAAAGAGCCCTTGTGGTGGTTGATTTGCCTTTTGGCAGTTACCAGGGAGATTCAAAAGAAGCATTATATTCTTCAATCAGAATCATGAAAGAATCGGGAGCTAATGCTGTAAAACTTGAGGGAGGCAAACAAATTCTTGAATCTGTTGACAGAATTCTGTCAGCAGGTATTCCAGTAATGGGTCATTTGGGGCTGACACCTCAATCTATTCATAAATTCGGAACTTATGTGGTTCGTGCCACACAAGAAGAGGAAGCCCGACAGCTTATAGAAGATGCATATTTATTAGAGGCGGCAGGATGTTTTGCTATTGTACTCGAAAAAATTCCGGCCAAACTTGCAGGTCAGGTAACTAAAAAAATAAAAATCCCTACGATTGGCATTGGTGCAGGTCAGAACGTAAGCGGGCAAGTATTGGTATTACACGACATGCTGGGTATTTCACAAGATTTCTCTCCCCGTTTTTTACGCCGCTATCACAATCTTTACGAAGAAATTAAGGGTTCTGTGTCAGCATATATTACAGATGTAAAGTCAGGAGAATTTCCCAATCAACGTGAACAGTACTAATATTTTTTCGCCTCAAAAAGATATTCTTTTCGAGGATAATCACTTGATTATTGTAAACAAACCTCCTACAATCATTGTTCAGGGAGACAAAACTGGAGATGTTACACTAATCGATATTGTTAAAGAATACGTCAAAAAAAAATATCTTAAAAAAGGAGATGTTTTTTTAGGGTTAGTTCACCGACTCGACCGCCCTGTCAGCGGGATTGTCATTTTTGCGCGCACATCAAAAGCTTTAGCAAGGATGAATGAGATATTTAAAACGAGAAGTATTGATAAAAAATATTGGGCAATAACCAAAAACGGTCCTCCCGAAAATGAAGGCAAGTTGATACATTTCATCAAAAAGGACAGTGCTAAAAATAAATCATTCACTTACAATTATGAGGTACCAGAGAGCAAACGGGCCGAATTGACCTACAAAATCATAGGTCACTCAGAATCATTTTATCTGTGGGAAATTACACTTTTGACAGGCAGGCATCACCAAATCAGGGCACAACTTTCAGCCATCAATTGTCCAATAAAAGGAGATTTAAAATATGGATTTCCGCGCAGTAATGAAAATGCGGCCATCGATTTACATGCAGCATATATAAGCTTTACCCATCCCGTGAAAAAAGAGAAAATAGAAGTCAGTGCACCTCCTCCTGCTACTAAAGTATGGTCTCTATTTTAATTTTTTTTCTAAAATTTTAAAAATTATGACGTTTTGTCATTAAAAACATGTCATTTTAAAAATATTTTAGTTTTTCAAGTCAGATTTTCGCCAAATATTCCGATTAATCTCATGTTTTGGGCTGTGGCATAATCATTGAAAATTGCTTATCCTTAGAAATAAAATTGTTTAATACATATAAAATATTTTAAAAATGGGAAAAATTATAGGAATAGATTTAGGAACTACAAATTCATGCGTTGCAGTAATGGAAGGCAGTGAACCTGTTGTTATTCCTAACAGTGAGGGTAGAAGAACCACGCCCTCAATTGTTGCATTTACCGAAAATGGTGAACGTAAAGTGGGTGACCCTGCAAAAAGACAAGCCATCACCAACCCTAAGAAAACTATTTTCTCCATAAAAAGACTAATGGGGGAACCATACGACAAAATCACCAAAGAAATTGCACGTGTTTCTTATGAAATTAAAAAAGGTGAAAACAATACGGCCCGAATCAATATCAATGACAGATTATATACCCCACAGGAAATTTCTGCAATGGTTCTTCAAAAGATGAAAAAAACAGCCGAAGACTACCTCGGACAAGAAGTTACCGAAGCGGTTATTACTGTACCAGCCTATTTTAATGACTCACAACGTCAGGCAACAAAAGAAGCAGGTGAAATAGCCGGTTTAAGCGTAAGAAGAATCATCAACGAACCAACAGCGGCTGCATTAGCTTATGGTCTTGATAAAAAAAACAAAGACATCCGCGTGGCAGTGTATGATCTTGGAGGTGGTACTTTTGACATTTCCATTCTCGAACTTGGTGATGGCATTTTTGAAGTTAAGTCAACAAATGGGGATACCCACCTTGGTGGTGATGACTTTGACCAACGTATAATTGACTGGCTTGCTCAAGAGTTTATAAATGACGAAAATATTGATTTACGAAAAGATCCAATGGCTCTTCAACGACTAAAAGAAGCTGCTGAAAAAGCCAAAATAGAACTTTCAAGTTCTACCTCAACAGAAATTAATTTACCTTATATCATGCCTGTTGACGGCATACCCAAACACCTTGTACGCACATTGAGCAGAGCAAAATTTGAACAGCTTATTGATGATTTGGTTCAAGCTACATTGAAACCATGCAAAAAAGCCTTGGAAGATGCCAAAATCAGAACATCTGATATCGACGAAGTTCTTTTGGTAGGAGGTTCAACAAGAATACCAGTCATACAGAAAATTGTTGAAGAGTTTTTTGGAAAATCCCCTTCAAAAGGAGTTAACCCTGATGAGGTTGTAGCTGTAGGTGCAGCAATTCAAGGCGGTGTTCTTACCGGAGAAGTTAAAGATGTTCTTTTACTTGACGTTACACCATTATCATTAGGTATTGAAACTTTAGGTGGAGTAATGACAAAATTAATTGAATCAAACACAACTATTCCAACAAAGAAAGCTGAAATTTTCTCAACTGCTGCCGATAGCCAAACTTCAGTTGAAATTCATGTACTTCAAGGAGAACGAACAAGAGCACAAGACAACAGAACGATCGGCCGGTTTCATTTAGACGGTATTCCTCCTGCACAAAGGGGAGTTCCTCAAATTGAAGTTACTTTTGATATTGATGCCAATGGCATTCTTAATGTAACTGCTAAGGATAAGGCTACCGGTAAAACTCAGAATATTAGAATTGAAGCTTCATCGGGGCTCTCAGAATCAGAAATTGAAAAGATGAAAAGAGAGGCTGAACTGAATGCAGATGCAGATAAAAAAGCTAAGGAAGAAGTTGATAAAATCAATTCTGCAGATACGATGATTTTTCAAACAGAAAAACAGCTTAAAGAATTTGGTGAAAAAATACCCGCAGAGAAGAAAGCTGCCATTGAAGATGCTTTTCAGAAATTAAAAGATGCCCATAAAATAAGGGATTTACAAGCCATTGATACTGCTATGGCCTCTTTAAATGCTGCATGGCAAGCTGCAAGTCAGGATATGTATAATGCGGGGCAACAGGGACCACAAGGTGCTGAACAAAATCAACCAAACACTGAAAATAACAACAACAAAGCCGGTGATTCAGAAGTTACAGATGCTGACTTCGAAGAAATAAAGGATTAGATGTTACATGACCAATAAAAAAAGCTGTCTTCTAAAGAGAGACAGCTTTTTTATTGTATTAACCCTTATGTTTACTTTTCAAGTAATTTATTATAGAGATTTCTCATGTCGCTGCAAAGACGTTTATAATCATATTTATTTTCAACAAACTTAGCTCCTTCAACAGATAAGCTTTTGCGTAATTCATCATCCTCAACAACCCTAAACAGAGCATCAGAAAAAGCTTGGGCATCGTTATTGGGAGTCAACAAAGCTGTTTTGTTTTCAATAACAACATTTTTGATACCGCCAACTTCTGTTGATACTATTGGTTTGCCAGCTGCCTGAGCTTCAATCAAACTGACTGGAGTGCCCTCGTTAAGGGAAGTCAGACAAACAATATCAAGACCGGCCAAAACATTATCCACTTCTTTAATCCAAGATGTAAAAGTTACAGTTGTTTTTTCATTATTTCTTGGAATGCCATCGGTATTTAAAAAATCAAGATCGAGCTGTGTTGAAAATGATTTAAGGTGTTCTTTAGTTTCGCCATCTCCAACAATAAAAGCTCTGATTTTTTTATGCGATTTTTCTTTTACAAATTTTATTGATTTCAAAAACAATTCATGATTTTTAATAGGAACCAAGCGCCCAATTATACCGATTGCAATTTCATCTTCGGATAAATTATATTTTTTTCTGAAAGCGATTCTTTTATCTTCCTTGTCAATTTTAAATTTCTCCAAAGAAAGACCTAAGGAGATAACTTCAATTTTTTCGGGCGCACAAATTTTATGAATGTCTGCCAGCTCATGTTTTTGGTTTTCGCTCACAGCAATAATTCGTGTGCTTTTTGCTGCTAAAAACCGCTCTACATTTTTATAAAAGTCTGACTGGATAGAGTTAAAATAAGCATCAAAAACATGTCCATGAAAAGTATGTATGATGACAGGTACTTTGCAAAAGCTTGCAGCATAACGCCCTAAAGCTCCTGCTTTGGCAGCATGCGTATGAACAATATCCGGTTTAAACTCTCGGATGATTTGTTTAATTTTTCTATAGGCTTTGATATCGTTATAAATATCTAATGGTCTTTGCATTTCTTCAATAGTGCGGTAATCAATACCCATATTTTCCAGAATATATTCGGAATTTTTTTCAGACCCTGAATGTTTTCCGCCTATCAGCATCGTTTCAAATTCCGGAGCTAAATATTTAGTCAGTAATGCCGCATTTAATGTTGGCCCGCCTAAATTAAACCTGTTTAGAATTCGTAAAACTTTTGGCATATAATCTTTATTGTTAATACAAAGGTAACGTCAATTGTTAGCAAGTTGTTAAATAATCAGTAAATGGCATTTTTTCTTTGTTAATTGGTAAATAAATTAAATATAACAAACTAGTTGAAGTATTTTTTATACCAGTACTGAAAAACTATCAACCCCCAAATCTTGGCATGAACATCTTGTGGATTAGTAGAAAATATTTTTTGTTTAAGGGTATTTATTTCATCAATTGCAAAAATGTTCTGTTCTTTAATAAAATCATCGTCAAGCCAATTTTTAAAAATATTATCTTTAAGTTCTTTTCTAAACCACTTAATCAAAGGCACTTCAAACCCGTGTTTTTTTCGGGTATACAGCTCCTGAGGCAAAATACCTCTAAAAGCATCTCTTAAAATTTTCTTTCTTCCGGTATTATCAATTTTATAAGAAACCGGTAATTGAAAAGCAAAATCAACGATTCTGTAATCAAGAAATGGCACCCTCACTTCGAGGCTATTGGCCATTGACATTAAATCAACTTTTGTAAGCATGTCGTTTGCCAGAACAAGATTCATGTCTGTGTATAAAACATCAAATAAATCGGGAGCATGGTTGTTGATAAATTTTAATTCATTATTTTTTCTGACATTATAACTCAAAAGATTTATGTCATTCAATAAGAGTTTTTGAACTTGATTTTCATCCGATAAGCTTGCCCATCTCCAATAACGATCTTTGGCATTGAGAGTGGCACCAGAAATTAATCTGTTTATCTGCCTGAATTTATTGGCTAATGGTGTGTGTCGCGATTGGGGCAGCAAACTTAACATGGGTTTAAAAATACTTAGCATCTTCAAAAGCATGCTGTTCTTAATGACCATATATTCGGCCTGTTGTTTATTATATCCGGCAAACATTTCGTCGGCACCATCGCCCGACAAGGCAACTGTTACATGTTTTCGGGTATGCTTACTCAGAATATACACCGCAATTGCCGAAGAATCAGCAAAAGGTTCGTCAATATAGTCTAAAACATTAAATAAATTTTCGAGTAAATCGTCATTTGTCAGGGAGAAAACGGTGTGGTTTGTTTTAAGCTTTTGGGCGACCAAATTTGCGTAATGTGTTTCGTCGAACATCGGCTCATCTTTAAACCCGATAGAAAAAGTACTGAGATTTGATGTGTACTGTGCTGCAATTGCAGTGATTACAGAAGAATCAATACCTCCACTCAAAAAAGTACCCAAAGGCACATCAGAAATCATTCGAAGTTGAACAGCACTATGAAGAAGATCCTGCAATTGTTTTTGGGCTTGTATGTAATTGCCGGAAAATGATACTTCCCTGTTAATCGGAATAGTATAATATTTTTGTTTGTTCATGGACTTTGAAGTCATCAAAAGCCATGATCCCTGTTCCATTTTTGTAACATTTTGGAATATTGAACAATTGGAGGGTATATAGTTCAGCTGTAAATAGCAGAACAAAGAGACATTGTCAATAACCCGAGGAATTCCCATTGAGATCAGTGCTTTCATTTCGGAAGCAAAAAGCACCACATTTTCATCATGATACAAATATAACGGCTTAATGCCAAATCTGTCACGGCAAACAAACAATGTTTCCTTTATATTATCATAAATGGCAAAAGCAAAGAAACCGTTTATTTTAGACACAAAATCCTGTCCTTCATCAATATATAAATTTAAAAGGACTTCGGTATCACTATCAGAGCTGAACGTATAACCTTTTTGTTGCAATGCAGCGCGGTGTTCCTTATAGTTAAAAAATTCGCCATTGAACACAACAACATACCTGCCAGTACTGTCTGTAAAAGGTTGTGAAGCAGCATCGCTGACATCAATAATTGAAAGCCTCTTGTGTCCGAGCGAAACGTTATTATGGTGGTATATTCCTTCAGAATCAGGACCTCTTAAAGCTAAAGTATCAATTGCATTTCTTATACGTGCATGGAATATTTTTCCATGTTCATTAAAAGAAAAAATCCCTGCAATACCGCACATAAATATAAATTTAAGAACAAAACTAATCATTATTTGCTGACAGGGAAAAGGTTTTTTTTTGTTACAGTCCCTTTTTCAAATTTTTAAACTATTTTTGTGCTTGAGGAGATATGATTTTTTTGATTTTATAAGGACTATATATGAAAACGCCTTTCAGTACAATAGAAGATGCTATTGAAGATATTCGTGCGGGAAAAATTATAATAGTAGTTGACGACGAAGACAGAGAAAATGAGGGAGACTTTATTGCAGCAGCAGAAAAGATAACCCCTGAGCTTGTAAATTTCATGGCTATGCATGGGCGAGGTCTTATCTGTTCTTCTCTGACAGAACAACGTTGTAAAGAACTTGAGCTTGATTTGATGGTTCTAAAAAACACCTCATCTCATGAAACCTCTTTTACAGTATCTGTTGATTTACTGGGTCATGGATGCACTACAGGAATCTCTGCAAGTGACAGGGCCAAAACCCTGAAAGCATTGGCATCGGCCGAAACAAAACCAAGCGATTTGGGAAGGCCCGGACATATTTTCCCTTTAAAGGCAAAAAACAGTGGTGTTTTACGAAGAGCGGGGCATACTGAAGCAGCTACGGATTTGGCAAGGCTTGCCGGCTTAGCTCCGGTTGGTGTTCTTGTTGAAATCATGAATGAAGATGGTTCCATGGCAAGACTTCCCCAGCTCATTAAAATTGCAAAAAAATTCAAGTTTAAGCTCATTTCTATTAAAGACCTTATCGCCTACCGTATCAAAACGGAAAGTTTTATTGAAAAACAAGTCAGTGTTAACTTGCCAACCCAATGGGGTATTTTTAAACTTATTGCTTACCGCCATACCACAACCGATTTAGAGCATTTAGCTCTCATCAAAGGAGAATGGACTGAAGATGAGCCTATTCTTGTAAGGGTTCATTCGTCCTGTGTAACAGGTGATATTTTCGGTTCTTGTAAATGTGACTGTGGTCCTCAATTGCATGCAGCCATGCAAATGATTGACCAGAATGGCAAGGGTGTCGTTCTTTATATGAATCAGGAAGGCAGGGGTATTGGATTGGTGAACAAATTAAAAGCCTATCATTTGCAAGATAACGGGATGGATACTGTTGAGGCAAATATTGCACTTGGTTTTAAAGCTGATGAAAGAGATTACGGTATCGGAGCTCAGATTCTGAGGGATTTGAATGTGCGAAAAATAAGGCTTATTACCAATAATTACACAAAACGCGTAGGACTGGCAGCCTATGGTCTCGAAATTATCGAAACAATACCTTTGATTATTAAGCCCAATAAATTCAATCTGAGATATTTAAAAACCAAACAGACAAAAATGGGGCACACGCTGGATATTGATTAATTTTATTAATCTTTTTTAAATGTTCTATAATTTGCTTTTTTACCGTCAAGTGCCTAAGTGGCTTATATTAGCAGCAGATCTTGTTATTTGCTTTTTGTCTATTGTGCTTGCTTATCTTTTGCGCTTTAACTTTTCAATTCCTCTCAGGGATGCCCATTTGTTGCCTTATGCTGCTGTTTATGTTCTGATAGTAAGGGGTATTATTTTTCTTGTTACCAAATCATATGCGGGCATTATTCGCTATACCAGTACCCGTGATTCTATCCGCATTCTATTATCTGTACTGCTCGGAAGTTTTGTTTTTTCGGTATTTAATTTCGTCAGTGTGTATTTTCTTGATGGCAGATATTTTATTCCTTTTTCCATTTTGATTATTGATTTCATAACCTGCACATTTGTTTTAACGGCCTACAGAGTCGTAGTAAAAGTAACATATCTTGAACTTAATAACCCGAGTAAAAAGAAAACGGACGTCCTTATTTTCGGAGCAGGAGAATCGGGAGTTATTGCCAAACGGGCTATTGACAGAGATGCCGGCTCAAAATACAAAGTTCTGGGTTTTATAGATGATGATGATAAAAAAATCGGAAAGAAAATCGAAGATGTTGAAATATACTCCGGCAAAGATTTGGTTAATCTTTTAAAAACCAATACCATTGCCCATCTTATACTGTCTGTACAGAAGATAAAACCGGCACGGAAAAAGGATATTATAGAAACCTGTCTGGCTTACAACACAAAAGTGCTTAATGTGCCTCCAATAAGCAACTGGATTAACGGAGAGCTGAGTTTTAAGCAGATAAAAAAGGTAAACATTGAAGATCTTCTCGGAAGGGAGATTATAAAACTTGATGAGAATAAAATACGTAAGGATGTTATTGGGAAAACGGTTTTAATTTCAGGGGCTGCCGGCTCTATAGGCAGCGAGATATCAAGACAGATGGCCCATTTAAAGCCCAAAGTGCTTGTGTTGTTGGATCAGGCTGAAAGCCAGTTGTTTTATCTTGAGCTGGAATTATTGTCAAAATATCCAACCTGCGACATCCGTATTGTTGTTGGTGATATTCGTTTCAAGCCAAAAATGGAGGAGGTTTTTAAGAAATTCAGACCTGATTTTGTTTTTCATGCAGCCGCCTACAAACATGTGCCCATGATGGAAAACAACCCTGATGAAGCCATCCAAACAAATGTTCTTGGAACAAAAATTTTAGCAGATTTGTCAGTGATATATGGGGTTAATAAATTTGTCATGATATCCACCGACAAAGCTGTGAACCCAACCAGTGTTATGGGTGCTTCAAAGAGAATTGCCGAAATTTATGCCCAAACACTTAATAATTCAGGGAAAACAAAATTCATTACCACACGCTTTGGCAACGTTTTAGGGTCTAATGGATCTGTTGTAACTCTTTTCAAAAAACAAATTGAGAAAGGTCTGCCTATTACAATCACTCATCCTGAAGTTACACGCTTTTTTATGACCATACCAGAGGCTTGTCAATTGGTGCTTGAAGCTGCAACCATGGGAAATGGGGGTGAAATTTTCATTTTCGACATGGGACAGTCTGTTAAAATTGTTGACCTTGCCAAAAAAATGGTTAAACTCTCCGGACTCACCCTTGGAAAAGATATTCAAATTGTTTATACCGGCTTACGACCAGGGGAAAAGCTTTATGAAGAATTGCTCAACAATGAGGAAAATACGCTTCCAACTCATCACCCTCAAATATTGGTCGCAAAAGTACGTTCTTATGTTGCCCAAGAAATCAATCCGGAGATTGAAGACCTTATCCATGCAGCAGAATTCAGTAACCTGATGGATATTGTAAGCAGGATGAAAAAAATTGTTCCTGAATACAAAAGCAATAATTCTGTTTTTGAAGAATTAGACCATTCTGGAAATAATTCTATTTCTGAAAATTAAAAAGCAGAACAAGAACACCAATTTATTTTCAAAGCTTATATTGAATGTTTTGCGACAATGGATACGATGATGGCCATGGTTTTGTCATGGAATTTGCAATGCTTCGCCGCAAATTCACACGCCAAAACCATCTTCTTCTTTTCTTTTTGCCACGGGTTAAAACCCGTGGCTATTAACATTGTTCCCCGCTGGGGAACTTCGGGTTCATCACTCTAATATTCGCACGCCAAAACTATCATCCCCAATCCTTTTTGCCTTGGGTTAAAACACGTGGCTAATAACATTGTTCCCCGCTGGGGAACTTTGGTTTCATTACTGCAATATGCGCACACCAAAACCAATCCTCTCCAATACTTTTTTGGAAATCTCAAAAGTGAAAAACTTGTCATTCAAAGTGGAACGAAGAATCTGAATATCAATGTGTTGAGATTTTTCACTCTGTTCAAAATGACAAAATACAATGGTCTGAATTCTTAGAATGACAAGGAGTTACCCTCATGGAATCATTGGTTTGGTATTAACCAAACCCTGTGACCTACTCACAGGATTTGGCTTTATTGCTACTTTACTTTCAATCGGTTATTGATAAGATTCGACCATTTTTCCATAATTTGAACTTCTCCGCTTGGTTGCAGACTCTCTTCTTCATCGTAAAATTCTAAGGTTATTTCGGCTTTACTTTTGTCAATAGGAATAAAACTCAATTCATACTTTTCAAATACCTGAGAATGACCCGTTTTGCTTTTATTTGTTTTGTTTGTATTGATAACCTTACAGCTTTGAATCTTTTCAAGCTCAATGTGCTGTTCAACAGTATTATTTTTGGTCATTTTATAGAATAACACAGCATTTTTATTTTCGTCCAAACCAATTATAAAGTTGCCGAAAAGTTCGTGCTGACCAATTTGGCAGTTGTGTTGTCGGGCAATATTTTTCAGAGATTTTAATATCCTTTTTTTGTTTTGACCTTTAATGTAATTTACTATTACAAATGGAACTATACATAATACCAATAAGATAATCCCAATATAGATACTTTCTACATTCATTTTTATATATTTTAAATTTTATAAATCGTTGACTAAGCTAAGTATGAATACAAAGCTTTGAAAAATTTTTGTCAAATTGTTTAACAAAATTGTCTGAAATAAAAATGAATTACCAAAAATAATGAAACGGAAATATGATGTTGGTTTTGCAAAATCCTATATAAAAGTTTCTATAAAGAAACGTATATTGAGAGTATTTCCTTTTGAATAAATGTCCGTATGTTTCACATAAAGTCCAAAGCTCATTCCATTGAATCTTAATACCCGGGACAGGAAGGTTATTAAAGTTGTTAACCGTGCTTTCTGATTGAGAATCGGGAGAAGAAATTTTGGTTGAAATGGTTGACAAAAAATCAGCATATTCCGTATTAAAATTAACTTGAATATCAGATACAGTGTGCGAGTTAACAACAAAACCAATGGCAAAGCAATAAATTATTGTTAAGAAGGTTGCGCCCCAAACTTTTCCTGACTTTTTCATTGTGCAAAGTTAATTAATTTGGGTTTTATAAAAGGTGAAAAAAGTTTCTTGAATATTACATAAAAAACAAAATTCATGAAATATTTGTGGAACCTGCTTCAAGAACTATGAATTTGCGCCTCTTTATCCTCTAAAGCAAATGAGTGTTTTGTAAATAGCTGACACGCTGATGATTAACAAAAATCCGAAATTATTAAATCTTTAAGCTTTTTTGTTAGGCGCTTTTGGTTATTGCTCTATGTATTAAGGGTTCTAAAACTATTCTTTCACAAACTTTGCAACTAATGTCTTGTTTCTACTATTCAGTCGTCGGTCTGCTGTGGCTTTCATTTTCTAATTTACGTTTTTGTCAATCTCCGATACTATAATTGCATTAATGGTTGAATTAAACACTTGTTTGCTGTCTATACAAAACGGTCATGCTTTTTCCCGGACACTTCTCTGGCATAACGATTCCGGTATAGTTTCAGGGCTTCCCCAAGTATGCCGGGATCTTTTTGTATTCTTCCATATGGAGTCGACTGTGTGGTGATAATATCTTCCGCGTCATCCCAAACTTTTGTATAAACAGCTTGACCTTTTGAAACTATCCAATGACAAATATCCTCAATGCTATCTTCTGAGAAAGAAGTCAACTCGTAGTACAGGGTTTCTATTTGGCCGCTAGCTTCACGATAGTTCCAACAAAAGCGGAACAAATCATCTTCAGAAAGCTTTTCTGCAACACGATTAAACTGCTCCTTATCGCCTTCACAGGCATCAATAATTCGCCAAAAATCACCCGGTATTTCATCTGGAATATAACGCCCGGCCTCAGTCATAATTTTTCTTTTTTGTTGTATTCATTATTCTTATATGCGTATTTTTCTTTTCATTGTTTTTTTTGCCACAGTGTAGTTCTCGATGCTTGTTTGTAACGTTCTGGTGCTTTGCAGCGGGCGGAACTTGAACATTTCTATTGTTTCAACCCGCCCATAAAGATAGTTAATATTTCCATACGTTTCAAGTTTTCCTGCGCTCCGCCTGGTGCAAAGCCCCTGCTAGCGTGCGTTATTCTTTGATAATTTTTTTTACTAAACTTTGTCCGTCAGATGTCGTAATCTTTATAAAGTAAAGTCCATTTCTAAATCTAATCAATGGCATTTCAAACTTATTCAAATGTAAGCCTTTCATTAAGATTAACCTGTCACCAATATTTGAGTATAACTCTAAATCATATTCAATACAATTCTGATTAGGAAATTCAATAAATAAGTTTGAAACTGTTGGGTTAGGATATATTTTTATTTGGTTCATTAGGTTGTTTTCCGTAATACCGACATTGACAATTGAAACACATTCGGATGTGTCGATGCAATTGTTGTAATACACCTCAACGGCATAGTTCCCATTTGCCGTGGCTGTATAATTTTGTTGTGTAGCTCCGGGTATTTCTGCATAGTTGTTGTCACAATCAAGCCATTGGTATGATGCGCCGGACTGGTTTGCAGTTATCTGAAACCCGCTTATTGTTGTTGAAACATCCACCGTGTCGATGATCACGGCAACAATTATGACGCTGTCGCACCCGGCAAGGTTTACCAGTGTCTGGTAATATGTTCCACTTTCAGTAAAGGTTTGGTCGTTTAGTGATATGCTGTAACAACCCTCTAGGTAAACATATCCTATGGTGGACTTTTTAACCGTTAGGTCGATGATAATAATGCTGTCAGCTACCTGTGTGCCGGGAACATGCATCCTGATTACTTCTGATTCGTAATAGGTGAGTCCGTTAGGGGCTGCAAAACTATCGCAGGCAGCCTCATGCGAGAAGGGCCGCGGAAGAGCAATTCCAAAATCAGAAAAGCTGTTTAATCCTGTTCTGTGTGCAACAGGTGATGCCGGTGTTCCTGTGGCTGCCTGATGAGTGCCTTCCGCAAGCCAGGGGTTTGACGGGTCATTTCTTTTGACCAGATGCATGTCCGCGATGTTATCAATTGCTGAAAAACCGGCGGCTGTAATATCAATATTATATAATCCGCCCGAAAGATTATCGGCGGCTGTCATTGTCCAATACCCATCTTCACAGACATCCGAAAGCGTGTCGCCATCAGTAATGAGCAAACCTTTGAGACCGGGGTCTGTTCCTGTAATGGAAGCTGCTACAGTTCCTCCTGTTGCAGGGGCTGTTGTAAAACTTAAATTTACAGGATTGTAAGTTGAGTCCGTTCCTATCGGAAAGAGGTTGTTGTTTGTAACAGTTGCATCGAACCATCTTTGGAATGTACCTATAACAGTGCCAGTGTCCCTCATCAGTGTTCCTTTCACAGAGGTGCTTGTTCCCAACTCAAGTGTGTCTCCGCCAGTATTTATATTTCCGTCTAACATGAACAAAGTGTCCATTAATGCGATGCTGTTAACGAGCGTCAACCCATGTTTGTTATCAAGAGTCAGGTTTTGTGCAATGACAGGAAGTCCGTCGCCACTTTGCTGAGGTTCGTATCCTTTGTATGTATAATTTGCCATGATGGAAAAGGAGCGCAACCCAATGCTTTGAATATTGCCGCTGTCGCCTGCCAGTGCTATTCCATCCGGAGAACCCATAATCAGTAAGGCTCCGGCAGCATGAATGAATTGGCCCGGGCCTCCGAAAATATTTGTGTCACAGTCAACAATGCCATAGTTATAATAATAAGGAGCATTAGTAAAAAAGTTCCTGCCGTTTCTGAGGACAAAAACACCATTGGCGTTGTTGGTGAAAAAATTCTGCAAAGCATCGACATTACCAGTATTGTTGAGCATTTTGGAATTAATACCGTCGAGCGTGATGTGCGCATAATTGTTGTAAACATTTGCATCGTTGAATTTCAGAGTGCCTATCAGGTAATACTTACCACCTGAGAGGTTGTTGGCGGAAAAATTTGTGAATATACCAGAAATGTTAATTGTGCCGCTATCAACACGGATAGTGCCATTATTCGTAAGAGTAACATAATCAAGAACACTGCTTCCGCTTCCTGCGGTTTTATCAAGAAGTCCGTCATTGACAAAAGTGTAACGCCCTGCACCTCCATAATCATAATATATTCCTGCATCAGATTGAAGGTAAATAACCCCACTGGTCTGGTTATTGAACGAGCCACTGCCTCCTATGATACTGCCGCTGCCAGTCCAGTTCACGGTTCCGTTATTGTAAAGATTGCCTTTGAAGTTTCTGCTGAAAGTTCCTTCAATGTTCAGAACACCCGTGGTAGATATCGTAAAAGTGGAGGTGGAGAAATTTGTGGAATTGTCTGATGGGGCGCTCCAGTTCATGGTGCCGTTTACAGTAAATTTGCCACTGCCGCCCATATTGCCACCAGTAAAGTTAAAGGTTGTAGAAGTGTCCGCTACTGCGCCTGTTCCCGTTCCTGTAAAATTTACAGTTCCTGATGTAACGTGAGCTTCACCTTCACCCGTTATAAGCGCATTATCTCCAATGCTGTGAGTACCTCCCGAAAAAAGCAGCGTTGTTGAAGGGGAGAGGTCGAATATACCGGTTTGAGTTCCTCCATTGCTTAAAGCAAGTGTTCCCGAATGAATCTCAACGGTGCCGGAGTTATTAAAGGTGGTATTCGAGTAATTAGTGGTACCTGTTCCCGCAATTTTTCTGTACGTTCCCGAATTATTAAATTTGATACCGCCACCGCCACCAAAGTCGTACTGAAATTCCTGGTCGTTCAGCACATTGAAAACTCCTCCCGGCATGTTGTTGAAAAAATTTGATCCGCCGCGGATGTTTCCCGTGCCAGTCCATGTTACTTGTCCGTAATTATTTATGCTGCCGCCACTGTAACGGAATGATTTGTTTCCGTTGCCTCCGATATTCAAAACTGCATTCGCACTTATGGTGGTATTCATGGTTGTTATCTCGGAGGTCCCGGCATCTGTTTGCCAGTTCATAGTACCATATACGGTGAACTTTCCCGAGCCACCAAGGTTTCCGTTATAGAAGTTGAAGGTGCAGTTTGTGTCAAGTACAGTGCCTGCTGTGGTGCCTGTAAAATTCAGTGTGGCGCCGGTATTACGCACTTCGCCCTTTCCCGTCAGCAGCGAATAATCCTTAAAATCGTGTGTGCCGCCGGTAAAAAGAAGCGTGCACAGTGTGTCAATTTCAAATGTCTCGTACAGTACTCCGCTGACATTGAGCCGCAGCGTTCCTGTATGAATTTTTACTGTGCCGAGGTTATCAAAACGTGCCCCGGTGAATGATGTGGTCCCGGTACCGCTTTGTTTTTCAAGGGTCCCGCGGTTTACAAAATTGATATTACTGCCCCCGCCTCCGTCGTATTGTACCTCCTGGTCATTATTAATGATAAAAATCCCGTCTGGAAGATTAGTAAAGGTATTGGATCCCCCTCTGATATTCCCTGTTCCCGTCCATATAGTTGTTCCGCCATTGTTAATGAAGCCACCGCTGTAACGGAAAGACTTATTACCACTGCCGCTGATAATTAAAGTTGCTCCAAGGTTAATAGTAATACTTCTTGAGGTTATTTCGGCAAGTGTACCATCTGAGTGCCAGGTCATCATGCCATTTACCACCACTGTTTCATCTGCGGTACCTGAGTAGGATAAATTACCCAGCATGTAGAATTTGCCATTTATTATAAGGTCATCATCTGTGCCATTGTTGATATTGACAGTAATGCCCGGGTTGATGCACAACACGCCTCCGGCTTCAACTACTGTCTGGTCAATAGTTTTTCCTGAACTGATGAAAACGCTGTCGCCTGCAAGAATGGTGATATTGTTGTCGGCAGAGTTGGGTGCAACGCTTGCCGGTACCCACGAAGTACCGTTATATGCTTGCCAGATGGCTACACTATCCCATTTTCCTGAAACATTAGTTCGATAATCACCTGTGATCTGAGCATACATGAAACCCGGACTCGCCAGAAAAAATAGGCAAAATAAAATGAAACATTGAACAGGCAACAAAACCATCAGGCTGAGCCGGCTGGTTGATACCCCATTTGAATAAGATAATTTTATTTTTTTCATGGTTTGATTATTTGTGTATATTTCGGTGATACTGACTCCCGTTTCTGGGATGCTCTTTTTTCATCAAAGTGATTAGTTTTTATAGTATGCTTATAACGATTGGCTGCTGGGCTTTCGGCGGCACTTTACCCACCAACATACCCACAAAGATATAAAATTTTCCTTTCAACCACTAAAATTGTCAATGAAAAACGTCCCCAGTCAATTAAAGACACCGCTTGTTACCAAACGAAATTTCTGTTCTCCAAACCCTATTGCCATTGCTATGCCGGCTTTTCCTATTTAGCATTTAGCCTTTTAAGTATGTATTCAACTTCAATATTTATGATTGAAAAAGCAAACCACTTTTTTCCTAAGTCCTTAAGAGAAGCGCCAATATGATAAATAGTTTTTCTGTCAATAATGAGAAAGCGGTCGTGAGATTTGGCAAACTGCTTTATTTCAATGTCAGAATATTGCGAGCTGTACTTTTTCAAGTCCAGTTTTGCCTCCTTTGTCAGGGCTGAAGTGTAAACAGTAACTTTCACCCCTTTTTGTCGCTTCGATAGCATGAGAAGGACGCTTTCATCAATATAATTGTCAATAAGAATGATAGAGTCATTGGCTTTTCTGATTATGTCTGTTGCAAACACATAAGCGTCAAATGTTTCACTGTCGAAGTATATTCCTTCTTTCTTAGGTAAACTCGTTTTTAATTGCAAGTCAATTTCTTCTATTCTATTTTTAATATTATGTACGTCATGTTCGATGCGTTCAAATCGCTGATTAAAAACATAACCCTTTAAGAGATAGTCTTTTAAAATCTTGTTTGCCCATATTCTGAACTGGGTGCCTCGTTTGGATTTAACTCTGTAACCAACAGAAATTATAACGTCAAGGTTGTAAAATTCAATTATTCTTTCAACTTTTCTTCCTCCTTCATTTTGAACTGTCGCAAAATTTGCGACAGTTGAACTTTTATCAAGTTCCCCCTCTTCAAAAATATTGTTTATATGCTTGCCAATAGTTTTAACATCTCTTTCAAACAATGTCGAAATTTGCTGTCTGTTAAGCCAAACAGTCTCTTCTTCCAGTCTTACTTCCAGTCTTATTGATGCTTCGTCAGCCTGATATATGATTATTTCATCTTTCACTTGGTAAAAATAAGTTTGCTTAAAAGATTCCTCTATGCAAAAATAAAATTTTTAGTCATTGAAAGATAAAGACGGCATATTTTTCTTCCAGTATTTCTGTCTGGTTACTTTTTCTGTCATGCAATAGGGTTCTTATAATGTTTGGTAAACTTGTTTTTACCATTACCATAAAACAGAGAAAGGTAAGCCAAGCCCTATACCTTTACAAAATATTGTACCCCTTTTCTTTATAAACAGGTAAGGTTTATTTTCCAAAACTAATTAATATTTTAATATCACTACTGTTTTGATATAAAAATAAAACGTTCTTTGAAATATTGTATAGAAAGGGATTACAGGAGATTTTGAGGTTCAAACGATTTGAAATAGTTTTGCTTAAAAATAAAACTATTTATGAAT
>JAQVVM010000055.1 GCA_028698995.1 Bacteroidales bacterium
TTCTCTATATTTAGGGATTGCAAAATTAATCATTATTTATTATTTCATAACTTTTTTTTTACTTTTTTTTTACTTTTTTACATTCTATCTGATTATCAGTTAAATAAAATTTAAAAGTACTTAAAAATTTTTTTCAAATTGGTTTTTTTTGTTTATTTGTTCTTTTAAAAACAGGCAAAAATGGCAAGATTTTTTTTATTTTTATCTTATAATGGCGAGAAATTCAACGGATGGCAGTCACAAAAGAATGCCGTTAGTTTACAAGAAAGTATAGAAAAATGTTTAAGTCTGATTTTGAGAGAGGACATAAAACTAACAGGTGCAGGACGCACAGATACTGGTGTTCATGCTTCTTTTTACACAGCTCATTTTGATTCAAAAAACCTTATAGCAGAAGAATTTAAAAACTTTCTCCACAAAACAAATAATTTCTTACCTGATGACATATATATTTCTGACATCAAACAAGTCAGTAATAATGCTAATGCTCGTTATGACGCACTCAGTCGCACCTATGAATATCACATTACGGGAACTAAGAACCCGTTTAAAAATAATTTTCAGTTTCAAATTGCATTGACATCATTTAATTCAATTTCTCTAGACCTGATGAATGAAGCCTGTCAAAAATTATTATTATATACTGATTTTTCAAGTTTCTCGAAAAGCGGCACACAAACCAAAACCAATGAATGTAAGATCATGGAAGCTTTCTGCATTTCGAAAGATTATGAAATTATTTTTCATATCAAAGCCAACAGGTTTCTTCGTAACATGGTTAGAGCAATAGCAGGTACTTTGTTAGAAGTTGGATTGAAGAAGATTACAATTAATGATTTTTGCAGTATTATTGAATCAAAAAACCGTTGCAAAGCAGGAATGTCAGTTCCTGCAAAAGGACTGTTCCTCGTTAATATAGAATATCCGGATTATATATATATCAAAAACAAGGATATGGAATAATCTACAAACATTCAAACTAAAGACAAAATTGATTAAACATCCTAAGAGCTTGTTGATTGCCAAGACTTAAAGCCACATTCCAGTCTCTGCAAGCATTATCAGGTTTATTAAGATTGTAATATAAGAGGCCTCTGTTAGTGAAAGCCACATGATTCTCAGGATTTATATGAATAGCCTTTTCAAAAGATCTAAATGCGGCTTCGTTATCCTCTAACATGATCTCAATATTGCTTTTATTAATGTATGCGCTCTCATTGAATGGTTCCAAAGCAGTAATTGAGTTAAAATCTGCCAGAGCCATTTCATAATTCCCCGTATTAAAAAATTGATAAGCCCTTTCATTATAAGCATTTGTATAAGTTGAATCAATTTCAATGGCTCGACTTAAACTATTTATAGCTTCATCAGTTTTCCCAATTTCCGAAAATACTTTTCCTTGGTTGTAATAGGCAAAATAATTATTGGAATCGAATTTCAGTGCCGAATTAAAATCATTCAGAGCAGCATCAAAATCTTTCATTTGATAGTAAATCAAACCTCTGTTACTATATATTTTATGATTTGAAGAATCAATACGGATGGAATTGGACAAATCTTCCAAAGCTCCGTTAAAATCATTAATTTCATATTTAGCTTCTGCCCTACTGTTTAAAGCCATGACATTCTCAGGATTTAACTCCAATACATTATTCCAAAGAGTAATACTGTTTTGCCACACTTTCTGATAAGTGAAAGCAGTGTAAGACAAGAATAAGCCATATAAAAAAAACAGACTTAAGTATAGTGTTTTCAGTTCCTGTTTGATTCTAACTGAGTTTGCAACTGACTGTAATATTAGTCCTAGAATTAAAGCCAGACCTATATAAGAAATATAAGTATATCTTTCAGCAATAATGCTGTTGTTTCCAAAAGGTATTAACTGAAGAATTATAAAGATGTTTATCAGAAAAAAAAGAAAACCAAAAAGATACTCATTTCTGATTTTTTTTATGAAAACAGGTAAACACAAAAAAATGCATGAAAGAATTGGAGACAAATAATAAATAATAGGATAAAACCCTGATTCGTTAAGAGTTGGATAAGCATGAACCGATGACAGCTTAAATGGAAAAATGAAAGAAAATATATAATAGTTAAAAGCATAAGATGCAAATATCAATCGCTCAAAAATACTGTAAGCAACGGCTGTAGAAGCAATATCATCTTTTCTTGCCCAAATTGTTAAGAAAACAAAAGATCCCATTATAAATATATAAGGTAGTTTTTCAACAAAAATGAGTTTATCAAATTTTCTTTTAAAATGATAATCAATAAGGAGCAATACAAAAGGCAAGACTATAGCCAAAGGCTTTGAAAAACAGGAAAGGATAAAAAAGACAAGACTTAATGTCAAATAAATTTTTAATCGGCCTTTCTTTAAATAGAAAATATAGAATATTATCGAAATAAGAAATAAGAAAGCGTAAAGAACATCATTAAAAGCAGAAACCCATGCTACAGATTCTAC
This sequence comes from Bacteroidales bacterium, assembly GCA_028698995.1. Classification (GTDB taxonomy): domain Bacteria; phylum Bacteroidota; class Bacteroidia; order Bacteroidales; family PXBB01; genus JAQVVM01. Next base: position 2,471 of record JAQVVM010000055.1, read on the forward strand.
ATGCATCGGGTGAATAGCAAATATAAAGGCTACAATAAAAGAAATAAAATCTTTTTTTGTGAGTAATCTTATTAATCCGAAAACCAATATGATATTAAGAATATGTAAAAATAAATTCACTGTGTGGTATGGTTTGGGATTCATTCCCCAAAACTTGTATATTAATGCATAAAGAGTATATGTAAGTGGTCTGTAATCAGTATGATAACTTTCTTTGAAAAGGTAGCCAACAGATTCAACATTAAAATCTTTAATATTCGGGTTTTCAATAATGGTTTGTTTATCGTCCCAATTAACGAAATCATGATGTACGCTATTTCTATAAATAAATAGAGTTATAAAAATGATAAACAGGACATAAAAAACATTCTTAAAAGGGAAGGGCTGCTCCTTTTCAACGTTATGATTACTTTTTTTATATTTACCCTGACTTTTTTTCACAAAATCAATTACTTAAAAAATTAAAGATTAAAACAAAAATAATAATAATTTTAAAAATCAAAAATATCTGTCTATTCAAAACAAAAGTTTCAAGGAAACAATCATTATTTGATTGGAATTATAAGCATATTGCTCAATTGAAGTTATTAATCTTCTCTTTTATTCAAGGCAAGAGTTCTGTTTTTTTCAGAAGTTTCTAACAACTGACCTTCTTTACTTTGGGAATCAAAAAACTTTTCATTTGGTATAATAGACTGTTCTCCCTGAATCAGTTTGAAGATTAGAAGGTTATAATAAAAATAATACATGCCCTTAAATTCAGGATTACTAATTGTGTAATTAATACGCTCATTAATATCCAAGGATGAGTCTGGACCGTTATTCTCAGTTTCGCGCACAAAAAGCAATGAATCATTCCAATAATAATAATCACAAACTGCAATAACTTCCATATCCTTAATTCCATAGATTTCCCTGATTTTGTAAAGCGTATTGTTTTTAAAATAAGCATATAAAAATCCATATCCGCCTGCAGGTTGATTTATAAATGAGGAATCAAGAAACTCATTGTCTTTTAAAACAACAATACTTAGTTCATCGAACGAATCAATCAACTTAATCAGCGAATCGGCTTGCTGAATTCTTTCATTATTCTGAGAATAAACAGACGTCATTATCAATAGAAAGTGAAACAGAAGAAAAATTGATCTCATATTAGTATTTTTCATGAAAACAATTCATTTTAAAATAACTTATGCTTAATAAATAAAAAAAATAATCTATATCAACTATTCTTTAATGCATCTTACAGAAAAACCCATTTCCCTATTATAAGCATAATATAAATATGCTGTTTCAAAACGTGCACTCAGATAGAGATTCCATGCTTCCTTTTCGTCCACAGGTGTTGATGCCCAGTAACATCCAATATCTCTTATGTTTTCGTAAGTTCCATCTTTCTGACGCCATCCACCATAGAAAGCATTAAATCCTGTGCTGCCACCGGGCATAAGAGCTTGATGTGCATTCAACTCATTTTGTTCCAAGTTCCTGATTAATTTTTCATAATCATCTTTAGTTGGTAATCTCCATCCTTCGGGGCATGCATTCAGAGCAGTAATCCATTTATAAAGGCGTCCGTTTTGACTGCATTCGACATTGTTGTCGTTATAGCACCAACTCCCTTCTGTTGTTACATAATTTAAATTGTCTGCCATCCATGTTTGATTGCCAACATTAATAGTTCTGTAAACTTTTCCGTCCCTTGCATCTGTAAAAGAGGGACTTTCTGACATAGTTAGGCTTTCACCTTTAATTCCCACTTCATATACAAGAACAGAATGTTTTTTGAGACTTCGTGCTTTTATTTTAAGCTTAAATGTTCGATTATAGTTCTCTGCTTCAATTGTAATCTTCTGACTTATTTTATGTAAATAAACATGGTATTCATTCTCCATTTTTTCGACAGGTTTCAATAGCTCTTTGTCAGAAGTTATCAGAAGTTCCCTATTGCGGATATTATTTTTAAACACAACTAGGGTTGCTTCATTAGGATATAGATTGGTATATGCCTCATTACTTTTCATAAAAACTTCAATTTTGTTCTGAGAAACAACACTGAAACTAAATGATAAAACAAAGAGCATTGCAAATGATATTTTAAAAAAATTCATATAATTTAATTTATTAAACACAAAACTTAAATTGAAATACAAAGCAAAATTAATAAAATTCAGATACTGTCAAAAAAGCAAAGAAACAATTAAAAAGGAAAGATTCAGTAGCTTTTATTGATTTAAAGTAATTTTGGGTTAACTTGATAATTTTTATATTTTTGCAATAAAAACCATGTCGGATTTATATAACAAGCGAGGTGTTTCTGCCAGTAAAGAAGACGTTCATAATGCCATCAGAAAGCTAGATAAAGGATTATACCCCAATGCTTTCTGTAAAATAATTCCCGATGTATTGGGTGGTCATGAAGATTTCTGCAACATTATGCATGCAGATGGAGCCGGAACAAAGTCATCCTTGGCTTATATGTACTGGAAAGAAACCGGAGACAACAGCGTCTGGAAGGGTATTGCGCAAGATTCCATTGTAATGAATACCGATGATTTGTTATGCGTTGGGGCTACAGATAATTTTCTATTATCTTCAACCATCGGGCGCAATAAAAGACTCATCCCTGGTGATGTAATTGCAGCCATAATAGAGGGAACTGAAGAGTTCATTAGCAGGATGAAGCAGTGGGGAATAAATATAATCTTAACAGGTGGTGAAACTGCCGATGTTGGAGATCTTGTCAAAACAATTATTGTGGATTCAACAGTTACATGCAGAATTGAAAAGTCAAAGGTAATTGATAACACTAAAATAAAGCATGGAGATGTAATCGTAGGTCTGGCTTCTTCGGGAAAATCCATTTATGAAAATGAATACAACGGGGGTATGGGCAGTAATGGCCTTACATCAGCCAGACATGACGTATTTGACAAAATATATAAAACGAAATACCCTGAATGCTATGATAACGATTTACCTGATGATGTGGTTTTTATCGGTAGTAAAAAACTTGATGAAATTATTGAACCAACGTTATTAACAGCAGGAAAGCTGGTTTTATCGCCTACAAGGACATACGCACCTATTGTAAAGCAGGTATTGGACGAGATGAGAAGTCAAATTCATGGGATGATTCATTGTTCGGGGGGTGCCCAGACTAAGGTCTTGAATTTTATACGTGATTTACAGGTTATTAAAGATAATTTATTTGATTTACCTCCTCTTTTTCAACTTATTCAAAATGAGTCAGGAGCTTCTTGGCAAGAGATGTATAAGGTTTTTAACATGGGGCACCGTTTTGAGTTTTATGTTCCGGAAAAGTTCGCACAAAGAATTATGGATATTGCTGCCAGTTTCAATGTGGAAGCTCAGATTGTTGGAAAATGTATTAATAAACAAGGCCGGTCAGTTCTTCTAAAAAGTAAATACGGAACATTTACATATCATTTATAAGTAAATTATTATTTATAAATTTGCAAAAATTTTGAATGACGTAAAAAGAAACGAAATGATTGAAAAGTTAGAATCTATTTATACGCACTGGCTGGACATTAGAGATCAGTTAAACTCACCTGACTGTATGGTGGATATGAAGCGTTATATAAAACTCAGCAAAGAGTTTAAAGATTTGGATCCACTTATTGAAGCCTACAAAGAATACAAGGCAGTACTGAGCGAACTGCAGAGTGCCAGAGAAATGTTAAATTCTGAAAAAGATGAAGACATTAGAGAATTTGCAAAGGCTGAATTAGAAAGCAATTCTTTAAAAAAAGAGACTTTAGAAGAAAAAATAAAATTTCTCATTATACCACCCGATCCTAATGATAACAAGAATGCTATATTGGAAATCAGGGCCGGTACTGGTGGGGATGAGGCTTCAATATTTGCTGGTGATTTGTTTAGGATGTACACACGGTATTGTGAAAACAAAAAATGGAAAATTGAACTGATTAGTTTTACAGATGGTACCGCCGGAGGATTTAAAGAGATTATTGCAAATATCTCCGGTGAAAATGTTTACGGCCAACTAAAATATGAGTCAGGTGTTCATCGTGTACAGCGTGTTCCTGATACAGAGACACAAGGACGCGTTCACACTTCTGCTTCAACAGTAGCTGTTTTGCCCGAAGCTGATGAATTTGATGTTGACATTAAAAATGCGGATATCCGTAAGGACACGTATTGTTCTTCAGGACCCGGAGGGCAATCGGTAAATACAACCTATTCTGCCGTAAGGCTTACTCACATTCCCTCAGGAATAATCGTTACTTGCCAGGACCAGAAATCACAAATTAAAAATTATGAAAAAGCACTCACTGTTCTCAGGTCACGAATTTATGAAATGGAATACAAAAAATACCTTGATGAAATAAGCTCTCAGCGTAAAACTATGGTTTCAACAGGTGACAGGTCTGCAAAAATTCGCACCTACAATTATCCTCAGAGCAGGGTTACAGATCATCGCATTGGACTGACTTTGTATAACCTTCCAAATATTATGGATGGCGATATTCAGATTCTTATTGATGAACTGCAGATGGCAGAAAACACTGAAAAACTTAAAGTAAGTGCAGAATAAAACTATTACTTATGAACAGAAAACAACTTTTTGATTTAATACGTGCAAAGAAAAGCTTCTTGTGTGTAGGTTTGGACAGCGACATTGAAAAATTGCCTCCCCACCTTCTCGAATTTAGCGACCCTGTTTTTGAATTTAATAAAGCAATAATAGATGCTACTATTGACCTTACAATTGCTTATAAACCCAATCTCGCATTTTATGAAAGCAGGGGAATTGCGGGATGGCACACACTCGAAAAGACCATAAGATATCTAAAACAATTTGGAGATAACGTTTTTACTATTGCCGATGCTAAAAGAGGAGATATCGGCAATACCTCTTTACTCTACGCAAAAGCATTTCTTGCCGGAGGTAACGACGGACTTGACTTTGATGCCGTAACTGTTGCACCTTATATGGGCAGTGACAGCGTTACACCATTTCTTTCATACGAAAACAAATGGGCTATTATCTTAGGTCTTACCTCAAATAAAGGAGCCCAAGACTTTCAATTCCTTGAATCAGAACAGAAAAAACTGTACGAGTCTGTACTAAAGAAATCATCATCCTGGGGGACAGTTGATAACATTATGTACGTTATTGGAGCCACACAGGCTCATACCTTGAAAGAAATTAGGCAAATCATTCCTGACCATTTTCTTCTAATCCCTGGAATTGGAGCCCAGGGAGGCAGTCTTGATGAAGTGGTTGCAAACGGCATGAATCAACAATGTGGTCTTATTGTCAACGCTTCGAGAAGCATTATTTTTGCCTCAAAAGATAAAGATTTCGATAAGAATGCAAGGTCAGAAGCACTTACAGTTCAGACTCAAATGGCACAACATCTTGCAAATTACAATATTATCTGATGAGGATAGTTGCTTTCTATGTGTTTTTTTATTTTTTACTCTTATTTCAATCCTTTGATATTACTGCGCAGACAGAAATTGATACTGAAGAAAACGAAGAAGGCACCGAAATACAGTTAATTACTGAATACGAGATTTATAATAAAATGTTGGGAGGTGATTCCATTAGACTTTGTAATGGACTCCCCTGTAATGCATGGGTTAAAGACTTATATCCAAACGGAAATATGAAGCACAGGGGTTATTATCTTGACGGGCAACTTGCTTCTGTTTATAAAAATTATTACGAAAATCAACAACTGGAAAGAGATTATGTTGTTAAAAGCCACCGTAAAAGCGTAATGATGATTTACTACCCGACCGGTCAACTACTCTCAGAAATTGAATATGACTATAGCGACCCTGTTTCATGGAAGGACTTCTATCCTGATGGGCAACTCGAATATTCTGAATTACACCATTCAAGCAAAGAGTATATTTTACACCGCCTTTTCTATTATCCTGATGGTAAACCTCAAAGTAGCACAGAACTTATTAACAGAAAAAAATTACTTTACAATAAAGTTGAATATTACGAAAACGGACAAGTTAAAGAAAAGGGGTTGCTGAGTTTTAACAAATCATTGGGGGACTATCAGAGAACAGGAATATGGCAGTTTTTTGATGAAAGGGGAAACCTCATCCTTGAGGAAACTTATTATAAGAATAGAGTTATTAATGACAGCGAAAACATTGAAAATTCGGAAGATGAGGAAAATGAAGAAGAAGAATAAGACCAAACTTCTGTAAAAAATATACAGAGATTACTCAATGTGTACAGTATCCAATTGCATCTCAGGATACATCAACATTTGAATTTCATTCACCAAAGAAAATATATTTGAGTTTGTATTATTAAGAATTATGAGGGTGTTTTTGTCCTTGGTAAACCGCCTAAGTGTACTTCTGTAACCATGCCACCATCCATTGTGATAAACCATTTCAGGGCTGTTATATTTTGGAAGTCGCCATCCCATACCATAATTTATTGTATCGCCTCTTTTTGTCAGTTGTTTTTCGAATATAATCGACATGGATTCCTTTGGCAACAAAATATCACTGTATAAAGCCAAATCCCATTTATACAAATCATTTACACATGAATAAACGCCTTTATCACCCAAAATCCCGTCATTAAAATCATCCTCATAAACACAATATCTTCCGCTTCTTCTGACATGGCCTTTCGCTTTCAAACTCAAAGTATCCATCTTACTTTTATTATACACAAATGTATTTTCCATATTGAGCGGGCAGAAAATGTTTTCATACATAAATTCTTCAAATGGTTTACCTCCTACTCTTTCAATAACAGATGCCAGAAAAACATAACCGGTATTGGAATAGGAGAATTTTGAACCGGGAGGAAAGTTTAAAGGTAGGGGCAAACGCTCAAATAAATCTATAACATCCTCATTATCTGGAGAATAATTATTTTTCCACTCATTATCAATCAACCAAATGTAATTTTGAAGACCTGAGGTGTGACTGAGTAAATGCCTGATAGTAATATTATCATAAGGGAACTCGGGAATGTGTTTTTTAACTAAATCATCATAATCTAACAAACCTTTTTCTTTCAGAATAGCTATACCCATAGCAGTAAACTGCTTAGATACGGATGCTAACTGAAAAACAGAATTTATATCAAGCTTAACCCTGTTAGGGAAATCTGCATATCCGATACTTTCCTCAAAAACAACATTTCCACCGATTGCAAGCAGAATATTCCCATTAAAATTATGATTTTGAAGAAGTTTCGACAAATCCTCTTTGTATTTTTCTAAAATTTCAGGAGTAATGAACAGGCTCCTTATCAAACATGAGTCAACCTTATTGTATAGAACCTCCTGTTCCCCTTCAGAAGAACTCTGAAAAAGAACACAGGGGGAAAAAAGTAAAAGAAACAGGACTAAAATTTTTACTTTTCTCAAAAGCATAAAGGTTATATTTAAATATTTTGGTGTGCAAATATATTATAAAAGTTAAATGCAGATTAAGAAATTTCTTAAATATGAGAAAATATAACAATCAATGCTATAATACAATTTTATATTTTGTATTAATTTGTATTTTTGCCTATCAATCAGATTCTTGTGAATAAAAAAGTTTTATTTTTTTTTACTGCTTCTTATCCTTATGGAAAAGACGAGACCTTTATTGAATATGAAATAGAAGACCTGTGCCGTCATTATCAAAAAATCATTATTATTTCAAATTCGAAAGAGGATGGAACAAAAAGAAGAACACCTGAAAATACAATCCTTTTGAATTTCCCTTATAACCTCTCATTTTTTGAAAAAATTGCAGCATTAAAAGAAATTTTCAGCCCAATATATAAAAATGAAGTTGCTATTATCAAAGACAATCCCGATTTACTGTATGACAGGAAAATAAAGAATATCTTATTAACCTCTGTTTATAAAGCCAAAAAAATCAGGACATTTCTCATGAAAGCTATAAGGGAACATGTCCCGAATAATTCAGAAGCCTGTTTGTATTCCTACTGGATGAACGATATGGCCATAGGATGTGCACTTACAAAATCAGACAATCCAAAAATACAATTTATTTCAAGGGTTCACGGCTGGGATCTGTATTTTGAAAGACACAGCCCTCCCTACCTGCCTTTGAGAACATTTATTTGTCATAAAGCCGATAAGATAATTTTTATTTCAGAACAAAGCCGAAAGTACTTTATTAACAAAAACAGAATTTTAAACACTTTAAATTTGGAGGTGTCCTATTTGGGAACAAAAAGGCTTAATGAACCTAAGGATTACTGCAAAAACGACACTTTTCATATTGTAAGTTGTTCATCAGTTATTCCTCTAAAGCAACTCGAAAAAATTGCAGAATCCATAGCAGGCATAAAAACCAGTCAAAGTATTAAGTGGACCCATTTGGGAGGAGGCCAATGTCTAAATGAAATAATTGCTTTAACTGAAAATTTATTTAAGGGAAAGACTCATCTATCCTATTTTTTCAGTGGAAGTATCAGTAATAATAAAGTTCATGATTTTTATGTAACTGAAAAAGTTGATTTATTTATCAACGCCAGTTGTTATGAGGGATTACCTGTCAGTATAATGGAAGCTTTTTCGTATGGAATACCCGCTATAGCGCCTGATATTGGTGGCATCAGTGAAATTATTGATCATCAGAAAAATGGATTCCTGCTCCCATCAAAGCCTACAAAAGAAGATATTTCATCTGCCATGAAATCATTCATAGAACTATCCGAAGCAGAAATTCTCGAATACAGGAAAAATGCCATGGAGAAATGGGATGTGTCTTTTAATGCGGTAAAAAATTTTAAGGAAGACCCCTTTTTATAGTATTTTTAAGAATTGTTATAATACAAAAATAAATCTAGTTAAATTAGATTTAATCAAATTTTATTGCTTTTACTGGCGAAATACGTGTTGTAATATAAGAAGGTCCTATGAGCATCAGAAAAGTACAAACAACAGTGCCTGCATTTATTAACAGTAAGTGACTTAATTGTAGATTAACCGGAACAGTAGCAACAAAATAAGATTCCTGAGGCAGGGATATAATGCCGAATTGAATTTGAATCAGGCACAAACTTACAGCCACTAAATTGCCCCAGAATAGTCCTTTAAGTAAAATATAAGAGCTGTAATACATAAAAATTTTACGCACACTGAAATTCTTCATCCCTATGGCTTTAAAAACGCCTATCATGTGGGTACGTTCAAGAATAATGATAAGAAGAGTTGTGATCATATTTATGGCAGCAACAGCAAGCATAATAACTAATATAACCACAGCATTAATATCGAGGAGGTCTAACCAGTCGAAGATTGAAGGATAAATATCTTTAATTGTTTTGGAATACAAATCATAGCCGATTTCATTATAAACAAATTCATCAACTTCCTCTAACATTTCAAAATCCTTAATAAAGATTTCAATACCAGAGACCTGGTTTTCTGTCCAATTGTTTAAGCGTTGGATATGTCCTATATCAGCAATTACGTAATGTAAGTCAAACTCCTCCAAACCTGTTTCATAAATGCCTACCACATCAAAAACGCGGACACGCGGGGGGTCCTGAATAAACCATATCTGGATTTTGTCTTCCAATTTAATTTTTAAAAGGCGGGCAATAATGCTTGAAATGACGATATCATTGGTTCTGGAAGTATCATTGACCTTAAAAATTCTTCCTTCAACTAATCTTTCTTCAAAAAAATGCCAGTCAAAATCGCTGCTTATACCCTTCACAATAACGCCTTGAATCTGATCATCTGTTTTAATGATACCGGGTTTAGTTGCAAAAACCTGAATGTGTTCAATCTGATTATGCGATTGCAGAGCCGGATAGAAATCCCTGTCTTTTTCTATAGGCTCAGACACCAGAGACATATAAGAATCAAAATTACTGATCTGAATATGTGCGCCAAAACCAATCACTTTGTTGGCTATTTCTTTCTTAAACCCTGTAACTGTGGCCACTGCAATAATCATTACTATCACACCTAAGGCAACACTTAAAGTAGCAATGGTAACAGCACTTTTTGAGAAAGCACCTTTATTTCTGCCACTCAGCAATTTACGTGTTATAAAAAACTCAAGGTTCAAATGAAATAATTTATATTTGGAAATGCAAAATTATCACTATTTTTGAATGTTTAAAACATTTGATGTATTAAACCGATGTTATACAAAAATTATGAGCTATGTTTAAGCAACTTTTCCCCTTTATTTTTTTATTTTTTTTATTTGAAACTGTATTCAGTCAGGATTCATCCAATATACTATACCGTACCATAACAATTGATGACATCAATGTAGGCGCAGAACGCACTGAATTGTATTTCCCTATAATAAAAGATAAAAACCTTGCAATTGTAGCCAACCATACGGCAATGATAGGGCAGAAACATCTTGTTGACAGTCTTATTGGAGCAGGGATGCATATCAGAAAAGTATTTGCACCGGAGCATGGATTCAGAGGCAATGCTGACGCAGGTGAATATATTAATAACTATACTGACAGCATTACTGGTTTGCCAGTAATTTCATTATACGGCACTAACAAAAAACCAAAATCTTCTGATTTACAAGGAATTGACATCGTTATTTTCGATATTCAGGATGTGGGAGCCAGATTTTACACTTACATCTCAACATTACATTATGTCATGGAAGCATGTGCTGAAAACAACATCACTCTGCTTATTTTAGACCGACCAAATCCAAATGGTTTTTATGTTGACGGACCTGTACTTGAGCCCCAATTCAAATCATTTGTAGGAATGCACCCTGTACCTATTGTTCATGGAATGACCATAGCCGAATATGCATTAATGATCAATGGTGAAGGCTGGCTCAAAGATGGGATTAAAGCCAATATTAAATTTGTTACAGTTGACAATTACAACCACACTTATTTTTATGTTTTACCTATAAAACCCTCTCCAAATCTTCCGAATATGAATGCAGTATATTTATACCCATCCTTATGTCTATTTGAGGGCACAATTCTAAGTGTGGGTCGTGGGACTGAAAAGCCTTTTCAAATTTTTGGTCATCCCGAACTAAGAGCAGGAAGCTACACATTTACTCCTCGAAGTATGCAGGGCGCTATGAATCCACCATTAAAAGACAATTTATGTTATGGATTCGATGTTTCAGATTTTGCTGAGATTTTTATTAAAAACTACAATGAGATTTATCTTTTTTGGCTTATAGGTGCCTATGAAGAAATGCCACAAAAGGAGAACCTGTTTAATAATTTATTCGACAAACTTGCCGGCACAGATAAATTAAGAAAACAAATCATCGAAGGTCTGTCAGAAACTGAAATAAAAGCTACATGGCAAAATGATATCCGCACTTTTAAAACAATCCGCAAAAGATATTTGTTATACCCGGATTTCGAATAAAACTTTCAAAATTTCGAATTTTATATTATTCAATGAGATTTCCACAGATTTTTGATGTTTATGAAATTTTCATTTTTTGATTAATATAATAAAAAAAATATATATTTGCCAAAAAACGAAATCATCACATTTTAAATAATAAACCTTTAAACATTTTTTTATGGAAACAAACTTAAATTTAGGAAGAGCTTCAATGGAAGCTATTGAATTAGAAGACAAGCATGGCGCGCACAATTATCATCCACTGCCTGTGGTATTAGCTAAAGGAGAAGGCGTTTATGTGTGGGATGTAGAAGGGAAAAAATATTTTGACTTTTTATCAGCTTATTCTGCTGTAAATCAAGGGCATTGCCATCCAAGAATAGTAGGTGCTATGGTTGATCAAGCAAGAACTTTGACCCTCACTTCAAGAGCATTTTATAATGATGTATTGGGTGAATTTGAAAAGTTTGCAACTGACTTTTTTGGTTTTGACAAAATCCTTCCCATGAATACCGGTGCTGAGGGAGTGGAAACAGCTATCAAATTATGCCGTAAATGGGCTTATCTTAAAAAAGGCATTCCACATTATGAAGCTAAGATAATTGTTTGTGAGGGCAATTTCCATGGCAGAACTACAACTATTGTATCTTTCTCCAACGATCCTTCCGCTTATGATGATTATGGTCCTTTCACGCCGGGGTTTATTCGTATTCCCTATAATGACACAAACGCACTGGAAGAAGCACTGAAAGACCCGAATGTTGCCGGATTCCTAGTTGAACCAATTCAAGGAGAAGCAGGTGTGTTTGTTCCTGATGATGGGTATTTGAAAAAATCTTATGACCTTTGTAAAAAAGCTAACGTTTTATTCATTGCAGATGAAGTGCAGACAGGTATTGCACGTACAGGAAAATTATTAGCTTGTGACCATGAAGATGTAAAACCAGATATCTTAATCTTAGGAAAAGCTTTAGGGGGTGGTGTATTCCCTGTTTCTTGTGTTTTAGCTAATAATGAAATTATGTTATGCATCAAACCAGGTGAGCATGGCTCTACATTCGGAGGTAATCCAATAGCTGCAAAAGTTGCTATTGCAGCACTTAAAGTTGTAAAAGAAGAAAATCTTGCTGAAAGAGCCCAATACCTTGGAGAAATTCTCAGAGAAGGATTAAGAAATATTCCAACAGACATGATTAGTCTGGTTAGAGGTAAAGGTCTTCTGAATGCTATTATCATTACTCCAAAAAATGGGAAAGAAGCATGGGATGTATGTTTGAAATTAAGAGATAATGGTCTTTTAGCCAAACCTACACATGGTGATATTATTCGTTTTGCCCCTCCACTTGTAATTTCTGAAGGACAGATTAAAGATTGCATTGAAATTATCAAAGAGTCTGTTCTTTCATTTGAGTAATCTTTAATTATTTTCAAAGAAAAGCTGTTCATTATTATGAGCAGCTTTTTTTATAGGGTATATACAATTATTTTTTTATTAATTTAATTTATTATATATTTGTGAGTTCAAGTTTTTAACTAAAATATTATTGCAATGAAAAAAATCACACAAAAGTTGATGTTGGTATTAATGAGCGTTGTATTTTTTATAACAGTTACAGGAATACAAGCACAAGTTTACATTTCGAAAGGTCAAACTTTAACAGAAAATTTTGACGGTATCGGAACTTCCGGAGTTGCCACTTTACCTATTGGATGGAAGGTAGATAAATTATTAGATGTGCGAACACTGGGTACTTATAGTGCCTCTTTAAGTGAAACACAATACAGGGCAGGAAATAATATGTCGAGCACAGCTGCCAACGGCATTTACAATTATGCTGCCGGTGATCCGACTTCGGCTACTGACAGGGCTATTGGTTTTATTTCTTCAAGCAGCGCTACTAAAAGCGGCAATCTTTATTTACATCTTGAAAATAACGGTGCAGACACTATAAAATCTTTCAATATAAGTTATAATGTCGAAAAGTACCGAAAGGGCACCCGTCCTGAAGGTTTTTCAGTACAATTATATTATTCCCTTGATGGAACTGTTTGGACTAATGCAGGAACAGACTTCCTGGTTTCATTCCCCGGAAGCGATCCGGCTAATGAAGGCTATGTATCTGCTCCCGGTGATTCTTTGCTCGTTTCCAACAAAATTCTGAATATAGATATTCCTTCGGGATACAGCTTGTATCTTGCATGGAATTACTCTGTAACATCATCAACACTCACATCTAATGCTCAAGGTCTTGGCATTGATAATATTGTTATAAACACATCTAACAGCGGTATTACTGAATCACTTGTTGTCACTAATAATGGTTCAAATGTTTATGACATCAACACAAGTTTTAACGGAAAAGATTTTGGTAATTTCCCATTAAACGGCAATTTCACGTTAAAAGGCGGACAGATTAAAACTTGGAAAAACGACCCACCCGATGACATCACCGGTGGACGTATGATGTACAGAATTTACGAACAATCTTTAGTTACATTGCCGGATTTCGATACCTTAGCTCTACCTTGGGCTTATGACTATCCTAATCCAGGTGATCAATTGTGGGAAAATGATACCATGAATATTGATATCCTTTCCGGTTTATCAATTGGAGATTATTTTATCGAAGTTTACTTTGAATCAGATTATACCTCAGGCGTAACACCCGGCATATATACAGATAATAATAGTGGTAACAATTATATTGCAGAATTTTCAGCCATAGCTGCAACACCCAATAGCGGCATTTTTGAAAGATATATTGTGACCAACACAAGCAGTGACATTTATACTGAAGGTAATTCTTTTAATGGCAGTGATTTAGGCCTTTTTTATGCTTCTGATAATCTCCTTTTAAAAGGTGGCCAACTAAAAACATGGAAAAATGCACCTCCTGATGATATTACTGCTGCCCGCATGTTCTATAGAATTTATGAACAGGCAGCTACACCTCCGGTATTCACAAGTGTTAATTTACCATGGAAAGAAAATTTACCAAACTTGAACGACCAGTTATGGGAAAATATCACTGCAAATGTCAATGTTCTTAATGGTTTAATAACAGGTAACTACTTCATTGAATTTTATTTTGAAGCGGACTATACTGCCAACAGTGTACCCGGAATTCACACAGATAATAACAGTGGTAACAATTATAAAGCACAGTTCAGCTTTGTTAATGTTACTTGCGGCACAGATACCATTCCATTTGTTGAAGGGTTTAATTCCAGCACCATGCCCAATTGCTGGACACAGGTTAAAGAGGGAGGTACGAACCTGAACTGGGTTTTTGTTACCAATGGGAATGTTCTTCCAGCTTCCCCGCATGAAGGTGCACGTTTTGCGTACCTGAGCAGCCCAACACAAACAGATGATAAAGTTAAACTTATCAGTCCCAAAATTGACTTATCAACAGCAGTAATGCCTTATATTAAATTCTGGCATTATATGACAGCATGGGGATCCGATCAGGATGAATTACGTTTATTTTACCGTACCGACCCTGCAAGCCCATGGGTACTTTTGACACAATATACAAATAATGTAAGTACTTGGACAGAACGCTATGTTCAATTACCCAATGGAACTGCCACTTACCAGATAGCCTTTGAAGGAAATGCTAAAAGAGGCAGGGGAATTGCCATTGACTATGTCATCGTTGACAAACCTTTGGCAAATGACTTGGCCATCGTTGAGTGGGTATCTCCAAAAAGTGATTGTAGCCTTGGCACCAATGAACCAATAACTGTTAAAATAGTTAATTTTGGAACCAATCCACAAACTAACGTTCCAATTGTAGCTACAACCGATGCAGGGACTACTATTATAGGGCCTGAATTTCTACCAGGCACTCTGCAACCGGGAGATACTTTAACTTACACATTTACAGTACCTGCCAATTTATCTGTTCCAGGGCAATATATATGTGCTGCTGTTTTATTGATGAGTACAGACCAGAATAAATACAATGACACACTCATTGAATACGTTTATTCTACATCCAATATAACCAATTATCCTTATTTTGAGACCTTTGACATTTTTGGAGGTTGGTCTCCTGACGAAATTACAGGACTCCCTCAGTGGGAATTAGGCCTTCCATCACAACTTCAGTTAAACTCATCTTACAGCGGTCTTAACCAGAATGCATGGATGACCATTCTTGATGCCAATTACGATAACGATGTAAACACTTATCTTTTATCCCCCTGTTACGATTTTTCTCTTGTTGGTTTGCCCATGTTTTCTGTGTGGTTAAATATCAAGACTGAAAATAACAATGATGCCATGGTGCTTGAATACACTACAGATGGTGGCGCTTTATGGCAAAAAGTTACCGGGGATGCAGGTTTTTATAATAATACCAGTGCATTAGGCCCCGTAGCTCCTCCTAAATGGAGCGGCACCAATGGAGGATGGACAAAATATGAAACTTCTCTTCCCGATTTATCTGGTGAAAGCAATGTGAGGTTTCGTTTCAGGTTTCAATCCAATGCTTCAATTACCGATGAAGGTGTTGCCATTGACGAAATTATTATTTATGAACAAACAGCTATTGACGTAAGTGTTACAGCTGTTATTAACCCCGAAAATTCTGTTTGTGGCAACTTAAGTGATTCTGTAATCGTTACAGTTGAAAACTTTGGTTATCAGCCTCAGGATTCAATCCCTGTAATGGTGAAGATTCTTAGACCTGACAATAGCATAACAACAATATCAGACACATTATTCCCTGAATTAGTTTATGGACAATCCATGAATCTTAATGTCGGAGTAGTAAACTCTTTATTGTCTGGCACTTATACTGTGAAAGCTTACAGTGTTCTCACAGGAGATGCCAATCAACTGAATGATACAGCTGTTGCAACATTTGATGTAACTTTACCTATTCCAACTCCTTATGTACAGGATTTCGAAAACGGTTTACAAGACTGGCTTACAGATATGACAATAGGCAATGGACATGGAAACACCACCAATGTTTTATTTAAAAATCTTAACGGGACTTATGAAAATGCATATGCCATGTCACCAAAAATTGGTCTTATCAATACAGGAGACTTTCTGATGTTTGATTACAGAATTGTTGATTACAGTTTAAATAGCCCGTGGAATGCTACCAATCTTGTTCTAGGAGACACAATAAGAATACTTATTACTAATGATTGCGGTCTTACTTATGATGTCCTTGATGTGATTGATCACACCAATCATGTTCCAACAAATCTATTAACTACAAAACAATATGATATTTCCTCCTATGTCAATGATGAAATTTTTGTTCGTTTTGAATTTATCAGAGCTAATCCCGGAGATTATTACTTAGATATTGACAATTTCGTTATTGCAGGTGTCCCTGTTGTTGATTTAGGTGCTGATGTTGATATTTGCGAAGCATTATCGGTTACTCTTGATGCTGACAATGTAACACCTTTTACTACTTACGAATGGTCAACTATTAATGCTTCTGGTGTTATTGCAACAACGCAAACCATTACTGTTGATTCTTCAGCAACCTATTACGTTATTGTTGATAATGGTTTTGGAATTACAGACAGCGACACTGTAACAGTTACTGTATTACCCGCTCCTGATGTTAATCTAGGTCCGGATTTATTAATGTGCAGTACCGATTCAATTACTTTAGATGCCGGATTGGAAGTAACAACATTTTTTGAAGATGGCTTAAGAGGATCTTTGCCAAACGGATGGACTTTAAATGACGCCGGTGGTCAGCCTATTGAGCAACCTGCAGCAGGTGGCTACATGCTTCTTGATAATACAGGAGACTGGGTTGTTAGCGAAACTTTCGACTTAACAGGTCTTCCCAATGTTCAGCTTTGGCTTGATATTGCTAGTTATGGATCGGGAGCTAACAATCTTATGTTAATTGAAGTTTCCAATAACAATGGATCCACATGGTCAGCACAATTCCCGTTAGTAACAGACACAACAATTGATGCCAATTACATAACTCAGGGACCATTTACAATTACTGCTACCGGTTCTCAGGTAAAATTCAGATTCAAAAGACCAGCAACAAGTGGTCGTGGTGTACGATTCAGAGATCTTAAAATCACAACATCATCACCCTATGCATCATATTTATGGAACACTAATGACACTACCCAAACAATAACAATTGCTGATGCTGGAACCTACGGAGTTCTCGTTACTGCAGCAAATGGCTGTACTGATATTGACACTATTAATGTCTCTTTCTTTAATGTGCCTGTAATCAATTTCGGAACAGACACTGCCATTTGCACAGGAGACAATCTTGTACTTAATGCTGGTACCGGTTTTACATCCTATCTCTGGCAGAACAATTCTACTAATCAGACATTTAATGTGACATCTCCCGGAACATTCTATGTATTAGCTACTGACAGTAATGGATGCCAAAGCAGCGACACCATTTCTGTTATTATTAATCCTCTGCCTTATGTTAATTTAGGACCTGACACAAGCATTTGTGATAATACCAGTGCTGTTTTAGATGCCGGACAAGGAATTAATTACAGCTATGAGTGGAAAGTGGTTGGACAAACACCAGTGATTGCTACCACTCAAACACTTACCGTAAATCAGGCCGGCCATTACTCTGTAATAGTTGACAATGGTTGTTCTGCCACTGCTTCAGACAGTATTGTGGTATATCTCCTTCCTGCTCCTAATGTTAATTTGGGTCAGGATCAAAGCATTTGTGATTTTACAACTACAATAATAGACGCAGGCGTATTTAATGCATACCTTTGGAGTACAGGTGCAACAACTCAAACAATTACCGTTGGAACTGCCGGAAACTACTGGGTTGAAGTTACTGCTGCCAACAACTGCAAAGATAAAGACACTGTCAATCTGTCGATTTTAACAGCTCCTGTTGTGAATCTTGGTGCAGACACTATTATTTGCGTGTATGACAACCTTCTTCTCAATGCAGGAACCGGTTTCACGTCTTATTTATGGCAGGACAATTCTACTGCAAATACATTTTTCGTTCAGGGAAGTGTGATGGGAATTGGAACTTATAACATTAATGTCACTGTTGGCAATGTTAACAATTGCTTTACATCAGACTCTATTGTTGTTATTATTGACCCGTGCACCGGTATAAATGAAACTTGGAGTAATGCTGTAAACATCTATCCAAATCCAACTCAGGATGTCATTTTTATTGAATTTAATCAAGCTGAAACAGACAATTATGAATTATCTCTTGTAGATATCCATGGAAGACTTATTCTATCTGAAAAAGTCATCAATACAAATGGCACATCACTGAAAGCCCTCAATATTAAAGATATTTCTAAAGGTATATACTTCCTTAAATTACAAACTGAGCACAATGTTTCAAGCTATAAAATTATTCTTCAATAAACTTTTATAAGCTTTAAATTTCAAAAGGAGTGGTTCTTAAACTGCTCCTTTTTTTTTTAATTTATTAAAACAAATTCAAATATATAATAAATTATCTTAAATTTGCCTATTCAAATTTCTATTTTAAAACAGAATTTTCAATAATTAATACCACACCTATGAAAACAAAAAATTATCCTCAAAAAGCATTCATTGTCATTTTAATATTGATTGGTGCTTTTTCTTATGGACAGAATGTTCAAAAAAAAGAACACATATCTATACAAGATAAAGAAAATACTTTCATAAATGCTTCGGAATTGCAATTAAGATTGTCTGACGATCAAAATTCAAATAATTTTCATTCAAAAAGTATAAATGACATTACTTTACTATCTCAGGATTTTAGCAGCACAACTTTTCCTCCTACAGGTTGGACAGTAAGTGTTGTTACCGGAACTTTAGGATGGACACGAGGTGTAGGCTCTCAGACTTATGCCACGTTTAATCCGACAGGTACCACCGCTGCCAATGGTTATGCATTTGTCAACAGTGATGGTAACAATGGCTCCGGAGGTCCGGAACATACCATACTCCGTACTCCTGCCATTAATTGTTTGACAAACAACAATGTATGGTTAAAATTCAACAATTACTTCTATCAGTTTGGAGCAAGCACCGGTGATGTTGAAGTCAGCAATAACGGAACAGCATGGACTACAGTGCATTCCTCACATACCGGATTAGGCCAGAATCAGGCTACACCAAACCCACAATTCATTGATGTAAACATTTCATCTGTTGCTGCAAACCAAGCTACAGTTTATGTCCGTTTTAAATGGACCGGAAATTATGATTATTACTGGTTTGTAGATGATGTTATTGTTTATTCAAAAGATGCTTATAATGTAGGACTTGATAGTGCTCAAAATCCTAATGAGTTTACTGTTGTGCCATTAGTACACTACAACAATCAACCTATAGCTCTAAGCGCAAGAGCAAGAAATTATGGCGGGTCAACAGTTAACAATGTCAAGGTTAAATTTAATGTGTACGACGGTAACAGCAATGCATTGATACATACAGTTCAAAGTACTCCTGCTGCTCTTCTGGCCCCCGGAACCACGGTAAATTTAACGGCTCCGGCATTCACAATACCTGTAGATACTGGTTTTTACATCACTGAATATATTGTTTCGATGACACAGCAGGACTCAGACCCATCTAATGACACTTTAGTACGTGCTTTATGGATTACTGATTCTATTTATGCTAGGGACGATGCTGTTTTTACAGGACAACTGGATGGTTCTCTAGGTATTTCTGCAACGGGCGTAGCCATCATGGGTCAAAATTATACCCTGAGTACCAATGATAAACTTAGCAGGGTTAGTTTCTATCTCACAGGTCAATCTATTGGAGATACAACCCAGGCCTATGTCTATACTATAAACCCTGATGGCAGCCCTAATACGCTATTTGCCCAGACACCTCTGCATATCTTTACTGTTGACAGTCCCGGCTGGCTCACTTTACAATTTACGGGAGGACCTCTGAACCTCAATGCCGGAACCTATTTTATTGGCATTAAAGACTTCTATAATACTGATAACATAGGGCTTGGTTATACTAATAATAATTTTACGACTTCAAAATCATGGGTAAAAGTTAATGACGATGCATGGTCAACTAGTGAAGCACTTGGATTCCCTGTTTCTTATGTTATCCGTCCCTATTTTGTTTGTGCCGGCTTTGTTCCTGCTGTTATATCAGGATACAATACAGGCTATTGTCAAGGCAGCAATGTTAATCTGGTGGCTGCTCCGGGTGGAATGTCTTATTTATGGAGTCCATCAGGTGGTACAACTGCTACTGCAACTGTTAACAGCCCCGGCTCCTATACCGTATCTGTTACTAATGCTTACGGTTGCCCCGGTGTATCTTCTCCGATTACAGTTTATGAAATACCAAAACCTGTCATTAATTTGGGTAATGATACCACTGTTTGCGGTTCCCATATTCTTAATGCCGGTGGCCCTTTTGCTGCATATTCATGGGCAGGAGGCACTTCTACCAACCAATATCTTTTAGCTTCAGCTTCAGGACAGTACTTTGTTGTTGTAACTGATTCCAATGGATGTGTAGCAGTAGATTCAATTACCCTTACTGTTAATCCCCTCCCCTCTTCTGCCCTTGTAAACCAATTGACAATCTGTGATTATGAAACTGCCATTCTGGATGCCGGAGCGGGCTTTACATCTTATCTTTGGAATAATCAAGCCACAACACAAACCATTACGGTTGCAGGTTCATCTGTAGGTGTCGGGACACATATATATTGGGTAAATATTGGTGACGCAAATAATTGTCACAACATTGATACTGTATTACTTACCGTTTCCACATGCACAGGTGTTGACAATTTTTCTGAAGCCGATTTTGGCATGTACCCAAATCCAACACGTCATTTCATAAACTTGGTTTTACCATCCCATTTTGAAGGTAAAACTCTTATTCAGATATCTGATCTTTCAGGGAGAATTGTTTACAATGAAAGCACTGAATTGCACAATATAAATTTGAATATCAAGTATTTATCAGCAGGGGTTTACAATGTAAAACTTATAAATGCCAGATCAAGTTTTGTAAAGAAATTGATGATTGAATAGATTTTTATTCCCCTGTTTAAAACACAGGGGATTTTTTTGCATAAAAGCCTGTATGCAGATAACATATAAAGTGATTTATTTGAGTTCAAATAATTCCTATATTTGCAAAAAATTCGAACATAATGATGACACGTCTCGAAATTGACGATATTTTCAAATCATTTGAAAATTTAAAAGCATTGGTAATTGGAGATGTCATGGTTGACAGCTATATATGGGGCAACGTTAACCGACTATCTCCGGAGGCTCCCGTACCCATTGTTAATGTGACCAAACGCGACAACAGGCCCGGAGGAGCAGCCAATGTAGCTGTTAACATTCAGGCCCTTGGTGCTGAACCCATTTTATGTTCGCTTATTGGTAAGGATGAAAAGGGAGAATTATTCACTCAGTTATTAAAAGATTATGGATTGCCCGTTCATGGCATTATTAAATCAGATGAAAGAATCACCACTGTAAAATTCAGAATCATTGGCAATAATTCACATTTGTTGAGGGTAGATGAAGAAACAGAAAAAAAGGCCACTTTAAGCGAAACAGATACCCTCTTAAAAACAATTAAGGATGTCACTAATAAAGAGTCAATAGATGTCATTATTTTTGAAGATTATGATAAGGGTGTCATTACAGAGGAGCTGATAAAAGAAGTTGTAATAATAGCCAAATCAAAGAACATTCCTGTCGTTGTTGATCCCAAGAAAAAGAATTTCCGTAGCTACACAGGCGTCAGCCTATTCAAACCTAATTTTTCAGAGCTGTGTCAAGGTTTAAAAATTGAATCAAAACCTTCTGAAATTGAGCAAATGAAGTCTCTGATTTTTGATTTTCAGAAAGAACAAAACATTAAAATTTTATTACTCAGCATGTCCGAACACGGTGTGTTTGTTTCTGAAATGAGTACTAGCAATGAATTTACCACAACGCAAATACCCGCACATCTTCGTAATATCGCTGACGTTTCGGGTGCAGGAGACACATTAATCGCGGTGGCTTCATTATGTATAGCACTGAATATCAACCCTAAAACGACTGCACAATTAGCCAATCTCGCAGGTGGTGTTGTTTGTGAATATGTTGGTGCAGTACCTATCAATAAACAGAAAATGTATAATGAAGCTCTGAAAATTTGGAGTTTAAGTTAAGATAGTGTTATTTCACAAAAAATGACGGGTAAAAAACTTTTCGGTTTAAGGGTAAATTATTCACAAACTGCTATTGATGAGAATAGTTTGCCTCCTACTCCTTTTAAATTGTTTACAAATTGGTTCGACCATGCTATTGCAGCTTCCCTAGATGAACCTAATGCCATGTTACTTGCAACAACAAATGAAGGAAATGCACCATCTGTAAGAACTGTTTTGCTTAAAGAATTTTCTGAAACATCTTTTGAGTTCTATACGAATTATAACAGCCGGAAAGGTAATGAAATAGCTAAAAACCCAAATGTAACACTCACTTTTCTCTGGTTACCGTTGCAGCGACAAGTTATCATTAAAGGTATCGCAGAAAAAACAAGCAAGGAAAAATCCGAAGCTTATTTTAAGTTAAGACCTTCTGAAAGCTGTATCAGTGTATGGGCATCAGAGCAAAGTAAGACAATTGATAACAAACAAATTTTATTTGACAAAGTAAACTATTATAAAGAGCTGTTTAAAGGTAAAGAAATTCCCTGCCCTGATTTTTGGGGTGGCTATTCAGTCATTCCATATTGTTTTGAATTCTGGCAAGGTGGTAAAGACCGTTTACACGACAGATTCGTATATGAGTTAATAAATAATGAATGGTATATCAAACGTTTGTCCCCATAAATTTTCAGATATGATTGAAACTGTAAAAGTTAAGAAAGAACAAATTTATAAAACTGACATCAGGGGCATGTTTGATGGTATTGCAAGCCATTACGACTTTATCAATAATCTTTTATCCTTTGGGACTGACAAATACTGGAGAAAAACCACGATAAAAATATTAAAAAAGAAAAATCCAGTCTTTATTCTTGACATAGCCACCGGCACAGCTGAACTGGCAATAATGGCTGCAAAGGTGCTGAAACCACAGAAAATTGTGGGTATTGACATCTCAAATGACATGTTGGAAATTGGTCGTCAAAAAGTAAAACGTCAGAATTTTAGTTCCTTGATTGAGTTACGCTCAGGAAATGCCATCAGTTTGCCATTCGATGATAACAGCTTCGATGCTGTCACCATTGGCTTTGGCATCAGAAATTTTACAGATTTAAGTGCAAGTCTGAAAGAAATAAAACGTGTCCTCCGTACAAATGGTGTTGTAAGTATATTGGAGTTTTCCAAACCGGAATCAAATTTTGTGAAAAAAATATTTAATTTGTATGCTTCTCATTTTGTGCCTTTTGTAGGGAATAAAATCTCAAACCATAAATACGCATACAATTATCTAAATCAATCTATTGATGATTTCCCTTCTTTTAAAGAAGTTTCTGAAAAGATACACAATGCCGGCTTTGTTAATATAAAGAATAAACCGCTAACTTTTGGGATAACAAATATTTATACGGCTGAAAAAAAATAAATTAAATAATAATAAATCAACTTTTAGAGCGTTTAAGCAAAAAATCAAAAAATTGAAAAAACAGATATTCATATTTTTAACATTGTTTTTAGTGTCTTTTTCGATATATGCACAAAGGCGTATAAGCATAGAAAATCTGGCAGGTTACGATTATAAAAGATATCATTTTGGATTTGTACTTGGTTTGAATCAGATGGATTTTCACATCAAGCCTATTGAAGATTACAAACCGCTGGATTCTCTTTACATTTTGGAATCATACCCTGAATGGGGGTTTTATCTTGGCATTGTGTCAGATTTAAGACTGGGACAATATTTTGACCTGCGTTTTATTCCCACACTTGCTTTTGGAGACAGGAACTTAGAATACCTTATTTCATATAAAGACACTATCTTTTACAGACAGTTAAAAAGGGTTGAATCCACAACTCTTGAATTTCCATTACTTTTGAAGTATAAATCCATGCGTATGACCAATTTCAGAGCATACATTTTGGGGGGCTTCAAATACACATTAGATTTAGCTTCTAAACAAGAAAAGAAGGATGATGACGAGGTGCTTGTAAAAATTAAAAAACATGATTTTGCTTACGAATTGGGTGTTGGTTTTGATTATTATTTCGAATATTTTAAATTTTCAACAGAATTAAAGATGTCATACGGTATCAGAGACCTGCTTGTGAGAGATAATACCATTTTCACCTCCCCTATTCAGAAATTGAACTCTAAAGTATTTATGATCTCTTTCCTTTTCGAATAACAAACTGATGGTCAAGGAAATAACATTGCTTTTTACCCCCAAGCAGGAAATCAATAAACCAAACTACATCACATATATAGCTCAGTACCTTCGTATTGATAAAAACAGAATCAGGCATTTCGAGTTATTAAAAAAATCTTTGGATGCGCGACAAAAGTATGTCAAGTTCAACATGGTTTTTAAACTTTATATTGATGAACAAGCTCCTGAATCTATTGAGACAAAAACGATTCCTTCAAAAGTAAGGGAAAAAGACAACTGTGTACACATAATAGGATGTGGTCCTGCCGGTTTGTTTGCTGCTTTGGAATTGATTAAGTCAGGTATTAAACCCATCATTTTTGAAAGAGGCAAAGCTGTGAGCGAGCGGAAAACAGATATTGCAAAATTACATACCCGTCACTTATTAAATCCTGATTCAAATTATTGCTTTGGAGAAGGTGGTGCAGGCACCTTTTCGGACGGAAAATTATTTACACGTTCAAAAAAGAAAGGTGATATTTCATCAGTATTAAGAACTTTTGTTGAACACGGTGCACCGGAAGAAATTTTGTATGATACAGCTCCCCATATAGGAACAGATGTACTCCCCAGAGTTATTAAGTCGATGCGTGAAAAAATCATCGAGTTTGGGGGAGAAATCCATTTTGAAAGCAAACTTACAGACATAGAATTAAAAGGTAATAATTTAAGAGCCATTGTCATCAATAACAATAGAGCTATTCCTGTAAAATATCTGATATTGGCTACAGGACATTCTGCAAGAGATGTTTACCGACTTCTGTACGATAAAGGGATTTATCTCGAAGCTAAGCCTTTTGCTGTTGGTGTACGTGCGGAACACCCTCAGGAACTTATTAACAGCATACAATACCATGGGAGTAATTATGACAAACTATTACCTGCAGCATCCTATAAGCTTGTTGAACAGATAAATAACAGAGCTGTTTTCTCTTTCTGTATGTGTCCAGGGGGTATCATTGTTCCATCTGCTACTGAAGAAGAGCAAATTGTTGTTAATGGCATGTCTAATTCAAAACATAATTCTCCATTTGCCAATGCAGGTATTGTTGTACAAGTTAGTCCAGACGATATTAAGGGATTTGAGGCAGAAGGTCCTTTAAAATTAATGGCATTTCAGGAAGCATTAGAGCATACATGTTTCATTGACAAAAATGCACCACAAACAGCACCGGCACAAAGGCTTGTTGATTTTGTCGAAGGCAGACTTTCAAAAGATCTTCCCTCAAACTCCTATAAACCCGGTCTTAAAAGTATGATGCTTGAGGACTTATTGCCACACGTCCACACCCGCTGGAGCGAAGGCACCCATTCCATCGAGGAGATGGCGGAGGCGGCCCGGGCGCTCGGCTACGAGTACATCGCCATCTGCGACCATGCCGAGGCCCTTCATATC
>JAQVVM010000056.1 GCA_028698995.1 Bacteroidales bacterium
GTCTTTACATTTCAGCCAGAATTCGGGAAGGGATTAACTCACCATTTTAAACATAGGCTTTTTTGCTGCAATCCAAAGTTAGATGGATTATTCTACTTTTTACCTAAGTATTAGAATTCGGGTTAAAACTAAAAAAATTGCTTTCCGACTACTTATTTAGATTCATATTATGTTGTCCAATAAAAAAAGACCATCAATCAATAAGAAAGATGGTCTTATTTTAAAAAATAATTGGTTTTTTAAAGTTCAGTACCTTTGATTTTAATATTTTTAACCTCCCAAGTAGAAGAGCCGGAAGTAGTACTCAGGTATTTAAAAGCAACATGCACATTTGGCTGTCCCCAAACGCTTGAGGCAAAGTCAACAGTGCCTGAGTTTAAGAAAGTCCAGTTATTTCCGGCAGGATAAGTGGGAACTGTTAGTTGTGTCCAGGTAGCTAAAGAAGGATCGCCACTGGTATAGTCTTTAGAAACCCAAACAGTATGGTTTGTTGATATATTTGCAGTACCATAATTAATGGCATGGTCAAAAGTAAGGTAAACACTGTCATTTTGGCTTAGATTGATTGAAGGAGAAATAAGCCAGTCTTCATTATTCTGACTTGAACCGGAATATCCTGACATTTTCATACAGGTATAAGATGCATCATGAGTCCACACCTGAGCTCCCAGAGTATTAAAGGTGGTGAAACCGCCAATGCCGGAAGCAAAAGTTTCATCAAGAATAATAGTTTGGATACTTGAAGAAAATCCTATGAGATCATTTTTGTCGCGTATAAGAAATTGATAAGCCCCATTGAATGTGCTTAATATACCCCTGACAGAACCATAACCGGAAGGAATGGTACTGCCTGCAAAATTAGCATACATACTGGTTCGTAAAGTTAACTGATTTTGAAAAGCATCATTGATAATACGATTGGTAGCACTGGCATCAGTGGTGGCAAAAATATAACCTGCTTCGGGAAAATAAACACTGTCGAACTGAACCAAAGTAGCAATATTACTAAATGCGATAGTGGGAATAGTAATGATTTTTGGAGCAGGTACTGCACCTGGTAACTCGTGAGGGAAAAGATGGTTTTTAACAAACACCGAGGGAATTCGACCTATGGCTCCATTATAATTATATCCCAGTTGGATGTTGCCACCATAATCGCCAAGGTATAAACCTTTACATTTAATAAAGACTTTTTGCCCCAATCGGAAAGAAGTATAAATATCTGTTTGGTCTATCAATATTTCAATACCTCCGGTTGTATCCTGAATCACAATGGTTTTGTAATAATTACCTGATTCGTCAGTGGCAACAACAATACCCTGAATAATAATATCTGTATTCAAGGTATCGAGTACTCCTGTAGCTGTGTGTATTGCTCTCAAATCGGCAATGTTTGTATTAGCGACAAAATCAACGGTTGGGATTTTCTCTACTGGAGGATCAAATTTATCTTTAACGCAGCTGCCCATAAAGGCAACAAGAGCGACTAAACTAAAGCCTGTTAATATTTTATTTAAACTGTTCATAATGTATATTTTTTGTTTTTTTCAAAAGTTAAAGATGTTATGCCATTATTGGTCAAAACCTTGCAGATCATTCAAATCACGAATAAAAAGCTGCCAATCGCTATTAAAAATACTCAGAACACCTGTTACAGAACCAATTCCAGTTGGCATTAAGCTTGATTGAAATGTTGCATAATTGCTAGTGCGTAATATTATAATATTTCCCAATTGATCAGAAAGATTACGATTTGTAGTAGCATTAGTATTAGCAAAAGTAAGTCCTGGTTCAGTAAAATGCAGGCTGTCAAATTTTACTAGCATATTGAGTTTCGTTGTTGATAATGTAGGAATTGTAACAGGTTTTGGGTCAGGAACAAGACCGGGCAGGCTGTCAAGAAAAAGATGTGTTTCAAGTTGAGCAGCCGGAATGCGCGATATTACGCCACCAACATTGTATCCTAATTGTAAATTGCCACCATATTCGCCTAATGCTAAACCATCACATTTTACATATACCCTCTGCCCTAATTTATAAGTGGTATATAAATCTTTCTTATCAATCTGAATTTGAAGTCCGGATGAATCATCTTCAATAATTATCTGTTTGTAAAAATTACCTGATTCATCATTGGCAACAACTAAGCCTTTTACGATTACATTAGAGTCGATATTGACCACACCTCCAGTGTACATAGCTAATAACTGAGAAATTGTAGTATTAGCTGAGAAATCAACTTTGGGTACAACTACTGGTGGTGTATCAAAATCACCTTTAACACAGCCCGACATAAATGCCAAGCCGGTTAGGATTAAAAAAACCGCTGATATTTTATTGAATGTATTCATAATATTTTATTTTTTTACATTTTATAATTTATTCAAAAATAATTATCATTAAAATCTGATTGATGCAGTAAGATAAAAGGTTCTCCCCAGCATATAAAAATATTTTGGAGAAAATTTATTCAGATTGTTATCTACATAATCATAACGCATTTGTTCATATCCGTTAGTAATAAGGTTTTGATTATTTAATATATTACTCATGCTAAAGTTAATATTAATGTAGTGTTTTTTGTAAAGGATAGACTTTCCAATAGAAGCATCAAGTGTAAATCCTCCGTCAAGCTGTTGCTGTTTGGTAATTGCTGAAATAAGGGGATCACCATAACCCATTCCTGTAATAGCATTTTCTGTTCTTCTTTCGGGGTTGAAGTCAAGCCACATTTTGTCAAAATAATTGACATTGGCATTAAAGAACCAATATTTCGGGTGGGCATATTTAACACCTAATGAAGCTGCATTCTGAGGAGTGCCAGAAAGATAAAAATTATTCTGATAGATTGTTTCTGTAATATCTGGTTTGGCCTGATTTTCAAGAGAAACTGTAGCTGTTGGACGTGAGGTATAACGATAATTACCAAGAGCACCAACGGCAATGACTGAAATGGTACTGGTAACTTTAATATCGGCACCTAGTTCAAACCCCTGCATGACTTTGTCAATGCCAGTCATAGTCATATTAACGAAAGTTCTGTAGTCATCATGATAATATGTAATGATTCTTGAACCATCTTGAAATTTTGTATGATAAGCTGAAAGACGTACTTTTACATTTTGGGTATTGTAAATATAGCTGATGTCTCCAGATAAAATTGATTCACTTTTCAAATCAGGGACATATGTATTTTTAATTGTTGGTAACACGAATGCATTCTTAACAAAAGGTGCTCTGGTCATATAACCAACATTACCTACAACATAATTGTGTCCGTTGATTTTGTATGTAGCACCACCTTTAACACCATAGTTAGTAAAGTTTTTCTTATCTGAGTTGCCAAAAGAATTTTCAGGATCACGTCCATTTTTATATAAACCTTCTCTCCAGAATTGAGTAAATCCAACGTTTGCGGCAGCAAAGAATTCAATTTTATTATAAGTGAATTCAGCTTGTCCCCATAGCAAACCGGTGTTTTCATAAGTATTATAATTATATCCATAAGTATCGCCAACGCCTACTTTTCTGTCAGGATTGTTAAGATCGTTCTGCATAGCATCAGCATTAGTAGGAAAATCCTGAATAGCATACTGGTCAATATCAGTCCAATATTCGCCACCCAACATATCTAATATGGTTTTAAAATGTTTGCCGGTGTATTTGCCTAGTTCCAGACCAGCTGTAACCATCAAGTGTTCATTTTTCTTGTAATTAAACAAAGAATTGAATGAAATTTGTGATTGGTCGTTTCTACGTTCTTCAATAATATAATTGGCTTGAGCACCGCTTAAATTTGCCAGGCGGTTCACATCGTATAAATGGTCCCAGTTAATCTGACTTGTGTTAGGGTCATTTTTCCAATTATTGGCAATAGCTTGTGCAACAGAGGGATCGAGAAGGGTATCCAACAAAGCATAACTGGGCAAGTATCTGTAATAATCGGGACGTGGATCAGGTGCATTATACCAGTTTAGATTTGAAGTTCCGTTTCGTCCCCAAGAATAAGCTATAGAATTGGTAAGTTTCATTTTATCATTAAAATTCCAGTAATGATTTAGAATAAACATTGGTTCATGAAAATTTTTCACTTTAGCATTTCGTTTTTCTCCTGCCTGATAGCCCCAGTTTGGATTGTAGTAATTAGTTCCGAGAAGATCGTAAGCTTCTTGAGTAGATGCAGCCTGCATACCTCTTTTAGTTGGAGAACCGTAAACTGTAAGGGCCACACTGTGTTTTTGATTTATTTTTTTCTCGGCTGAACCAAAATAAGCCCAAGCGTCATAGAAAATGCCATCAACATAGCTTGTATTTCCCCATCTACGGGAACCGCTGACAGTGAAAGCCCAGTTGTTTTCCATAAGGCCGGTTGAATAGGTTAACATCACCCTGTTGGTATAAGACTTATTTGATAATGCATAAGAAATCTTAGTCTGTTTACGTTGTAGGGAAGCACGCGTAATGATATTGGTTGCTCCCCCTACTGATCCAAAAGAAAATCTGGAAGCATTTAAACCATTTACAACATCTTTGTTACGCATGGCATCATTCAATCCACCCCATTCCGACCATGCAGGGCGACCAGTTTCAGGGTCGTTTACAGGAATACCGCTCATATATACCAATGAATTTTCTGAATCATATCCACGTACACGAAAATAAGCAGCACCAAGGGTAAAACTGGCTGTGTTTGTAAAAGCATCACTTGTCGAATGTAAAAGGGCAGGGATGTTTTGTCCTTTATTATCATCATCAAAATCAAGTGTAGATAAATAAACTTCTGAAATGCCAGCTCTATCAATATTTATCGGGGTTAGTTCTAAGTTGAATACCCCAAAATTCGTTTCAGGTGCATTAATCTCAACTTCAGAGATACTTGTATTATACCCTTCTAAGGAAATGGTAATATTAGCTTTTCCAACCGGAATGTTGTTAGACTCAAAATACCCCTCATCATTTGTCATTAGTGTCTGATTTCCTATCTGAATTACTGCATCTTTGATTACTTTTCCTGACTCAGAATCAAACACCCTGCCTGATACTTTGGCATTCTGAGCCTGTATGGCTATTGCAGCAATAAGAAACATCAATAAAAATAAAATTCTCTTCATTGTGTATATATTAAATTATTATTTGTTTTAGAGAAAAGTAGGCAAAGGTAAAACATTTTTTTTAATAACAAGAAAAAGTCCAAAAACAAGTTTAACTAGCTTTTCTTTGATCTTTTTCTTTCAATTTCGTTTAGTATAATTTTCCTGATTCGGAGTGAGTTTGGTGTAATTTCAAGGTATTCGTCTTCAGCAATATATTCTAAACATTCTTCAAGAGAAAATTTAACAGGAGGAATTAGAATCATTTTATCATCACTACCTGATGCTCTGACATTAGAGAGTTTTTTTGTATGAATAACATTAACTGCGATATCTTCTTGACGGGTGTTTTGACCAATAATTTGACCTGCATAAATTGGGTCATTGGGTTCAATAAAGAAAGTACCCCTATCTTGTAGCCTGTTGATGGAATATGCAATGGCTATACCTGTTTCCATTGCGATGAGAGAGCCATTTCTACGTCCTAAGATATCACCTTTCCATGGTTCAAAACCTATAAAGCGATGCGCCATTACAGCTTCTCCTTCTGTAGCAGTAAGCAAATTATTCTGCAATCCGATAAGCCCTCTTGAAGCGATAATAAAAATAATATAAGTTCTTTCTGCTTTATTTTCGATACTTTTCATTTCGCCTTTTCGTGCAGAAACAAGTCTGATTACTTTTCCCGAAAATTCTGTCGGTACGTTTACAGTCAGTTCTTCTACAGGCTCGCATTTAACACCGTCAATTTCTTTAACAATAACTTTAGGTTGACCAACCTGCATTTCATAGCCTTCCCTTCTCATATTCTCAATAAGAATTGACAGGTGTAAAATGCCTCTTCCAAAAACCATATAAGCATCAGGAGAGCTTGTTTCTTCAACTTTCAGAGCTAAGTTTTTTTCTGTTTCAAGGAAAAGTCTGTCTCTGATATGGCGAGAAGTAACATATTTTCCTTCTTTACCAAAAAAAGGAGAATTATTAATTGTAAACAACATACTCATGGTAGGCTCATCTACACTAATAGGGATGAGTGTCTCTGGATTTTCAAAATCAGCAATAGTGTCGCCGATTTCAAAATCCTCGGGGCCTAAAACTGCACAAATTTCACCTGCATATATGGGATGCTTGATGCGTTCTTTGCCAAGTCCTTCAAAAATATATAGTTCTTTAACTTTAGCCTTTAAAATTCTACCATCTCTTTTTACAAGGGAGACATTCATTCCATATTGAAGACTTCCTCTTAATATACGACCTACAGCAATTCTTCCTACATAAGAAGAATAATCAAGAGACGTAATCATCATCTGTAAAGACCCCTCAGCCATAACCGGTGCAGGAACATGCTCAATAATGAGATCAAGCAGATAAGTTACATCTGATGTTTCGTTTGTCCAATGGTCAGACATCCAACCTTGTTTGGCAGAACCATAAGCTGTTGGAAAATTTAGTTGGTCTTCATTAGCTCCAAGTGAGAACATAAGGTCGAAAACAGCTTCCTGAGTTGCTTCAGGGTCACAGTTAAGTTTATCTACTTTATTAATTACAACAATAGGTTTTTTGTTCAATTCCAGGGCTTTTTCCAGAACAAACCTTGTTTGTGGCATTGGGCCTTCGAAGGCATCAACTACCAACAGAACACCATCTGCCATATTGAGTACACGCTCGACTTCACCTCCAAAATCAGAGTGTCCGGGGGTATCAATTATGTTTATCTTACATTCTTTATAGCGTATAGACACGTTCTTTGCTAAAATCGTAATACCTCTTTCCCTCTCCAAATCATTACTATCAAGAATTAAGTCGCCCATATCCTGATTATCTCTGAAAAGTTTAACCTGGTATAACATTCTGTCAACAAGTGTGGTTTTGCCATGGTCAACATGGGCTATAATTGCAATATTTCTAATTTTCTGCATACTTATTTAAGTCATTTTTAAAAAGATTTGCAAAGGTACTGCTTTTTCAATTGATACAACCATAATAGTAATTAATAATATCTTGTTTTTTGGTTGAACTCTTAAGAAAAACATTTATTTGATAATTTTCACAAATCATCAACTGCAAAAAGATAGAAGATAATTACATTTTTATTGTTCACAATAATTCAGCAACTGCTGATACTGCTGCTAAATACCCTGTAGAAAAGGCAATCTGAAGATTATATCCTCCGGTTTCACCATCCACATCAATGATTTCTCCAGCAAAATATAAATTGTTATAAAGTTTGGAACTCATTTTTGAACTATCAATTTCGTCGATACTTACACCACCAGCAGTTACTATAGCTTCTTTAAAACCCCTATGTGCGTCAATAACAAAGCGAGTATCCTTAAAAGAGAGTTTAAGTTTTTGTCGTTCTTTTGCATTTAATTGATTGCATAATTTATTTTCATCAATAGCGTTTTCTTTTAATACATACGGAATAAGTTTTGAAGGGAGCCAATCACCTAGCATATTACTAATCTTTTTCTTCCCAAAATTGTCAAGGTGATGTATTAATTTTCTATCTAATTCGGCCTCATCCAATTCGGGAAATAAGTCAATACTGAGTTCGACTTTTCTTTTTTCTTCCAAAGCAATTACAGCAACTCTACTCATCTTATGGATTAGAGGTCCCGACAAACCAAAATGTGTGAATAACATTTCGCCTGTACTTTTCTGTACTTTTTTTCTATCAACCCACAAAGAAGCAGTAACATTCCTAAGTGACAAACCTTGTAAAGCTTTTGTCTTAAACCCAATTGTACATAGTGGGACCATTGATGGGAGCAGGGGTTTTATAGTATGTCCAATTCTAGCAACAAGGTTATATCCTTCACCTGAAGAGCCTGTTGACGGATAGGATTTGCCTCCTGTACACATAATAACTGCATTTGAATTCAGAACCATTGAAGCTCCAGATACATTTGCTTTTACACCTATAACAAGATTTTCTTTTGTCAGTATCTTTTCAACACTGGTGTTATACAATATTTTAATATTAAGTTGATTTATTTTTTTTATAAAAACATTTAATACATCTTGTGCTTTATCGGAAACCGGATATACTTTTCCATTTTGTTCTTCTTTCACCTCAACGCCGTTTATTTTCAAAAAACTGATGATGTCATTATGGAAGAATGCAGAAAATGCTTTTTTCAAAAACCTCCCATTTGGATAAACACGTTTAAAGTAATCAGCAACAGAGGCTATGTTGGTTATGTTACAACGTCCGTTACCCGTAATTAAAATTTTATTTCCTGCCTGTGGCATTTTTTCAAGGAGCAATACAGATGCACCTTTTTCACCGGCTGTTACAGCTGCCATAAGACCGGAAGCACCAGCACCAACAATAATAATATCGTATTGATTTTCTGAAGTTTGAATCATTAAAAAAATAATCCGGTTTCTTACTTAATCCGAATGAAATGATTTCAAAATTAATATTATTCTTATTGATAAACCAAATAATTTTACCTACGTATTATGATAGGTTTATATATTCAATTTCTATCTCAAAGAAACATTTCTGAATGATTTATTGCGTTCTTGTGGTGTTAATTCACTTTGAGGATTCCTTCTCAAATGATAAAACATTCCATTTTCTTCAGATTGATTATATAGATGCGGATGAATATATTTCCCTTTCTGATTGATTTTTTTATCGAGGACAGCTGTTGTTTTTTCAGGGTTTTGTTGCACATAAGGATCATTTCTATTGCCATAAACAACATAAGATACTTTCATGCCAGCATTACCACCGGCAATTTCAAATGAGCCATTAGAAAGTTCTTCACTGATATAAAGAGAGGCATTGCTACCAATTGGTGTAAGATTATAAGAAAAGTCCTTGTTAATCAGTTCAACATAATCGGGAAGGGTAACAACAGCCTTACCTTCAGCATTGAGATAAACAATCCCTCTGTAAACATTGAGTACTTCATCAGATTCAACACTGAAATGACGTAAGAATTTATTTTCAGGATCTGTCGGATGGTCAATAAGAAATGTTTTTAACCCACCACAACCCATATCATCGGGACTATAGACACCATACCAAAAACCTTCACCAACAACACCATAACCATATAAAGAAGCCGGTTTTGAAAAACCAAAAACACCGGTAGCATCGAAATTTCCACCACCATTATATTGTCCTGTAACACCAATAGTGCCATTGTTCTGAAGTGATGCTAAAAAAACACCTCCTGCCAATCCATTGGTTTGCCCCCAAACAGCAGCAGCATTTAAAGAAGTTGAAATTGAAGAGGATGAAGAGAAAAGTGTTGGTTGAACGGATGAGGTTAATGAGCTTTGGAAGTTACCGGCTCTTCCGTTTCCATCGTGAACACTAAAAAGTGTGACATCTGTATTTGTTACAGAACTGCTGATAAACTCAGCCACACGACCTGTTGCAGTGCTGTTTGTATTAGCATAGAGCACAAGATTATTAGATGCTGCATTTGTGTTATAAAAAGAAGCAACATCGCCGGTGCCATTATTAATGCCTAGAAAGGCATCTCCACTTCCCGGAGAAACAACAGAAGCAAATACACCGGCTCCGGAGGAATTAGTAAGACCCACAATTGCATCACCTGTGCTTGTGTTCTGTGCATAAACACCTTCACCTGTACCTGTTGAATAAGCATTTAATGCAACATCAGCAGAAGCGGCATAAACAGAAAAGACATCCCCTGCAAAAGGAGCAGCAGAATTATTAACAACAATTTGCCCATTGGCTAATAAACGCATTCTTTGTGTATTGTTTGTTCTGAGAACAACTTCCTGATTATCTGTAGTACCCAGAAAATGATTAACCGGATTAATACCTGCATTTCCCAAAATTGACCAAACATTTAAGGATGTTGCTTGGGCAGCAGATGTTGGAAAAGGTCCTGTTGGACCAGTAGCACCCTGTAAACCTGTAGATCCTTGAATTCCGGTTGCCCCTTGTGAACCGGTTGTTCCGGTTGGACCCTGAGAACCTGTTGATCCTGTTGGGCCTTGCGAACCCGTTGATCCTGTTAATCCAGTTGCCCCTTGTGAACCGGTTGTTCCTGTTGGACCCTGAGAACCTGTTAATCCTGTTGGGCCTTGTGAACCGGTTGTTCCTGTTGGACCCTGAGAACCTGTTAATCCTGTTGGGCCTTGTGAACCAGTTGTTCCTGTTGGACCCTGAGAACCTGTTAATCCTGTTGGGCCTTGTGAACCAGTTGCACCAGTGATGCCAGCAGTACCAACAGGGCCTTGTGCTCCTACAGGACCCTGAGGGCCTATAGCAGCCACCCACCCTGTACCATCATAATACCAGAACTGATTAAAGTTGATATCATAAACCAATAAGCCCGTAGCAGGGTTTAAAATTGATAAACGTTGCACTGTTGACATACGGGGAACGAGCATACCTTTTTCTGTGCTGCTTACATCAAGCATAGCAGAATTATGTGCTTGATTTCCGGTTGTATTGATGGCAACTCCGGGTTGTTGTGCAAAAATATGGCTCCAAAATAAAACAAGCGTTAATACTAAACCTATAAGTTTTTTCATGGCAAACAGATTAAATTTTCCTTAATTAAAATGGGGGAAATTATTTATCTAAAATTTTTAAATAATAAACACAAAAGTAAAATAAAATGTAAACATACAGCTAAATTTCTTGGATAAAATTATGTTGAATTAATTTAATCAAATAGAGAAAAATTTTTTACTACTTTTGAACGTTTGTTTTATAACTCTAACTTATCAACAAAAAACAATATGAAACGATTGATAATATCTATAGCAGCTGTGTTTATAAGCCTGTCATTATGGCCTCAGAAAACGGTTTATCATGACAGAGCTGCAACCGCATTTAGAAAAGGATTAGATTTATTTCAAAAAGAAAAATACGGTGCAGCCAAAAACCAGTTTGAAAATGTTGTTCGGTTGATAGATGAACCACAAGATGAGATGCAGGCAAATGCTTCTTACTACAGAGCCGTTTGCTCCGTCAGACTTTTCAACAATGACGGGGAGGTTTTACTAAATGACTTCATTAACAATTACCCAGAACACGCCTATACTAACCATGCCCACTTTTATCTGGGCTCTTTTTATCATTCAAAAAGGAATTATACCAAAGCATTAAGAGCTTTTGAGAAAGTTGACATCAGAAATTTATCAGCAGAAGAGTTGGCTGAATATCATTTTAAAATTGGTTATTGTTATTTTAACAAGAATGACTATGAAGCTGCATCCAAATCATTTTATGAAATAAAAGATGTTGCCAACAAATATATGGCACCTGCCAATTATTATTTCGGGCATATAGCCTATTATAATGGCAACTGGGAAACCGCACAGATTTCATTTTCAAAACTCGTTGATGACCCACATTTTGGTTCCTTAGTTCCTTATTATATCGTTCATATTTATTATATGCAAGAACGCTTTACAGAGCTTTTAGAGAGAGCAACTCCTCTTCTTGAGAGAGCTGAGCCAGCAAAAGTTCCGGAAATTGCCAGAATTATTGGTGAAGCCTATTATAAACAACAAAAATACAGAGAAGCTTTGCCATTTCTAGTGACTTTTGCTGAGAAACAAACAGGGGTCATGGTTAGAGAAGATAAATATCAGTTGGGATTTTGCTATTACAGAACCGGAGATTATGAAAAAGCAATTAATTATCTTAGCGAAACTACTACAGAAACTGATTCACTCTCCCAGAATGCCTATTATATTCTGGCTGATTGTTATTTACAGACAAACCAAATGCAATTTGCACGTAATGCTTTCTATTCAGCTTACAGGGGTGAATTTGATGAAAGAATCAGACAAAGTGCTTTACTTAATTATGCCAAATTATCCTATCAATTGTCAACCAACCCGTTTAATGATGCCGTTGAAGCTTTAATGCTTTACATTGACACCTATCCAAATGCCATAGATATTGATGAAGCTAATAGCTTGCTTGTAAATGTTTTTTTCTCTACAAAAAATTACAGAGCAGCATTAACTTCTATTGAAAAAATTCAATTTCAAACGACAGAACTGAAAATGGCTTATCAGAAAATTGCCTATTTGAGAGGATTGGAATTGTTTAACAACAGGGATTTTACTGAAGCAATCAGTCACTTTAATAAGTCGCTAACTCAGATTTTTGACGTTGGGATTTCTGCTGAAGCTGTGTATTGGAAAAGCGAGTCATATTACCGATTAAATCGTTTTGATTCTGCAGAAGTAAATTACAACAAATTTCTTTTGTCTCAAGGTGCATTTCAATTGCCTATTTATAATATGGCCAATTACAATCTTGCTTATGCACTTTTTAAACAATTAAAATACGATGCTTCCATAACATCCTTCAGAAAGTACATAATGTCGGCTCCTGC
Organism: Bacteroidales bacterium; assembly: GCA_028698995.1. Lineage (GTDB taxonomy): Bacteria > Bacteroidota > Bacteroidia > Bacteroidales > PXBB01 > JAQVVM01. The sequence goes on from JAQVVM010000056.1 coordinate 12,443, forward strand.
TGCAGAATCAAGGTTTATCAATGATGCCAATGTCCGGCTAGGCGATGGATACTATGTTACAAAAAATTACACATCAGCTATTGAGTTTTATAATAAAGTTATTGTTGCCCATGCAGCCAATGAGGACTATGCGCTTTATCAAAAAGCTATCTGCTATGGTGTTTTAGCCGACTTTAACAACAAGTCAACGACTTTGCTTGAATTGATTAACAACCACCCGAATTCATCATTCGTAATTGATGCTAAATATGAGTTGGCCAACAATTATTTAGCTATTGGTGATAATGTTAATGCCCTTACCTATTTTAACGACATTATCAACAATCATCCCAGCAGTAGTTACAGAGCCAATTCTATGCTTAAATCCGGATTAATTTATTTTAACACAAGTCAATATGAACAAGGTCTCCAGATTCTTAAAAGAGTTGTATCTGATTTTCCCGGAACAACTGCTTCAAGAGATGCCCTTGTAATTATTAGTGATATTTATGTTGCAATTAATAAACCGGCTGATTTTTTTGTTTATGTTCAAAATATTCCTTTTGCAAATATATCAAGTGCAGAGCAGGATTCATTAACCTACTTAGCAGCACAGAATCAATATATGTTAGGAGATTGTGAAAGTGCACTCAGAGGGTTTAATAATTATCTTGACAATTTCCCTGAAGGTATTTCGGAAATCAATGCCAGATTCTACAGGGCCGAATGCCTCAATCGATCAGGGAGATTTAATGATGCCCTTAGAGATTATAATTATATCATTTCAAAACACAGGACAGAATTTACAGAATCTTCATTGGTAAAGGCAGCAGGTATCTATTTTAGCAATAGAAATTATACTGATGCACTGACAAATTACATAAAACTGGAGCTTATAGCAGAGATGAGAGAAAATATTATATTATCTCAAACAGGACAGATGCGATCTTACTTTCTAACTAACAATTTTGAAAAATCCATTGAAGCATCAGAAAAATTATTGCAACAGGAAAGAATTGAAGAGTCCCTAATTCAGGAAGCAAGGCTTATAATGGGCAAATCTCATTTTAATATGGACAGGATTAGCCATGCACAATCTGAGTTTTTGGCCGTAACACGTATTTCTGAAAATGAGATGAAAGCTGAAGCAAAATATTTTCTAGCTTTAATTCAATACAATTTAGGGAATTACAGTGAATCAGAGAAATTGGTTTTTGAAGTTATTAATCAGATGCCCTCTTATTCTTACTGGATTGCACGAAGTTTTATATTACTTTCAGATAATCTTGTTGCTATGGGAAATATTTTTCAGGCAAAACACACTTTACAAAGTATTATTGATAACTACGAAGATGATTTGACAATAGTTCAAATGGCTTTTGAAAAGCTCAATAAAATAATTGAAGATGAAAAAGCAAGAGCACAATTTATAAATGAGAATACAGAACAACCCATACTTCAAGAAGATTCATTAGAAATAAATTATTAAAAAAATATTAAAATGCACCAACATATGTTCAAAACAGGAATTTCCATCAAATGTTTTTTATTTATTTTGTTTTGCACTTTTACTATTATGCTGAAAGCGCAGATTAACCCGAATGTTACAGTTGTAGCACCCTATGAGCCATCCCTTTCGGATGCCAATAAAATAAGTATCAATCCTGAAATTCCTGAAACGGAAATTGTAAGACCGGACTTTAGGTTTAACTTGAGTCCTGTGCTCTACAAAACATTCTTTGAGCCTGTAAAAATTACCCCTGCGCGTTTAGGAGGGGAACCATTGAGTAAACTTTATCAAAGTTATATAAAAGCAGGTTTTGGTAATTACACCACCCCCTTTGCTGAATTGCATTATAACAACCTTCGTTCTCGCACATTTAATAGCGGTGTTTACTTCAAACACCACTCCTCATCGGGAAAAATTAATGACTTTGCTCCTGCAAATTTCAGTGATAATGTTTTAAATGTTTATGGAAGTCGGTTCTTTGAAAACCATATCCTTAAAGGAGAGCTGAACTATAACCGACATGTGATTCATTATTATGGTTTTAATCCCGACGTATTTCTTATTAACGACTCCCTTCTGGAAGAATTGACTTATCAAAGATACAATATTATTCAGGGTTCAGTTGCATTACAGAGCGATTACACTGATTCGGAAAAACTTCAACATTCTATTGCTCTTGATTACTATAATTTCAGGGATTTTTCACCAATCAGGGAAAACGGCTTAACATTCAATGCTTCCCTTCGAAAAAGCATCAATCTAATTTCTCTTTTAGATAATGAACGTATCGTTTTGAATGCGGATGTTAATTACTACAATAATGCGTATCTTCTTTCGAAAAATAACACAGCAATTATAGAAATAAAACCACAGTACAGGTTCAACTCCAATCAGTATGCTTTAAATATTGGGCTTAATGCAAGTATTGAATCTTCTGAGGATGCATTCATTCATTTTTTCCCCATTATTGAAGGCCAGATAGCTATAGCAAGAGATGTTTTTACTTTGTATGGAGAACTTGGGGGAGGGATAAAAAAGAACAACCTAAACGTTCTTTATAAGGAAAATCCATTTATAAATACAAGCGTACCTCTTGATTTTTCAATCACCAAAATATCGGCCAAGGGAGGTGTTAAAGGGAATATTGCTTCAAGTCTTTCTTATAATCTGGGGGGGGCATTTGCAGAAGTTGAAAAAATGCCATTTTTCATCAATGACACCTCCAATATTATGCGCAACAAATTCACTATTGCTTATTATAATGCCAATGTCATAAATGCTTTTGCAGGGTTTACTTTTCAAGCCAACGACAACCTCTTACTCCTTTTAAAAGGTAACTTTTTCTACTACGAAATGTCCAGAGAAGCACATCCTTGGCACAAGCCTATGTATGATGCCAGCCTGGACATAAAATATACGCTTGTGGACAAAATTGTTATTAACGGTGAGGTATTTACACAAAGTAAAACTTTTGCAAAAATATTTGACAATCAAGGTATGGAAGAGTCTGTTGAAATTAAAGCATTTACCGATCTAAATCTGGGGATTGAATACCTATACACGAAACGACTTTCAGCATTTGTAAGCTTTAATAATATCACAGCTCAACGGTATTATCGTTGGTACAATTACCCCACTCAAAAATTTCACTTTTTAGCAGGCTTAACTTATGGGTTTTAATTAAAACTAATTAATAAATTCATAATGCCTGAGTTTGAACTGAGTCTAATCAATGTCATATTACTCCTTGTTGTTGGTGTTTTTTGCGGTTTTATTAATACACTTGCCGGCAGTGGTTCATTTATAAGTTTACCTCTGCTTATGTTTATGGGTTTACCTGCTGCAGTCGCCAATGGAACAAATCGGATAGGTATTTTATTTCAGAACATTGTATCCTCACGAAGTTTCTATAAAAACAAAATGTTACCATTAGGTTTTGCATTTAAACTTGCCATCCCTTCCATATTAGGTTCAATTCTAGGAGCTAAGATTGCTGTTGAAATCAATCAAAAAACCATGGAAATGATTATTGGAGTGATTATGCTCATCATGCTGTTTTTTATTTTTTACAAACCCAATAAATGGCTAAAGCCCCATACTGAAAAATTATCTCAGAAGATAGTACCATGGCATTACATAGTTTTCTTTTTTATCGGAATTTATGGTGGTTTTATTCAGGCAGGTGTTGGTATTTTTTTATTGTCTGCACTTGTATTACTGTTAGATGTTGACCTGATACGTTCCAATGCCATTAAAGTATTTATAAACCTGATTTTCACACCGTTTGCATTGTTTGTATTTATCATAAACAATCAGGTTGACTATAGCGCCGGTTTAATATTGGCTATTGGAAATATGGCAGGCGCATATATTGCAACAAAATCAGCAATTAAAAAAGGTGCTCCCTTTGTGAGATGGATATTACTCATTGTCATTATTTCTTCTGCTATTAAACTCCTTTTCTTTCCATAGTAAATAACAGCAGGAAAAAATATTTAAAATTATTGTCTATTGCTTTGTTATTACTAAAAAATGTATTTTTGCAACTCAAATGCTTAAATTTATTTTTATGAAAAAAACGACTTTGTTATTTTTAACAATAATTATTATGATTACAGCATGTAAGACAAAAAAAGAAGAAGTATTAAACCCTTTATTGGCTGAATTTGATACGCCTTTTCAAGTGCCTCCGTTCGATAAAATTAAGAACGAACATTTTATGCCCGCTTTTGAAGAAGCCATGAAAGCACATACTCTGGAAATTGAGAAAATTGCTAACAACGAAGATGCCCCAACATTTGCTAATACTATAGAAGCTCTTGATTATTCAGGCAGTTTACTGATGCGCGTATCCTCGATTTTTTTCAATCTTAATGAAGCCAATACAAATGACTCAATTCAAGCTATTGCGCAAGAAGTTTCACCAAAATTATCAGAACATTCAGACAATATTACATTAAACAAACCCCTTTTTGAAAGGATAAAGGCTGTTTATAACCAAAAATCAGAGCTGAACTTGAACACAGAACAAAGTATTCTTCTTGAAGAAACATACAAAAGATTTGTTAGAGGTGGTGCCAATTTGGATGCTCAAAAACAGATTAGATTCAGAGAAATTAATACAGAATTATCAACCCTTTCATTACAATTCGGAGAAAATGTATTAGCTGAAAACAACAGTTTCAAAATGTTTATTGAAAATGAATCAGACCTGGCCGGTTTACCTCAGGGTGTAAAAGATGCCGCTTCTGAAGCAGCAAAAGCTGAAGGTAAAGAAGGTCAGTGGCTTTTCACTTTACACAATCCCAGTGTCATGCCATTTTTACAATATTCTGAGAACAGAGAACTAAGACAAAAAATGCTTCTTGCATTTACCAATAAAGGAAATAATGGTAACGAATTTGACAATAAAGAAATTATCAAAAAAATTGTTAACTTAAGAATTGAAAGAGCAAATCTTTTAGGTTATGCCACACATGCAGATTTCATCCTTGAAGAAAACATGGCAAAAAATTCTGAAGCAGTATATAACCTTCTTAATCAGATTTGGCCTTCAGGTTTAAATGTTGCTAAAAAAGAAGCCGCTGATTTACAGGCACTTATAAACAAAGAAAACCAAAGATTCAAATTAGAAGCTTGGGATTGGAGTTACTACACCGAAAAACTGCGTAAAGAGAAATACGACATTGATGAGGAACAATTACGTGCCTATTTTGAGCTTGAGAGTGTAAAACAAGGCATTTTTACCCTTTGTGAAAAATTATATGGTATAAAATTCAAACTTAACAGCGAAATTCCTGTTTATCACCCAGATGTATTGGCTTACGAAGTTCTGGAGGCAGATGATTCATTCATTGGAATATTGTATATGGATTTTCATCCACGTGAAAGTAAAAGAGGAGGCGCATGGATGACAAGTTACAGGGATCAATCTATAAGAGATGGACAGTTTATTCATCCAGTAATCAGTATTGTTTGCAACTTTACAAGTCCAACTGCCAATCAGCCTTCTTTACTTACCCTTGATGAAGTTGAAACTTTTTTCCATGAATTTGGGCATGCACTCCATGGTTTACTCTCAAAATGCACCTATATAAGTTTATCAGGAACATCTGTTTCCAGAGATTTTGTTGAGCTGCCATCACAAATAATGGAAAATTGGGTTATTCAACCAGAAATGTTAAAGCTTTACGCTAAGCATTATCAAACAGGGGAACTTATACCCGAAGAGCTTGTTGAAAAAATAAAAGCTGCTGCTTATTTTAATCAGGGGTTTGCCACTACCGAATTTTTGGCATCTGCCTACCTTGATATGGCTTATCACACACTCACAGAACCATTGGATACAAGTGCAGTAGATTTTGAAAACAAAATAAGAAATGAAATCGGTTTAATTCCAGAAATTCCATTCAGACACAGAAGTACCTATTTTCAGCACATTTTCAGTGGTGGATATTCTTCCGGTTACTACAGTTATACTTGGTCTGAAGTTTTGGATGCTGATGCATTTGAATTGTTTAAAGAAAAAGGCATCTTTGATAGAGCTACTGCTGAATCTTTCAGAAAAAATATTTTGGAGAAAGGTAAAACTGACAACGAAATGGAGCTATACAAAAGATTCAGAGGTTCTGAGCCAAGTATTGAACCACTCTTGCGAAACAGAGGCTTAATTAATTAAATTTTCAGGCTTGCTTTTGAGCAAGCCTTTTTTAATTAATCCGTATTAATGTTTTTTGTATTTTTGAATTCGAAAAAATTATAATTAAATAAACAAATATGAACATATCTATTGTAGGTACCGGTTATGTTGGATTAGTAACGGGTACATGTCTGGCTGAGGTAGGAACACAAGTTGTTTGTGTGGATATTGACGAAGTTAAAATCAGCAAACTGAAAGAAGGAATTATTCCGATTTACGAACCAGGACTTGAAGTTATGGTAAAACGAAATATGAGCAAAGGGCTTCTTACTTTTTCAACCTCTGTTAAAGAAACACTGGATCCTTGTGATGTGATTTTTATTGCCGTGGGAACACCTCCTGATGAAGACGGCAGTGCCGACCTGAAACATGTATTGGCAGTTGCATCAGAAATTGGCAAACACATGAAAAGTTATATGCTGGTTGTTACAAAAAGCACTGTACCTGTAGGTACTGCAAAAAAAGTAAGACAAACCATAGAAGAAGAGCTCTCGAAAAGGGGTGTGGATATCCCATTTGATGTTGCCTCAAATCCAGAATTTTTAAAAGAAGGTGCAGCTATTGACGATTTTATGAAACCTGACAGAATTGTTGTTGGTATTGAATCTCAAAGGGCAGAGGAATTAATGAACCGTTTATACAAACCATTTACTCTTAACGGACATCCTGTAATATTCATGGATATTCCTTCTGCAGAAATGACCAAATATGCAGCTAATGCCATGCTTGCAACAAAAATCAGTTTTATGAATGATATGGCAAATCTCTGCGAACTTGTAGGAGCTGATGTAAACATGGTTAGAAAAGGTATAGGAAGTGATTCAAGGATTGGAAATAAATTTATTTATCCAGGTACAGGTTATGGCGGGTCCTGTTTCCCAAAAGATGTTAAAGCACTTATTAAAACAGCTAAACAATATGGTTATAATATGCGTGTTATACAGGCTGTTGAAGATGTGAATGACGATCAAAAGTCAATTTTGTTTAAAAAATTGATGCGTTATTTTAATAACGATATTAAAGGTAAAACTATTGCCATGTGGGGTTTATCATTTAAACCTCAGACTGATGATATGCGCGAAGCCCCTGCTTTGGTACTTATAGACCATTTAATAAGAGAAGGAGCAATAGTTAAAGCTTATGACCCTGAGGCTATGCACGAAGCACACCGTATTGTTGGTGATAAAATAATTTATTCAAAAGATAAAGAAGAAGCGCTTATTGATGCAGATTGTTTATTACTAGTAACCGAATGGAACAGCTTCAGAATATTAAATTATAGTGTGATGAAGAAGCTCATGAAGGGCAAGGTTGTTTTTGACGGCAGAAATATTTATGATGCTAAAGAGATGGCTGAAAATGGATTTATGTACTACAGTATTGGTTACAATATGAAATAAAACTAAGTATCCGGTTTTGAGAAGTATCAATAACGTATCTAAAGAAGAATTATTCAGATTTTAATGTAAAAATACTATGAAAAAAAGAGTATTGGTAACAGGTGGTGCTGGTTTCATTGGTTCTCATCTTTGTGAAAGGCTCTTAAATCAAGACTGCGAAGTTGTATGTCTTGACAATTTTTTTACCGGATCCCGTGAAAATATTGTTCATCTCTTGAACAATCCTTACTTTGAACTGATACGTCACGATGTTACTATGCCTTTTTACATTGAAGTTGACGAAATATATAATCTGGCTTGCCCTGCATCACCCATTCACTATCAGTATAATCCTATTAAAACCATAAAAACCTCAGTTATGGGGGCTATCAACATGCTGGGCTTGGCCAAACGTGTAAAAGGGAAAGTGCTTCAAGCCTCGACAAGTGAAGTATATGGCGATCCTGAAGTGCATCCTCAGAAAGAAAATTACTGGGGCAACTGTAATCCGATAGGTCCCCGTTCTTGTTATGATGAAGGTAAAAGATGCGCCGAGAGCCTTTTTATTAATTATCATACACAAAATAAAGTTAAAATAAAGATTCAACGGATTTTCAACACTTACGGACCCAAAATGCACCCGAATGATGGCAGGGTGGTTTCAAATTTTATAGTACAAGCACTTAATAAAGAAGACATCACGATATATGGGGATGGTAGTCAAACCAGAAGTTTTTGTTATGTTGATGACCTTGTTGAGGCCATGATTCGCCTGATGAATACCGATGATAGTATTATAGGCCCGATAAACACCGGAAATCCCAATGAATTTACCATAAAGGAGCTTGCCGAAAAGATTATTAAAATGACAGGTTCTGCCTCAAAAATCATTTACAAACCTCTCCCTGAAGATGATCCAAAACAAAGGCAACCGGATATCAGTCAGGCTAAAAAAATACTTGACTGGGAGCCGAAAGTACAACTAGAGGAGGGTCTTCAAAAAACAATTGACTATTTTAAAACAATAATATAAATTTTCACACATGAATATTCTGATAACTGGAAGTAATGGCCAATTAGGGTCTGAATTTAAAGATTTATCTTCAAAATATAAAGACTACAATTTTATTTTTACTGATATTGACACTCTGGATATCATTAATTATGATAAGGTTGAGCAATTTATAAAAAAAAATAAACCGGAAGTTGTAATCAATTGTGCTGCCTACACTGCAGTTGATAAAGCTGAGAAGGAAAGGGAGGTTGTTTATAAAATTAATACCGATGCGGTAAGAAATTTAGCAGAATTGTCTTCAAAACACAAATTTGTGCTGGTTCAGATTTCTACCGATTACATTTTTGAAGGTCTTAATCATAAACCATATACAGAGAACGACACCCCCAATCCCAAATCAATTTATGCCAAAAGCAAGCATGAAGCAGAAATTGAAATGGTTTTCAATTCGAAAAGAGCTGTTATTTTTCGCACCTCTTGGTTGTATTCCTCTTATGGTCACAATTTTGTAAAAACAATCATAAAGCTTGCTAAGGAGAAAGGGAAAATTGATGTTGTATGCGATCAGATTGGCACACCAACATACGCTGCAGATCTTGCCTTTGCCATTCTTGAAGCCATGCCGCAAATTGCCAAGGCGACCTCTTTAGAAGCATATAATTTTTCTAATGAAGGAGTTGCTTCATGGTACGATTTTGCTAAAGCCATTGTTGAGCTATCCGGAATTAAATGTACCATCACTCCTATTGAAACAAAAGATTACAGAACCGAAGCCCAGAGACCTTTATATTCAGTATTGAATAAAACCAAATTTAAGAAGTTTTTCAAACAGGAAATACCCTACTGGAGGGATTCATTGTCAGTATGTTTGAAAAAAAATAATTTTTGATTTAAAAGCAGAAAAGCTGCACAATATTAACCACGGAAACTCGGAAACACAAATCCACTCCGAAAAATGCTTTTTTTGTCATTCTGAGAGTTGGGGCTTTTTAAAAAACTCAATAAAGCAGCGATGACATTAATTTTCCCGAAGGGAAAAAATGTTAATAGAGGCTGTATCAAAAGCTAAAAACATGTCATACTGAGCGAAGCGAAGTATCTGATTATCAAATTTATAAGATTTTTCACTGCGTTCAAAATGACAAATATGAATGCTTTTGATACAGCCTCGAAATTAAACGGAAGTTAATTGTTTTGGTACGCAAATTTGCTGTGTTAGCAAATTTCGTAACAAAACATAATTATATGATTAACAGTTATTTACAAAATCTGTCATTGGTAACGAAGTGCAACAGAGTGAAGAATCTATATTTAAATAAAAAATGGCACTTTTCCTCAACGACAATAAGAGTATAAAGAGACATGCTCCTGAAAAAACTTTCAGTATAATCCCGTGTTCCTCCTTGCCGGTAGGCAGGTTAGTGCCAGTTCGGCAAGACTCACTGCAAGTTTAGTGGCAGAAAAGCTGCACAATATTAGACCACGGAAACACAAAAACACAAAATCCACCCGGAAAAATGCTTTTAGTATATGCGACAAAGTCATTTACAGGCAGATAAAAATTTAATATCTTTGCATCAGCTTTTAAAAGTGATTGATATATATCCACAATAAACCAAGACATCTTACGACAATAAAATATTTAAAAATGACAACACAAGATATTTTACAAAAAGCAAAAACATGGCTTACAGAGCCTATTGATAGTGATACTCAGAATCAGATAAAACATCTGATAGAAAACAATATTGAGGAATTGACTGAGTCTTTTTATAGAGATCTTGAATTCGGTACCGGAGGTCTTCGTGGCATTATGGGAGTAGGAAGTAACCGTATGAACAAATACACTGTAGGTATGGCAACTCAAGGATTGGCCAATTATATCAAAAAAACCTATCCTCACGAAAGTGAGCTTAAAGCAGCCATTGCTTTCGATACCCGTAACAACAGCCGTTTTTTTGCAGGTATAGCAGCAGAAGTTTTGTCAGCCAACAACATCAAGGTTTTTCTGTTTGATGAGATCCACCCTACCCCTCTATTGTCTTTTGCTGTCAGGCATCTCAATTGTCATACAGGCATAGTGATTACCGCATCTCACAATCCAAAGGAATACAATGGATATAAAGTTTATTGGAATGATGGTGGTCAGCTTATAGCACCACACGACAAAAATGTTATTGAGGAAGTTAATAAAATAGGGCATTTCTCAAATGTAAATTTTGACAAAAAGCCGGAACTTATTGTATCTATAGGGAAGGAAATTGACAGAAACTACCTTGAAAAAGTCAGGGCATTAGCTCTGTCTCCTGAAATTGTTGAAAAACATAAAGATCTTAAAATTGTTTTTACACCAATACATGGAACAGCCGTTAATTTGGTTCCTGAAGCTATGAAAATGTTAGGTTTTAGCAACATCATATTTGTACCGGAACAGATGATTCCTGACGGCAATTTCCCCACAGTGGAATATCCCAACCCCGAAGAGGCCAAGGCTTTGCAAATGGCTATTGATAAAGCCAGAGCCGTGGATGCCGATTTGGTATTGGGTACTGACCCAGACGCCGACAGGGTGGGCGTTGCCACTAAAAATAAAAAAGGTGAATTTGTACTCCTTAACGGAAACCAGACAGCATCAATTCTATATTATTACATTCTTTCCAAATGGCAGGAAAAAGGGAAACTGACAGGAAAGGAATTTACTGTTAAAACAATTGTAACCACAGAACTTCTAACAGCGATAGCAAAAAGTTTTAATATTGAACAATTCGATGTGCTGACCGGATTTAAATTTATTGCAAATATAATTCTAAAAAATGAAAGCGCAAAGCAATTTATTTGCGGAGGTGAAGAAAGCTACGGCTATTTAGTTGGTGATTTTGTCAGGGATAAAGATGCCGTGATTTCTTGCTGTATGATTGCCGAAGCCACAGCATGGGCAGCAAATCAGGGAAAAACCTTATATGATTTACTGATTGATATCTATACAAAATACGGCCTCTACAAAGAACATTTAGTTTCTGTTACAAAAAAAGGAAAAAGTGGTGCTGAGGAAATTGTTCAAATGATGGTTGATTACAGAAACAACCCACCCCTACACATCAACAACTCTAAAGTAGTGTTTATTAAAGACTACCAGAAAAGTATTATAACAAATCTTACTGACGGAACTGAAAAGAAAATTGATTTGCCCAAATCAAACGTATTGCAGTTTGTTCTTGAAGATGAGACTGTTATAACTATAAGGCCATCCGGTACAGAACCAAAAATAAAATTCTATTTTGGTGTCAAGGGAAACCTCTGTTGCTCTGATGCATTTGAAAATGTGAACAAGCATCTTGATACCAAAATTAAGAACATTATTACAGACTTGAAATTGTAAAGCAAACTTAACTTATGTACCTGCGTTTCATTGTTTTTTTTGCTTTTGTATTCTTATTGGAATTCCTTGCATATAAGGCCGTGCTGAAATTTTTCCCAAACAAAAGCAAACATACTTTTATAAAAAGAATATATTGGTTTGGACTTGCCGTCTTAATTACCGCTCTAGTGGCTTATTATTTATTTTTACAGATGAGCAATTTGCCTGATCATATTCAATTTCGTAGTTTTTTTATAATGACAGGTATTTTTCTTCTTACTTTCATTCCCAAGCTTATTCTTATACTCTTTTCTCTTATTTATTACATCATAGGATTTCTCTTGTGGTTACTTAAAAAAATAACTTATATAAAATCCAATTTATTTAACCGCTTCAGGAAAATTTGGATGTACACAGGATTGATTATTTCAGCATTCATGTTTCTTCAGGTGGTTTACGGAATGGTTTGGGGCAAAAGTAATTTTGAAGTTGAAGAGATTAATATTTCTTCTGATAGAATTCCATCAAGTTTTGATGGGTTTAGAATTGCTCAGATTTCGGATATACATTTAGGTAGTTTTAAAAATGATAAAATACTAAGGAAAGGTATGGGTATGTTAATGGCCCAAAAGCCAGACCTCATTGTATTAACAGGTGATATTGTAAACAACGAAGCCATTGAAATTGAAGAATACAAAGAAGTATTATCCTTATTAGAAGCACCCTATGGCATATACAGCATTTTAGGCAATCATGATATGGGAGACTATAGGAGATGGTATAATGAAAGGGAGAAAAATTGCAATTTAAATCAACTTGTGGCTTATCAGGAGTCTTTTGGTTGGAAGGTATTACTGAACAATCATGATTACATAAGTATAAACAATGACTCAATAGTAATAATCGGGGTTAAAAACTGGGGAAAGCCTCCTTTTAAAACTTACGGAAACCTTACTGAAGCCCGCGAAAATGTTAGCTCCAACATTTTTTCAATATTGTTATCACACGACCCTTCACACTGGACTTATGAAGTTTTGTTCAAAACACCTGTTGATCTCACTTTATCAGGACATACACATGGTTTTCAGTTTGGGTTCAGCAAAGGCAATTTCAGAATCAGCCCTGTGCAGTTAAAATACAAACATTGGTCGGGCCTTTACGAACAAAATGAACAGTATCTGTATGTCAACAGGGGGTTTGGTTATATCGGATTTGCAGGTAGGGTGGGCATGAATCCTGAAATTACATTAATTACATTAAACCATCTTGATTCCGTTCCTTAAAACTTCACAAGCCTGGCATATCTAGCTACGTTTGCTGATGAAAGCACCCTGACGATATAGAATCCAGAGGATAAATCCTTCAAATCAATAATCCCATCGTTATTAAACATTTCTTCTGAAATTCTCATCTTCCCAAAAGAATCAAAAAACTGAACAAGATATACTGCAAAAGTTGAACTTTCAATTTTAATATTTAGGCTATTAGCTGAAGGGTTAGGGAAGATAATAAATTTAAAATTATTGTCATCATTGGTTTCAGAATCATTACTGATGATGCTTAGGTGTAAATACACAAGGCTATCGCATCCAAATGAATTCGTAAGCCACAAAGTATCTTTCACAGTTCCCAGAATATCAGTATTACTAATTAAAAAACCATTTCCAGCATAAGTTTCCCCCTGAAAAACAGTATCATAAATATAGGTGAAATGTATAGGATTCAGAGATAAGTTTAATACAACAAGGCTGTCGCAGCCATTAACAGCAACGAAACTCAGTGTATCCGAACCTGCCTCTGATTGGTTAAAACCGTTCAGAGTATATGAATCGCCCTGACAAATTGTAGCATTAAAAGTAAGCAGATAAAAAGAACCAACAGACAGATTCAGTGTTACAAGACTGTCGCACCCGTATGTAGAAGGAACAATAGTATCATAAACGCCGGGATCAGCGAGAAGTGTTCCATAAAAATCGTAAGCTGAATTTTCACAAATCATAACATTGAAAGTATCAGCAATATAAGATGGGTGCACATTTAAAGATAATACATAAAGGCTGTCACATTCGGGGGAGGAATAGCTTGTATATGTATGTGTAAATGAACCTGGGACTGGTTGAGGTGGAAGACTAAACCAGTTGTCGGTGTATGTTTCTCCCACACAAATGTCAGCATTAATTTGAGTGATGGCCTGATGTATAAAGTAAATATTATATTGACGGGTAATATTTCCGGCAGTAACATTCACTGTTGCTGTATTACTTCCTGCTATAGCCTGTGTAACCTGAACAGTAGCATTAGGTGAAGCTGCTGTTGCAGTAACAATTGGTAAAGACTGACAAGGAACTGACACATAATAACTGAGACTATCGGGATCAAAATTCTGAATATTGTTTCCGTTTACTTGCAATTGACTTAATCGGGGATTATAAATCATTTCAATGTCATCAATAAAAAGCATATCGTTTGCAGACCCTAAACCGGCATCTTTATTTGTAGTGAAAGTAACAAGAATATAAGCAGGGTTTGTTGCAGGGTAAGAATAATTAAAAGGGACAGTATATTTCTTCCAATTCTGATTACCTCGAGTAAAAAAATGAATGGCATTACCAACAACATGAGAAGCAGCATTGGGATCACTACCTTCAGGCTCTCTATAGTCGTAATTATCATGTATGGTAGCCACCATTTTGGCTTCCTGAGATGTACTTGGACAAACAAATCTTGCCCAAAAACTAATCGAATCAGGTTTGGCATTAAATTCTCTGCGAAAATTTTGCTGCCCAGTCCTTGTGATATTATAGTTCTGATAGCTGCTGGCAGTTGTACTTCCAACCCTTATCTGGCCGGTTGTGAGAGCTCCGTTAGCTATTATGGTATTCCCAAGAATTGTGATTTGAGTTGCAAAAATTCTACAACTGAAATTTCCTGAAGATCCGGGTCTTACATCTGTGGATTTTCCATGACGTGTAATCGTTGCAGCATTACAACCTACGGCATAAACCCCTGTTAAATCGCAGGCCGAAGATGGAAAACCATTCCAGTAAGTAGGCTCATCGTCAGTATTATTTCCGTCCCAAATTTCAAAACCGGGGTTTGCTAATTGAAAAACCTGTGAAAAGCATTTTAATGAAAAGAATAAAATTAAAAGCGTAAAAATTAAATGTTTCTTCATAAGGATGAATCCTCAACAATTTAAAAACAAATATATAAATATTTTTTCATTTTCTCTAACAGTATAAAAACTCTAGTTTTGCCTTTTACTTAACAGGAGTAATCCCACAAAAGTAAGAAAACCATTAAGCATAAGCAACTCAAATCCAAATTCATATCCCCACCAAATTTTTGAATTGCTGCTAAGGATATAACAAATCACCGGCGAAGCTATACAAACAACGGGGACCAGTGCATCTCTGACTTTTCTTTTAAAAAAAAGGCCGAAGCTAAAAAGACCTAACAAAGGCCCGTAAGTATAACCTGCAATCGTAAATAATTTATTGATGATGGCATCATTGTTAATAAGTTTATAAAAAATAATGGCACACAGCATCAGAAAAGAAAAACTCAGGTGAACAATGTACCTGATTCGTTTAATTCTTTTTTCGTCGTAATTCTTATTTCTTAGATTCAAGATGTCAAGGCTGAAAGAAGTTGTCAGAGCTGTCAATGCGCCATCGGCACTTGAATAGGCCGCAGAAATAAGCCCTATAATAAAAGTAAGTCCTGCAAGAATGCCCAAGTATTGCAAAGACAAAGCAGGAAAGAGGTTGTCGCTTGTATTCCCGATGAGTTCAGACAGATTTAATCCCTTCATATCCGTATAGAAGTAAAGCAATGCGCCCAGAAAAAGAAACAAAAAATTCACAAAAATCAAGACAATACTAAACGTCATCATATTTTTTTGTGATTCCCTAAGGGTTCGGCAACTTAAATTTTTTTGCATCATATCTTGATCCAGGCCGGTCATTACAATAGCAATGAAAGTACCACTGAAGAACTGTTTTAAGTAATGGTTCTTTGCATGAATATCTGTTACCACTATGTCAAAATAATTACTGTTGAAAACCGACTTAAAAGTATCTGAAAATCCAAATC
>JAQVVM010000010.1:0-84398 GCA_028698995.1 Bacteroidales bacterium
AGCCCTCCGCTTTTTGGTTGCATAAGGTTTTATTATTCTCTTTTTCTTTTTATGTCGAGTTCACTCATTTATTAATTAACAAAATTTTTATCCTATGAAAACTTATGCAAACGACCCCAGACAAATTGCAGCAAAATTTAACAGTAAGTGCAGTAAATGTAAAAAAGTGTTATTAAAAGGACAACAAATATTTTACTGGCCTTCCGATAAATCTGTTCTATGTTTTGATTGCGGACAAGATGATTATAATGCTTTTTTAAGCAGTAAACAAGATGAAGCATTTTACAACGGTGAGTTCTATTAAGCCAAAATACAGTAACAGTTAACAACATTCACACACTTAAAAAACTTATAATTCAAACACATATAGCCATGAAAACAAACTATTTTTCAAACTGCCATTCACTCGAAGATGTGAAACGCAGCTACAAAGAACTGGCGATGAAACACCATCCCGACAAAGGCGGAAATACTGCCACCATGCAGGAAATTAACAACGAATATGAAAACATCTGTAAAAATCCCCGTTTCGACTTTGCCAAGCAGTCCCAACAAAAACAACATGATTTTATCATTTACCCCGAAATCATCAATCAGGTAATATCCCTTGATGGCATCATCATTGAGATGATTGGTGACTGGCTTTGGCTCTCTGGCAATACATACCCACACAGAGCACGCCTCAAAGAAATTGGGTTTTTCTTTGCTCCAAAAAAAGTCATGTGGTATTACCGACCAGAAGAGTATAAATTCCACAAAAAGAGCAAACCAACCGATATTGAATTAATTCGCATCAAATATGGCAGCGATACCATAAACCAACAAAAAGAAAAATTTGTACTGCAATAACAAAGAGGGGAGTTCACACTCCCTTTTTTTTGTGGCAATATAATGTAATTCTATGCTAAAACTACTATAACTAATTAATAATCAATTAGTTTGTATTTATAAAGGTTTTTTTTATATTAAATTTGTAATAAATCAAAAAATTATAAACCATGACAAACCACATCCTGAACTTCATTCTTGGCACAGCAGGAACCATCGGAACCGCATCCGCCATCGATAGCATTGACCCTACACAATACAGCACCATCGAAGATTTAATAAAATACCTTATCAGTATTGTAGGTGGTATCCTTGCCACAATCATCATTAACCTGTTAAAAAAGAAGTTCCCCGAATGGTTTGAAACTAAAAATAAAAAATAAGCCCGTATCAAGTCCGTATCAAGTCCGTATCAAGTCCGTATCAAAGCCGCTTGAAAGATGCAAAATAAAGTAAACCAATAACCAAAATAATAGTAATTAACCCTAAAAACCCAAAATCATGGCAATTGTTCAAAACCCAATCACTGGCAGGTCTAAGAAAAAATTCGGAACTGCCGTTTTTTCCAAACAGTTCGGAAAAAACACCATGCGCACTAAACCTATTGAAGTGAGCAACCCTAAAACTGTGCTACAAAAACAGCAAAGAAGTAAGTTTACCTTGATGGTAGCCCTTTCTCGTATGTTTTTATCCTTCATCCGTATCGGATTCAAACAGGTAGCAACCTCAATGTCCCAGTTCAACATGTTTATGAAAACAAACATTAAAGAGGTCATTTCAGGTACCTATCCCAACTACGCAATCGATTTTACCAAACTTAAAGTATGCAAAGGAACCCTGATGGGTGTGGATAGTGGCACCGCTGCCGCTGCTGCCGGTCGTTTGGTTAACTTCACTTGGGTTGACAATACCGGTACCGGCGATGCCCTCGAAACTGACAAAGCCCTTCAATTAGTTATCAACTACGATAAAGGCGCTGTACTTCAGGACACAACCACAAAAACCCGTATTGATGAAGCAGCTTCTTTAACAGCTCCTGCTTCTTGGGTAGGCGATGATGTGTATGTGTATCTTGCTTTTATGGACGAAAGCGGTTACAAAGTGGCTGACAGCTCATACCTTGGTACTGTAACCATCGTATCATAGTTTTAATTCCCTGTTTTCTTTCATGGCCCGGGGGGAGTTGTCCGTAAATTGTGGCAACTTCCCCTTTTTTTTAATAAAATTATTTAATAACCTCATAAAAATATAACAATCATGGCACGTATAAAACAAGGCTTTCTCGGTAACGCATCAGGCAAGCTCGGCAATTTGGTTTTTGCCAGATGGCGCAGCATTGAAACTGTCCGTCAATACCAACCCGACATTCAGGATGCTAACACACCCGACCAGCAAAGGCAACGCAACCGCATGCTCGCTTTGCTCAATTTCCTTAAACCCATTAACAAAACTTTTATTCGCTATTTTAATGCTTCTATCTCAAAAGACTCTACACCTTGGGCTGTGGCTATCAAAAACAACATGAAAGGCGTTTCTCCTGATGGGAGCTTCCCTCTGGAAAATCTTCAATTGGGTGCCCCAAAATACCCACCTTTCAAAATTCTTGAAGCCATCTACAACCCATTTCTTGACCAAATTCAAGTCAGCTGTGCACCCATTAAAAACTATACACCTGATGAACCTTATCCCAATGTAGGTTGTTCAGCACTGGGCAAATACGATTCTGAAGACGGCATCCATAATTTTGATGTCAGGCACCAACTGTGCTTTCAACCTATGGGTAATTTTTACAGCTATTTCGATAAATACTTTAAAGACCAGTCCTTTTACGGTTTCTGGAAAGAGGGCATGCTCTGGTTTATATATTTCGACAGAAACGATGCAGAACGTCAAAGCAATCCTAACCAAAACCTGATTAAACCTTCTCCATTCATTCCCGAATCTATCGTTAATGTTTTCAATACCTCTGTCAAAGAAAACCCTGTGCCTGCTGAAGCAGTTTTGTGGGAGTATGTTCAGGAAGAAGGCATCTGGTATATTGATTTCAGTTTGGATTATTCAAAAATTACCCTCGAAACCCTCGAAAATTACACCATGTTATTCTGGGGGCTTCACCTCAGAGATCAAATATATGTTCACGAAGGCCCTTATGAATGGAATTTGGCTGCCCCCATAAAAAGAATTGAAATTGGTCCGGTTGCTTTCAGCGGTTGTGGTTTAACTTTATTTGCCATCTATAATAACGATGGCTTACAAGCAAGCCAGTTTAACAGGTTTTATATCCCTAATGGCCCCGATGGGCTTAGATACGACATCTACGACCAGCTTTTCAACACCTCTTACACTTTTCCGGCTTCTTTTGTTCTGAGTAATCAGGAGTGCGGTTTTTGCGGTTATATTAACGAGCTCTTTAGTGATTTTATTGATTTATACGAGGAAGGGAGCATCCAATACAAAACCGACCCTTATATTACAATTCAATATGCCCTCTCTATTGATAACATTGAAAATGGTACAATTGAAATCGAAAATTTCTTCAGAATGGACAAAAATACATACTACTTTTTTGTTGATGAAATTGCAATACTCAAACCCCGACCAGATGAAGGTTATTTATTTTCTAACTGGATGGGTGCTGATGCTGCTGATGTTCATTTGAATGAACAAGGCGCTTATGAGCTTTTAATGGTCAAAAACAGAAGCATTTTTCCAGTGTTCTCTGAAATCCCTATTCCTGTTCCTGAATTCCCATTAACTATTATGAATATGGTTAATGGTACTACTGATGTCAATGGATTTATTCATAACGATGAAAATGTGTTCTATTTTCAAATAGGTACCAGTGCTACATTAATACCACAACCAGAGCCGGGATATGTATTTTCTGAATGGGCAGGACCCGATGCTGCTGATGTTGTGTTAGTAGAACCTGGTGTTTATACGCTTTTAATGGACAGAAGCCGCAGCATTTACCCTGAATTCATACCCAATTAATTTTTATAAACAATTAAACTCTTTATAACATGAATCCACTTAATAGAATTGATTACAATAAATTCAAAATAGAAGTTTACACACCTGATGGGCAGTTTGTATGCAACGTTCCTATGAATGCAGAGCATGTTTTTTACTGCTCAGGTCTTACACCTGGGCAGGAATACACGCTTGTATTTTTTTACGACAATTTAATTATACTCTGTGCCTCTTTCTGTACCATCGAGCAAAGCAAGGTTATTTACCTCAACCCCCAACATTTTCTTTACAACAACGATGTGTCGGATGTTACTTTCAAGCCCGATTCAGATCTGGCTGAAAAGTTCAGAACATCTGCTTACCTTGAAAGCACATACCAGTTGTGGGAAAAAATGCTTATCGACAATGTGATGAATAAAAAATATGCCGCCTGCAAAAAACCACCTCCACCACGCAGGTATATTAAATTCAAAGCTGGCAACGAACTGGCAACAAAAGTGAAATAAAAGGAGTTGTTATAGAAGCATTTAATATGAAGTAGAAATAATAAATGCAATTACAATTATATCTTTTAAAAATATTTTATTCCTGTTAAATAATTTAATCTTAATTTTGCCTTACCAAAAGACAATAAGAAGATTGAAATGTTAGGCAAAATGTTAGGCAAATAAAATTTCAACACTCTAAATGTCGCAATGCGGGAGTAGCTCAGTTGGTAGAGCATCAGCTTCCCAAGCTGAGGGTCGCGGGTTCGAATCCCGTTTCCCGCTCAAAATATAATTTGTAAAGATTAAAATGTTCACTTTGTTTCTTATAGATTACAAACTGTGAACATACCTTTTCTAACATTTTCCAACATCCTAGTTTTAAATTAGCTAGCCTCGAACAAATTATAATATTTACAAATGCTTACCAATAAATCAATACATAAGCTGACCTTTTCTCTTCAATTCAAGCATATGCAATTCCAACAAATCATTTAACTCTTGTTTAATTTCATTTGGATTTGCATCCTCTTTAATTTTAATTTCATCAAAAGGTTTAAACTCAAAAAAATCTTGTCCCAGTAAATTCCAATCATTCTGCAAACCATGATTTTTGTGCATCCCTGCTTTTAACTGAAAAATGTCGGAATTATAGGCCCTATCTAAATCAGTTGTAGTTTTTAGGTATATTTTATTCTCCTTTTTGTTTATTATTTGGAAAATACCTGCCCTAAATGTCATTGATTTATACTCATTTCTTATTTCCTTTTTTGTTTTCAATTCTTATATTTTTAAATGCTTATTAAAATTAAATTCAATCAAACGTGGGTTGCAAAAATGCTGGTCAACCCACAAAACAGACAAGACAGAAAAGAACGAGGTGAAAATTTACAACAGTTTATGTTTGTCATTTTTTTCAAGCACAACAAAAATAAATATAAAGTTACTTTTCTGGATACCATTATTTATGCAGGTTAAAACTAAAATTTAATCCCATTCTGAATGAATGCTCAATAACATCCCTTAAGCCCTTTTGGTAAGATAAAAATATAAAACTATTTTTTATACTTTTTGAAATAGTAAGTCTTAAAGCCATGGGTTTATCTCTCATTTTCATATAACCGGAATAACCTGAAAATGTACAGGAAAACAATAAAGGTTTAAAGAGAAAATCTGTTCTTAATCCATACAAATAGGCATCGTTTTGCCTATTATTGTCAAATTCCATTTGCCACACATATAAACCTGCCATTGAATAGAAATTCATTTTTTTAAGAAAGCCGTCATTTTCAAATATAGTTTTACCAAGATTTAGGTCGAAGTGATAAGCTGGAGCGTCAGTATGCCTACCATTAGCTAGATCTTTGCCTGTAGTGGTTTTTAACACAATACGTAATTGGGCATCAAGGGCTTTATATTCCTCAGACAACAATTGAACAAATGTTCCGATATACAAATCACCCTTAGCAATATCTTTACATTCACGGTTTCTGCCATAACGTTCCTGACGTATAAATTCTTCAGTTTCATAATATTCAAAAGGTCTGTAAATAAAATCAATACTAACTTTTTTGTTAGCAACCGGGATATTCAAATTAAAAAAAGGATTCATAGCAAATTCGCCTCTTCCTTTATGGTATTCGAAAGCCGATTCAAAATAAATATTATCTTTTATTTTTGCATCATTTACAGAGGGAATAGGTAATGCATTGGGCCCCATATATCCGGGTAAACGCTTGATATACCTGCTCCAATGGGTAACCCCATCCCAATTGTGAGCTTCGGCCCACCACTGGTAATCGGGTAAGTCCTGAGAAATTACTGAATTAAATGAAAGATTAAGAATAATAAACAAAAAAACTATTGATTTAGACATGATGTTATTATTACCTTATTTGTAAACTCAACAAAGAAAAAAAGCTATATTTTTTTCACAACAAGTTGCATATGTTCATACTTAACGACAACTACTTTTTCACCCTTTTCAATAAAGGAGACCTGAGCAACAGCATCATAATGTTCATTTTCAATTTCAATTGTTCCTGCTGGTCTGAGCATTGTAACAGCAACACCTTCCTTACCGAGAAAATGTTTTAACTTATCATCGCCTGAAGTAAATCCAGCATTTGTATCTTGAACTGTATCCAAGGCTAATTTTCCAAAACGAGTGGTTGTAAACAATTTTTTTCCGATATAGAAAGAAGAAACCAATGAAGCGAATGAAGCAATAATAACAATAAAAAATGGGATGGCGATTTTTTCACTGGGGATGCCTTCAAAATTAAAGCCTACATTACCAACCATACTTAAAGCCAAGCTTAGTATAATCAGAATAATCCCTGAAATACCTGCGACTCCAAATCCTGGCAATGCAAATACTTCAATAGCAACCAACACCAATCCCACAATAAAGATAAGCACCTCCCAATGCTCTGCCAAACCTTCAATATATAAGGGGGCAAAATATAAAATAGCAGCAGTCACAGATGCTGCTAAAGGGAAACCAATTCCGGGCGTTTGCAATTCAAAATAAATCCCACCAATTATTAACATAATAAGCAAACCGCTTACCATTGGGTTTATCAGAAAATGAATAATTTTATCCGTAGCTGTAAGCTTCTGTTCTACAATTTCATAGCTTTTAACACCTAATAAACTTATGACCTCATCAATGTTCTCTGCTTGTCCATCGCAAAATCCGTTTGACATAGCTTCTGTGGTTGTGAATGTAAGAACTTTGCCGCTGTCAATTACACCTTCAATATGAATGGAAGGATCAACCATTGCTTCAGCTATGTCGGGGTTTCTACCTTTGACTTCAGCTGTTGAACGCATCATGGCACGCATATACGACTGGTATTTATCAGGTACAACTTCTCCGGTCTGATTAACGACTGTAGCAGCACCGATTGTAGCTCCCCTGCGCATAAAAATTTTATCACATGCAATTGAAATAAGTGCTCCGGCTGAAGCAGCATTGTTATCAATAAAAACGTAAACCGGAATCTTTGAGTTAATAATTTTAGTTCTTATAGAATCAGCTGCATCAACTAAGCCTCCATATGTATTTAAATGGAGCAAAATAAAGTCTGCATTTAACTCCTCAGCCTCTTTGAACGCCTTTTGGGTACGATGTAGAACAGGTGGTGCAATTTCTTCTTTGATGTCAAATTTGTAAACACGATAGTGCTTGGTACTATCAATTTGAGCTTTTAAATTTACGACCGAAATTATTGATATCAAAAGAGCAAGTACAATTATTATGTTACTTTTCATTGTTTATCTATTTTAAAGAAATGTTGCAAATTGCTTAATAAAGAATTAATAATAAATGGGTTAGCAGCTATTATTTCCTGACCAAAAATAAAATTATCTTTACCTGAAAAATCACAGACTTTACCTCCGGCTTGTTCTACAATAAAAGAACCGGCTGCCACATCCCAGGGGTTAAGGCTATATTCATAAAACCCGTCGAAGCGGCCACAAGCCACATAAGCCAAATCTACGGCAGCTGATCCTAAACGTCTGACACCTCTGCTTTCAAGTATCAAATATTTGAAAAAATCAAGATAAGGGTCAAGGTGTTTGTAATCATAATACGGAAAACCTGTTGCGAGTAAGGAATCAACAATTTTTGTGGATTTAGAAACATGAATTTCCTTAGCATTTAAAAAAGCAGGACTTCCTTTCCATGCATAAAAACACTCCTTAAGATTTATTTCATAAATTACACCCAGAACAATTTCCTTTTCACTCATCAGGGCAATGCTGATGCAGTAACAGGGAATACCATGAATAAAATTTGTGGTACCATCCAATGGATCAATAATCCAATTATAATCTGCACTTTTCTTCTCAATTGTGTTCTCTTCTACAATAAAACCAGCTGATGGTAACAAGGACTGAAGCGCTTCGACAAGTTTTTTTTCGGCAGTTTTATCAACATAGGTAACAAAATTATGCATGCCTTTTATTTCAACATCCGATGTTTTTAATTTCAAAGCCTCCCCTCTTATATAATCAGCAGTTTTTTCACACAAGGAACAAACAGACATGCACAAATTACCATAATTTTCCATACTTTCAATTATCAAATTAAATTACAAATAGGACTGACACATCCGAAGAATCTCTTTAGATTGGGGGTGGTTATAGTATGCGGCATTTTCCCAATCCTTGCAGGCATTGGGCATATCATTTCTAAACTGATAAACAAGCCCCCTTCCGTAATAAGCCTCAGGATCTTCAGGTGAAAGTTCTATGGCTTTTGAGAAATCAATCATTGATTTTTCATATTCACGAATATTAAAAAATGTTTTACCCCTTTCAATATAAGCTGCTGTAAGGGTAGGATTTTTATCAACGGCCTTATTAAAATATTCTAAAGCTTTTTCAGAATCCTGCATACTGGCACTTTTTCTTCCTTCATACAAATAATCCTCAGCAGACATACTATTACAACTTATCCAAATAACGCAGATAATAATCCAGATTGATATTTTTATTAAACTCTTCATTTTTGTGACAGTAAAGACCATACAAAAATAAGGATTTATTATCAGCCTGCAAAAGATAAATAAACAAGAAATAGTTTTGATTCTATTCAAGAGTCCTGACAGCGTCCTGAAGAGCAATCCTTACGCCATCCCTGTATGCAGTTACAAAAGCCCCTTGAACACTGGTAATACGACTGGCATAGCTACGGGCTTCGTTGTAGTTTGTAAAATGCCCAATGGTATATTTATACTGACCTTCATTTTGTTCTTCATAAACATAATCATTGATGGCGAAATTTTGTTTAAAAAATCCCTCACTTAATCTGCTTGGAGATGCACCAATCTGGACCCTAAAGAAGACACCATGTCCATCAATTCTTTGGTTGAAGGTTGTTGTTGCGTCTGATGTAGTTGAAGTATTATTGTTAACAGGGGTATTATCGGCATTTGCAGCAGATGAAGGTAAAACACGTATGCCATTTTCATACTTTACAACAAATGCTCCTTCAATATTAGACTGTTGACGAGCATAGTTTCTTGCAGCCTGATACGATGGGAAATTTCCTATGGTATATCTGTACCAGCCTTCGTTTTGTTCAACCCTAACTTCTTCATTTATATTGAATCTGTTTTTGAAGAAGTTTTCTTCCAAAGGTCTCTGAGAGGCGCCAATCTGAACTCTGAAAAATGTACCAGTGGATTCATTGGTTAGAACAACAGCAGTTGGAACTGTTCGGTTGTTATTGGTTGTTGATGTGTTTGTCCTTGTTTTTGTTCTTGATCTCGATCCAGAAGTATTTACCTGAATGTACGAAACATCATCTGGCCAATTGGCAGGTACATAAGGGTAGGTAACATGGGAATAAACTGTTCCATCAGCACCGGCCTGATAGTCCTCTGTAATAATTGGTGTCCCTGTTGAAATTGTTTGATGAAGAATAAGCTCACCCGACATTATTAGAGAATCCCTGATAAATTTAGCTTCAATCATCTCGGCAGTAATTGTTACACCCTGTTCATCTACAAGTGAGCCGGGTACAGTACTTAATTCTTTATCAAGGTAATTAGGCACACCATCTGCGTCATCATCAAGAGGACAGCCTGTAGCATCAACCCTTACACCATTTGGTGTATCAGGACAAAAGTCAGACTGATCGGGTATAGCATCCCTATCATGATCCATGGCATCAATTTCAGCAAAATTGATGTCACGGTATGGTTTGTTCATTAAAATCTTTTTGTAAATGCCACCAATATTAAACTGTAAGGATACTGATGAATACAAATAATTATCATTCTTCCTATCAAAAAGAGGATAGCTTTTATTTTCAAAGGCAAGATTATCGATGTAATTGGTATTTGTAAACATATAAGTTAATGAAAGGTGTGATTCAATAAAATCGGATAGTTTGTATTTTATTCCACCTCCAACAGGGACAATTATGGCAGATTTATCAAAACTGTTCAAACTGTCAAGTTTTGTTTCAAAAACATAGTCTCTCTCAATATGATTGCCATTCTGAGGATTCTCAGCATCAAATTCCTGGTCTCTTATTGTACCATCTCTCCAGTAGTGATATTTTTTACCATTTTTATCAAATAAATCACCCATGGGTTCAAACATAGCATAGCCGATTCCAATCTTAAGGTAGGGAGAAAACCTAGAAGATTTTCTAATAATAATATCATTATCCAAATGAATAAATACATTAAAGTTGCCTTGTAATAAATCTGACTGAAAATTATAATAACTGCCGGGCCGCGTATCAAAACCACTCAATTGGCCTTTTATACCATCAACGGAAATACCGAAAATTTTTCCGATTCGTTGCTGAAGCTGAACACCTAAGGTAAAACTTTGTTTTCCCACAAAAGGGATATTTCCGTTGAAATCATCAACATCTCCAAAAAAACTCAAAAAACCGAAATTTACATCTAAAGAAGGCAATTTATAAATATCATATTCCGTTTCTTCACCAAAATCATTATATACTTGACTATAAGACAAATTACAGAAAAGCGTGAAAAGTAATGATAAAAGAAGGTGTTGTGTAAATTTAAGCATAGGCACAAATTTATTTCAATACAAATATAAAATTAATTATTGAAAACATTAACTTTTTTACGATATTTTTTACTAAAGGTTCTATAAACAATAAAAATACATAATCATTTCAAAAATTCTTTTCTGGTTTATGAATTAAAAATGAAATTCTGAAGATATTTACCTGTAAAACTCGATTTATTTTTAATAACTTCCTCTGGGGTTCCTTCAGCTATTATAAAGCCCCCTTCAATACCTCCTTCAGGCCCTAAGTCAATAATATAATCAGAAACCTTGATTACATCCAAATTATGTTCAATAACAAGAACGGTGTTTCCTTTTTCAACCAGTTTGTATAAGACTTCAAGCAATACACGAATATCTTCAAAATGAAGCCCTGTAGTAGGTTCGTCGAGAATATAAAGTGTGTTACCTGTATCCTTTCTAAGCATTTCTGCAGAAAGTTTAATTCTTTGAGCTTCTCCTCCCGAAAGAGTAGTTGAAGCCTGTCCCAAACTAATATAACCCAAACCAACACTGTGAAGTGCAATAATTTTATTATAAATGAATGGTATTTTTTCAAAGAACAAAATGGCTTCATCAATACTCATATCCAAGATATCGCAAATGGACTTTCCTTTATACCGCACTTCAAGCGTTTCACGGTTGTATCGTTTGCCATTACAACTTTCACATTTAACATAAACATCAGGAAGGAAGTTCATCTCAATTGTCTGTACCCCTGCACCTCTGCATGTTTCGCAACGTCCTCCTTTAACATTAAACGAAAAGCGCCCGGGTTTATATCCCCTAACTTTAGATTCCGGCAATTCGGCAAACATTTTACGAATGTCATCAAAAACACCGGTATAAGTAGCAGGATTGGAACGAGGTGTACGCCCTATAGGAGTTTGATTAACTTCGATAACTTTATCAATAAACTCAAGACCTTCTAATGATTTATAAGGTAATGGACTTTTTTCAGATTGGTACAAATGTTTTCTTACAGCAGGGTATAGTGTTTCATTAATCAAGGATGATTTTCCGCTTCCAGAAACACCTGTAATACAAACAAACATGCCTAAGGGGATTGAAAGCTCAATATTTTTAAGGTTGTTACCGCTTGCACCTGAAAGTTGGAGAAATTTTCCATTGCCTTCTCTTCTTTTAAGAGGAACAGGTATAAACAATTTGCCTGTAATATAATCCGATGTGAGAGTATGTGCATTATAAAAATCACCAGTATCGCAGGCAGCAGTAATCATACCACCGTTTTGGCCGGCACCAGGACCAAAATCAACAACAAAATCAGATTCTGTTATCATATCTTTATCATGCTCAACAACAATAACGGTATTGCCGATATCCCTAAGTTCCTTAAGCGATTGTATCAGTCGTTTGTTATCTCGGGGGTGCAGACCAATACTTGGTTCATCCAATACATACAGGACTCCGGTAAGTTTTGAACCAACTTGTGTTGCCAGCCTAATCCTCTGCGCTTCGCCTCCTGAAAGGCTTTTAATAGAGCGATTGAGTGACAAATACTGCAATCCAACATCCAGCAGGAAGCTTAAGCGCTTTTCAATTTCTTTTAGAACATCTGATGCAATGGCTGCCCTTTTCTTATCAAGTTTTTGAGGCAATTGAATAATCCATTCTCTAAGTTTATCAATATCCGTTTGTGCAAGTTGGGCAATATTTTTATCGTCAATTCTAAAGTAAAGTGCTTCCTTTTTAAGCCTAGTACCATTACATTCCGGACAAATAAGATGGTTCATATAAAAAGAGGCTTGTTTTTTTTGAGTATAGGAATTTGACTCATTAAACTGCCACGAAAGGAAATTGGCAATTCCATCAAAATTCAAATTGTAGGAATAACTTAGTCCTAATTTTTCATTTTTGACATTGACAATTTCATTGGCGCCATAGAGAATAACATTCATGGCTTCTTTAGAAATTTTATCAAGAGGTGTATTCAAGTCAAAGTCAAACATTTTTCCGATGATTTCAATCTGTTTTATAATCCATGCTTCTTCAGTATTTGAAACAGGCAAAATACCTCCTGCCTTAATACTTTTCGAGCCATCCGGAATAATTTTTTTTAAATCGAGTTCGTAGATACTGCCCAGTCCATTGCATTTAGGACATGCTCCATAAGGAGAGTTAAAAGAAAAAGAATTAGGTTCCGGTTCATTATAGGATACTCCTGAAGTCGGGCACATCAAAGATTTGCTATAATAACGTATTTCATCAGTATTAGAATCAATTACCAGAAACTCTCCCTTACTCAGTTTTAAAGCTTGTTTAATGGAATCTGTCAAACGATTTATTGAATCCTTTTTAAGGGCTATAACGTCAATAAGAACTTCAATATCATGCACTTTATATCTATCCAACTGCATTCTTGGGCCTAATTCAATAATTTTTCCATCCACCCTTGCTTTTAAAAATCCCTGTCTTATAAACTGTTCGAACAATTCCCGATAATGCCCTTTCCTCCCTTTAACCATTGGTGCAAGTATCAATACTTTCCTGTCAGTAAATTTATTATAAACCTCTTCTATAAGTGTATCCTCAGAATATTTCACCATTTTTTCACCTGTAACGTGCGAGAATGCATCAGATGCTCTTGCAAATAGAAGCCTCAAAAAATCATATACCTCTGTTACTGTCCCCACAGTAGAACGAGGATTTGTATTAGCTGACTTTTGTTCTATGGCAATAACGGGTCTTAGTCCGGATATTTTATCAACTTCGGGCCTTTTCATACTTCCGATAAATTGAACAGCATATGCCGAAAAAGTTTCCATATAGCGTCTTTGACCTTCAGCATATATGGTATCAAACGCCATTGATGTTTTGCCACTGCCACTGATTCCGGTAAAAACAATGAGTTTTTCATGGGGAATCTCTAAATCAACACCCTTTAAATTGTGTTCATGGGCATTTACTATTTGGATACTATCCAAAAAAGAAACATCAATATTGTCAGTTTCATTATTAATTAAATTATTGTTTTCTAAGCTCATAAACCATCACAAATGTTACGTCAATTGCAAAATTAAAATTAAATATTGCTTTATTTACTTTCAATAAAATTAAAATGGATTATTAATAACAAGCCTTAGTTTTCGGAGTTATTCTCCTCAAAACCATCATCAGACGGCAAAAAATGATTTGAAAACAGTAAATCTTCCTGTAAAGGAATTTTTATTTTGAAAACAACACTATCAATTTTTGGCAAGCTTCTCTGTCGCAGCCAAGGATTATATTCCTTTAAAATTTTATAATTAATACCCTGGGTATAAGCAAAATCAATTAGATTGGTAACAGGAGTGTCAACTAAAACAGTATTGTTTCTCACAGGTGGATACAAGTCTTTTTCCCTGAAATAAAAACCATATTTTCGGGGGTTTGAAAAAATCGTTTTTAAAGCAAGGATTCTGAAAACATAGCGAGCAGTTTCCTGATTAAGATATAAGTCGTAATAATTGGAAACTTTTTGATTTCGGATTTGATCTTTTAGCCCATTTTCACCCATATTATAGGCTGCAGCTGCAAGTGTCCAACTTCCGAAAGTTCTGTAAGAGTTTTTAATAAATCGGCAAGCTGCATCTGTTGCTTTTTCAAGGTTATATCTTTCGTCAATGGCATCATTAACAATCAAACCATACCTTTCGGCAGTCGTTTTCATAAACTGCCAGAATCCAGCAGCTCCGGCCGATGAAGTAACATTTGCAAATCCACTTTCAATCAAAGCAAGGTATTTAAAATCATCGGGAACATTATTTATTCTCAATACAGGTTCAATTATAGGGAAAAACCTGTTAGCTCTTTTAAACATCAAAAAAGTTTGAGAATGCCAATAGGTGTTTACCAAAAGTTCTCTGTCAAAAGATTCTCTGACATCAAGCCGGTCAATCGGTACTCTTTCACCTGCAAAATCTAATTCTAGAGGGATAGGCAAAGCAAATGTTTTATAATTTGTTTTAATTTCATTTTCGTAAAGTTCATCATTATCGGTCACACTAGTGGATTTAACAAAAAAATAGGAGACAAAGACAGTGATTACAAAAATGGCAATAACATTAAATATTCTCATATTAATAGTTTAAGAATTGAACGCCGTAAAAATATAATTATTATTGGACTTTAGGAGGTTTAAGAGCGATAAAAAAAAGTGTAGCAAAAAGAGCAACAAAATATGCAGAAAAACAGATTAAATAAGAAGTAGTAAAAATTTGAATAAAATAAATATAATAAGCTAAAGCGGCAGAAATGAGTGCAATAAAAGCATAAACATAGGCAACTTGCCTATCCGATAAACCAATATATGATAGGTGATGTGTTGTGTGATCTCTTCCGCCAACAAAAGGTGATTTACCTTTAGAAATTCTTTTTATAAAAACAGTTGTAGTATCTATAATGGGAAGCGAAAAAACCAGGATAACTGTAAAAAACTGCTTAGGCAAAGTGTGTACACCATAATAATCCTTTCCGTTCCAAATATAAGTAATTGCAAGTGCTGCTAATATAAAACCAAGAAACTGAGAACCAGTATCGCCCATATACATTTTTGATGGGTGCCAGTTAAAAAAAAGAAAGCTAAAAAGTGAGCCAAGTAAACAGATAAAAATGAAAAAATCGAAAGAATTAAACCTACCGACAGTAACAAATAGCAGCATAACAAATAGAATAATGACAATTGAAACAATAGTGGTTATTGCATCCATATTATCTAACATGTTCACAGAATTCATTATTGCAACAACCCAAAAAACTGTCAGTAGATAATTAATCAGATTGCTATCAAAAATTTTAATATAATTACCAGTCAATACCAATATTAAACCACATAATAATTGGGCTAAGAATTTAATTAAGGGTTTTGTATCAAAAGCGTCATCAAAAAAACCTGTCAAAAAAGCCACAATCATTGCCATAAAAACACCTAGTAATTTTAGATTTGAAAATGATATATTATCAATAAAGAAATTCACCATAATCAAAGAAAGGAGTGTAATTATAAAAAATGTGATACCACCAAGTGCAGGTTTTGATGTAGAACTCCATCTTGCAGTCACAGTTCCTTCTCCTCTAATACCTAAAGTTTTAGAAAATCTCAAAAAAATAAAATTTAAAAGTGTAGATAAAAAGAATGAGAATAAAAACAAAAAAGCATATAATGCAATTATAAAGAAAATACTATCGTAATTATTCAGCATAAATGGGTGGGATTGGTCATCAGAGGTAAAAATACGATAAGAAAAACCAAAAGTCAAGAAAAAAATCAAATATTTTTAAAAAAACAGGCTTTACTGTCTTTTTCAGAAATGATAGGATTCTGGATTCCCCATTCAATAGCTAATTCAGGGTCATTCCAAAGTATAGCTCTTTCAGATTCTTTATGATAAAAATTGGTACACTTATAAAAAAAGAGTGTTTTGTTTTGAAGTGTTAAAAAGCCATGTGCAAGTCCCGGCGGAATCCAAAGCATGGTTCTACATTCATTTGATAATTCATATTTAAAATGTTTTCCATAAGTTTCAGAATCCTTTCTTATGTCAACAACAACATCTAAAACCGCCCCATTGATAACACTTACAAGTTTGCCTTGAGCATAAGGTTCAACCTGATAGTGCAAGCCTCTTAAAACATTTTCTGAAGATTGAGAAAAATTATCTTGAACAAAATCTACATTAACTCCATTTTTTTCAAAATCTATTTTATTATAAGACTCTAAAAAAAAACCCCTATCATCACCAAAAATCTCGGGATGTATAATAAGCAAACCTTTGATGTTGGTTTTTTCAACTTCCATTTTCATAAAAGAAATTTTTTATTCGGTTTAAGAAAGTGTTTTTTACGAGCAATTCACTTTCTTCATCATAATAACCATAGCCGTATCCATACCCATATCCATAGCCATAACCGTAAGAATTATCACTTGAATATTTTTGCAGACCATATTTTGAATAGCTGATTTCAGCTGCATTTAAAATAACAGACAACCTACTGATTTTACTTTCACTTACAAGGCGGGAAATATTCTGCACATATTGTTTTTTAGAATAATTAGCTTTAAAAACATAGATTGGATAATCTGCAATCTGCATACTTTTCATACCATCTATAACAATACCAATAGGAGGATTATCTATAATGATATAATCGTATTTCTCTTTCAAAACTGAAATCATAACATCAAAATTTGAAGTCTGAATTAACTCCGAGGGATTAGGTGGAATCGGACCTGCACTAATAAAATCAAGATTTTCAATATTACTGTTTCTTATGCAATTTTCCAATTCATCAATTCCGGATAAAATAGTGCTTACACCAAGCTTATTTTCTACACCAAACCCAAGGTGAACCTTTGGTTTTCGTAAATCAAGATCTATAACAATTACTTTTTTAAAAGAAAAGGCAATGATACAGGCAAGATTAAAGGCAATAAAAGTTTTTCCTTCACCTGAAACAGTTGATGTTAAAGAAATAATCTTACAGCCCTCTTTTTCTCCAATAAACTGCAAACTGGTTCTCACTGCTCTTAATGATTCAGCAAGAAGAGATCTGGGGTTTTTATTTACAATGATATGATTATTGGGGATTATTTTAGTAAATTTTGGAATGACGCCTAGAATTGGAATCGATGAATATTTGGCAATATCTCTTGCTGAAAGGATCTCGTTATGCATCAAATATTTAACACTAATTATAACAAATGAAATAAGTAAGGAGCCGAAAAACGAAAGGAGATAAATTCTACTTCCTACAGGAGAAATGGGTTCTTCTGGCACAACAGCCGCTTCAAGAATAACATTCTGTGGTACAAATCCGGCTTTTTCAATGGTGTGTTGCGCTTTCTTTTCTAATAACTGATTATAGAAAGTTTCATTTGATGAATAAATTTTCTCAAGCAAAGCAAGTTCTCCGGCATTATGTTCACTAATGATAGGTTGCATGCTCTGATTGTATTCTGAAAGCAAACTCTCAATTTCATGCTTTTTTAAAATGGCATTATCAATGGCAATATTTATACTTTCAGCAAGTAGTTTTTTCTGAATCTCAATTTTATATTGAATTTGTCGGATCTGTGCATTATTTGCTGTTACATTATATAGAAGTTCTTCTCTCTGCATTAAAAGTTCCTGGATATTACTGAGATTATTTGAAACCAATGAATGTATTTCCGTTCCTGCTACCAAAGCGTATATTTCGTACACATCCATGTCTTGGTCTTCAAGTATAAGCTGCTTGACATTTTCAAGTCTTGAAATTTCCAAAAGTTGTTGTGATATTTGAGATTGATATTCTTCAACTTTCAAATAAATCTCATCTAAGGACATAAAGATGACATCAATATTATTTTCTTTTTTATAGGCTTCGATTTCAGATTTTGACATAGAAAGTTTTGTGTTAAAAAAATCAAGTTGCTCATCAATAAAAGTCAATATTTTCTCAGTACTTTGAGCTTGTTTTTCAACATCATAAACATTAAATTCAGAAGCAATTTTATTAACAATCTCTGCAGCTTTTACAGGGTGTCTGTCCGTAAAACTTACATAAATTGACTGAGCTTCAGGATTTTGAATACTTACTTGTAATCCTTGTGAATACCGACTAACAATATTGGCAGGATTATTAACTATAAAAAAGTACTTCTGTTTTTCGAGAAGTGTTTGCGTTTGAAACATGGAGGGATTGGTTAATCGCACATAAATTTCTGCTTCAGGCAAACTTGCAGTATCTAAAATTGAAAATTCAAAACTAAAAGGTTCATTTTCTTCATCTTGATAATTCAATAAGATGTTTCCATTGGGTAAAAAATCAATATAAATGGGTTTATCATAAAAAGTTGGAGATTTCACATCAACTAACACGGTATATGGGTTCCCTTTATAAAGTTCAGAATTTAAAAATCTCCCCTCCCTGTAATAGCTTATATCAAGAGGAAGATTTCCAAAAACCCTTTCTAGAAACATTTTTGAGCTGATAACTTCAATTTTCTTATACATATCAACCTGAGCTGTTTGTCCGAAGACCTGCTCTACCATATCATCAGTATTAATCTGTATATAACCTTCAGCTTTATATAAAGGATAAGTATATCTCAGATATAAAAAAGAAACCGTGAAACTAAAAGCAAAAACTATAAGAATATAAGGAACAACCTTTTTGATTGTTTTAAAAATAAGTTTAAGATCAAACTCATCATTGATAAAAGAAATTTTCTTTGTTTCCATAGTTTACCTAAAAATAGAATAAATCAATACAAGTGTTGAAAACAAAGAAAGATAGGGTGTCACTGCAAACATAATCTCCTCAGAGAATTTGTTTCTTGGAGTTATATAAATGATGTCGTCGGATTGTAATACAATATTGCCCGTTTCAATACTTTCGAGTTTTGATAAATCAATTAAAAAGATATGAGGTTGATCATCAATATATCTAATAAGTTTTATTTTATGGGCTTTAGCATCACCAACACCACCGGTTTGGGCAATTAATTCCCATATTGTCATATTGTCGTGGGTAAGAGAAACTACAGAAGAACTGTTGCCCCCTCGAAATACAATTACTTTTCTGTTGGTTACTTCAATAGTTGTAATAAATGGATTATTATAAAGAAGGGCATATTTTTCTTCTAGTAATTGTTCCAATTCTCTGGTTGTCATGCCACTTACTTTTGTGCGACCAAAAATAGGAAATTTGATTGTTCCATCATATTCAACTTTATAGCCAGATCCACCCATATTAGAATTAGAATTTGTTTGGTTAGTTCCGGAGATCATTTGCTCACCATCATTAGGAAGCATGGAAAAGGCCAATTCGTCAAAAGGGGCAATCCTATATAATTGTTCGCCTTTTATCAAATTTATATCTGAATATTCAGGGAAAGAACCCATCCTGAGCATCCTTGTTGGATTAAAAACCTTGCAGGAAGGAAAAATAAATATGACAATAAAAAGAAACAGTATATAATATTTTTTTTTCATTTCACAAATGTAAGAAAGCAAAAGTAACTAAAAAAATAATTTAAGCTTTAATAGCGTGAAATCTTTAATAAGTTTTAACAAGTTTCCGAGTTTCGGACATTTTTAATGAGGATACTTTCAAAAAGTAGATACCCTGTGATAAATTGTCAAGTTCGGAAATAAGCAGAGAGTTATAGCCTAAATAACATTTGAAATTCTCCATGACATATACTCTTTTTCCACTGAAATCGAAAAGTTCAATGTTGATTGTATGGGTATCGACTGCATAATAAATAAGGTTAATAAAATCATCAAAGGGATTTGGGAAAGTATGTAAAGAATGGCTGGTGTGTTCAGTATCAATTTTTACACCTGATAGCAGCATATGAGCTACTGCGAAATTAGGAATTCCATAACCGAGTAAACTATCCGGATTATTGTATTGGTGAGCACTTTGCCTTATAGCTTGCATAACCTGCCAGTTTGTGGCAAGAGGGTTTGCCCCCCATAAACAAGCAACAGCACCAGTAATTAATGGGGCTGAAAAGGAAGTCACGTTACCTGACATAATACCATTCTGAGTATCAGCAACAAGAGTACCTTCTCCCTGGGAAGCAACATCCGGCTTACCCCGGCCATCAGAACTCGGACCGACAGAACTGAAGGAAGAATAGTTCTGATCAAAATCCACTGAACCTGCCGTTAATGCACCGGGAGCATCGGCAGGGGCTATAATTCTTTGCCATGATGTTTGGCCTGCATTACCTGCACTGTTCACAACTAAAATGCCTTTACTTGCAGCAAAATTAGCTCCCCTAGAAACAATGGCCGTCTGCCCATTCAGGTCTGAATAAGAATAATTCTGAAGGGTATCATCAAACTCATAGTAGCCTAATGATGAATTAATTATATCTGCGCCTAAACTATCAGCATATTCTGCTGCACATACCCAATTGTATTCTTCAATTACATATTCAGTAGGAGCGTTTTCAGATCGAAGTAACCAATAGCTGGCATGAGGTGCAGTTCCTATCAGTTGTCCCGGCATATTACCACCCATCAGTGATAACACCATCATACCATGAGTATGAGAATCATAAACATTTTGTCCCGGTTCAACAAAATCGCGTGTGCCTAAAATTTGGCCATTATCCCTGATGCTGTCAAAAACATCTAATGAATCAACCCTATAGAATCCGGCATCAAGAACAGCTATTATCATTCCGGAACCAGTAAATCCCTGATTGTGCATAAAATCTACACCAATCATTTCTATTTGGTTCAATGATAATCCATAGTTAAATGAATTTATACTTTGTGCCTGTGTAGATATTTGACCAATAGGTGTTGATTTTGTTTCAATCACAATTGGTTGGTCTAATTTTGAAACCGAATTTCCTGTGTAAGAAATTCTTGCTAAGGGCCTAACTTGTTGAACAAATCCAAAGTTGTTTATGATATCAAATACAAGTGTATCAGTTGTCTGTACGATAATACCATTGAGCCACCTACTAACATTCAATAAATTAATATTACCTAAATTAAGAATACTGTCTATGTAAACAGTATTTACAGGCAAATCACTTGAATCCAGTTGCAGACTTTGATTAATCCTTCTGTCAATTGCTCTTTGTGAAAGAAAGCTGATGGGATTTGATAAAGAATAGATAGTTCCTTGTTTATCAGTAAAACCAATAAAATATTTTGTAGGCGCTAACTGAGACCATAACTGAATACTTAAGAAAAATAAAATAAAGAGAATGTTGAACTTTTTCATTTTAATCAATTAATAATTAATGCCCCCATTGAAATGCTTCGTAGGTGTATTTATAACCGCTTACTATTTCTCCATTAGCCAATTTGGATATATTATTATGTTGTTTATAAATACAACCAATATGTTTTGCATAAACTTCAAAAGAAATTTTCTCAGTAAAAAGTGTTTGTTCATCCTCTTGAGTAATAATCAAAGTTGAATCAAGATTTATATTGCTTACAGAATAATTTTCATGAACATTTTTATAAGCGTATTCTAATGGTGGTAGATTATTATAAGCATTGCCATTCCATTTTTTATTATTGGCGATGGGAAAAATCATTTTCAAGTATCTGACATTATCTTCTACTCTTTCAACTCTCTGAGGAAGTTTGCAACTATACCATGCGCTATTTATCAACCAATTTCCGTTTAAGGAGTCTTTGTAATATCTTTCAATTCTTTGGTTTAATCTCCCTTCGTTGTCGTCAAATTCCGATTCAACAATTTCCTTTACATAAAATAAAAATGTATCAACTGTTTGAGTAAAATCATTGTAGGCAATAGAATCTACTTTATAGGCTATCCAAGTGCCCTTCTCAACAGGGAAATACTCATAGTGTAAATCAACAACAAGGGTATCTTCCTTTTTACACATTGTAAGGAATAAGGCAAGCAATAAAATAAGAATACAATTTTTAAACATATTTTTTTTCAAAATTACGTAAAATTTGTTATCCTTGCATTAAAGAATGTAAAAAAAAGCATACATGCAGATGAGTTAAGTATTATTAATCTTTTTAATAATACCACCGCCAATAATATCATCTCCATCCATAAAAACTGCTGACTGTCCTGGAGTAATAGCAGAGACATTCTGATAAAAAAGTATTTTTATCATTTCATTTTTATCATAAATCAGATTCGCCATTGTTCCTGCATCTTTATATCTGATTTTTACCAGAGCCTCAATACCCTCAGAAGGAATATGTTCATATTTTATCAGATTGAGATTGTCAACATACATTTCACACTGTTCTAATTCATTTTTCTGACAAAGAACAATAATATTATTCGTGACATCAATTTCTTTTACATACAAAGGGTAACCAACAGCTACTTCTAGTCCCTTTCGCTGACCTATGGTATAATTTGGGAATCCTTTATGTTGTCCTAAAACATTTCCTTGAACATCAACAAAATTACCGGGTTTAATAAATTTGTCAAAATCAGGCACATTGAGTTTAATAAAACTCCTATAATCATCATCGGGGATGAAACAAATCTCATAGCTTTCCCTTTTAACAGCGAGCTTTTCATGTCCCATTTCAATGGCCAATTTTCTAACATATTCTTTTTTGTACTCACCCAAAGGGAATATTGTTCTTTTTAAATTCTCCTGAGTTAATCCCCAAAGCACATATGATTGATCTTTGGATGCATCAATACCCCTAGATAAGATATATCTTCCATTTTCAAGTCTGATTCTGGCATAATGTCCTGTAGCAATATAATCACAATTAAGTGCATCAGCCTTTTTAAGCAAAAGATCCCATTTAATCAGTGTATTACACAAAACACAAGGGTTTGGTGTAAAACCAGACATATATTCAGAAATAAAATTTTTTACAATTTTATCGTAAAACACTTCCTTGACATCGAAAACATAATGAGGAAAACCGTATTTCACAGCAACAGCTCTGGCATCATTAATTGTATCCAGATTGCAGCACCCTGTTTCTTTTTTTGAGTTTCCGGTAAGTTCATAATCCCAAGTTTTCATGGTCAGACCAATCACTTCATAACCTTCATTATGAAGTAAAACAGCAGCGACAGAGCTGTCAATACCGCCACTCATAGCCATTAAAACACGTCCTTTAGTTGTCTTCATATTCTTCAACAACTTGTAAAGAGCCATTATT
The DNA here is from genome assembly GCA_028698995.1 of Bacteroidales bacterium. Lineage (GTDB taxonomy): Bacteria > Bacteroidota > Bacteroidia > Bacteroidales > PXBB01 > JAQVVM01. The sequence continues at coordinate 23,483 of JAQVVM010000010.1, forward strand.
CCAGATTTCTTTTCTTTTTGTTCGCCCACTTTCGTAGAAATGCATCCAGATGCCATCTTTTCTGTCCATTTTATAAATACCTGACATATAGACTCTGAGCCCTCCCGGATAGTAGAATTTAAAAAGTCCATTCAGCTTGTCATCCAAATAAATCATTTCATTTTTTATGGTGCCGTCAGAATAAAAAGTTTTCAAAGAGCCGTTCTTTTTACCTTCACTCCAGTTTGATTCTTCGCTCACAACACCATCAGCATAATAGGAACGGGCAATACCATCCTTTTGAAAATTTCTGTAATTTTCTTCAGAAATCAACATGCCTTCATCGTGATAATATTTCCACAAACTGTCTTTTTTCTGATCTAAATATTTACCTTCTGACATCTTTACCCCAGACTCAAAGAAATGAACCGTATAAGCACTTCTACCATCGGTGCTGTAGGTCATTATTGATTTTTTATTGCCCTCAGGATAAAAATACTCAAATACTCCAACAGGTAAATTGTTAATAAAATTTCCTTTATATCTTATATTGCCATTAGGGTAATATGCCTGCCACAAACCTTGTTTTCGGTTCATTTCATCAAGCCTGTTAACCACAGTATCCTGAGCATTGGATTTTAATGAAATTGCAGAAAAACAAATAATCAAAAATAAACATGCAAATTTATTCATAATAAGTTAGTCCTGATTTTTAATAAAAACTTATTTAAGCAAATTTTATTATTCCTTAAACTTTTAAACATGATGCAAAAGCATTAAGATTTATAAAACTGTAATCAATTAGTTTGCAGTTTTTTCTTACTTCATTTAAATTATTTGAGATAAAGACCGTAGTCATCCCTAGACGTTTACCAAACTGCATATCTGAAATCGCATCACCAACCATTACAGATTTTTTAAAAATGATATCGGGGTATTTTTTCTTAGCTGTTAAAGCCATACCCACATTAGGCTTGCGAAAAAAGCTGAAAGCATTTGCCAAATCAGGGCAAAAGAATACCTCATCAATTTTTGCTGAAAAAATTTCCAGTTCATCAGTCATCTTCTTATGAATTAAGTTCAGATCATTAACTGATAAAATACCCTTGCCTATTCCTTGTTGGTTTGTAACAACAAAAGTGTATTTAAAGATGCTGTTCAAGAGATGAATGGCTCGAGGAGTCTCTTCGATAAAAACGAATTCATCAGCATTTTTTACATAATCATTATATGGTCGATCATTGATAACACCATCTCTGTCAAGGAACAAGGTCCATTCTTTATCAAAAACACTTAAACCCTTTTTTATTCCCATGAATCAAAAAGTTTTTTTTCAACGATCTCACAAATAATATGTCCTACTAATATATGACACTCCTGAATGCGTGCTGTATTATCAGATGGAATTTTAATCATTAAATCACACAAATCGTTCATTTTTCCTCCATGCTTGCCTGTAAATCCAATAACCGTCAAGCTCTTATTTTTTGCAACCTTGCAAGCCTCCAGAATATTTGGAGAATTGCCTGAAGTTGAAAAGGCTAACAAAACATCACCATTTATACTATTTGATTCTAGAATGCGGGCATAAATTTTATCAAAGCCATAATCATTAGCAACAGCAGTTATGTAAGAGGTATTTGTATGCAAAGCTTCTGCATACAAGGGCTTTCTTTCCATTGTAAAACGACCTGTAAGCTCAGCAGCAATATGCTGGGCATCAGCAGCACTACCTCCATTGCCACACAGCAATACTTTACCATTATAGTTGTAACATGCAACAATAGTATCAATTGTTTTCTGAATATTATAAAGTAAGACTTCATCCTTAAGCATCTGTTCCTTGAGTGCAATTGCTTCTTTGATAAAACCTTTAATTTTCATATACAAGCTTGATTTACATTAATTATTCTTAACTGATTTTCCTGATTTAACCTCTTTTAAGCATATTTTGGAATAAATTTCAAATACTTTTAGCGCTTATTTATAATAATTTTTTCTTTAATAACAAGGTCTGTTCCTGAATAAAATTCAATAAAATAAACACCAGAATTAAGGCCAGAGACGTCAATTTTTAAGTTTTTATTATTAGAATCAATTTCATTATTAATAATTTTCCTTCCAAATAAATCAAAAACAGAAAGTTCTGAGAAAATAATATCATTGTTGAAATCAATATTAAGGATGTCATTTGCCGGATTAGGATAAATAGTTATATTCTGATTACTTAAATTATCAAAGATACTAACCGGGAAATAGTCAATATTTAGATTATCAATAAAAAGGGCACTTCCAACACCGATATAAGCAAGTGAGTCCATAAGATTTGAGCTTGCAAAGCTGATATTTACAGTATCAGCATAAGGCCAGTTGTTATAGTTAAGGTTAACAATAAATTGCGTATAGGTACTTGTTGGAGGTAACTTAAGAAGAGCCATATCTAACATTATAGTAGAATCAAGAACAGGATCGTATCTTGAAGAAAAAACCATTACCAGTGCAGTATCCAGTCCACTTGGGAGATATTTATAATAACCTGTTATTGTAAACGGGTTTAGAGCTACAGGAACACCTCCTTCGGGTCCATTAGCACCTAACTGGCCATTGGTAATATATCCCATTGGGTCTCCCCATATGGTGTTTATTGTTTCAATTCTGATGGCATAAGAACCACTGTAAAAATCAGTTGATTTTGTTGCTGAAGGCACTGTTGATTTTGCATAATTTAGTGTATTCCAATTATCTGGTTCTTCGGAAGTAATAGGTGTCCAATTTTCAAAATCCCCGTTTGGAAAAGGAACTGAAGTTCCAATAAAACCAATACCATCTACAAATAAGGTACTTCCAGGAATTACGGAATAATCGAGGTTTGAAGAAGTTATTAAGGCAGCAATTGTATCTGCATTACCAGGCATCGCCCAATATACAGGCAGCTTAAACTCAGCGTAACTCAATTGAGTTCCTGTCAGATTGATACCTGCAGAACCAATAATTGCAGAGTTGTTTTTAAAAAACACAATAAAATGGCCTGTATCATTAGGAAGTATATTGTATTTTAAATGTACAATAACAGTATCGGGGCAGGCAGCAAAAGGCAAACCGCCATCAATGGTCTGATTTCCTGGCATGCCAATTAACAAAATACCATTTACACTATCTTGGCCATTGCTTGTAGTTTCGAGTTTCGCAGCAAAGCTACCTGAAAAATTATCTGTAGATTTTGTACAATTCGGCAACATTCCCATCATCGTTAATTGCGCATTAGAAGAATTCCACAAGTCGGGATTTTCATAAAGAGTATTCAAAGTCCAGTACTCAAAATCATCATTAGGGATTGTTTGAGAATAGGCATTAGAAAATAGTAAGACTGTGGTTGCTAAAAGTAAAAATAGTTTTTTCATTTCTTTGTGTTTCATTAAAAATTTTGATCTTTGATTATAAAACCGAAATTTACGCAATTTTAAGGACTCCTATAATAGGAATAAAGTTTTTAACAAAAAAAACATTACAAGTCATAGGTAACTCCTGCCCTTACGATGGGATTTTTAGTGTGGGATTCTGAAGTTTGGAGCACATTGTAAAGAATGGTAACGTAAGCATTTACGCCGTTTCCAATATGTTGCCTGTAACCGGCCCCCAAGGGCAATGCCATAACCCATTTACGGGTTTTAATACCATCAAGTAGAACTTCTGAATTTGCAACTTCAAATTCTGCCTGAGCATAAACACCTTCATATATCGTTACGGCTGAATGAATGCGTCCCCCAAAAGCGTATTTTTGATTACTCTCAATATATGAAAAAAACGGAGCAAAGCCGGCTTCAATTATTTTATATCTATAGCCAAAAACGGGAGCCAATTCAATTACATAACCATCATTGAAACTTACACCCAAGCCACCACCAGTAAAAATCTGAGCAGAAACTTCTGAAGTCATGACAAATAGGACTATAATCAAAAAAAATGATTTAACAGATTTCATAACTAAAAGTATTAATGATAAAATTTACTGCAAAGTTAAATAAATATGCCATTATTAAATAGAGAAAAATGAATCTACACTTTATATCAATCCTTTTCTTTTCTTAAAATGCAAGGAGTCTCCCCATTCCCCATATCCTATTGTATGACCTGCAATTTTTATTCGTGCTTCAAGGCAATTTTTGCATTCATCTGCTTCTTCGTCCATGCAGGGCTTGTCTTCGTAGAGCTGATAATTCTCTCTATACTTGATTGGTGTGAGATTGGGCATGATGACGTTTGCACCAACTTTTATAGCTTTTTCTCTGCCCATGGGGTCTATGGCCTGCATAGCAGTAGTTGCTGCAATATTGATATCTTTCATCATAATACGTAATAGCGCAATCATCTTTAAACTGAGATTGAAGCGTTCTGTTTTGCTGATGAGTCTGTCTTTTTCAATATAGAGAGGTGTCTGATGATGCTCAATATAGGGCCCGAGGCCAGCCATATCAATATCAAGTTCCTTGAAAAAAATCAAATCATCAGCCAAATCACTAATAGTTTGAAATGGCAAACCCACCATTACACCGGTTCCAACTTGAAAACCGGCTTTTTTTAAATTTTTCAGAGCCTCCAATCTTACGTTATAATCGTGCATGGCATCATCAGGGTGGATTTTTTTATACAGCTCCCTATTTGATGTTTCTATACGAAGCAAGTACCTGTGAGCACCGGCCTTAAACCATTTTTGGTAAGTTTCTAAATCTTGTTCTCCAAGGGATAAGGTTACACCCATGGTTCCTTTAGAAATCTGTTTGATTTCTTTAAGAAGAGCTGAAATTTTTTCTGTAAAGCCCACATTTACCCTTTCACCAGACTGAATAACAATTGAGGCAAAATTATTTTCATAAGCATAACGCACTGCATCAAAGACCTCTTCATCTGTCAAATTGTATCGGGTTGAAAATTTATTACCAGCTCTTATTCCACAATAGTAACAATTTTTTACACAGGAGTTAGAGTACTCAATCAAACCCCTGAAATAAACTATATTACCCACATAATCTTCTTTTATTTGAGCTGCTTTCTTAAAAATTTTATTACGTCCTTCCACATCAGAAGCCAATAATATCATAAGCTCTTCATGTGTAAAATTGTCTTTTAATAAAATATCATCAATAATATTAATCATCTGAAAGAAATTATAAATAATCAAGCGTGTTTTTATCAATTTTCATAAAAGGAGCAACAGCTCTTTCGTAAATTCCATGTACATAAGCGATGGTCATGCCATAATTGGAAACAGGAACACCGGCATCTACGGCTGCTTTAAGTCTCCCAACAACTTGTTTACGTGTTAAAACACATCCACCACACTGAATAACCATTGCATAATCATTTATCTTACCGGGTATTGCGGCGAGACCTGAAACGACTTCAAAAGTCAGCTTTTTGCCGGTATAATTGCTTATCCATCGAGGGATTTTCATACGACCGATATCATCACAAGTAACATGATGGGTGCATGATTCAAGAATAAGTACTTTATCTCCGTTCTTAAGCTTAGAAATGTGTGGGGTGCCTTTCAGATAGTTTTCAAAATCGCCCCTCTGACGTGCCAGAACAATACTGAAACTTGTTAACATAATATCCTTTGGAATAACGGCATCGGCTTTAAGAAAGACCTGACTGTCACAAACAACAAGGCGGGGTTTGGGGTTCATTTTTTGAAAATATGCATCCACTTCCTTTTCTTTCAGCACCACACAAATACAATCATTGTCCAGTACATCCCTGATAGTTTGAACCTGTGGCAAAATAAGCCTTCCCTGTGGTGCTTCAATATCTATAGGGGTAATCAGCAAAACAACATCACCATAAGAAAGCAAATCACCAATCATAGGTTTGGAGGAATACGCTGTTTCGGGCATGTATTTATTAATAAGAGTAATTACCCGTCCAATCTGATTTTTTTCAGTAGTGCTAAAATCAAGCACATCAGTTTTAAATACCTTCGTGATATTTTCACTCAAATCAGTTTTTAGCTTTTCTAAATCAGATTTGTTGTGAATGATGAAAAATGGTACATTATAGTCATTAAAAGCATCTATCATTGATTTTTCAGTATCATTAAAATCATTGCCGGCAATAATAAGAATGGCCAGGTCAACAGTTTTAAGGACTTCCAAGGTTTTATCGACTCTCTTTTTCCCAAGTTCTCCAACATCGTCAATACCTGCAGTATCAATAAGAATAACAGGTCCAATCCCTGAAATTTCCATAGATTTTTTCACAGGGTCAGTCGTTGTGCCAGGGATATCTGAAACAATCGCGATATCCTGATTTGCCAGTGCATTTATAAAAGAACTTTTCCCGTTATTACGTCTGCCAAAAATACCTATATGCGGCTTACTGTCTTTTCCTTTACTCATTGTTACCTTTATTAGTTCTGTATGTCTTTAACTGCATAACCCATTTTTAACAGATTTTGTGGTTCAAGAATTGTCTTAAGCTTATTTTCATCTATCAAACTGAGCATTTTGTTAGCTTCAAAAATATCACAATTCCTTTCTTTCATAAGAACAGCAATTTCTGAAGCCTTTCTATACCCAATATAGGGGTTAAGAGCTGTTGTAACCGAAGGGTTTTTAATTAAGTTATGATAAGATTTTACACCATCAATTTTAACTTCCGCAAACAAATTATCTGATAAAGTCTGGTCGGCCGCCATAAGAAATTTCACAGATTGAATAAGATGATGACCAATAAGCGGAAGATATGCATTTAAATCGAGGCAGGATTTGGCACATAAAGAACTGATAAGCATATCATTGGCAAAAACAATCTGACTAACAGAAACAACAAACTCAGAGATGACGGGATTAACTTTGCCCGGCATAATAGAGCTTCCCAATTGTTTTTGAGGTATGGTTAATTCCCTGTTGATATTTATATCTGAGGCCAATAACCTTAAATCTGATGCCATCTTCTCCAGATTAACGGCATGGGTTTTTAAAATGGCATGAACCTCAACAAAATCATCTTTATTAGCAGTGGCATCAGGTAAATTTTCACTTCTTGTCAAAGGCAGACCACTTAGGCGTTGTAATTGGGTATTGACTTCATAAATAAAGAAACGTGGTATGCTTATACCGGTACCAATAGCGCCACCACCAAGATTCACTGTTTTTATTCTCTCAAAGCATTTTGATACACGCCACCAGTCTCGGGATAATGCCTCATTATAAGTTGAGAAGAGCATGCCATAGGAAGAAGGTACAGCTTCCATCATTTGGGTATATGCAGTTCTCATTGTGTTTCTGTGTGAGCTTTCAATCTTTTCCACTTGCGATCTCATCTCATTGATCTTTTGTTCCAGAGTACTGAGCAATTGCATCACACAAAGCTTTAGAGCAGTAGGGATAACATCATTGGTTGATTGAAATACATTGGCATGTTGGATGGGGTCAATAATATCGTATCTACCAGGGTTTTTACCCAATTTAAGCAATGAAGCATTAGAGATGATTTCATTGATATTCATATTAATACTTGTACCTGCCCCACCCTGAACTGAAGGAACAATAAAATGTTCAAAATAACATCCGTTTGATACCTCAAGAGCCGTTGATATAAGGGATTCAATGATATCATCTTCAATAAGAGGAAAATTAAAATCATTTTTACTGTATTTTTCAGTAAGTGCTTTCTTAAACTCCTTATACGCTAAATAACAAGCCATTTTAACAAGACCCACTGCCTTATACCATTCAATATGGAAGGGTTCAGAAACCGGAAAATTATTTTTAGCACGAAGGGCATTGATGCCATACAAAGCATCATCAGGGACTTTAAGAGAACCGATAAAATCACTTTCCGTTCGCATATTGTATTTTTATACAAAATTACGAAAAAATGAGCAAATCAAGCGTTCTTGGAACTGATGACATAATAAAAAACTTATTTTTTACCTACTTATTCAACCTTAGAAATGCAGCTAAAAATTTTATCTAAAGTATTTTGAATATCATCATCCAATCCCACAGAAAAACGAACAAGACCGGGAGACATGCCTATTTTCTTTTGAATTTCATCCGGTACTTCTGAAGATGTACTTTTGCCTGAATTACTGAAAAGTGTTTTAAAATAACCTAAACTTACAGCGAGATAGCCAACACCCTCATTTTGCATGAGTTCCATAAACTTATTGGCTTTTTCAACTGTTTTCATGTCTATGCTAATGATACCACCAAATCCGTAGTTTTTGTTCATCATTTCTTTAAGAAGTTCATGTCTAGGATGTTCGGGCAAGCCGGCATAGGTAACTGGCAGATTGGCTTCCTTAAGCTTATTTGCAATAAATAAAGCATTAGCACTGTGCTGTTTCATCCTGATATGTAATGTGTGCATGTTTTTAAGAATTGAAGCAGAACGCATTGGATCGAGTACAGGCCCCAGAAGCATAGATGTACCACTATTCACATCACTCAATGCATTTATAAATGAGGCGTCAGAACAAATTGCACCGGCCACACAATCATTTGTACCATTTACGAATTTAGTGAGACTGTAAACAACTATGTCGGCTCCCAAAAGATAAGGAGATACAATCATAGGAGTAAAGGTGTTGTCCACAACAAGTTTAATATTATTTTTTTTACAAAGCTCAGATAATGATGGGATATCTGAAATCTGCAACATAGGGTTTGTCATTGTTTCAGTGTAAATAAGCTTGGTATTGGGACGTATGGCTTTTTCAACAGAATACAAATCTTCAATATCCACAAATGTTACATCAATATTAAATTTAGGCAGATAATTCTTAAGAAAAGCAAAAGTTCCACCATAGGTAATTATACTTGTAATGATATGGTCACCGCTGTTACATAATTGCATAATAGTATTTGTTATTGCCGACATGCCGGATGCAGTAACCCATGCACTTTCTGTTCCTTCCATAGCGGCCAGTGCATCTGCCAAATATTTATTACTGGGGTTCCAGTGTCGGGAATATAGAAAACACCCTTGGGATTCTCCATTAAATGTGTCTGTCATGGTTTTAGCTGCCAAAAAAGTATAAGTTGCTGAATCTGTAATTGAAGGATTTACATCCCCATATTCACCAAATTGCTTTAACTCTTGAATACGTGTTGCCGGATTATTTTTCATAATAAATTTATTTTAATTAATTCAATGCAAAATTAACAGTTTATTATATATTTAGTCCAATATATATCATTCATTATAAAATTTAATATTAAATATGACTATTTTTAATTTTTTTAATGTTTTTTATATATTTTTGTTAGAAATATAAATTCAATTTTATGAAAAAATATCAAATTGATAGCCTGGACAGAAAAATTTTAAAATTTCTTATAAAAAATGCTCGTATGCCATATCTTGAAATAGCAAGGTTGTGTGAAGTGTCCGGGGCTTTGATTCACCTGAGAATAAACAGAATGGAAAAGGAAGGTATCATTCAGGGGACTCATTTATCGCTCAGTCCACAGGGCATTGGCTTGCTCACATGTGCATTTATAGGCATTCAGGTCAATCTAACATCCACACGAACACATGACGAGGTTTTTAAAAAGATTCAAGAAATTGAAGAAATTGTAGAGTGTCACCACATTTCAGGAAAATACTCGTTGCTTGCAAAGATTTACACAGCTGACAATGAACATCTTAAAAATGTTATCATTGAAAAAATTCAATCCATACCTGAAATTGTAAGTACAGAAACACTTGTTTCATTACAAGAAGGGTTTATAAGAACAATAGCTGTATAGTTGGCCATCCAGACAGTTGAGCCGGTTACTGAAGATAAAAGGAGAGGCATTCTTTATGAAAGCAATTTCTTTTGCATCATTGGTAGAGATAATTTTTTATTATCAATAAAGTATAGAGGATTGCTTTAAGGTTTTGGTGTCGTGTCTACCTTACAAACTATCTACAAAAATATAAAACTTTGCTTTCAACTACCAAATTTGTCAATGAAAAACTATCCCAGCCACTAAAACCTACAGCGTGTTAAGCACTGGCCGTTAGTTTTACCACTTGCTTTTCAAACCGTGATTGGGATATTAAATTTGCTAAACTTTCAAATAACATTTTCCATTGTTTAGAGTATCGCCTGCGTGATGGCGTGTTTATTTTTCCTTATTAGGGTGAAAGAATTTAATTTTCAGTTCTTCTATTCGACTAACATTCTTTTAGTCTGTTTACGCTCATTGTCAATAACTATACTATAAAAATAAACCCCCGCTTTATAGCTCGCCATTGAGATTTCCAAGCTGTTATGTCCTTGTTGCAGTTCGTATTCGTTTATGAGTTCCCCATTGGTATTATGGATTTGCAATAAACCGATACTTCCATAAGGCACATAATATGGAATACTTGTGCTGTTACTAAACGGATTAGGTATATTCTGTCCCAGATATTCAATGGTATCATTACCACTTTCTTCTACTGCCGTATTATCAATAATGGTAATGGTTTTACTTACACTAATCGTACAGACCTGAGAGGACAGGTTGTGTGGGTGTATGACCTCCAGCGTAACATTATAAGTACCCGGCGCGGCGTAGGTATGGCCAGGCTCACGTGTATTAGCTGTACCGCCATCCCCGAAATCCCAGCTCCAACTGCTTGCATATTTGTTGTTGGTGTAAAACTGTATATGGTAAGGTGCTGTGGTGTAAATAGTATCTGCCGCTTCCTTGGTGCCAAAGGGCATGGCGTGGATAAGGGGTTGGATAAAAAGACAGCTTATTGTATCAGGCGGGGCATAGTAGCGGGCAGCACCCCAGGCTGTATCGCCGGAGGTGGTTAATATATACCCCCCTCCTGCGTATAACTCCCCATTATAAACTTCTAAACAAAGCATAGTTGCTATTGGCCCTTCAACCCTATGCCACAATAATCCATCAAAACGTGTTAAATTAGTATCAACATAATTCCCAGTTGAACTAAAGTTTCCCGAATATAATTGGTTATTGTAAAATATGAGTGAAGTTGCTCCTTTATTCATTGCTGGTGAATTTATCCCTACTGAGTCCCATTTAAAACCATCCCATTTTACAACACCATCAGGTGCCTGAAAACCATTGTAGCCCCCAACGTGGCTAATAGAACCGCCAACATACAAAAGATTATTAATACTGTCCACCTGTAAAGCATAAACATCACCCAGCACCCCTGTATCCAGATCAAAATACTGTGTACCATCCCATCCGGCTATATTATAGGCGGGTATGCCACCTGCTTTGATAAAGCAACCTGCAATATAAAGGTTTTCGTTGTAAACAGCCATAGCGCGCACTTGTTTAAAATCGCCGTATATACCCGTGCCTACATTGTGCCACTGATTGCCATCCCAACGCGCCATACAGTTTAAATTGTTAAGATTTTGTGTGGCTCCGAATCCCCCACCTACATACAAACTATTTTTAAATTCTAAAGCATACACCTTCCCACTTACTAACCCTCCCCCGACCGAAGACCATTCCATCCCATCCCATGCCGCAATTGCATTGGTATTTGGGATAATTGAAGTATCATTACCGGAATATGTGTTTGCTATACGTAAAAAATCGCCACCAATAATTATTTTATTTCCGAATTTTTCAATAGAATTTGGAAAGCCCCATCGTGTTCCTTTAGATGTAATAATGGTGTCAATATTATAACCATTCCATGTTGCCAAACCTTTATCTATCAATTCTCCCCACACGTTGAAAGCCCCTCCAATAAATAAAACACTATCTATTGTCTTCAAACAATTAATTGTTGGGATATTTCCTCTTTCAAGACCATCGCCTAATTTATTCCAAACCTGTGCACTAATTATATTGAAAAACGCCAAACAAAGAACTGTTATAAATACTCTAAAATTTTTCATCTTGATTTCATTTATTGGATGTTTCAAATATTATTTCTTAAGAATAACCAATTTCTTAGTACCCATATATTTATCATCCACCACAAGCTTAACGAGATACACACCGGCACTGAATTTTTGTGTAAAGATACGCACATTATTTTTCCCTGATGGTATCTCTGCATGTTCTAACTTTTCGCCAATTAATGAATACATTTCCACAACCCCATTTGATTCAGCGGGGATTTGGTATTGCACATCCACATAATTCCGTGCAGGATTGGGATATAAGTCCCAATTTTCACTTTTTTGCTCTATAGCTTTTTCTGTATTTTCCTGTGTTTGTTTTCTGGGCTCTGGTTCGCTTAAATCAAGTTCAAAAGTTTCTCCGTAAAGCAGTCGCAATATGGCTTGTGCGCTTACCGCCGCCAGATTGATATCTTCTCCGTAAGCCAGTTCCCTTATAAAATCTTCTTGTGCTTCCGAAATGTCAAATACCGTACTGTCGCCGGCTTCAAGTCCTATCAATATAACCATCAGTTCTTTCCATGCACTGTCAGCCGATGTTTGCGGCTCAAAGTCATTCAGCTTATACAGAGCGGTATCAGCAATACCATCGTATAAATACTGTGCTATGATAGTTTGTTGAGCATCGCTGGTGTTTTCATTTTCGAGAAATTTTACAGCATCATCAAAATAGCCGCTGTCGGCTAATTGGGTTATATATTCAATAAGGAACATTTGCTTTTCGCTTTTCAGTTGTTCGATGTAGCGTTCAATAAGGGCAGGTGTGCGGTAAACATTGAACTGTGCCTGCGCTTCTGTAATGAGTTGTACGGTGTCTTCATGAAGCAGCGATAAAAGGTCGGGCATATAATACACCCATATTGAATCTGATACAGGAGCATTGTGCAAGAAAACATCAAGGAATGAAGCGGCAATAACGCTGTCGTCTCTCACTATAAAAGCTTTTAATAGGGTGTCCGATAGGGGTGAGTTGTGTAAAAGCGAATCGGCAAGTTCTTCATACGTAAGGGCACTGCTGATGGCTTCGAGTAAAGCTGATGTATGGCTGCTGTCGAGGTAGGATTTAACAGTATCAAGTTCATTTTCAAACAGAGCAATGGTATCGCTGTTCTGCATAATGCGGGTTGATATATTACAATTGGGCAAAAGGCATGTAGCGCAGGAAACACCGTCAACATAATTAGCCGAAGATGTATTAATAAGAATCGGGCTTGCTATATTATATTTAACAGGTATGCGTGCATACACATTGGGGTGCGCATTATAGGTATAAGGCCAGCCGGCATTTTCAATTTGCTTTTTATCATTTTGAGGGTATTGGTCATTTGCAGGTGTAAATTTGTTGCCTGCCTGCCTTGTATTGTCAAGCATATCTGCATAACCCTGATTTCCTAAATAACTAAAAGGGAAGCTTGCATTATACCAATTCATTTCACTGTATTCACCCGAGATTACTTCCGGATTATCTGCTGTATTGCATTTGATATTCAGCCGTGCATTATTCCTGTATGTTTTAAGGTTATATTGGCAGCGGTTAAAGAAATTTCCTGTGTTATCTACATTAAGTATTCTGTCCTTGGCTTTTATATTGCCCCCGCCTTTGGAGGAGTTGTAGCAGATAATGCCTGTATTTAATTTATTGAAATCATTATCAGAAATTTCAAAATTAGAAGAATTGTTTAATAAAATTCCGCATTTAGAACCTTGTGCTTGGGTAGTTAAACCAAATATATTTGACTTTATTTTATCATATTTACAACCATTTAAATTAATATAATTATAGTTAATTTCTTTAAATTGATTATTAAAAATTGTATTTCCTTGTACAGCTGAATTATAATTATAAATTTTTATTCCATAGGTTAAGTTATCAAAATTTGACCCTGTAACATTATACCTTGAAGTATAAGACAGCATACCTGTTTCCATATTTGTAAAATCATTTTGTTTAAATGGATAGTGGGGTATAGTTGTAATATACTCCGGTGCAAAGCGTATGCCCCACATGTAAATGCCCACATCGCTGCGTCCGCTGACATTGGCATTGCCAAAAAGCGGGTTGTGTGAAGTAGAAATATTATTATTTTGATATACGTAGGCATTATTGGTATTGTAACCCGGGTCTAAAAGAGAGCCACCTTGGAAATCGCAGCCTTCTATGGTGCTGGCATTGACATGCTTATAACTGGCAAAATGTACAGCAACGGCGTCTGTTTTAAATTTTGAACTGCAACAGGCATCAATAATACCTCCACTGTAATTTAATAAATACGGTGTTGTTCGGCAAACAGACACATCATCACAGGTGTTAGTAAAGCAAATATTTCTTCGTCCAAGCAAAACACCAATATGTGCATGGTTAATTTCTGCTCTAATACCCATTGTAATTTTCCCCTGATAAGGTACGTAAGTGGTGTTGTGCGATAAAGATGCATTGCCCCACACTTCAACGCCCTGCCACATCACAAGACATTCATCTCCAACAGTATTAAAAATAGATGTAAAAACAGCACCTGTTTCCATCACAAGTTGTGCTCCTTCAATATCTTGGGTATAATTACCATTTTCAACAATTAATTTTCCGAAAGGTCCAAATTCAATAGTGTTTTGAGCAGCAATAGTGAGCGTATTACCAGCTTTTATAATCAGCGTTTTATTAAAGCGAAGGGGTGTATTCCATATAATCTGGTGCGATGGATTCCATATTTCACCAGACAAAAATTCGGCATCATTATCATTGTAATGAATTATTGTATCAAATGCACAACAATGTTGTGCAATTTGTATTATATGTGAAGTACAGCCGACACAGCCATTTTCATCTGTTACTGTTAACGTTACCTGAAATGTGCCGGGCATTGAAAAACTGTGTGTGGGATTTTGAGCTGTGGAGTAGTTGCTTGTGCCTGAGTTGGGGTCGCCGAAGTTCCAGGAATAAGAGATAAATGTATTGGAATGGAACGTCAAATCATTGCTGTTATAACAAGGTAAACCAGTAACAGTGATTTCAGGCTCGGGTAAGGGCAAAACGGTAACTACAACTTCATCTGTATTTGAACAGCCTGTAACAGTATTAGTAACAGTAAGTGTATATGTTGTAGCAACTGAAGGAGAAGCAATTGGATTACAGATATTTGAACTGGTTAAACTATTAGAATTATTCCATAAATAGGAAAAATGACCATAACATACAGAAGGGCCTATTCCGACTCCTTCAAGTAAACAGACATCCTTATCTGGCCCGGCATTAGCATTTGGTAATGGATTTACTGTAAGCACAACAGCATCGGTGGTGTCATTAGTGGTTTCGAATAAATAAAATGTCTTTGACACCAATGCTTTGTTGTTAATTTTAAAAGTATCCTCAATGAAAACAGAATCATTGAGTGAAGTTGACAACGTAGTCATAATTACAGATGAAACGGATAAATCCAATATTTGATCAGGATTTAAAGCTTGAATACTTCCTTGAGATTGGGGGTAAGTATAAAAACTAAGCAGTGTGAACGTTAAAACAAAAAAAAATAGTTTTGTTTTTATGTTACAATAATTTTTATATTAATGGATTTGACAAATATATACATTAAGTATTTATAAGTCAAGAAAATAATTAAAAAACACCAATAAAAGTTAATAAATAATTGCCTGAATAGATATTTTGTGTGTTAATGTGATATTCGGTCTCTATGATTTATGTGTGATGATAAGAAAAAGTTTTAAGTTTCAATTTATAGCTTAAGTCATGTAAACGATTTACGGCTTTTGCTTAAATTAAAATCATTACAATTAAGAAAAATGACATTAATAATCCCGATTTTTATATCAAGTTTACACAATATTATAATAGGATTAAAAAAATCAGGGGTTTGATACCAAAGTCACAATTCCCGAAATCTGTTTTTCCTCACCGTTTAATCCAATAATGCGGATTATATAGAAATAGGTACCCGGAGACACGTCCTGTCCTTTGTATTTCCCGTCCCAGCCATCTGTGCCCCTATACAATTCCTGCCCCCATCTGTTAATTACTGTCAGGTCAACATCGGGCATAAATATACTGTTTTGTGATTCATTTGAAGCAGGGATAAAAGCATTAGGAATAGGTTTTGCTTTAATTTCAAGGGAATCATAACAAGCTGAATCCAGTGTTACATAAACGACATCACCACCTGTAAGGGTATTTGTTGCAAAAAGATTTGAATTACCTGTTTGTTCCATATTGGTATTTATAAAAAATGCATAAATACCCGAATAAGGGAATGAAGCCTCAGCCGTAAAATTAATAAGTGCACCAAGATTGACATAAATGGTGTTTTGCTGATACGCATCGCTTGTCAGAGTAACATCTGAAACTACTGAAATGTTTGAAGTGTCAGAGTTAATGCAGCCATTACTATCCGTAAATGTATAAACAATAGGATAAATGCCGGCAGTACCGGGGTCAAAAATATTATTAGACACAAAATTACCTGAATAACTTCCACCAGAGGGTGTACCTGCATCTAATAAAAGAGGTAAAATGCTTGTGTCAGAAATACAAATATTGCTGAAATGAGGCAAACTCACTAAAGGCAAGGGGTAAACTTGTATGGTGTTTGATTCGGTATTATTGCACCCATATAAATCTGTATAAGAATAATTTAAAATATGATTACCAACTCCTGCAGACTGGGGGTTAAACACGCCATTAGTCACTCCAGCTCCGGAATAAGACCCACCGGAAGGGGTGGCGGTATTCAGGACAATAGGAACTGCATTTATGCAAACACCTGCAATAGAATCCGAAAAATCAATAACCGGCAAAGGAAGAATAGTAAGTGTAATATTCTCAGTTACATCACGACATGTATTATTTCCGGATGCTGTAATTGAAAGGGTAACTTCTCCGGAGATGATATCATTATTACTTGGTGTATAAACAGGATTTAGTATATTTATGTTGTTAAACTGACCGGTTCCTGATGTACTCCAACTGACAAGAGCGTAATTTGCAGCACTTACAGAAGTCTGATAGGAATTACCGGTGCAAATACTATCGGGAGAAAAAGTGATTACAGGCAGAAGTTCAACAGTTACCACAACATTATCGGTGGTTGTGCCGCAATTATTTTC
Organism: Bacteroidales bacterium; assembly: GCA_028698995.1. GTDB lineage: Bacteria > Bacteroidota > Bacteroidia > Bacteroidales > PXBB01 > JAQVVM01. The sequence goes on from JAQVVM010000010.1 coordinate 40,446, forward strand.
ATCAGTTACAGAGACTGTATAGGTTGTTGAAGCAGTTGGCATAACTGAAACAGTTGAAGAATTTCCAAGGCCATGACTCCAGACAAAAGTAGAATTTGTAAGACCTGTTGCTGAAAGAACAGCAGTATCACCTTCACAAATTGTTTGATCAACTCCTGCATTGGCAGTTGGCAAAGGGAACACATTGATGGTTTCTGTGGATGAGTTTATGCAATTATGATTATCAGAAATGGTGTATGTAATGATATGACTACCGACTCCTGCAGTAGCAGGATTAAATTGATTTGAAGAAACCCCCTGCCCTGAAAATGTGCCTCCGGTTGGCAAACCTGTTAATGTAAAGAGGGATCCATTAAGGCACAAGGAAGTATCTGAATTGGTCATCACAGGTGGTGCAGGTTCAATCAATGCCAGTGCAATCTGCCCTGTGGAAATTCCGCAGGGTGTATTCCCTGTTGCGGTTACAGTAAGGACAACATTCCCTGATACATTATCTGAAGTGCTTGGAGAGTAAATAGGATTAATTATAGCAGCATCACTGAAACTGCCTGTACCTGAGGTTGTCCAAAGAACAGATGCATAATTACTGATATTACCTGAAATCTGATAGGTACTACCTTTACATATAGTATCGGGGTTGGTGTTTATAACTGGAGCCAATATCACATTTACAACCACACTTGCAGTTGCAGTACCACAGTTATTGGCATCAGTAACAGAAACGGTATAAGTAGTAGAAGTTGAAGGGCTTACAGAAACGGTAGCCGTATTTCCGGCTCCATAATTCCACAAATATGTTGACCCTGGCAGTCCTGATGCAGTAAGAGTAGATGAAGTTCCCTGACAGATGGGGCTTGTAGCTACTGCTGATGCAGTTGGTTGTTGGTTAATAGTTATTACGACATTATCCGTTTTTGCTGTACATGGACCGGACGGATCGTTTGTAGTGAGAGTCAAAGTAGCAGTTCCTGCAGAAACTTCTGCAGCAGAGGGGGTATAAGTAGCATTCATACTAGATGTAGAAGAAAATGAACCTGTACCACCACTCCAAGTAGCACTTGTTGCTGTACTACCAAAACTGCCTGACAAAACGGCTGAGGTTCCGGCGCAGATTGATTGGTCAGTACCTGCATCTACTGTAGGCTGGGCATTAATTGTAATAACCACATTGTCATTAACAGCCGGACAAGGACCACTTGGGTTATTGGTAGTAAGAGTAAGAGTTGCCGTACCTGCTGTTATTTGAGCTGTTGTAGGAGTATAAACGGCATTGAGAGTGGTTGCATTAGGACTGAAAGAAGTTCCACCACTCCATGTAGCACTTGTTGCTCCTCCACCAATTGTACCGGCCAATGACACTGTTGAACCGGCACAAATTGTTTGATCAAAACCAGCACTAACAGTAGGTATGGCGTTTATTGTAATAGTCATTGTGCTGCTAACAGCAGGACAAGGACCGCTTGGGTCATTGGTAGTTAGAGTAAGAGTTGCTGTACCGGCAGTTACCTGAGCTGCTGAGGGTGTATAAACGGCATTGAGAGTGGTAGTATTAGGACTGAATAAAGTTCCACCGCTCCATGTTGCGCTTGTTGCGCCACCTCCAATTGTACCGGCCAATGTTACTGTTGAACCAGCACAGATTGTTTGATCCAATCCTGCACTAACAGTGGCTGGTGTATTAACAGTTACAGTTACGGGGGTTCTTGTGGTGCTTACACAGCTTGGATCGCTGTTTGAAACTGTTTCCACATAATAAGTTGTTGTCGAAGTTGGACTTACAGAAAGAGGTGTACTCCCTAAGTTAGTTCCTCCTGTAGTTGCTGTATATACATTATAATAAACACTTGTTGAAGGACCACTGGCTGTAATTGATGTAGATTGCCCTGAACATATTGGATTTGGTGTGGCAGTAACAGTTGTTGCAGCTGCGGGAGGTACACATATAGTTTTAGTACATATATAAGAAGGTGTCAGTGTAATTGCTATTCTTGAAATTGAAATTACATTCGAGCCGGGTGTTCCTGACCAAGAATTATATAAAGGATCGGCAAACGTTGTTGGTCCAGCAGCAGCAGTAGGTGTAAAAGAAGTTGCAGGACAACCGATTAGGGGGGAATCTCCACTCGGATCTGTTTTGATAACATGATAATCGTAGTTTGTTCCACCAGCTGTCATGGACATTGTTATAAACCCATTGTCTGAAGTTTTGCCTCCTCTGGGTAATATTGAAACAAGGTCAAAATCATAACGTTTAGCCCAAACATTTGAAGTAGCTGTCGAATTTACCTTGTGTATAGCATTAGCAAAAACAAGACTGAAAGGTTTAATATACATCGACATGGTAACCAAATCAGTCCCGCCATTTACTTCATAAATTTGTGAAACATCTACAGGATCAGGTGTTCCAATAAATGATGAATAGGTAAACAACCTGCTGAATGTGTTTGAAAAACCGCCACTGCCCGGAAATTTTTGAATCAACTCCTTACCATTATCATAACCCCCAGCAATAATTGCTCCGGCACTTGTGACATTAACGGCTGATAAATATTTACTCGACTGAGTAGCCGAATTGCTTGGGCTATCAACTTGTTTATGATATGTAATTGAACCTCCTGATGTTGTTTTTACAATTAAGGCATCAGTTGGTGTAGCATCATCACCATCTGAATTTGTTGCTGACAAATGTTGGTTAACATCATAACTACCCACAGCAACATAACCATCACTTACCTCAACTACATCATAAAAACTTGCATCATTATATATTCTGTTGGCAGGAATGTTGGATGTTGCATAATATCTAAATACTTTATGCCATAAATGATTACCACTTGCATCAAACTTCACAATCAAAGGAGAGGCAATTTTCTCAGTTTGAGAATCGCCATTACCATCAATATATGTAATAGGGTCGAATTTGATTTCTGGTCCGGCACCATCAGGGTCGTAACCTGTAACATACCCAACGGCAACATAGCCTCCATCTGAAGCTTTTATAACCCTATTGAAGGAGGCAGTATTAGCTTCGTTAATGATGAATTTTTTTTGAATTATCACAACACCTGCAGCATCTAATACCATAAAAACTGCAGCATTTGATTCACTTCCTCCGCAGGTAATGTATTGATTATTAACAACATCTTTTTTGATATCATTCAATTGAAATCCAATTGATCCATCGGAGTATCTGTACGACCATGTAACTGCACCAGTGTCGTTTATTTGTGATACAGTGCCATATATTGGTATAAAACTCATATTTGTTCCAGCCATTACATACGTATTGGCCGTTAATCCCTCAACAATATTACCGGGCAAATCAAACATTGCTTGATTATAGTTTTTTCTAAATGCAGTTGTTGTTTGTGCTGTCATTGTATTCAGAATCAAAAAACAAAAAACTATTGAAAGGAAATGAATAGGGGATATTCTATTTTTCATATTAAAATTATTTACAATTAAGAATATGTTTATATCAAGTAATAGATTAAATTATATTTTGCACTGACAAATATATAAATATTTTTAATAAACAACACAAAATAAAAAAAGCCTTTTCGTACGAAAAGGCTTTCAAAAAAGATTACAGGTCTCTTTATTTTGAAACAAGTGTTACAGTACCGGTAAATTGCTTTTCTTCTCCGGAAAGGTCAACAATTTTTATAATGTAGAAATACGTACCCGGAGAAACATTTTGTTCTTCGAATTTGCCATTCCAGCCCTCAGTTCCATTGTACAATTCTTGTCCCCAGCGATTAATAATAGTTAAATCAACATTAGGCATAAATAAAGCATTGGCAGCATCACTACCAAAAGGAATAAAAGCATTGGGTACTGGTTTTACATTGATCAATACCGAGTCTGTACATGCCTGATTAAGAGTAACATAAACAACATTACCTGCCATTAATGTATTTGTAGCATAAAGATTAGAAGTCCCTGACTGTTTCTCAACAGTGTTCACTTCGAACACATATGTTCCTAAATTATCAGGATCGGCTGTAAAGTTTACGATTTGCCCTAAATCCACATAAATTGAATTACCCGGGGCATCACTTGTTAAAGTAACATCAGGTACAATCGTTATAACAGAGAAGGCAGTATCAGAACAACCGATGCTATCTGTAAAGACATAAGATATAGTATCCTGACCAACACCTGCCTGAGAGGCGCTGAATAATGAATCATTTATCACACCACTTCCAAAATAATCACCTCCGGTCGGAGTGCCACCTGTTAATAAAAGAGGATTATCTGAAACACAGATATTGTTAAAACTATTCAGTGCAACAATTGGTAAAGGATTAACTTTAATGGTATTGGTAGAAGAGTTTGTACAACCAAGCACTGATATGGTATAAGTTATAGTGTGTGTACCATCACCGGCTACTGTAGGGTTGAACTGGTTATTGCTTACACCGGGGCCCGTGTATGTACCACCAACAGGGGTTCCTCCGGTGAGAGTCATAGGAGAAGCATTTTCACACAAAGGAGTGAAGACATTTGAAAAAGAAGGAGCAGGAGGAATTGGTACTATAACAAGATTAATATTAACTGTCGAATCATTACATGTGACGCTATTGGCTGTGACATAAACAGACAATGTAACAGTCCCATTGCTGGTATCTGCAGCGCTTGGGGTATAAGTAGGATTTGGGGTAGTAGTACTATTGAAAGTACCTGTGCCGCTGGTTGTCCATGCAAGAGAAGCATAGTTTGAAAGAGAACCGGCAACCGTATAATTTTCGCCGGCACAAATAGAATCACTGGCGGGAAGATTAATCTGAGGAGCAGCAACAACAGTTACAGTGACATCAGCTGAAACGCTGTTACAAACATTTGAAGCAACTACAGTATAAGTTGTTGTCACACTTGGAGAGGCTGTAACGGTTGCACCACTTGTAGAAGATAAACCTGTTGAAGGACTCCAAGTATAAGTTGTAACATAATCAGCATTAGCTGTTAGGGTAGAACTTGTACCCTGACAAATAACCTGTGGTGTACTTGTAATACCATGAATCAAAGGATCAGGAGAGATTGTAACGATAACACTGGCAGAGTGTGAACAAGGTGTCGGGATATCGCTGTCTGTAATTGTTAAAGTATAGGTTGTAGTAACTGTAGGACTAACAATCGGCCTGTCAATATTACTGGTAAATCCGGGAGGGTTTGAAGACCAACTGTAAGAATAACCAGGGGTTCCATTCATGGCTGTTTCACCGTTTGGGCCGCCACCACCGAGTTGAATAGATCCTGTTAAACAGACGGTTGTATCATTTCCGGGTAAGGCTGTACATTGTCCATAGCACAAGTATTCTTCACCAATATTAGGACTCTTAACAAGTATGTCAATTGCAGCAACAGCAGATCCGGTAGAAAGATTAGGAGGCGTTATAGGCTCAGAAGCTGGTGCATAAACAGCTTTAATTGGCTTAACAATTGACTCGCTACATCCACTTTCACCAATAGTATTGGTTTTTACAAGTTTATAACCAAGGCCGGTTCCAGAAACTGGGATACCGCATCCTCCAATCAAATAACCGCCATTGGTTAATTGCTGGCCATCATTCCAAATTGAGTAACCTTGACTTAAATTAATGGGCATACCGCTTACAGAATCTTTATATGTTTTACAGAAAACGGTATCTCCATTTAAATCTAGTTTCAACATATAATTACTAAAGGACACAATACTCGTCAGACTAAAATTTGTTGTCACACCAAAAAGGGCATAACCAGGGTTTACAGATGTTTCCTGTGCAGAATAGCCGAAAGTAATTCCTAAAGACAAAAGACTTCCAATTTTATAAACATTTTGAAATTCATAAACATCAGAACTGTTTAACTTCCATAAGAAAGGTTCTACACCGGTAAGAATTTCAGCATTTCCGGAAATTATATAGCCTCCGTCAGAAGTTTTACTTATTGATTGCCCTTCTTCGCTGCTGTTATCTTCACCATACGTTTCTGCCCATAAGAGATTACCACCTGAACTAAGTCTCATTAAAAGAATGTCTGTAGTAGTATCACCATTAGGAAAAATCTCAGTAGTGTAACCTGTTATAACATAATCGTTGTTAGGCAATTGCTCTACTTCTGTTGCCTGATCGTCGTAATTAGGGCTGATACGGTAAACTCTATCCCATGATAGCGTACCATTGCTTGTGGTTTTAACAATAAAAACATTGGAAGCAGTTTTAGTACTCTCAAAATCCGTAGAATAACCTACACAAATATAACCGCCATCAGCAGTTTGTTTTACAAATTTCCCATAGGTACTTCCTGAACCATATGTTTTTGCCCATGTTACAACACTGCCATCAGCATTAGTTTTCAGAAGAAGCATTTTGTCATTAAGGCTACCTGTCATAATAAAGCCACCGTCACTGGTCTGTTGGACACAACCTCCAATAGTAGAAGCGGTAAAATCTTCAAGAATGCAATTTCCAAGCAGTACCTGAGCACATCTTGTATATGACCTCTGCCACATGATATTGCTGTACTGATTAATTTTTATCAAAGTCATTTTCGGGAAAAGCAAATCTGCTAAATTCCAACCCTGAAAAACAAAATTCCCATCGGATGTTTGCTCTACACTTTCAGTAAAGTGGTGGGCTCCAGCCGGTAAAAGACCTTGTACTGTATAATTTTTCTGAAAAACCTGAGCATTGAGCTTTGTTGTTACCAACAGCACACACATGACAAAGAGGATTTTTGAAAAAACATTAAACGTAAAATACTGCTTCATAATCAGATGTTATTTGTAAATAATATTAATATATTAATTTGATGATAATACGATTAGCAAAATAAAAAGACTGACAAATTTAAAATTAAATTTAATATTCTACAATTTATTTAAAAATATTTTTCTTATTTTTTTTTTTGCTAAAAACTTCAATATACAGGTAAAATTTATATTCCTTTTATCTGAAAAGAGTTACAGTACCAAAATACCTTCTTTTCTCGGCATTAAAATCCTCAACAATCACCATCCATGTATACACTCCTTCAGGCAATAAATTTTCAGTATTTGCAGAGAATCCATTCCAACCTTTATTTAAGTCATCTGATTTAAAATGTAGTTTTCCCCATCTGTCGAAAATGTAAAGGACAAATTCATCATTATTAAAACCAGTACCATAAACAGAAAAAATTTCGTTTAATCCGTCACCGTCCGGAGAAAATGCACTGGGTGCATAAAACATGAGGTTGTGTCTGATATTCACTTCTTTACAGACAGTATCTATACAATTAAAGGAACTTTCAACGTCAAGACACACTGTATAAGTTCCTGCAGACATATATGAATGCAAAGGAGAAGGTAGAGTAGAGAAGTTTTCATTAGCTGAATTTTGGTCTCCAAAATCCCAAAGCCATGATACAGCATTTAAGGATTGGTCAGTAAATTGAATAGGTGTATTTTCGTAATTATTATCTGCAACAACAAAACTGAAGTTTGCAACAGGGTCAGGATAAACTGTGATCATCTGGTTTTGCGTGAGATTGTTAGAACAACCATCTGTTGAAGTAAGGGTGAGAGATATACTAAAAGTACCGGATGTATTGAATGTATGGGTTGGATTTTGAATAGTTGAAGTATTCGAAGCCCCCGAAGAGGGGTCATTAAAATTCCAGAGATAAGAAGCAATATTATCATTTATGAGGGACGAAAAAACAACAGAAAGAGGACGGCAACCATTGTTGATATTGGCAGAAAAGTCCACATCCGGAATTGGAGAAACTGTAATGACAACCTCATCCTGGGCAGAACATCCGTAATTATCACTTACAATTACTGAGTATGTCGTTTCTGAAGTTGGATTAACTGTAATTGAACTCGTTTGATCACCTGTATTCCATTCATAATTACTACCTCCGGATGCGGTAAGAGTAGCACTCTGACCAATACATATATTCTGATCCTGACCGGCATCTGCATTTGGAGGACTGTGCACATTAACTGTAACAGAGGCAGTTTGTGTACAAGCATTATTATCAACAACAGTAACAATATAGGTTTGGGTTGCGGAAGGCGAAACCGTAATAGTTGCAGCTACTCCCCCATTACTCCATTCGTATTGATTACCTCCTGTTGCAGTTAAATCTGTTGTAGCACCAGAACAGATGTCCTGGTCAAGGCCGGCATCTGCATTGGGCAAAGGATAAACAGTAATTGTTGCCATTCCTGAATCGGGTGTACAACCCGGTTCAGTAACAACGACAGAGATTGTATAGGTGCCTGCTGATGTCCAGCTTACGCTATGCGGGCCCTGTCCATTTCCAGGAATAGCAGTACCACCATCAAAATTCCACACATAATTACTTGTAGGAGTGCCTGTTACACTAACTGAAATATTTTGGCCCATACAAACAGGCGAATTTGTTGTAAATATAGGTGTTGGTGTTACACATGTTGAGCAGTTCGGGTTGGTTGCATCGAGTACAACAACCGGTTGAGAGGAAGAAGCAGAACAACCACTTTCGGTGACATCTAATGTTATGGTCATGGAGCCGGAATTTGCCCAGCTAACCTGATATGGGCCCTGTCCACTTCCAGAGATTACAGACCCACCAGAAAAATTCCAGTTGTAAGTAGCATTAGCTGTAGCACTACCGGTATATGTAATTGTGGAAGGCTGATTCGGACAAACGGGTGTAACAACAGTAAATGTTGCCGTGGGACCCGGGTTAACAATCACAGAAATAGTTGCTTGTGCTCCTACACAGCCGGGTTCTGTAGCAGTTAAGGTAACATTATATGTTCCGGGAGTATTCCATGAAACATCATGAGGACCTGCTCCTGTACCTGGAGTTGCGGCACCACCATCAAAATTCCACGAAAAAGTAGTTCCTGTGGCAAAAGTGGAAGCATTTGAAATGGTAATTGTTGCACTATTGCCAAGGCAGATGGGAGAAGTAGAAGTAAGCACAGGTGTCGGGGTGACACAAGTGGCTCCGCAATTGATGACATTTACAGGGATTGTTACAGCATGTGCACAGGCATTGAGTACATCCAAAGCAGTCAATGTAACTTGCTGAACACCAACAGTGTTATAAGTATATGTTGGATTGGTACTCGTTGATTCGGGCAAGCCACCCGCTACAAAAACCCAAGAAAAAATTGTCGGGTTATCGGTGCATATACATAATGGTCCATTAGGACATCCAATACCAACACAAGTCTGTAATATAGTTGTTGTACTTGTAAATTGAATGGGCTGCCCTACACACGCAGGATTAGGAGCATACGTAAAATTAGCTGTAGGGGCAGGTTTAAGATTAACCGGAAATGTAACCACTTTAATACAAGCGCCACCTGTTACAGTAACTTTATATTGGGTATTTCCTGTTGGAGTAACTGTAATTGATTGGGTTGTTGCACCATTACTCCAAGTATAACCTGTACCTGTAGGAGCATTCAGAGTCAAGTCCGAGCCATTACAATGATTAATAGTTGGTTTGGTTTCAAAAATAGTATCTGTAATATTAATAGTTACACTTGCAGTAGCAGTACAACCGCTATTATCAGTAAGTGTAGCCGTATAAGTTGTAGTAGTGGTCGGGTGAACGGTAGGGGGAAAATACCCACTGGCACCGTTTGACCATGTAACTGTAGCATTGGGAGGAGGTACTGAAATAACAACATTATCCAAACCCCAGTGGTCGTATTCATTACCACTGCTTGAAGTTTGTGCCCATCTAAATCGGGTGCTTACAGACCATGCAGCTTGAGGAATATTAAAACAATATTCCTGCCATTGGGTTAAAAATGGGTCATTACCCCCATTAGGATGAAAGTAATTAATATCTGTCCAAGGTCCGTTATTCACAGAATATTGCAAGTATATGCCTTCATCAGGCAGGTCTGGTCCTTCACAAGGAGAAGCAGCTCCCTGGGTGGCATATTTCATTTCAAAACATATGGTGCCTCCGTTAGAAACATCAAAGGGGATGGTTGTTACATTACGGGGCGCAGGGGATGTACTACCCAACCATAAATGCGTTGTACCATCCAAGCCAGGACCGCATGGATTTGAAAACATGGCCTGATTTGTGGATTGCCAGCCGGAACCAATAGTGCCACTGTTGAAATTGTTGTTCATCAACAACTGATTGCAGGAAGTAACGGCAGAGAGATTAACTGCTTCTCCTGCACAAATAGTAACAGGTGATCCGGAAGCCGTTATAGTACAATTGGATGGGCATTGTGCTTTCAGATTCTGGGAAAGAGAAAGAAATGCAAACAAAACCAGAAATATGCACCTATTTTTAATATTCATAATTTTTGTATTGCTTATATTTATTCTTCGATAAGTATTTTTCTTAAACCAAAAAACTGATAAAAATATTTAACAATTTACTTTCAATCAATTATTTATTATTTCAAAATACAATATTAGGGAACTTAATTCATATTAAAAAAACAAATATATGATTTTTTTTAAAAATCAACAATTTTTGTTTCAAAAAAACAAAAACACAATTTTAAAGAAAATCAAATCCAAAAAAATGTAATTTTGTCTTGATTGAAAATAAAAAAATGCGTTTATGACAAATATTTTAATAATTGATGATGAAAGAAGTATCCGCAGTACCCTTCAGGAAATACTGGAATATGAAAAATTCAAGGTTGACACAGCAGCAGACGGACTGGAAGGTTTGGAGAAAGTTAAACTGAACAATTACGATGTAATTTTATGTGACATAAAAATGCCAAAGATGGATGGCATTGAAGTATTAGAAAATATATTTTCAATTAGGCCAGATGCAACAGTCGTAATGATTACCGGGCATGGCACCATAGAAACAGCAGTAGAAGCAATTAAAAAGGGTGCTTTCGATTTTATTTCAAAGCCCCTTGATTTAAATCGTTTACTAATTACAATAAAAAATGCGACTGACAAAACCGAACTTGTTCAGGAAACAAAGGTGCTCAAGAAGAAGATAAGTAAAACCTATGACATGATTGGAGAATCAGAATCCATTAATAAAATAAAACAACTGATTGAACGTGTAGCACCAACCGACGCAAGGGTTTTTATTACAGGAGATAACGGCACAGGAAAAGAACTTGTTGCCAGATGGCTGCACGAAAAGAGTAAAAGAGCTTCAGCACCATTTATTGAAGTAAACTGTGCAGCAATTCCATCTGAACTTATTGAAAGTGAACTTTTCGGGCATGAAAAGGGCTCTTTCACATCGGCCATCAAACAAAAGAAAGGCAATTTTGAACTTGCAAACAATGGCACTTTGTTTTTAGATGAGATAGGCGATATGAGTCTTTCAGCGCAAGCTAAAGTATTGCGGGTTTTGCAGGAAAATAAAATTACCCGTGTGGGAGGAGAAAAAGAAATACCTGTTGACGTGAGGGTAGTTGCCGCTACTAATAAAAATATCTTTCAGGAAATAGAAAAGGGGAACTTTAGGGAAGATTTGTATCACAGATTAAGCGTCATTTTAATCCATGTCCCCCCTTTGTTTGAAAGAGCAGAAGATATTCCCATTTTATCAAGATATTTTCTCGAACTTGTTTGCAATGAACATGGTATGCTACAAAAAACTTTAACGGATGATGCTCTGGAGGCATTAAAAAATATTAGATGGACTGGTAACATCCGTGAACTTAGAAATGTTATTGAAAGGTTAGCCATTATGTGCGATAAAGAAATAACGCAAGACGATGTGCAGACTTTTGCTCAACCTAACATCAAAAAGTAAAAAAATACAATTGTTTCTACTACTCTCCAAAGTTTACAATGTTTATTTATTATTTTCCAAATATAATATAATTCTCATTTATTAAACTTTTGTAAAACGGGTTCATAAAATCTATATCGTTTAAAAAATACAAACGAAATCGTAATCAATTATTTAGATTTTATATAAATTAAATCCATATTTACAATATATATTAATTAAAAGGAGAAAAACCTCATATTTGTATTTTGATAGTTAGTAATAATAACATTATGAAAAAGACAGTACTTCTTTTAGTGTTGCTTTTTGCAACAAGCATTTCATTCAGTCAGTTGATAAACAACGGAGATTTCAGCAACTGGCAGGTGAGCAATTATTATGAGTATCCTGATGAATGGTTTATATTCAATGACGATAATGCTGCAAATCTTATTGTTGAAAAATCAAGCCTTGCCCAACAGGGTAATTATTCAGTGAAACTGAACACCATCACATTGGGTAGTGAAATATTAACCGGGGCAGCAGTTTACGGTATAATAGACGAAGATGAATTTAAGGGTTTACCTTTCAACCTGACCGGCAATATTTTTCATTTCTGGTATCAATCAAATATTCAACCCGGAGATATGGGATTGATGATATTGATTCTTTATAGTAACGGAAGCCAGATAGATTCTTTAGCTTACCCAATTATGTCATCACAAAGCAACTGGACTCATGCGATGGTACCTGTTAATTCATCATTGATTCAACCTGATTCAATGTTTTTGGGGTTTTTAAGTAGTGTCCCTGATTTTTTTGGAGGCAACCCATCCCCAGGTTCCTGGCTAAGACTTGATAATCTTTATTTTACTATGGGAATGGATCCAACTCCCCTACCTGTCCCAAATTTCAGTTTTGAAAACTGGTCGGTTGCTGCTGCAGAGGATCCTGACGGTTGGCAGACATCCAACTCCGAACATTATTTAATTTTGAATGACACAAGCAATGTCAATAAATCAACAGATTACCACTCTTCTCCTTTTGCAAGCAGGTTGGAAGTTCTTGATATCGAAGGTATTAAAATGGGTGCATCATTAAAATATACAAATTCCAATTTCCCCTATCAGCCATCCAAATTCTATTTTTATTACAAATACCTTCCGGTAGGATTAGACACCGGCTATATAAACATCAGCTTCACAAATAATGGGAGTTATGTCGGTGGAGTGGGTTTACCAACAAATGGACAACAACTAAGCTGGGAAGAAGTTGAATTAGACATCTTGTACAATGGTATTCCTGATAAAGTTGAGGTAGAATTTCAAGCCGGAAGCAACTCAGGTTCAGTCCTTTACATTGATGATGCCAGATTCGGATGTATCAACCCGCAAAATTTATATGGTGAATTTACAAATTCAACTTCAATTCAGACTTCATGGAGTGCCGGTGGTGTTGAAACACAATGGCAGTTACAATGGGGACTTCAGGGCTTTCCTCTTGGCACAGGAACAAATGTTATTGTAAACACAAATCCATCTCATATCATAGATGGTCTAAACTACTTAAACAATTATGATTTCTATGTCAGAAGTATCTGTAATGCAGGGGACAGTAGCGAATGGGTTGGTCCTTACGGGATTTGTATAGGACAGGACGTAGTCATTGTTCAAGACTTTGAAAGTGTTCCCAATAATGGTTATCCTGATTGCTGGCACAAATACACAACAGGGTGGTCTCAGATTGAAGCTCTTGATTGCTGCGAACCGCATACAGGTAACAAATTTCTAAAAATGAGCCTTGAAGGGTTGAAAACCTCCTTAATTGCTTCACCTCTCATAAATGATGATATGGACACCTTATTTATTTCATTTTATGCAAAAAAGAACTCACCACAAAATGCGACTTTATATTTGGGAACCATGTCTAATCCATCAAATCCGGCTACGTTTGATACCTTAAATGCTTTCAGTTTAAGCAATGTTTACGAAAATTACACCCATTATTTTGACAACTATAGTGGCAATGATAAATACATAAGCATTTTACTTTCAACGGATAATGGAGCAAATACTGAAATTTTTATGGATGATATTGTCATTGATTTTCTTCCTTCCTGTATCCCCCCCCTAAATATTAACGCAAACAACATCACGCTGAATAGTGCAGATATTACGTGGGATACAGGCGGACAGGGTTTATGGGATATTGTGTATGGCGAACTTGGATTTGATCCCTATACAAGTGGGTATTCGGATTACAGTATTACTAATAACAGTTATAATCTGACTTTGCTTAACAGTGGGGCAACTTATGACGTTTATTTAAGAAGCGACTGCGGTATTTATGGTTTAAGTGATTGGCATAAAATAAATTTTACAACCTTATGTTCTGATGCCCATGTTCCCATTGTTGAAGGATTTGATAATAACTACGTAACAGACTTACCCAATTGCTGGCTTAGTCTTATTGAAGGATGGGGAGAGGTATTCGCAACACAGTATGGGGGCAATCTTTCTCAAAGAGCTGCAAATATGAGAATGAACCATAATAACGACAGCATCTATTTTATCTCTCCATATATCATTGAAAACATTGAAGACTTATATGTTTCATTTGATGCCCGTGAGCAAACTTACGATCCTATTCTGCAGCAGGGAACTGCCCTTTTAACTCTCGGAACCATAACTGATCCGAATGATGCCTCGACTTTTACACCACTTCAAAATTTTCCACTAACAAATAATTACGATACTTTCCAGTATTCTTTTGATAATTATTCAGGCTCTGATAAAAGAATAGCTTTCAGGTTAAAAACAACAAACCAAATCTACACAGAAATATTTATTGATAATATTTTAGTGGATGAAGTCCCTATTTGCCTTACACCCGACGGACTTAACACACTAAATACCACCATCAATTCAGCAGTAATAGAATGGACTAGTACAGCGGGAGAATTTGAAATTGAATACGGAATGGCTCCCTATACTTTTACAGGAATACCTGATTCTTCAGGAATAACCGTAGATACATTTGCTTTGAGCTCATTGAATCACGGTACAACTTATGAATACAGAGTAAAAGCTGTTTGTGGACCTGGACTTGAAAGTGGGTGGAGTATAACTGGCAGTTTCACAACAGATTGTGACACATACCAGTACCTTCATGAAAATTTCGACAACGTTTCAACTTCTCAAATGCCAAATTGCTGGACTGCTATTAATACCGGGAATTCTAATGCTTTCATTGGTGCACATGGCTCGGTGTATTTTACCTTTCCGCATGCTTTGTTACTGAATAACGGAAATCTTGTTTCCTCAGGTGCCCAACTCATGGCTGTCACACCTCATCTTGATAGCATCAACCAACATCAGATAAGATTTTTTGCAAGCACAAATCTGAGCAGTTCAGTTCTTCAAGTAGGGACTATGTCCGATCCCAATGATCCATTAACATTTGCCCATTTACAAGACATCACCATAGGAAATAATTTCCAAGAGTATTATGTATCTCTCTCAAATGTAACAGCTACCGATGGATATTTCGCTTTTAGGCACACCAATCCGGATGGTGGAAATGAAGAGATTCTTGCTGTAGATGAATTTTTCTATGAACCTGCAGAAAGCTGCCCACGTCCAACCGCACTTAACTCAAATCCTGTAAACACAAGCTCTGTGATGTTGAAATGGACAGAAAACGGTAATGCATCTCTATGGCAAATGGAATGGGGAATCCAGGGATTTCAATTAGGCAACGGCAACAGTTTAAATGTCACTCAGCCCGCTAAGATGTTATTCGGTTTAACACCTAATACCCCCTATGAATTTTATGTCAGGGCAATTTGTGACACTGTTGGTGGAGATACAAGTCTTTGGGCAGGACCTTTCGCATTTATCACAGATTATATGTGTATTAATAATACTATTTACGGCCAGACTCCTTCTCCAATCAGCAATTTCCTTTGGTCGGCTGAGGACATGAATTACACTGTTTTTCAACAATTTACAGGTATTGGTTCTGTATTTGACGGATTGCATTTATGGGGCATACAGGCTTTTTGGGATGGAAGTGCTTCTTCTGAATGTTATCAGGAACCCATGGATTTTGAAGTCAAAGTTTTTCAGGACAATAATGGCCAAATCGGGACAGAGCTTGCAAGTTTTATAAGGTCTGTCACCCCTGATTCAACGAAATCTACAATGGGACTGGGTTATCAAATATATGAATTTACTTTACAATTTCCCCAATATTTCAATGTAGCTGATGGCTGGTTTTCAATACGCTCCATTAATTCACCGACCTGCTTTTCGTTATTTGCAAACACCACCAATCCTGTAGCACAAGGAACCCTTCTGCGTGTTAACAGCATTACCAATGACACATTATCTTATGACCCGCTGGCTTTTTGTCTTGTAAATAACACCCATGTTGTAAATTACTTATCCGGTTCAAACGGACATTTAACAGGACAAACTTCTCAGATTGTCCTCCGTGCAGGTACAACATCTTCTGTGCTGGCTGTTGCAGACACATGCTATGAATTTGTAGAGTGGAGTGATGGCCGAACAGATAACCCCAGATTTGACGGCCCTGTTTTTCATAACATAACGGTAACTGCTCTTTTTGACTTGAAAAATACCATGTTTTATGATACTGTCTATATCTGCCCCGGCGACACCTTCTTTTTCGGGGATATCCAGCAACAGGTACTGACTGAAGAAGGAAATTACTCAGGCTCATTTATTACCTCAATGGGCTGCGATTCTATTATTAATCTCAATTTGATTCATCATCCGGTCTATGAATTTGAACAAATTGAAACTATCTGTGATGGAGACACATTCTCTTGGCGAGGCAATAACTACACAACGGAGAATACTTATTTCGACAGCCTGACAAGTGTTTATGGATGCGACAGCGTATTTATATTACAACTCATTGTTTTCCCCTCTTATGAATATGTACATCATGTAGAAATCTGCGATGGAGATTCTTTGACATGGAGAGGTAACTCATATACTGTTCAAGGCACATATTATGACAGCTTATTCACAGTAAACGGTTGTGACAGTGTGTTTACACTCCATCTCAGCATCAATCCTGTTTATGAATTTACACATATTGAACAGATTTGTAATAACGATACATTTACATGGCATGGTAATGACTACACTGCTCAAGGTTTGTACTATGACAGCCTTACAACTGTTAATGGCTGTGATAGTGTGTATAAATTACATCTTATAATCCTCCCAACCTATGAAACAACTGAAATTGAACACATCTGCAACGGGGACACATTTATCTGGCGCGGCAATAGCTATACAGATCAAGGCATGTATTTCGACAGTCTTTTGACAGTGCAAGGCTGTGACAGTGTTTTCAAACTACATCTGATTGTTCATCCTACCTTTGAATTCTTACATACAGAACATATCTGTACAGGTGATACATTCAACTGGCATGGAAATACCTACAATTCGCAGGGGCATTATTATGACAGCCTGCAAACAACTTATGGCTGCGATAGTGTGTACATTTTACATTTGATAATAAATCAGCCCTTTGAATTTACACATCAAGAGGAAATCTGTGATGGCGATACATTCTCTTGGCACGGAAGCAACTTCACAACTCAAGGCCTCTATTACGACAGTCTTCAAACAGTGTTTGGCTGTGACAGTGTTTACATTTTAAATCTGAGTGTAAATCCTGCTTTTGAATTCTTACAAACTGATACTATTTGTAACGGCGATACCATCACATGGCGAGGCAATAATTATTCAAGTCAGGGCATGTATTACGACAGTCTTCTTTCCATTCACGGTTGTGACAGTATTTACAAACTACATCTGATTGTTAATCCTTCATTTGAAATCATTCATACAGAACACCTCTGCCATGGAGATACTTTTACATGGAGGGGGAATGATTACACTTTAGCAGGAACCTACCACGACAGCCTTTTAACAGTTCATGGGTGCGACAGTGTTTTCACGCTTGTTCTTAACATTTCAACAGTTGATGTTTCAGTATCCCAAAATGGTGTAAACCTTACTTCAAATGCCATAAACTCAACTTACCAATGGGTTGATTGTGACAATAATTACAACCTAATAAACGGTGAAACAAATGCTCTCTTCACAGCCACTGCTAATGGTAATTATGCGGTCATTATAACTCATAACAACTGTGTGGATACCTCGGCATGTTACAATGTTACCGGTGTTTTCACAATAAGTGGCAGGTCTGCATTCCCAATTAACATATTCCCTAACCCGAACAATGGTATTTTTACACTTAACTTATCAGAAGCAACTTATATATCTGTTTTCAATACACTTGGTACTGTTGTTTACAGTGGTATTTATGCAGAAGGCACCCATCTTTTCAATCTGAAACATCTATCAGATGGCGTTTACATTGTCAGGAGTGAAAGTGTACACACATCTGAAAGAATAAAAGTGGTAATTCAAAAATAGTTCATTTAATACAGGGTTTCAGATTAGGCTAAGCCTTGATTAAATACTCGTTTTTTAAAAGCTGAAATTTTTTCAAAGAAACAGCTTATAAAACAAATAAAAGCAGTATCTTTGCATTCCCAAAAAGGGGCTGACCGGATTTGACAGCAGGGATTGTGGGGAAGTAAGCATGCCGAGCGTTGTGAATATGGCTCGTAAATCCTAATTCTCACGCCTATTAAATGGCAACGATTACAATTACGCTATAGCTGCTTAGTTTTAGAAATTAAGCGCAAGCCGTTTCCGGAGAAACATTTCTCGACTGTGTCTCCTGCGAAGCGTCGCAAATGTTGAGATAGCACATGCAGAGTCTTGATGCAGGTGTGAAATTAAAAAGACTAAGGTTAAGTCAGGTTTGCTTTTGACACGGCTTAACTCGAAAACCAAGAAAAGCTAAGCGTGTAGAAAGCTTTTTTGCAACTTGTTTGGACCGGGGTTCGACTCCCCGCAGCTCCACAAATTATAAATACAAAGCCTTGTAAATAAATTACTTACAAGGCTTTGTTTTATTTTACACTCTATTATTACACTCCAAAAGGTTAAACTACTATCATTTTTCTTTATTATTTTTCTCAGCTTCAAACTTATCTATATTACAAACCATTCTTATTATTTCAAGTGGTTTATTTGTCAGATGTTCCGGCACTGGTATATTAGTACCTAAAAAACATAATTTCGGTTTTGTATCATTGTAGGTGCCGTCAATCAATGATTTTATTTCTGATATTTTTCTTTTCTTAATCATTTTATATTTTCATTATCAATAAGATTAATAACTATGTCCTGTGGTCGCACTATGTCCGGGCTGTAGTTAGGATTGTTGCACTTACCATTAAACAATATAAATATTTTAACTTCTTCATCACTAAGCCCTGCAAGGATTGATTTTATTGTTTTTATCTTTTGTACTCTATTTTTCATTTTTAAGTCTTTTTATAAGTTCGTCAAGTTGTTCATCAGTCAGTAACTCTAATTCATTAACAGGTGGTGGCACTATGAATGAAGCAAGTTTAGTGATGAAGTTTAACCTGTCTTTAGGCTCTAATAAATCAAAATCACTTTGCAGTCGCTCCAGATTATCATTAATAAACTGTTCAAACTTTTCTTTGAGTGCTTTGGTTGCTTTGTTTGGTGTACCCTTCTTCCTTCCTTCAGGGTTGTTTGTTTGTCCTTTTTTCAGTCCCATTTTTATACATTTTTGTTGTTTACAAAAAGCAAAGGCAGACGGTAAAGCCTGCCCATGCTGAAATTATTATTAAAAATTTGTTCTCATAAAATTACAAAAAGCCTGTTCATCAATTATAATATTGAATTTTGGGTAATTTTCAATTTTTATAAAAAAAGAATTAGGATTTATAAGCCTGTCAAATTTCGGGTTCTTTACATATAACTCTTTTGATAATTTTACAATTTTTTGAAGTTTAACCAAATATTCATTTTCATCATCAGAAATATAAATATTATTTGCTGTAATGGTATTTTTTGCACTTTCTGTTAATGATACATTTTCACCATCATAAGTTAAAAATGTAGGGGTGCAAAGTTGCGTGTCATAATTACTTTGTTTAATAGATACATTCAGCAAAGAGAATAATTCTGTAGTGTCCGGTAATTCCATTAACTCCAAATACTTTTGGCGGTTGTAACCTTCCGGCACTTTGATTTTACTTTGAATTGCAGTTTTTACCAATTCATAAGGATTTTTAAAAAACTGTGCCCATTGATCCGGCTTAAGTGCTTCACCTGTCAGTTGCTCATACAGTTGTAAAGCCTTTTCAGTGTTCTGTTTTGCGGTTTCAAACGCTGTACTCATTTTAGTTTCATGTTCTTTGTCTTGCTTAATGCAGACGTTTTTTAAATCGTTTTTCATTTGTTTTTGATTTTTGATTAATAATTAATTTGATTTTGAAAAATTGGCTCCGGTAAAGGTTGCCCGGGTATCAGTTGCCCTGCAAATTCGCAGACGTTACCCTTGTTTGATGAATATTTGATATAATAAAAAATTGTGTCCTGTGATACGTTTTCTATTTTATCAATTTCTTTTAAAGTGATAATGTTTTTTTTAGTAACCTGATTCGTTTTATTCTGATTTATCACTGAATTAATTTTTAATCTCATAAAGAATAAAGCTTTTTTCTTTTCAGCTTTTGCCTCTCTTTTGGCTTTTTTCTTAAGATTATTGATAACTTGCTGTTTAATTTTATTAGTGTTTTTTCTCATATTAGTTAAGGTTTATTTTTTCAAGTAACTTTTTCAAATCCTGTAATCGTTCTAAATAGGGTAAAAACGTTTTTTTACCGTTATTAAATTTTATTGTAGCAAGATGACAATCAATAAATACAGATACGTTTTTTATAATACTGTATTCATTAAATTTTATGGGTTCTGTAGGTAGTTTGATATTTGAAAAGAAAAATTCAAGTTCCTGAATATTCCAAACAGATTGTGCCTGAATATCAGTTATTTTATTTATAATAGTGTCCTGCATTATTGGTTCGGGGGGTGCTTCCGGCACCTCTTTACAATTCAGTTTATAATACTGAAAATTTGCTTTCAAAACCTCATCAAACAAAGCCTTTGCCCTGTGTTCATCATTCTTTTTTATTACAATCTCATCATGTATTGATAAGAAAGGTATATTGTTTTTAATTAGCAGTTCCCAAACGCTTCGCATTATACTAACTTCTGTATTTTGTAGTAACCATGCTAAATTAGAATGTACTTTGTGTTTGTTATGTGGGTTTTTAGGTATCTCAGCACCTTTAAACTCATTTATCCAGTTTATCCAGTCAGCACTGCCAAACATTTTTGAAAGTTCATCACTGGGCTTGCTAAAGAGTATTTCAAAAAATCTTTTCTTTGCTTTATCTCTTGTTTGCAAATTCGCTTTTTGTTGTAACATTACATAAATGTCGGCACCTGAATTAATCCATTCAGAATATTCATTTATACCTATTTTAGAATATAAAATTTTACCTAATAGAAGCGGTTGCATAGTGGCAACATCTAAACTGGTGGTTTGTTCATTATCAATTAATAAATTATGTCTTAAGTGCCTGTGAAAATTACTTACAGGGGTGTATACCCTTCCAGCAAATTTATCTACAGTGAAAAAAATCCGGGTGTAAACATCTTTGAATTTAAGGAAGGTATCAAAATAAAATGTACTTTCTGAATTAGCCTTTAATCCTGTTCTTTTTAAGTAATTCATCATTTGTGCTGTGATATTATCTAACTCCCTTCCCTTTTGCGTGATAAGATTTAAATTAACTGTGCCGGGCTCAGTTGCTTCATAAGAGTAGTATGTATATTCATTTTCAGAATGTGAATGAATTATGATTTTCTTTTCTGTGATAAGTTCCTGAAGCAACAAATTATTAAAACAGTCCCGGGCTTTAAAAAAATCCACTACATCAGATTTACCAATATTAACAGATGTCTGATTTTCTGCACCTCTTAATCTGAATTGCAAAAACTGTTTAGTTCTTACAAATATTACAAATTCGTTTTTTATTGCCTCTTTGTTCATCTTATTGGTTTTCAATGTTTTGACTGTGTTAACTGCACTTAACACAGTTCTGTGTTAATACCTGTGTTAACATAGTATAATATAAATTTTGTACTCATTTGATTTTCAATTAATTGACTGTGTTAGGTACTGTGTTAACTTACTAATTTTTAATACTGTGTTAATTAACTTGTGCCTATATATAGGCACAGTTAACACAGTACAGTTAAAATATTTCTTGTTGTTTATCATTTTTATTTAAAGTATAATAAGCATCTCGGGACTTGTCAGCACCCTGTTTTTTAATAAATCCTTCATTATTATAATACTGTATGAAAGTTCTACACTTGCTTTTCCCAAACTCAAAACCATTTTTGCCAAACTTTAAAATGATATTTTCCATTAAATCATTATACTTTTGATTTTTTTCAATTTCAAAAACTTCATTAAGTATAATTTTATGTACATTGTCTTGAATGGTATTTACTGTTATTGCTTTTGTGGCACCTTCTTTTTTTGAAACAAAATTTTCTACAGTTCGGGGCAATCCTTCATTATCAATAACAAATGCAAACTTTTTAAATTCTTTATCTCGGCAATACTCAGCTTCTACAATTGAAAAATCTGTATTATTACTGTCTTTCGTTATTGATAAGGTAGTTTCTGCTTTATTAATTAGCTCAGTGCCCAAATGTCCCCGGGCGTTATTATCTGATTTATTTTGATGAAGCACGCAAATAATATGTATCTGTTTTTCTTCACTCCATTTTAAAAGCTTGCTTGCTATGGTGGTGGCTTGCTCTTCATCATTTATTGAGGTTGCCAAATCTTTAATACCGTCAATGATAACAAAGCCTACATTTGCAGTATTATTAATAGCATATTCGATTAATTCCAGTCGCTCTGAAGGTGTAAACTTTCTTAAATGATAAATTATAAGGTTATTCGGGTGCGATCTTGTTAATGAACAAATACGTTTAGCGACTATTAAAACATGATATTCGCCTTGCTCAGTATCGAAGTATAATATTACACTCTTTTCAGGTGGCAAAAAGCCTGTGATTATTTCTGAATTATCTTTTATTATTGCAGTGATAACCATTGTAATAAAAAAGGTTTTTCGGCTTTTAGCTTTTCCAATAACTAAACTGAAATTGCCTAAAGTTGAAATAATACTATCAGAAATTTTCAGGCACCATGCCGGCGGTTGTAATTCCTTTGTAAAATCAATTTTAACGCTCTGTAACGTGCTTTCGTTATCTGATTGGGGCTTTTGTTCTTCGCAGACAATATCTGTAAAGAATTCATCTGGTTTTGTCATTTTGCACCTGCTCTTCCTTTTTTATATGCCAGTGCTTCTAATACATCAGTTTTGCGAAAAATAATAGTTCTTTGTGCCTGTGAATAGGGCACTTTACCACTATTCTTAATTTTCTGTGCAGTAGGTACACTTACTTTAAGATACTGAGCAAGCCCATTAATTCCATAAATAAGGGGTTCGGGTTCGGGCTCGGTGGTGGTGGTGTTTGTGATTGGTTGGTGCTTAATGTCAAGTAATAAACTTTCGATATTACTTAACCGGGCTTCTAATAAATCAAATGGATTTGTCATATTACATTGTTTAAAATTACAATGCAATATTAAAACAGACTAAAAACGGTAACTTGTTACAACGTGTTACAAAGTTTATTTAAATTCATTATTATAATGATATTCTAATATTTTTAATTCATCACTTGCCTTTTGTTTACAAGCTTCCGGCAATATTTCAATAACACTTTTAAATAATTTGATTTTATTTTTAAATATTTTTTGGGTATAATTAAATGGTGGTTCTTTTCTGTTAATAGGGCTCGAATAATAATTATATTGATTAAGCAATCTTTGCCCTTTTAATCCAAAATCTTTTGCAATTTCATTGCAGTTATCATTTGTAATTGATATACTTTCATAAACATATTTTAATGCAATTTGATTAATAGTTAATCCGGGCTTTTCTTTTGGTGGCTGTGGCTCAGATTTATTGCATTTCATTTCATATTCAGAACGTGCCAGTTCTGCTTTTATCCATTCAATTAAACCAATAGAATTATAATAATCATTTGTGATTTCATCAAATCCAGTACTTTTTGAATAGATGTCAAACAATAAGTTCATTAAATATTTGTGCTTCTCTGAAGGCTCTTTAATGCTTAATAACTTTACTTCAATTTCTTCAAATTTAAATTCAAAATTATCAGTCTCTTTCATTATTTCATTAATAAACAAATCAGGATTTAAATCAAACCTATAATCTAAAATCTGAATATATACCATGCTAATTTTATCAGTTTCAGGATAATGATGTAAAATGCCTAAAATTCTATCAATAAAAAATAGTTGTTCAACTTCATTAAACTTATATAAAATTGATATTTGTTTAATTTTTTCAAGACAAGCAAAAGGCTTATTGCTATTATTTTGAATAAAAAAATAAATATCATGTAAAGCTTTGATGAATACACTAAAATTTTTATTTGTTTTTGGCTTATTGCTTCCTGAAAAAAGAAAATACAAACTTTGTGCATTTACGTTAAAATGTCCATCAGGAGTGCTTAAGTATTTATCATAATTAATTTTTTCTTCTTTTTTCATGCTTCATTAAACTTATTCATTGATACTGCTTTCTGTTTATCGGTAATCTTAATATATGCCTCGAGTGTGCGGTGGTCTTTATGGCCAGTCCATGCCCTTATAATATCGGGTTGTATTCCTAAATATAAAGCATTGATAATAAAAGTTTTTCGGGCGGTGTGGGTTGTTAACAGTTCCCATTTTTCAAAAGTCGTATCAATACGCTTGTTACCCCTAAATTCTGTTATACTCTCTTTGCTGTCAAATCCTGCCAAACGTGCAGCTTCTTTTAGATACTCATTATACTTTTGGTTGCTAATTACAGGAAACGCCCTGTTATCTCTTAAATCAATATTCATGTACTTATTCCAAATGGCAACTGCATATTTGTTTAACTGAATTGTAAGTTTGTCATCAGTCTTTACAGTCATAATTTCAATATACAAATTACCTTCAGCATCTTGTTTGAAGTCGTTCTTTTTCAGGTTTGCAATATCTGAGTATCGAAGCGACGTAAAGCAACAAAAGCAATATACATCTCTAATTTGTGCCAGTTTGGTATTACTCAGAAAATCAAAGTTATTAAAATGCTGTAATTCATTCCACGATAAAAAAACAATATTATTTTGATAGTCGCCTGTTGAAGTGCCTTTAAATTTAAACTCAAAATTCTTAAAAGTAAAATTAGTATTATATCCCTTCTTTACACCCCAATTTAAAAACCACTTAAAAAGCTTCATATACTTTAAATTAGTGGTGTTATTCAGCTTCAAAACAGTTCTTTGATAGTTTATATAGCTTTGCAGTAATTCGCTTGTAATGTCGTTAAAATGCAAATCTTTATTATATGCTGATAAGTGGGTTTTTAAGGTTTTAATTTTTTTAATAGTGCTTTCGCTCCAGTCTTTTGCTGTGCCTTCACTGTCGATAAATTCCTGTACATATTCAATCAGATTTTTAGGGCGTTCGGTAACTGGTGTTTGTTCTTCTTCAAAACTTTCTAACTTTTCAATAATTTCAGTTAATTCCTTCCAAATATATTTTTTATTTACAGACAAATTTAAGTCTATAGCATTTTTATAAATATTTGGTAATTGCTCTTTAATTAGTGCAATACGCTTGTTTATAGTGCCTGCTGTAACTCCCTGTTTATTGATATTATTACGCTTTACAATCTGTTCATCATTGTTCCATTTATCAATGTCAATCCGATAACCTATAGGATAAATTGCCCTTTGCCCATCAAATTCAAAATCAATAAGTATAGGTACATTTTCAGTAATTAATTGCCCTGTGGTCTTGTCTTTTCTCTTTTCTAACTTAAAGCCTGTGATTGCCAGTGTTTTTCTACTTTTCATATTTGAGTGTATTTATATTTACACTCCAAATTTACACTCTATTTTTGATTAATGCAAATTTATTTTAATTTATTTTGTTTAAAAGATAAATTTATTATACCTTTGAACAGTGGCTTATAAGACTTCTTTAATATTTTTAGTTTAATATTAATTAAAATAAAATTATAGAGCCCGCAGCTCCACAAAACAGTATTGAGTGTGAGTAGAGAGCAAGAGGATTACTAGTATTAAGTTTTACGAACGCTCAATACTGTTTTGTCCCTCAAGACTCAAACTCAAACTCCAACTGTGCAAAAAATCAGTTTTGAGTGTGAGTTCCGAGCAAGAGCGAGGAAAGAACATTTAAAACTGTTTTGTCCCTCAAAACTCAAACTCTAACTCAAACTGCATTTAATGTTCGATTTCGAAAAACTTGACGTTTATAACAAAGCAAAAAATTACAACCTAAAAGTTACATCATTTCTTAACACTACAAAAGTTGATAAAAACACTCTCGACCAGCTCAGAAGAGCTTCATTCAGCATTATGCTTAATATAGCAGAGGGTTCCGGAAGGTTTACTAAACCTGACAAACGAAACTTTTATATTATTGCAAGAGGTTCAGCATTTGAATGTGTAGCTATTTTTGATTATATGAAAGATATAAGCATCATTAATGAGATAGAATATGAAGAATTTTACTCTTTACTTGAAGAAATTTCTAAAATGCTTTATTCCTTGATTAAAGGATTGCAATAAATCAGTTTTGAGTGTGAGTTCCGAGCAAGAGCGAGGAAAGAACATTTAAAACTGTTTTGTCCCTCAAGACTCAAACTCAAACTCCAACTGTGCAAAAAATCAGTTTTGAGTGTGAGTTCCGAGCAAGAGCGAGGAAAGAACATTTAAAACTGTTTTGTTCCTCAAAACTCAAACTCTAACTCTAACTTCATTTAATGTTCAATTTCGAAAAACTTGACGTTTATAACAAAGCAAAAAATTACAACCTAAAAGTTACATCATTTCTTAACACTACAAAAGTTGATAAAAACACTCTCGACCAGCTCAGAAGAGCTTCATTCAGCATTATGCTTAATATAGCAGAGGGTTCCGGAAGGTTTACTAAACCTGACAAACGAAACTTTTATATTATTGCAAGAGGTTCAGCATTTGAATGTGTAGCTATTTTTGATTATATGAAAGATATAAGCATCATTAATGAGATAGAATATGAAGAATTTTACTCTTTACTTGAAGAAATTTCTAAAATGCTTTATTCCTTGATTAAAGGATTGCAATAAAACAGTATTGAGTGTGAGTAGAGAGCAAGAGGATTACTAGTATTAAGTTTTACGAACGCTCAATACTGTTTTGTCCCTCAAGACTCAAACTCAAACTCTAACTCAAACTGTTAAAACCTTAATATTCAAATCCCTGAAGAGTAAAATATCAAAGATGCTTAAAATTTTACTAAAACTAAACCAGTAAATACTTAACTTTGGTATTTAATAAACTCTAGCATGACTCAACTGCTATTCAATAAAGATATATACACTAAGGTCATTCAGGAAAGTATCCCCAAAGCTAAAGAGTTTGTGTGGATTGCCACAGCCGATATTAAAGATATGTATGTATTACAAAATGGCTCCATGAGACCTTTTCTGGCAATACTGGCAGATCTTATTTCACGCAGGGTTGAAGTGCGATTGATGCATGCCAAAGAACCCGGACCAAACTTTAGGAAGGATTTTGATGCATATCCGGTTTTGTTTGGTGGGTTGGAACGTATGCTTTGCCCACGAATACATTTTAAAATTGTTATTGTGGATGGTATAACAGCTTATACAGGCAGCGCCAACCTTACAGGTGCCGGCATGGGTGCCAAAGGCGACAATAACCGTAATTTTGAAAATGGCATACTGACTAAAGATCCTGCTTTGCTGTCTCAACTGTTGGAACAATTTGACAGTGTGTGGCGGGGAGATTTTTGCAGTAAATGCAAAAGGAAAGCGTATTGTGGGGATTGTCCGGTGAAGTAATTTCCTAACTTGTCCGATTTAGTGCGGCAGATTTCAACAATATTTTCTTTAATAAACTGATTTTTCAAGCCTAATTAAAAAATAAATCACCGGACAAGTCAAAGGATTATTATGGCAGCAAAGGCTATTGCCGGATATAATAAAAAATAAATGAAGCATTATTAAAAAATTATTGTAAGCTCACAAAATTTATTTTTTTCCCGAATAAAGTCCTTTTTGTGAATTATCAAACTATTCTACCACAGGAACAATACTATCTGTTGGGATTGGGTTGGTAATGATTAGTTGGGATGAATCCACTAAAGTTGTGTCGGGTGGTACATAGGTATGGCACTTATAATTCAGTAAAATCGTTTCTTTAGGTTTGGTTGGAAACTTCCCTCGGTAATGTTTGAGTGTTTTGTCGGCCAGCACTTTCTCCATAAATAAACCGAAAATCGGTAAAGCAGTTCTACTGCCTTGCCCTAATTGTCCGCTTCTGAAATGGATACTTCTGTGTTCACCACCAACCCATGCACCACCAACAAGTTTTGGCGTAACACCTACAAACCATGCATCGGAATAATTGGATGAAGTTCCTGTTTTACCGCCAAAATTGGTATTATACCTAAATAAATCCCAGCCCCACAAAGCTTTTGTTGTGGCTCCCGGTTCAGTCATTCCGCCCTTAAGCATTTCGGTCATTAACCAAGCTGCCTGATAAGGAATAACACGTTTTTGTTCTGATTCGTGTTCATAAATAATGTTCCCTTCTTTATCTTCAATACGTGTAACAATCACCGGATCATGATAAATACCTTCGTTTACAACCGTACTGTAAGAGTTGACCAATTCCAATAAAGTCACATCAGATGAGCCCAGGCACAGGGAAGGATTATACTCCAAATCAGATTTGATTCCTAATAAATGAGCATATTTGATAATTTCAGAGATACCTACTTCATATGCTATTTGAACTGCAATTGTATTTATGGAACGTGCAAAAGCATTTTTCAAAGTAACAGGATAACGCAAAAATTCTCTGTTTGCATTCTGGGGAGTCCATACTCTTGGTTTTCCCCCAATCATGAACCTCCATGCAATAGGTTTATCAATCCGCGTAGCACAGGGAGAAATACCATTCATAACAGCAGCGGTGTAAACAAAAAGTTTAAAAGTTGAACCTGCCTGTCGTTTAGCCTGTGCTACTTTATCGTATTGCCAGAACTTAAAACTGATGTCTCCAACCCAAGCACGTATATTACCTGTTTCGGGTTCCAAAGCAACAAAACTCCCATGCAAGAAGCGGTTCATATAACGAATAGAATCCATTATGCTTAAAGTAGTATCCTTTTCACCTCTTCTGTAATCAAAAACTTTTATCTTTCGTGGCAAATTGAGATACTTATTTATGGAATCGGTATTATTATCAAAACTGTCTTTCAGTGCTATGTAAGCATCTGTTTTCTTAGCTAAATCCTCAATAAAATTTGGAATATCCCTATGTTTTTCATCCTGCCAGGGATTTCTACCACGCCAATGTTCAAAAAACCTGCTTTGCAATCTTCGCATTTGTTTATTAACGGCTTGTTCAGCATAGATTTGCATGCGGGAGTCAATAGTCACATAGATTTTTAATCCATCCGAATAAATATCATAATCATTTTCTTCCTGCCATTTTTCAAGGAATTTGGCTAAATAGGCTTTAAAATATAAAGCATTTCCATCATTTGATTGTTCAATACGGAAATCTAATTTGAGTGGCAACTCTTTTAGTGAATCACATTCCTGTCTTGTAATAACATGGTGTGTAAAAAGGTTTTCGAGTACCACATTACGACGGGATTTCGACTTTTCGGGATTTAATACAGGACTGTAGGTAGTGGTTGCTTTTAACAAGCCTACCAAAGTCGCTGATTGTTCGTAATTAAGTTCTGCCGGAGTTGTTTGGAAAAAAGTCTTGGCAGCGGTTTTAATCCCGTATGAATTACTCCCGAAATTCACGGTGTTTAAGTACATTGTCAGGATTTCTTCTTTGCTGTAGAAAATTTCCAGTTTAACAGCAGAGATCCATTCCTTCGTTTTCATTATCAACAGTCTCAAACCTGGTATATAGCCGAATAAGCCTGTATAATCATGATTCCGTGTCTCAAACATATTTTTTACCAACTGTTGGGTAATAGTACTTGCACCCCGAGGTTTGCCTTTAGTCATGTCTTTGAAAGCTGCAAGAACCCCATGAAAATCAATGCCAAAGTGAGAATAAAAGCGTGCATCTTCAGTGCAGATAAGAGTATTAATCAGTTTCGGAGATATTTCTTCATACGAAACCGGTGTACGGTTCTCGCGGAAATATTTTCCCAACAATTTCCCATCGGCAGTGATAATTTCAGAAGCCACACTCTGTTCAGGCCTATTGATACTGTATAGACCGGGTGATCTCCCAAATAGCCATAAAAAATTAATATCAACCAAAAATATGTAAATAAATAAAAGAACTACTCCTGTCAGAAATAAATTGGCAATTTTGCGATACCATATCAGTCTACGATATCTTTCAAGACGATACCTCCTCCATATTAAGAACTTCCGCCACCAGAGGTTAATGAGCATCAGTGCAAAAGGCAGGTCTCTTTTAACAATTTCCTCTAAGTATTTTAACCAAAAAATAAACTTTGACCACCAGAAAACTAAAAATTTTCTAAAAATGGAAATATTTTCTTTTATTTTTTCCACACTTAATTTTATTTCTTTTGGTAAAACCACTTTTAAAATTTCAGACAAGAAATGAAAAGAAATCTTTACTGCAAAAGTATTCTAAATTATTTTAAATTTGTATAAATAATGAAGTTTAAGTTTATGAGGTTTCTCCGATTTCTGCTTGTAATATTAATTGCTCGAACGAATGTTGCAATAAACGCACAGAGCTTTGATTCCATTATTGATTTACGAAACAACAAAACATACAAAACTGTTGAAATTGGGCAACAAGTGTGGATGGCAGAGAATCTTAACTTCAGAACAGCAGTAGGGTCATGGTGTTATGATAACCAAGAAGAGAACTGCACTAAGTACGGTAGGATGTACAACTGGCATGCAGCAAAGATAGCCTGTCCAGAAGGATGGCGACTGCCAACAAAAAGTGAGATTGAAATTTTGTTCAGTCAAACAGGAGGTAACAGTACCCTAACCTTTAATGCACTAACAGAAGGCGGTAACAGCGGTTTTTCAGCTTTAAGTGGTGGATGGAGAGGCACATTTGGCAGCTACAACCACAAAGAGATTATTGGATACTGGTGGACATCTTCAACACATACGGAAGAAAATGCATGGTTTATGGGCATGAGTATTTTTGGACCTGAAGCTTTTAATACCTATGGAAACAGAAAATGGAGTTTATCCGTGCGTTGCATCAAGGAAAGCTGACGCTCAGCTTCATTATATTTATCAATTAATTACTTACATATTATTTACACAAAAAAATATGTTGCTTATTTTTTACACTGTTGTCCGATAAAAATTAATATCAAGAAAGAAAACCCTGATTAATACTGTTATGTAAAATATGACGCTCCTCTGGAGCTTGCTTTTGTCTTGTTATATTTTTTACAAATATTTTGCTCCTCTGGAGCAACTTTAATAATTATGTTCTTTTTAAAAATAATGTATGACTTATTGGGAAAGCGTCCCATAATATTTGTAAAAAAATACAATGAGTGATAATTTAGGTGCAGAGCACCGTAATATTAAACTTAAGTTATGGCTTGTAATTTTTATCGGACACGACTTATTTTTTATTAAAATTTAAGTCTTACGGACTATATAAAATTTGAGATTTGTGTAAATAGTTAACGTGCTCAAAATAATACAAAAGCATAAACAAAAAACACAAACAGAATAAAGTATTTATTATTTGATAAACCAATAACTGGATTTTTGAGCATACTAATGGAAAGCAGCCATCAGCAACTCCAGATCCTGATGAGGCATTTTAAAATACTGACCTACAAATCTATTTGTAAGAATGCCAGCATACATATATACACCCTGTCTCAGACCGTAATCATATTTAAGGAGGTTTTCAATACCACCATGATCGCTGATACAGAGTAATGTTGGAGCGAAGAAATTACTAAGCGCATAGGAAGCAGTTTGGGGTACTCTTGAAGGGATATTCGGGACACAATAATGAGTGATACCATGTTTAACAAAGACCGGATTGCTATGTGTTGTAATTCTTGAAGTCTCAAAACACCCGCCCCTATCGATACTGACATCTACGATGATAGCACCCGGTTTCATTTCTTTGACAAGGGCCTCAGAAACAACGCAAGGGGTAATGCCTTCCGGTGCATGTATGGCACCAATAACAACATGAGCTCGTTTCAGTGATTTTGATAGTACTTTGGGCTGGATAATAGATGTAAAAATTCTTGTATTCAGGTTATTCTGAAGGCGGCGTAAACGGTAAATAGAATTATCGAAGACCTTTACCAGTGCACCAAAACCTAAAGCAACCCTGGCAGCATATTCACCTACAGTACCCGCCCCAAGTATAACAACCTCGGTAGGCGTTATCCCTGAAAGACCACCCAGCAATAAGCCTTTGCCAAATTTTGTATCTCCCAAATACTCAGCAGCAATAAGGACAGAAGCATTACCGGCAATTTCACTCATGGAACGAACTAAAGGCAGAGTTCCTGCTCTGTCTTTGATAAATTCATAAGCCAAAGCCGTAATTTTTTTACTTGCCAGTTTCTTAAAATATTCTTCATTCTGAACTTGATAATTCAAAACAGAAATGATTGTTTGTCTAGGTTTTAAAAGCTCAAACTCCTCAGTTGTTAATGGGGCAACTTTAAGAATAATATCAGCCTTAAAGACATCGGATTTTACGTATTTTATATCTGCTCCGGCTTCAGCATATTCGCTGTCAGAAAACCTTGCATTATTTCCAGCCTGTGATTCTACCAAGACAATATGACCATTCTGAGTTAACAAGCTTACTGCTTCGGGAGCCAGTGCAATGCGGTTTTCTTCAAAGGAAGTTTCCTTAGGTACGCCTATACTTAAATTCTTTCTGCCTTCAGCTACTCTCAACATTTCTTCCTGAGGCATCAGATGATTCATATGTGATTCACCAAACAGGTTTGAATTTTCCATAATTCAATAATTTATGAGGTTTTTACTTACACAAAATTACGATTTTTTTTGCATAAATCGGGGTGATTATTTTTTTAATCATAAAAATCATATAATTCAGTTAAAAAACGTATTAACTTGTATAAGGTTTGTTAATTAATAATTCATATTAAAATGAAGATATAAAATTGCTTTACGGGGTTTTATGCTTCCATGTTATTGCTGATCTCGAATAATCTCCGCCCCTGAATCTCCACGCAACTATTTGAGTGGAATCAGTGTTATTAAAGACAGCATCTGCTGTGCCATTACTTTTTGTCACATGGTAATTATCCTCAAAATTGTCCCAAATATGCCATTTTTCTTCCCATGATAAATTGAGTTTAAATATTCCCGATACATCTTCAAAACTCATCAAATTCTGAGGATTAAATGACTTTTTAATCAGTTCGGTGGTTTTAGATGGGTTATTTTCAAACATTTGAGATAACAATTTCTGGCCTTCAGGCCAAAGGTTTAAATCATTCCAATCGTACCAGTAAATCATTGATATTCTGTAATTCATGTCTTCTTCCGGAGTTCTGTCATTTTTTACAGGGAAACGTGAATATGTAACCCATTCATGAGAACACATGGAAGACTCATCTAAATATGCTGAAAGAAAAATATTATGAGATCCTAGTTTTCCAGTAATTTTACCCTTTGGGTTGAGTATAGATTTCTCAGATTCAAACGTCTCAGTGAGTCCACATTTATAACAATATCTTTCGGTAGATTGATAATCCCACTTATAACTGGTAATTAGAACGCCAATAAAAACTCCGAGAATTAATATCAACAAATTGAAAATAGATTTTTTAACTAATGTGTTCATTGTATAATTATTAAATTAAAACTATGCTATTTCTGCTATTTAACTTTTTTTTGAGGGACAGCAGATTCATTATTTCACTAATTTATGTAATATTTTGTATCTACACGAAGCATCCTGTAATATAAAAAAACAAAGCCAATATTTGCCAAACTTTTAAGAATAACAGTTGAATAAATCAAGCCCCACATACCCCAGTAGTTGATTGAGAAATAATCCAGAATGAGGTTAAACACACCTACTACAACGATAAAATACATACCCAATCTTGCATGACCTGTTGCAATAGCAACAAGGGGGATTATACTATTAAAAAGCCCTGAGAAAATCAAAATCAACATAATTGTACTCATGTAAATAAAAGATTCAGTATAGTATTTCTGAAAAAAAGTCTCAAAAATAAAGGGCATAAAAAAATATATGCCAACGGAAATCAGGGCACTACTCAGAAAAGAAAACAGGATGATGACTTTCATTCTTTTCCTGACCCAAATATAATTACCATTTTCGTATTGTCTCGTAAAATCTGGTGAAATGACATGACCAATAACTAAATATGGTATTAACAGTAGGGCAAGAAGCTTACTAATAATTTCATAATAGGCCACTTCGGTAAAAAAATTATAATGACCCAAAAAAAGGATGTCCACTCGGGTGCTAAAAAACATAAAAACACCAATCAAACCCAATACAAGTGTATATTTGGCTGTATATATCAGCAAGGCTCTGTTAATGGAAAAATCAATTTTATTAAATCGTATAAGAAA
This sequence comes from Bacteroidales bacterium, assembly GCA_028698995.1. Taxonomy (GTDB): domain Bacteria; phylum Bacteroidota; class Bacteroidia; order Bacteroidales; family PXBB01; genus JAQVVM01. Next base: position 74,905 of record JAQVVM010000010.1, read on the forward strand.
ACCACACAGCATCGAAAGATAAAAAATATCCTGAGAAAGAAACGCCCCTTTTAGACCATAATAGCGGATTAAAAAGTAGAAAAAAACCATTGAAATCAAACCACTAATAAAAGTGATAAGCGATAGTTCTTTAAAACGTTTAGCACCTCTGAATAAACCATCAAAGAGAGAAGTCAGTGGAAAAAACAAGATAAATGGATAAAGCCACACAAGATTTGAGAAGTTCTCTTTCGTTAAAAAGCTTCTCCCAAGAAAAACCGCTGTTCCAACAAGAAGTGCCATTCCAGATATCAAAAGAACAGCGAGACCCGCAAGATTATTAACAGAGAACTTTGAATTAACAGAAAACTCTGCAGTGAACTTGCTCACAGCCGTTGAAATGCCAAAATCTACAAAAAGACATATTAAAAAAGCAAAAGACAAAACATAATTGTAAATCCCGAAGTCGTCCTTAAGCAAAAAATAACTGGCAAAATAAAAAATGCTGAAGGTAAAAATATTCCTTGTAATCACTTGTGAAGCGCGCCAGAATAAATTAAGCAAAAAAACTTTTTCAGGAATTCTCATCAATAATAGTATTCACGATTTTTAAAAATTTTTGAGTAATCACCTGATAATTATATACTTCTGTAACTTTTTCAAAGCCAATTTTTGCTAAAACTTCCTTTCGGTTGGGATTGTTTTTTAAAAAAATCAGGTGCTTTACAAAAGCTTCTTTTGATTCAGCAAAAAGCACACACTCCTCCCCTATAAAAAATACCTCTTTTGTTGGTGTTGCAATAACGGCTTTTCCGGCTGCCCAATAGTCGAACAATTTCACAGGACATGTTGAATCGTTAAGCTTGTTAAGTTTCAGAGGGATAATTCCACAGAATGAAGACTTAAGGATTTCAGGAATCTTTTCATAAGGAAGATTTCCTTTTACTTCAATGTTATCATATTGCTGTGCTTTTGATTCAAGTGCTTTATACATCGGGCCTAAACCAAAAATTTGAAGTCTGAGTTCAGGCAGTTCCTTAAAGACTTCAAACATAAGGTCAAAATCATACCAGTCTCTCAAATTACCTATAAAGATCACTGTATCTTCATTCATGCAGGGTTTAATTTCATTCATAGTTTCAAGAAAACCAACTTCCTTGCCATTGGGAAGAAGGTGAGTTTTTTTACTTTTTTTTGAAAAAATCTCTAACTGCTGATTGCTGATACTTAAAATTGCCGTTGACATTTTAGTAATGAGGGGTTTGGAAATATACTTCCAATAAAAACGACTTAAAGCATTTTGTGGAACATTGTCCCAGTCGTCGCTGACATTAAAAATAAAAGGTTTCCCTATGATATAACAAAACAGACAGGGCAAAATGCTCATCAGATGATCATAAGAAACAACCACATCGGGTTTATGCCGTACAATCTGCCAGACATTGTTAAAATTTTCGTAAAATAATACTATAACAGACTTGGGAAACCATACACGCCGCTCAACAATAGTCAGCTTTTCGGGTTTAAGGTTATTGCTTACATCGGCAAAACGAATATTCTTTTTCCATCTGGTATATTTTACAGGATTCAGATAAACTGTTTCATAATTAAGCAGGGACAAAGCTTCAGGAAGGGCTTGATTCTGGAGTTTGTAGAAATTCCAAACAACCGGCGAAATAAAAAGAAACTTCATCGGAAATTATTAGTAGCCCCACCAAGAATCGAACTTGGATCTAAAGTTTAGGAAACTTCCATTCTATCCGTTGAACTATGGGGCCATTATTTTGCAAATATATTTATAAAATTTCAGATGGGAGGCAATTTTTCTTTCAAAAATTCCTTACAGCATCCCGATTTTAAATAAATTTCCCTTTTTCGTGCATCCTGCAACGTATTAAAGTCTTCAGTGTAAAAAAGAGTCCAAGGCCTGTATCCTTTGGTTGATTTGGTTGTACCTTGGTTATGTTCTTTAACTCTTTTTTCAATATTTTTAGTAAGACCTACATAAATTCGTTTATCTACTGAGCTCAAAATAGCATAAACTTTATACATTGAAAATAATTTAAGATTGTTTGTGTGTTTCAGGAAAATTCCATTCCCTGCTTGCCGGCAGGCAGGTATCCGTTGAACTATGGGGCCATTATTTTGCAAATATATTTATAAAATTTCAAGTGTGCTGTAAATAATCTTAAAAATCACTTGGATTTATTTTGAGAAAAACGGGCAAATGATTCCTGCTTACCGTTAATAATCGTTTATGTATTAAATATAATAATTGTTTTGGTGTGCAGTGCTTCTGATAAAGAAAAAATTAATTTAACGAAATGGTGGGACAGCTGATGTAAAATGGTATTTTTCATTTAAAATATTTAATTAAATTTGTTTAATGTTTAAGGATTTTGAAGTGTTTTTCTCTTATGTGGGATTAATTTCATCAACTTCATGGCCTAATTCTTGACCTTTCCATGAGCAGCTAAAAAACAAATCTAATGAAAACAATCTCCATCATACTTATTTCTTTGCTTACACTGTCGCTTTGTGCACAGGATACCACAAATCTTTTTGTAAATTACGACGGGTCCGAATCGTTTACCATTACCACTCAAAATGACACAATGCTCGTATGGGTGTATCCCAATGGAAAAAAGGAATCGGTGTTTGCCTTTATTGGTGGTGAAAGCAGCGGTGTTTATACCCGTTGGTACGACAATGGTAGGCCGATGTGGGTAAAAAATATCGAAAATTCAAAAGAAAACGGCCTTTCAACCTATTACAGCAGCAATGGTGAAAGGGTGGCTTCATTCAATTACAACAATGGCTTAATTGTAGATACAGTTTATGTAAAAAGGGGGACACATATCGTTTTGGGTAAAATTTTAAGCACTTCGAAAGTTTATGGTGGTGCCGTGCGTGAGGACGGCAGCTCTAATATTTCTGAATACTCAGGTCCTTATGCTCATTGCGCCATGTATGCAGCAATAGTCGATTCTGTTAAAACGCCAGAGTTCATTTCTCGGTTTAAAACAGACTATAATGGGGATTTTTTTCTGATTGTACCCGAAGGTTCAATCAGTTTTTTCCCTGAAGAAATTAATATTGAAATGGTACCTCCTGGAGAATTTTATATACCACCAAGTATTTCCGGCAGTACTTCTATTGCATGGAAAGAAATGAGTCCTCTGAATGTTGGTATAGGCACATCTGTACACCATGTTGAATTGCAGCATTCTTCGGTAGGTTATGCACCCTGAAGAAATGCATCTATAGATTTAACCAGTAAATAAGCAGTATTATTTCACAGAATAATGAAGCATCAGAAACAACAAATTTGGTGTGTTATAAAATAACTTTATAATATTTTTGTAAATAGCATTAAATTTATGTAACCAATTAAAAAAAAATAATTGGAAACAAAAGATAAAGTATTAGCTGCAATGAAAAAAGCAGGAAAACTATTAAACTCAGGTAAAAATATTTAACTTACTGGGCTCAACCAGTAATATGGAGATAAGTTGTGGCTGCTTTAAAAAATCGACCGCTACGGCAGTATTTAAAGTATCAAAATAAATCAAAGTGTTAATTATCCCTAACACAACGGACAGAAAACCCAATAGTCTTATAGTTGTCATCTCTGCCTGCATGGGTGCCATTATAGTGCAAGTACCGATTCCTGGCATCTGAGGAGGAATACTCGGTAGAACTCCACCAGTAGCCGCTGCGTCCAACGTTGAGGAACGTACCATTGTAATAACGGTTGCCTCCCGGAAGGGCTGAAAAGCCGGTTTCGTTGGTTGCATCAGCGTTCGGTCTAAACCAATGTGTTGAGCCAATTTCTTTTAGTTTGCCACCGGCAACACTTTCGCCACCCAAATATGTAGTTAGTTGTGTCCACTCAGCATCACTTGGCAAGTGCCACCCACTTGGGCATGCAGTTAGTGCTGTATTCCAGTCGTATAATCTGCCATATTTAGTGCAGTTAGAAGTATTGTTGTCGTAGCACCAACTGCCACTGCTTGTGGTATAATTAAGGTTTTCGGCCATCCATGTTTGTGTGCTTATTCTAACTGTTTTGTAGGTTTTGCCATCGCGGGTATCTGTAAAGGTGCCTGAAGAAGCGGGCACTGAGCCTGTAGAAGTGCCCGAAGTTGTGGCAAAACTCCTCTCATCCCCATAAGCCGTACCCTTCTCATTAATGGCATAAGCTCTTACATAGTAAGTCGTATTTTCTCTTAAACCTGTAAGATTTGCCGTAAAACTACCCGTGCCACTGCCTGCACTTGCTTTGCTGCTGCTTGTGGTGGGGTTGCTGCCTATGCTGTAGCAAATACCGCGTTCGGTGACACTAGAACCCCCATCGCTTGTTACGTTTCCTGTAACTGTTGCTGTAGTCTGCTGTATATTGCTTGCTGTGCCGGTAACAACGGTGGCTTTGATTGCAGTAGTGGCTGGGCTTGTTGCTTGGTATCTACCTCTTCTAGGAGCACTAGCTTGAGCAATTGAGTCAGCAGCAATAGAATCTAATCTGGCGTGTTCTAATTCAGCCACAGCAATAGAATCTAATCTGGCGTGTTCAGATTCTACAGCAGCAATAGAATCTAATCTGGCTTGCTCAATGGCGGCTGATTCTTCTGCACCCGGGCCGCTCCATGGGCGCCATATAAACAATACAACCAAAAGCAGTAAGGCAATTCCGGGAATCCAGAAAATTTTTCTTTTTGAGGGTTTGGGCTGAGGTTGTGGCAAAAGTTGAGGTTGAGGCTGAGGATCAGGCTGAGGCGGAAGAATGGGATGGTCTATGATGGTGTTTTCATCTCGGCCAGTAATATTAACATCTTCATTTTTGTTATCAGTATCATCGTCTTTTACTGGTGTTATTTTTCGGGTATTTAAGATAATCTCCTGCAGTTCGCCAGCCGATTTTATACGTTTGGAGGGGTCGCGTTCAAGGCAAAGTGCAATAGCCTTAGCCCAGTTTGCAGGCAATAAAGAGAGTGCCATACTGAGATCCTTATTCAGTATCTGCTCATAAATCTCTTTCTCGGTTTCGGCTGAGCCGGAGCTTTGGGTTTGGGTAAAAAATAAATCCTTTCCCGTAAAAACCTGATGTACAATGACGCCATAGCTCCAGAGGTCGGTATTGAAACGCAATTCTTCGCCACGCAACTGCTCGGGGCTGCTGTATTTTAAGGTGCCTCCGCCAAAGGAATTGGAAAACCGGCTTTCACCTTCTTCCCAAACCTGCTTGCTTAAACCGAAATCTGTAATAACTGGCACAATATTATCGCCACGCCTTACTACCAATATGTTCCCCGGCTTTAAATCGCGGTGCACTAATTTGTGTGTATGCAGGTGGATGATGCCTTGCAATAAATCTGCTGCAACTTGCTCTTTTTGGGTGGCCGTAATACCTTGCTTAATGGCTGCGCCTAGGTTGCCGCCTTCGTAAAACTGCATGACTGCATAATCGAAAATACCATTTGGCATTTCAAAAGTATAAAGAACTTCATAATTAGCTATGTTTTTATGAGCGGGGATGTCCTTTATTGCCTCAAACTCATCCTTTAATGAAAATTCTTTGTTCCCAATTAGTCTCACTTCTGAAACCTTTACTGCAACATACTTATTGTATTTTTCATCAAAAGCTTTATAAACCGTACCAAAAGTACCACCTCCTATTTTATCGGTGCGGACATTGTAACTGTAACGTTTGAAAAATTCTTGTTGGTTCATAGTATATTTTTTTGGCGTTTATAAATTTTCGACCCCGAAAGCGGGGTATTTTACAAATAGTCAAATAAATCAAATAGTCAAATAAATTAAAAATCCCTAACACAACGAACTGAAAACCCCTTAAGGTTGCTCCAGAGAAAACTCATGTAGGCATCCCGATCTCGCTTGTACAGCTGCAAGTAGCATGGAGCTGCCTCTAAGTCAAATTCTTGATCCTTCGAAGACGACCACCAATACCCTATTTCTCCAATTTCAGAGAAAATTGATAAATGGACATCATACGAACCGCCCAGAAGAGCGGAAAAACCGCTGTTGCCGCCAACTTTTAACGCATGATAGGCATTGTATTCTCTAATTTCGCTTCCACCGCTGCCTCCAACACTGATTAAAAGTGTTTCATAATCGCTTTTTGAGGGCAAATGCCACCCGCTTGGGCATGCACTTTTAGCTGTATTCCAATCGTATAATCTGCCGTATTTAGAGCAGTTAGAAGTATTGTTTTCGTAGCACCATGAGGTGCCTGTGCTGAAATTTAAATTTTCGGCCATCCATGTTTGTGTCCCTATTTTAACCCATTTATATGTTTTACCATCTCTGGAATCTGTAAATGCGCCCCCTCTTGTTGTAAAACTCCTTTCTTCACCATAAGCCGTTCCCTTCTCATTAATGGCATAAGCATGCATGTAATAGGTGGTATAAATGTTTAAACCCGTGAGGTTTGCCGTAAAACTGCCCGTGCCACTGTCTGCACTTGCTTTACTGTTGTTTGTGCTGGGATTGCGGCTTGTGCTGTAGCAAATACCGCGTTCGAAAACACGAGCCCCCCCATCGCTTGTAACGTTTCCTGTAACTACGGCAGTGGTTTGTTGTATGTTGCTTGCTGTGCCGGTAATAACTGTGGCTTTGCTTGCCGTGGTGGCTGGGCTTGTTGCTTGGCTAGTAGCAGCAAAAACTCGAGCAATTGAGTCAGCAGCAATAGAATCTAATCTGGTTTGCTCAATGGCGGCTAATTCTTCTGCACCCGGGCCACTCCATGGGCGCCATATAAACAATACAACCAAAAGCAGTAAGGCAATTCCGGGAATCAAGAAAATTTTTCTTTTTGAGGGTTTGGGCTGATGTTGTGGCGAAGGTTGAGGTTGAGGCTGAGGCTGAGGCGGAAGAATGGGGTGGTCTATGATGGTGTTTTCAGTCGCATCGGTTTTGGTTTCAATTCCCGGCTCTTTTATTCTAAAATGACTTAAGGAAGGGCGATATTCAGGGTTTTTGGACACATAGGGTTCTATAAATTCCTGCCAGATTTGAGGTATTTCAGATATATGAATGGGGTCTTCAACTATCTTTTTCTGTATCTCATAAAAAGAGCTGTTGGTATTATCATAAGGGGCTTTGCCAGTGAGCAAATGATAAAATGTAACAGCCAGTGAGTAAATATCGGTTTTGTAAGTCAGGTGTTTGCTGTCTTTTACCTGCTCGGGACTCATATACATAAGTGTGCCCATGTGGGTTCCCGTTTGAGTCATGGTAATACTGTCGCGGATCTTGGCTATACCGAAGTCCAAAAGTTTGAGTTGCCCCTTTGCCGTAATAAAAATATTTGATGGTTTTATATCCCTGTGAATGATATTTTCGCTATGTGTATAGTTTAAGGCATCAGCCATCTGGTTCCACCACTGCTGCAATTGGGCATCGGAAAATTGTGCGCCCTCTTTAAGCATGTGCTTCAGGTCTTTGCCTTCGAGGTATTCCATTATTATACAAGGCCTGTTCTCAATGGTGGCAAAGTCATACACTTGCCGTATGTTGGTGTGGTTGAGCTTAACCATTATTCTGGCTTCGTTTCTGAAGCGCGCAACAATTTCATCGTTTAACGAAAGGTCTTTATGAAGTATTTTTACGGCTGCCGGTTTTTCAATATTATTTTCGGCATACCACACTTCGGCCATGCCGCCCTCGCCGAGTTTGCGGAGGAGGGTGAAACCGTTTATTGTTTTATTTGTTAAATCCATAAATTAAATATTAAGGAAAACTTAAATAAAATGCATAAAATCACTATTTTGTTGAAAATCTCTGAATTGAAAAAAACAGGGGTGTTTTCAATCTTTGATAGGTTGAATAAACAAACGAATAAGTTTAATAGTTTTATTTTAACTGGTACTTACGATTCTAAAACCAATAAAATTTTTCTTGCCGTCAGGTTTTTGATAATTTCTCATGGCACATCTGCAAAATCGTGCACTATTGCCCCAGCTGCCACCTCTGACGACACGATTTTCACCATCATCAGGACCTCTTGGGTTATTGACTGTTGAGTTATGGTAATAGTCAGAGTTGTAATAATCTGAACACCATTCGGCTACATTTCCATGTATATCATACAAGCCCCACTCACTTGGATTAAAACTGCCGACAGTTGCAGTTCTTTTTCTATCCAAGCCAGACTCACAACCACTATAAGGGTTATTGCCATTAAAATTTGCTTGTGAAGTGCTCAGGCAATTACCCGTATTGAAAGGCGTTGTTGTTCCGGCTCTGCATGCAAACTCCCATTCTGCTTCAGTGGGCAGGCGGTAAGTTTTGCCTGTTTCTCTGCTTAACCATTCACAAAAAGCTGTAGCATCATGCCAGCTTACATTGATTACTGGCTTTTTGCCTCTTCCACCATTCGAATCATCAGGTTTTTGACGTTCAGTAGCTTCACAAAAGATATCATACTGCTCGAAAGAAATTTCATGTTTACTAATGTGAAAGCTATTTACAACCACATTGTGCTGGTATTCATCGCTTTCCCTGTCCGGCTCGGATGCAGGGCTTCCCATATTAAACCGGGCTCCTTGTATATAAATCATGTCAATATTCAACCGGTTATTTGTAATGGTAAACTGCTGCCTTGTTATGGGCGTAGTAACACGGGAGGGTGCAGGAGTATCGGTTTCTCCTATATTTCTGAATTTTGCAACCACAAGAATAAACATATTTCTGCCTTCGATTCGTGGATATATCCACAAAGTATCTATTTCTCTTGTAAGTGTAACTACTTTTTGCTCCAAAAAAGCAGAAACGGCACCATCAGTTACCTCTGTAATTGATTTAAAATTATCCTCAGAAGCAAAAGAAGTTTTTAGTAAATCATACATTCCTATAACATTATTGGCAATCTCTACAGCAGGGAAATCAGTCAAAGGGATGTCTGATTTAGAATTTGTTTTTAAATCGTTTTGTTTTATGTTTTTTCTTTGATTGTTTAATGCCAGAATTTTACCATCGATGAACCGTAAAGCATTAGCTATACTTTGGCTTAAGGAAGACTCATTAAACACAATATTTGTATGGGTATGGATACTCTCTCTTAAAAAACTAATATAACTATTAATTGTGTTTTGAAGTTCATTAATTTCATTTTCAAGTTCTTTAAAACGTGTTTGATATTCAACAAGGATACGATTTTGTTCAGCAGTTGAGGCTTGATTTTTTACTTCTGTTGAGGGCTTTTCAATTTCTCTTATGTTTCGAATTGATTCCATAAAATTTTCACTTACACCTTTTGCAAGTAGTTGTTGGGCATAATTCTCTGAACAAAGATTAACAACTGTAATACTGTTACTATTAATAAGAACACTTTGTTCTGAAGGGGTTGAAATTTCACTTTGTAATGGTTTGACAGAAAGCCTTCCAACCCACAAAAAATAATCATTGTTGTTGTAAGTAAATCTTTCCTGAATATGGTCTTGTACTATTCCCATTGTCCCTCTTACGGTGGCTTTAATATAATCTGTAACCAACAT
>JAQVVM010000010.1:84408-92798 GCA_028698995.1 Bacteroidales bacterium
CCTCCACAACTGTCAGGGATGAAATAAAAAGCCCATTGAGAGCCTCTATTGACTGGGCAGCAAGAAATGGACGCCCTTGTGTTTTAATATCTGAATTTCGTATTCTGAACCTTTCTTCTGCGGGAACAGGTACTAACATGGCATAAAAACCATAGAAGTCAATATTTTTCAATGCTTCTTCAAGGTCGGTTTTAATTTTTTCTTTTGCATTTTTCTTCTCTACAAGTTGCTGTTGCATTTCTTCTATACCTGCCCTGCGGTTTATTTCACTTTTAATGGTTAATAAATCGGTTATTTCCTTCCATTTCTTTTCCAATTCAGCATCTACCCTTAAATCATTGAGCTGTACATTATTACTTACTTCATCAAAATCGCTTTGTGTATAAGTTGGCAGGTTAGGTTGCTCAAGCAATTCCCTTATATAATCTATGTTTACATGGTCTCTTGTTACTATCAAAGGACTCGTTGGCGTATAGTATTGCTGAGAATAAACAATATTTTCAGACAAAACTAAAGTGATAAAACAAATAAAAATTATCATTTGTTTTAAAATTTTGAATTTTAATATTTCAGTTTTATTTTTCATTTTAATTACTTTTTGAGAAGGTTAATAAAATTTGAATTCTGCAGATAATAAAAAAACGTCAAAGTGTTTTATTAAATCCCTCCAACTGGTTCATCTCTATGAGTATCCTCTTTTGTTTCTTCATCCTCAGTATAGCTTTCATCCTCTTCAGCTAAAGAACCACTGGCTTTTGTTGATGCTACATTCGGTAAAGAAGACTTAGTTGCATGGGCAGCAGCATTTTGGGAAGGCGTTCTAATATCATTTGACTTAGGGTCAGATTTGTATTTGTTATATATGTAATAAGCAGCGAATAAAGTTAAGACTGTTAAAAAGAAAATAATAATTAATTTGAATAATTTGTCAGAAGATGATTTTCTATTGCTGCCAACCTCCTTCTGAGGTTTATGAGTTTGAGGTTTCTGTTTGTTTGTATTTACAGGTTCCGGTGTGATGATTTTACTTCCAAAGGAATCGCTTTCAATACCTTCGTTTTCATTTTCATTAACATATTTTTGATAATCATTCATGATTTCCTTATGACTAATCCATGTAATTTCCTCATTACTTCCCTGCAAAAGCTCGTCTTCATTTTCAATCACAAGCATAATTGCTGTGTTGTTATCTTTTGACAAGGATTCGCATTGTTGGCTAATAATATCAATCTTTTGTTCGGGTTTAATTTCGTTGCTGCATAAAAGACTTACAAGTTCATGATCTGCCCATGCTTCTCCCACACCATCGGTACAAAGTAAAAAGATATCTCCTTGCTTCAGATAATCAATCTTAATAATATCTGCTCTGGTTGTTTTGTTTTCAACATTGGCTGAGATAGCCTTACTAATGCGGTTTCCCATAGGGTGAAAGCGACCTGCCTCGCGGGTGATGGTATTTGTGCGTACAAGCTCTCCTACAAGAGAATGATCCCATGTATGCCAGACTTTTTGCTCATCAGGTCTTATTAAATATATACGGCTATCGCCAATATGTGCGGCAAACCATGCATCTGAAGTGCGAAAAATACCGGTAAATGTGGTACCCATTTTTTCAAGTTCCGGATTTTCGTCTAAAACAACATTCAGATCTTCTTGAATTTTAATAAGACACTGCTGTATGCTGATCTTTGAAAATTCAAAACCCTCAGCACTTGTTTCTTTCAATAAATTTTCGACAACAAAACGACTTGCAAACTCACCGCTGGTATGGCCTCCTACACCATCGCAAACAACAAAAATGTTTTGATTTTTGCCGTAATAATCCTCGTTATTATTTCTTTTTCCGGTTTGTGAAAATGAATATACTTGCATATTTTAAAATTTTATTTGTCTATTATATTAATTTTTAAAATGGTTCTCCCCAATTTCAACTCGTCACCGTCTTCAAGATAAAATTCATCAGTACCTTTAAGTGAGGTTCCGTTAAGCCAGGTAAGGTTGGCACTTTTTAAATCCTTTATTACAAAAGCATTGTTTTCCTTCTTCATAATTACTGCATGTTTCCTACCCATGTACATATCCTCTGTAACGATTTCTACATCTGCCTTGTACTCTGAACCGGAACTATTTTTTCTGCCAATGGTCATGTGTTTCTGGTCAATTTCAAAAACCTGAGATACACTATATTCGTTGGGCAACACACTGAGTTTTAAAAAAACTTCCTTCTTGATACTCCCACCAATATAAGTATTATCTTCGTTTTTTTCATAAACTTTTTCTTTTTCTTTTTTGGCTTTTTCAAGTCTGGAGACAAATTCCTTCTTTGGAGGAATACTGGTCGCAAAGTTTTTCAAACAATGGGAGCAGCTTATAAAATTTTTCCGCCCGAACATATCATCTTTAACCAAAATCTGATTTTTCTGCTTACAAAATGGACAATTGACATTAACTTTGATTTGCATTGCTTATTTTTTTTTGATTAAGAGTTTCACAGGATTACCGCAATTTTTACATTTAAAAGTAATGATTGACCCTGCATTATTTATAAGGTGATGCTTGTCAATATTATGGACAGCGTTGCATCTTAAACATTTTATTTTCATTTCAGATTATATTTTATTTAATTACAAATGAAAGAACCTTTATAAAACAATGCTATTGAAGCAATAGCCCTTTCCTTATTTAATCATTTTTAGTTATTAATATCGTCACTATCAATCTCGAAGCCTGCATCGGAGTCATTATCACTAAAATTCTCAAAATCTGAGTTTTCGACTGGCAGGTCTTCCTTTTGTGACAGTTCTTCTGAATTAAGGTCAACGATATCAAAGCCATCTGAGAAGCTCTGGTTTTCTGTATCAATATTTATAACCAGATAATCTACCTTACCATCTACTGTCAAATCGAAAACCATCTCGGAAAATTCACCTTCGTTAGCGCCTGAATCAATAATTTCAAAGTTGTCTTCATCTTCAATACTAACAGTTTCGATGAAATCATCCTCATCAATAGTAAATTCGGGGGCAGTGTCGCCCGATTTGACACCTTCTCCCTGAGCAATGTCTTCAGAATTTATGTCTATTTCTTGCACAACATCCTCTGGTTTGACATTGACTTCCTTATCTGCATCATCATTGAAATTATCTTCAAATGTATCTTCTGGTTTGACATCGACTTCCTTATCCATACCATCATTGGTTGATGGTTTGTCATCGTAGAAAAAGTCATCCGTTTTATCAAGGTCAATATCAGCAAATTCAGGGATTTCTTCTTTTACAATTTCCACTGTATTTTCCGAAACAGTCTCCCAGAAGTCATTTTTATCACTATCCGAAAGGCTGTCCCATTCGTCTTTAAAATAGGTGCAATAGGTATTGCCTTTCCATTCTAAGAATCCACCGGGTCCGAGTTCTTGTCTGGCGGATGTAAAAGCTTCGGAAAAGCTCATTTCATTACTAACACCGGTAGCAAAAGGTGTTTTTAAATAAATAACAACAGCATCAATGTCGCCAGCGATATCCTCAGCAAAAACATTGTTTTCTGAACCTGTTGTACCGGCAGTTAAATTATCCGATATTTCTGTTTCCGGAGGCATGGGGTCTTCTGCTCTGACAACAAAAGACATGAGACTTAGTGCCGAAGCACCCCCTACAAAACCAAGAGCAGCAGAAATGCCGCCTTTAAGTAAGTTGTTTTTTACACCTTTGGGGGCATGGCGTACAATGATACGGGCATTATCAGAACGAAAACCGTTGTTTGAATTTGGGCCGGGTCCGTTCATATTTAATGAATTCTGATTTGATTTGTTTTCTTCCATGACGTTAATTTTTTAAAGTTTGTGTTGCAAAGAAATAAATTTTCTTGAGCTGTGTCAAGCATTTTTGTATGAAATGATACTTTTTTTGTATAAACTACTCAAAAATGGCACCGCAGCCATGTGGACACTCTTTGTTTTTTTGTATTTTTTTCCAATGGGTGTTCAGATTAAAAGGTTTCTTACATTTGGGGCATACGTATTTATCCTGATACTTAAGTTCCAGCTCAGTTATTTGGTCTTTTATATCAGGTGTATTACCCGTAAAGGTAATTACACCAGCTACTGCCATAATAATCATCATTAATGGATACTGTACCTTTCCCCAGTTTTCGGGTAGGACATCACAAATCGTAACAATTAGCAAAACCACCCCGATTGAAACAGAGATAATGATTTTTGGCAATTGCCCCTTCTTTTGGCTTTTATTGCGAATTTTATTTATTTCTTTATTGAAATCCTCAAACACTTTTTTTACTATGGCAAATTCGCGAACATAATCTGTTCTACAAACCTCTTCAATTTTTTTGAAGGTTTCGGCAATTGTTTTTGCATCAAGCTTGTAGGCTTCGCCGGTGTCTTTACTGCCTAGCAGAACAGCATCTCCTTCTTTTAATTCGCACTTTGACACACGCCTTCCGTTAACGTAAGTGCCATTGGAAGTTTCTAAATCAAACAGCGTTATAAGGCCATTTTCACAAACTATTTTCAAATGTTCGCGACTTGTTTTTGTGAATCCGGCTGGTACTGTTATATCAAAAGCGCCTGATACTTTTCGCCCTACTTTAATTTCAAGTGACATGGTTTAAAAAATTTAGTTATTCCAAATAAGTAAGTTTTTTAAATATATAAAACCTTTGCTGTATTTTGGAAAGTTGAGTTTTTCGTTATTTGCAAAAATAATAGTTTTATCTTTAATAGATGTAATTTTATTTAGGTTTAGTATGGTGCTTTTGCCGAATCTTTTAAGAAAGTGAAAGGACAATAATAGCTGTTCCATCTGCCCTAATTGTTTTGTTACCAAGAGTGTTTTGCCATCAGCAAGATGTATTTCGCAGTAATTGCCCTGAGCAAGAATAAAAACGATGTCATAGGTATTGACAACATCGGTTTGATAATGGGTTTTTATGGCAATTTTATAGGCATATTCGTGTTGAGAAAGGGAGGCAAGAGCACTTGTTGTTTTTTGCAGCCAGTCGGGTTTCGACACATTGATATAATAAGCCGCGCCGGCTTCCCATGCAAGTTCTGCCACCGTAGCGGAAGGTGAAAATAAAATAAAATTACCCGGGTAGTTGTTTATTATCAGCCTCAAACTTGCCCTTTCTTTGGAAGTGTTGTTGGCAATGTAAATACAAATAATTGAACCTTTTAAGGACAACTTTTTGTAAGCCAGCAAAAATTCCTTTAGCGCTTTAAGGGTTTGTTCTTCAAATCTGAAAAATTGAAATTTTATTGCTTGGCTTGCTTGTAAGAGTTCTGTATTCATATAGTGATTTTTTTATTTATCCGTCTTTTACACATCTTACGTAAGCACCTGTTACAACCCAATCGACAGGTTCAGTTATATCACAACTATTATTTTCAATATCCCATGATTTAAACTTAAATTCATCTTCAGTAATCTTCCACCATGAACTTATCATGCCTTGCCCCTCAAAAGTTGGTATATCATTACCCATAATCTGGCCTCCGGGTAGCGCATTAAAACCCCACTCATCTGAAGCACAATAATTTGGCGCTTCCCAATAATAATCAGTTGTGTCTTTAAGTTTTCCGGCAATATCTTTTAAAACTTGTGCATTAGGCCCCAAAGAATCTCCCCCTTCGAACATCCACTCAGGTTGGCCACCTAAGGTTAAAAATAAATTTTCCCAATCATTTTCTGTGGCAACATGCCAGCCTACAGGACAAAGTTTTTCTGAGTAAACAGCATGAATATTATAGAGTGCCCCATAAACACTATTCTCATTATTTTCATAGTAACATCTGGCACCCTGTTTATATAAATCCCATAGCTCTGCTAAACGATAATCTGATTCTAAATTTTTTGGCAACGGTAGTAAGTCAATACCCGTCCCATCATTGTAAACAGAAGCATTCAGATTCTTCGCAAACCATATTTGCGTTCCAATGCGAACCCAATCATATTCTTGTTCATCACGACTGTCAATAATAACCCCATTCTTTTGCTTGCCTGTGTGGCACACCATTTCTTCGTCGAGTATTTTACCAATATTATTCTTTGCATAAGCAGATGCCTTTGCAGTTGAACATGTTTTTTTGTTTACTTGTAAAGTATTAACACCGGATACCCTGCTCATAGAGTACAGAAATATCAAAACAAAAAACAACAGGAAAACTGTGCCCTTATAGCGCCATAAAACAATTTTAATATATTTATATTTTTCTTTCATTGACTAATGAGAATTCGGATTTTCAGTTTTTTTATAATTTGTATTGATTATCAATTAAATTTATAATTGTTGAACTAGTTTTTGAGGCAACGCACAGAAAAACCCAACTCCTTGCTGTAGCTGCTCATGCTGGCATCCTGATTGCTGCTGTACATGTACAGGTTCCACGCGTTGCTAGCATCGCGCTCCGAAGACGACCACCAGTAGCCGTAGTACCCAATGTAGTAGAAATGTCCATCGTGGTGACGCCAACCGCCAAAAAGAGCAGAAAAACCGCTGCTGCCGCCGTCTTTTAACGCATGATAGGCATTGCTGTCGCTGCCTCCAACGTTGCTTAAAAGTGCTTCAAAATCGCTTTTCGAGGGCAAATGCCACCCACTTGGGCATACACTTCGTGCTGTATTCCAATCGTATAATCTGCCGTATGTGTTGCAATTTGAAGAATTGTTGTTGAAACACCAAGAATTGCCTGTGCTGTAATTTAAGTTTTCGGTCATCCAGGTTTGTGTCCCTATTCTAACTGTTCTGTAGGTTTTGCCGTCGCGGGTGTCGGTAAAAGTACCTGATGAAGCGGACACTGAGCCTCTCGAAGTGCCCGCTGTTGTTGTAAAACTCCTTTCATCCCCATAAGTCGTTCCTATCTCATTAATAGCATAAGCCCGTACATAATAAGATGTATTTTCACTTAAGTCGCTAATATTTACAGTGTAACTGCCATTCCCTTTACCTGATGCTATCTTTCTATAAACGGATGCATCCCTTTTATGATGTCCTTGCAGGTTATTAGGAGTCCAGTCTTCATATTTTCCACGAACTTTCTCAAATCTCATTCTATCTATACTATTTAACTCAATAAACACAGTAAAATGCTCATTATCTTTAATAGTATGAATAATATAATTATTAGTGGATTTTTGTTTTCTTATAAAAATTAATTTGTAGTATTCGTTTCCATTCATTATTGTAACTGTTCCGTTATTCTCTGTAATATATACATTCCATCCACCTCCAACATCATCATACCAGCTACCCATAAGTTCTAAAGGAAAAATAGCAATATTAGGGATACTATTAATGCTATAATAAATACCTCTTTCAGAAACTTCCGTTCCTCCATTATCAATTATATTACAATTAACTGAAGCTGAATTGTGATTAAGATTACTAAAATTTAAAATTTCTGATGAAGCAAAAGTATCAATTCTTAAAGTTTTAAAGGATATTTCCTGACCATAAGCTGTTCCAATAATATTAGTAGCGTAAGCGCGAACATAATATATACTGTTTTCATCAAGGTTATTCAATGTAGAATAAATATTTCCATCTCCATTCATACATGTTATTCTTGTATCGTTTATTGAAGGGTTTGTTGAGGTATTATAACAAAAGCCCTGCTGTGATATTGAAAATACTCCATTAGTTTTTACATAGCCATTTAAAGTTGCGCTATTTTGAGTAATATTCATTATTGAAAAAGTATTTACATGTGGTAGCGAATTCCACGGCTGCCATATAAAAAGTGTAATTAAAAGAATGGCTACAATGCCCGTAACCCACCACAAAGCAGCATAGGATTTCTTCTTTTTGGGTGGCACTTGTATTTTTGCAGGTGCGTACTTTTTCTCAACAGCTATGGGCTTGTCTTCTTTTTCAATAATGGTGGCTTCGTCTTGTTTGCTGTACTTGTCGTTAATAGTTTTGCTGCCGGCAGAACCCAGAGTTTTAAAGTGTGCATCTCCGTTATCAACAATGGTGTTATCCGGTTTTTGTTCAGATACTGAGGGTGTATGAGGCAAGCCTGCCTGCTCAGTTGTTTTATGCGCAAATGAAGTAAGGGATGGGCGCTGTGCCGGCTCTTTGCTCAGATAGGGCAGCAAAAAGCTTTGCCAGTCGGATGGGAGCTTGTCGGTTTGCACCGGCTCGCTTACAATCATCATCTGTATTTCAAATTCCGAGCTGTTGGTGTGGTCGTAGGGCGCTTCGCCTGTGAGCAGGTGCACAAAGCTTACGGCAAGGGAGTACAGGTCGGTGTGGTAATCGAGGTGCTTGCTGTCTTTAATCTGTTCTGGGCTCATGTACATAAGGGTACCCATACGGCTGCCCGTCTGTGTCATGGTAATGCTGCTGCGTATTTTGGCTATGCCAAAGTCAAGCAGTTT
>JAQVVM010000057.1 GCA_028698995.1 Bacteroidales bacterium
TTTAATTTTTGAAGTTAGATCATCAATCTTGCTTTCAGCTATTAAAAAGCTTTTGTTCACAACTTCGGGCAGAAAATAGTATGTAATACCCCCTGCTGTAACAAACAGTAGGAGCAGCAATAGAATAATAAAAACGGGTTTTAGTTTTTTCCTTGGTTTTCGTTCACTGACGACCTTGATTCCTTCTTTACTTCTTTGGATGGCAGGTGCAACAAAAGAATCCAACCCGAAATAAGAATTGTCAGGAACAAAATCATGGTCCTTTTCAAAAACAAAAGTATTATCAGTATTTTTAATCAGGCTTCCCATTTTATCAAAAAAATGTTTTCCGGAATCATCCAAATTACTGATAAGGTTCTTGACAAATTCATCAATTGCATTTTCGGCATCAACTTCAGCCAATGAAAAAGATGTAATCAGATGATCTCTGAAAATGTTGTCAGAAGCATCAGTATTATATTCAAACGCAATGTTTTTCTGAGGAGGCAGAAAAGTATGATTGATTGGATGAATCTGAGCTGCTTCATCAACAATAGAGAATGTACCTATTTTATTTAATGTGAGCTTCTGATGTCTAACTAAAAGAATTACTAACTCTTTGTTTAAATCCATTTTATTAAATTGTTTAGAAAGACAAAACTAATAAAAAGTTCTCATTTTTTAATTCAACTTTAAATTAATTGACCCTAATTGAATATTTATTTATAATTTTGATTATTAAATTGTTTTATGAAACGAGATACTGTTATTCTTTTTTATCCTATAGCAGCCAAAAACGAAAAAAGCTGGTACATCCCTTATCCCATATTACATCTTGAGAGAGCTATAAGACATCTCAATCTGAATGTCATTCTTATTGATGAAAACGCAACAGCAGATTATCTTCCCATTATAGAACCAGTGAAAGATCGCATTCTTATGGCTGGTGTTAGCTCTGTTACCGGTTATCAGATTCATGGAGGAATTGAATTTTCTGAAAGAATGAAGAGCTTCTCTAAAGATATTATTGTAATTTGGGGAGGTTGGCATACAACTTTTTTAGCAGAACAAACCATCAGAGAAGAATTTATCGACATTGTCATGGTTGGGCAATCGGAAATGACATTTCCCATCCTATTGGAGAGAATTATTGAAGGGAAGAGTTATGATGATATTAAAGGTATTGGATGCAAAAATAATGGACAAATAAAAATTAATCCCAATGATGATTTTTGTGATATAAAACATTTGCCCAGAGTAAATTACAAACTTATTGATCTGAATAATTATATTTATAAAACTGATTTTTCCAACCGCAGACTCATGTACATGACAAGCTGGGGCTGTCCCAATAAATGCCCATTTTGTTCTGGTGCAGCTGTGTTTAAGGGAAGGTGGTACCCCGGTATTATTGAAAATGTCATTGAAGATTTAAAATATTTTAAAGAGCATGCCGATATTGACAGCATTCTGATGTGGGATGATAATTTTTTCTCAAACAGAGATTATCCATACAAATTCTTTCAGGCGGTTTTAGATGCGAAATTAGATCTTAAATTTGACACTTCATCACACTCCGGTAGCTTTCTCCGTCTTTTTAAAGATGAAGACGTGGCCTTTTTCTATAAAGCAGGACTTCGAAAGCTGGGTACCGGCACAGAATCTGGAAGACAAGAGATCCTTGATATCGTAAAAGACAGATTAACTGTAAATGATAATCTGAATCTTGTTAAAATGATGAAAAGACACAATGTCCTGACTTTTTGGGCCACTATGATTGGCTTACCAATAGGTGATGGCGATGACATCGAAGATACATTTAATATGATTCGCAAGGGAAAGCTAATAGATCGCCGTCTTAAGGTTCACATTACATATTACACGCCTTTCCCGGGAACTCCTCTTTACCAGATGGCCATTGATAAGGGATTTAAACCTTTCTCGCGTTTGAAAGAATGGGCAGATCATTCACTCTTCTACTTTCGTCCCAATTGGACCAAAAAGGATTATGAAGAAGAATTACATAATTTTATGAATTTTTATCTGCCGGTTTTTGACCCCGATACTTATATTTTCTGCCCCCCGACTTTTAAGTCAACTTTGTGGTATTTTAGTAAATTGTGGTTTCCGGTCCTTTATCTGAGATTCAGATTTAATTTCTTTAATTGGGCTTTTGATGCCAGATTGTTTTTTAAATTGCTTGGAAAACACAACAAAAAACAAAATACTCATTTGATGTTTTTTGCTTTTGGGATTAACGGAGCCTGATAATTTTGATATTGTTATAAAAGACTTCAATAAATAAACTCAATTTTTTTCAAAAACAATTTTTAGCTTTGTAGTAAATCATATAAAATTGAATTTATGGACGCAAAAGAAAAAGTATTGGCAGCTATGAAGAAGGCAGGAGAGCCTTTAAATGCAGGAAAAATTGTAGAATTAACCGGTCTTGACCGTAAAGAAGTTGATGCAGCTATGAAAAAGTTAAAAGCTGAAAATAGCATTGTATCTCCAAAGATGTGCTACTGGCAACCAAAATAAATTTTTACCTGCTTCATTTTACTGATTAATTCCAAACACCGTGAATATTTGTATTGCAAAAGGAGCACTTCCCATTTGTAATACGATTATTAATGATATGATACCCTCTTCTTTCCACAATCATTTTTTTACAGGATGGGCAAAAGGTGTTTTCTAATTCATGACCGGGAACATTGCCTATGTAGGCGTATTTAATACCGGCTTCTTTTGCAATCTTATGGGCATTCTCAAGAACTGAAACCGGTGTAACTGGCAGATGTGCCAGTTGGTGCATGGGGCTGAATCTTGTAAAGTGGAGGGGAAGGTGAGATAAATTATTATCTGCCAACCAGTCACACATGCGTTTTATTGTTTCCATGTCATCTGTCCACTGAGGAATGACCAGATTGGCAATTTCAACCCAGATATTTAACTCATTCAGAACTTTAATGGTGTTTAAAACTTTACTGATGTGGCCTTTGGTTAGTTCGAGATGTTTTCTCGTGTCGAAAGTTTTAAGGTCTATATTGGCAGCAGAAAGGTATGGCGCCAGATCTCTGAGCGGTTTTTCGTTTATATAGCCGTTAGAAACAAGAACGCTGTCGAGTCTGTTTTCTTTAGCCAGTTTTGCAATGTCGAACATGTATTCGTAAAAAACAACCGGTTCTGAGTAAGTAAATGAAATAGACTGGCAATTGTTTCTTTTGCTTCGGATTATGACTTCATCAGGCATCAAATCATAGTTGCGGCTTTCAATCGGGCTGATTTGTGAAATTGACCAGTTCTGACAATTGAGGCATCGGAAGTTACAACCGGCAGTTGCAAGGGAAAAAGTCTGAGTCTGGGGTTTGAAATGTAGAAGGGGTTTTTTCTCAATGGGATCAATGTTTACGGAACATGGGTTTCCGTAGGCTATTGAATATAATTTGTCATTGTAATTGACTTTGGTTTTGCAGAAACCTCTCTCATTTGGTCTGATGGAGCACTCATGCGGGCAGACCTGACAAACGATATGGGTATCTTTCTGTTCGTAGTAAAAAACTTCTTTGCTCCATTTCCATGGTTTGTTCTCGTCCATAGCTGTTGAATTTATTATGTTTTTAACAAATTTTGAATGTGCCATCAGGGGCCTGCAGCAAAAATAGCTCACACCTATCAATCCGATTTTCAGAAATTCTCTTTTGTCAACTCCCTTTCCCATATTTTACTTAATCCCTTTTATAGTTTTCCCTTTTAATATATAAATACAATGCACTTAATGCATTAATTATTGCAACCAGGTAACAAACATATAGAATACCGATCAACGGAACCAGAAATGCTGAGGCAAGAATGGCTCCCAGTGCTGCTCCCATAAGGTCGGCACTATAAAGTTCAGAGGCTGTAGCCGAAGCATTTTTTTTCAGTAAACCTGCACTTACAGAAAATTCAGCCCCAATCAATAAACCCAGAAGCAAGGTTAAAATTATGAAAAATATATGAGTCCACCAAAAATTAGTTTGCATATCTAATAATATGATAAATGTCAGGGGCAGTATTAATGAGAAGACCGATAACAGAATCTGAAGGAAAACAAGGGTTTTGGTTATAGGTTTGAGGATTTTTTTCTTTACCAAAAATGCTCCTGCAGCCATTCCTATCATCATCATGCTTATTATGACACCAATAGCACCATACAAATAACCGTAAATAAACTGGAACCCCATAATGATAATAATTTCAAGAGAGGTACCTGCAAAACCACCGGAGAAAAGGCAAAAATTCACAGGATTAAATCTTAATGCCATGATTATGAGTAAAATAACGGTAATCCAGACAGCTACATTCAAATTGATACCCGATTGATTAAGTCTGTAATTAATCTGGCTGAAATAGGCAACAGGTCTTAAATTGGTATTGACTTGTGCATTTTTGTCAATATTTGCATAAATAATATCGCTTTCTCTTTGTAGTGCCCTGTCATCAATGTAGTATTTGTTTACGTATAGATTTTCAATCCCTTTATCAGAAATATTTTTTGTAAAATTGTATTCAAGTGTATCTTGTGAGAATATGAAAAAGTTCTTACTGCCCGGTACAATTATTACGTGATTAAAAACGGTGCTTATCGTATTGTATAAAATGGAATGGAGTTCAGCCGCTTTGTCGTTGAGGTAGTTTGCAGTACCGTTAAGTGAAGTTGAGATAATCCCATGATTATTGATTTTTGAGGCTAGTAACTGAAAGAAACTTTCTGTGTAATAATTGTTAATCTGTGCATTGACAGGCTCAGGCAGGTCAATAATGACAATATCATAGCGTTTCTGTGAATTGTTTTTTAGATAAATAATCGGGTCTTGAGTTATGATTGAGATGCCTTTCTCGGGAAGGAGCTTAAATTTTTTAGCCACTTTTATGGCGAAAGGATTTATATCAATATAATCGATACTGACATTCCCGTATTTTTGAATTTCCATCACTGTTCCACTTATAGCTCCTGAAATAAGCAAAACATTCTGAGGGTAAGGGTGCAGCGACATGGCAAAATGTACTTTTTCTTCAGCACCCGAGTAATCTCCTGTGGAGTGAAGTAAGAGGCCGTTTTCAAAGAAATTATATTGTTCGGCCATTTTTGTTACTGTAATATTTCCGTAGGGTGTTTCTTCATCATAGACGATTTCCTGTCCTGAAAAGAAATCCCTTTTTGAGCGGATATCCAAATCGAAATTGAAAGTAAAAACGACAAAAATGAGAAGTGTCAATACTGAAATGCTGAATATTTTTTTGCCACTTAAATTGCTTAGAAGTATTAGAAATATCAGATTTATAATTAACAATACCCGTAGAATCTCAAAAGTTTTTAAATAAAAAACCAGAATAAAGCTAAAGAGCAGCCCTCCGATTATACTTCCCAATGTTTCAATGAAATAAACCGAAACAACCGATTTTCTGTTTTTATAGTCCGAGTAAGCCTTACTCAGTTGAGTAAATAAGAGACCGGACAAAAAGCAGAAGAAAAGCAGCACTACAAACGAGATAATGAAAATGTTGTTCATGTTTACGGATACACCCTGGCCGAAAATAACCACCCTGATGTATCTCAGTATTAATATACTGATTATTGGCAGTATTGCAAATAGAAGTTGATTGGTAAGAAGGAGATAGGACTTGCTGAGATAGCGATTAAGGTATTTCCCAACCAATGCGCCCATGCCTAAGATAAGCATCCAGTTGGCGAAGATAATACCTACTATAAGCTCATTGCCACCAAAAAAATTATAGAACTCACGTATGATGACCAACTGAGTTATGGTTGTTGTGAAGCCCAGTGCAAAAATGGTGAGTTTTAATGATTTATCCACATAGCAAAATTAATATTTTTATAGAATCATTTCAAGTTTGGTCAATTTTCATATTTTTGCATAACATATTTTAATGTACATCTTAAAATTGGATTGTGTATCTCATTTGTAGGAATGTCAATAAATCGTCATAAACCCGATATTTTGAAAGATTTTTTTTTGCCGGCTGAGGGCAAACCTAAAATTATTTTTTTTATTTCATTTTTGTTGTTGCTGCTATTGACTTTTTTAATTCCTGTTTATAAGAAGGTTGTTCCTCATGCCATGGCCTTGCTGACATTAAGTTTTCTGGTATCTCTTTTTTGGGAAACAGGGTTCATTAAGAAATTCCGACGTCCACTGATTATTATGTCTCTTTCATACTTTTTCTATCTTATTGCCACTTCTTTTTCCGAACATAAGGATATAGCAGGAATTGATTTGCTTTTAAAATTACCTATGTTTTTACTCCCTTTTGTATTTTCATCATTGTCTCTTTTTCTTAAGGGAAGGCACATAAAAACTATATTATTGGTATTTGTGATTTCCTGCTTTCTAACCTCTTTATTTCTTGTTCTTAGAGCTTCTCTTTTGTTTGCGCAAAGTGGTAAATCAGAAGCTTTTATGTACGATAAACTTTCTTTCTTATTTCATCCAAGCTATTATGCGATGTACATCAATTTTGCATTAGCAGTCGTACTTCACTATTTTACATTGTATTACAGCAGACTTACAAAACTTAAGGTTTTCATGTATTTATCTCTTATGCTGTATTTTGTAATTATTATTCTGTTGCTTAACTCAAAAGCCGTTTTTATAAGTACGTTATTGATTATTTTGATTTGGTTATTGGTGTTTATAAAAACGCATAAAGCCTATAAATTCGGTTTGTTTTTTTTATTTTTTTCTATTTTTTTAATCGTTACATCTTTAAAGCTAACCCCTCAATTATACGATCGTTTATTTTTAGCTCTAAAAAATGTAAAACCTGAGAAAGGGAAGGTAAACAGTTGGGACGGTACTTATATCCGTACACAAATATGGGATTGTTCAGTGGGGATCATTAAAAAGAATTTCTGGACAGGTGTAGGTACGGGTGATGTCAAAGATGAGCTTGTAAAGTCTTATGTGGCAAAACAGTTGCATGTGATAAAAGAAAAGAAATTAAATGCCCATAACCAATTCCTTCAGACATTTATAGCCACAGGTATAGGTGGTTTTTTATCTTTACTCATTTATTTATTGGCACCTCTCTACTATAGTTTCAGGGGGGATTTTAAATGGCTTAGTTTATTTCTTGTGCTCATCATTTGTGTTAACTTTCTTTTTGAAGCGATGCTCGAAACTCAAGCCGGTGTTGCGTTTACAGCTTTTTTTACGACATTTTTTGTTTTTTTTAAACCTACTAGTCTTTCTCAATGAATTTGATCGTTATTGTATGGGATGTCAGTCCCGAAATTATTAGAATAGGTAATTATCCGGCACGCTGGTATGGTTTGCTCTTTGGATTTGCGTTCATTTTGGGGTATTATGTGATGCAATTTATTTATAAAAGAGAACATGTTGATGCCAAATATCTTGAATCGCTTTTTCTTTACGTTGCATTAGGAGGGATCATTGGGGCCCGCTTAGGTCACTGTTTTTTTTATGATTTTCAAACAACTATTGAGAATCCCTTGACTGTTCTGTATATTTGGAAGGGTGGGCTGGCAAGTCATGGCGGCGCTATTGGGATTTTGTTTTCGGTGCTGTTGTATTCTTTTAAATACAAGTATAAACCTTACATTTGGATTATTGACCGTATTGTAATACCAATTTCAATGGGTGGTGCGCTCATAAGACTAGGTAATCTTGCCAATTCCGAAATTGTTGGTAAAACATCTGAGTTGCCATGGGCCTTTCTTTTTGTGAATAATCCCCTATATAATGCCGCTCCCAGACACCCAGCTCAATTATATGAAGCCATAGCCTATGTGTTGATTTTTATATTTCTGTTGTCTCTCTATCATAGAAAGAAAGGAGATATAGGGAAAGGAATTTTCTTAGGCTGGTTTCTTGTGCTTATTTTTATGATAAGGTTTTTAATTGAGTTTATTAAAGAAAACCAATCAAGATTTGAGGAAAACATGTGGCTTAATATGGGGCAGATTTTAAGTATCCCACTGGTCATCATCGGTCTTTTCTTGATTTTTAGAGAAAAAGGGAAAAAAATACCGTAATGAATTTTTTTAGGTAATGTGGTGTCAGCGTTGAATGATTCTTGTTTGTAATTATTTAAGAGGTGTTAATCTTTTCTTTTTTTAGAATTGGCTTTTTACCGAGAAATAATCTCATTTGTACTCCGATAAATATTTTTTTCAATGCCGGGATTGAAAATTTATTATATTAATTTTGTGGGATATTATTTTATTATGAATTTTCGATTCACTTTATTTTTTGGATTGTTTGGATTAATGGTTTTATTCTCAATGACAATTTCCGGACAATCAGTTACAGTAAATATCAAAGATGATGAGCGAAAGGCGCTGGTTGGGGCAACACTTCAGATGATTCACTTGGCTGATTCAGCGACATCGTATAAAGTTACAGACCAAAGGGGGAGGGCTGTTTTTGAAAATCTACAGGATGGACTTTATACCCTGAAAATAAGTTATATAGGTTTTGAATCTTTAGAAAAAAATATAACAGTTAGAGGAGATGAAAGGCAATATGATTTTAGGATGGAGCAGGCTACCGTTGGACTTGATGAATTTACTGTTACTGCGCGTCGTCCCATGGTTACACAGGAAGACGATAAGATGATTATTGACCCTGAACCAATAGCGAGTATCAGTTCCAATACGCTTGAAGTTCTTGAAAGCACACCCGGTCTTTACGTGGATCAGGATGGTGGTATTTTTTTGTCAAGTGCCACTCCGGCTGCTGTTTACATAAACGGAAGGGAGCAAAAGATGAGCAGTCAGGATATTACCAATCTTTTACGGAATTTGCCTCCGGGAAGTGTGCAACGTATTGAAGTGCTTAGAACTCCTTCATCAAGATATGACGCTGCCAGCTCGGGAGGTATCATCAACATAATTCTTAAGAAAGGTGTTAAATTAGGTCGCTTCGGATCTGTAAATGCTGGTATGAATCAAGGTCTTTACGGAAACAGAACAGCCGGTTTCAGTTTCAACAACAGTGGCGAAAAAAGTACATCTTATATAAATATGAATTATGCCAATAACAATGGTTTGGAAGAGCTGAACATGACAAGAACACTTTGGACTGATACCACCTTAAGTCAGATGGCTAAAAACAAGCAAAAAAGTCACAGGGTATTTATGGGATACGGATATAATTATGACCTTAATGAAAATCTAGGGTTTAATTACGATGGAAGAATAAATACCAGTCTTGCCGACAACAGTTCCCTAAGTAACAGTTTTATTGAAACCTCAGAGAATATTAGATTAATGGAAAGTCGAAACATTCTTGATAACATACTCAGATTTTTAAGTATTCAACAAGATTTAGGATTGCTTTACAAACTGGACACTTCTGGCTCTGAACTGGATACAAAATTGAGCTATAGTTATACGGGCAACACTTCGGACCAGAATTATTTAAATAATTATTCTATACCATTTAATGTGGACATCTTAGGAGAGGGCCAAAATATTCAAAATCGCCATTTTCTCATTTTTCAGTCTGATTTAACCAAGCAATTGCCTTTTGAATTCAAATTAGAAACAGGTTTTAAGAGTGCTTCTCAGATGTATGATAGTGATGCAGACTATTTCAAATTTCAGAATAATATTTTGATAAACGATTCCCAAAGAACCAATACTTTTAATTACGAAGAGTCAATAAATGCAGCCTATTTTCAACTTTCTCGCACTTTATTCTGGAAAATACTTTTAAAAGCAGGCATAAGAATGGAACATACTTACATGATGGGAAATCAGACTGTTCCTGTGGATACAAATTTTCTTGTAAAAAGATTTGATTGGTTTCCCTATGTGTATTTGAGCAGACCACTTTTTAATATAGGAGAATTTGAATTACGCACTTATTTAATCTATCGTAAAACCATCAGTCGGCCCGATTACCAGAATTTAAATCCCTATATAAAGTATATAGATGAATTTATGTATGAAACCGGTAATCCATCACTTAAACCACAATTTACCGAGAATTATGAGGCAAATATCAGCTTTGATGAAAGGCCATTATTTGCCATAGGTCGAACGCATACAAGGGATATTTTTTCAAGTGTTGTATATGAGGACGAAAATCAGGGGGAAGTACTCGTGAGAACCTATGACAATTTGGGTAAAAGTACAGAAACATATTTCAGGGCGATGGCTGGCATTCCTCCCGGAAAGAAGTACTTTTTTATACTTGGTGGCCAGTACAATTATATAGAATACGATGGTTATTATGATGAAAAGCCATTGATATATGAAAGAGGGGGTTGGCGTTTGTTTACTTTTCATTCTCTAAACCTTTTTAAAGAGACAAAACTTACCATGAGCGGGTTTATGATGATAAATGGGAATTATAATTTTTTTGAATTAGATGATTTTGGCGCACTTAATTTTGGTATTTCTCAAACTTTTTTAGATAAGAATTTATTGATTAATATTAGCGCCAGAGATGTTTTACGCACTATGGTAACAAAATTTCAGCTCAATCAGGGAACGATTCAATCCTATGGTGACAGATATACTGATAACCAGCGTATTGGAATTAATATCAGATACAACTTCGGTATTAAGAAAAAGGATGAAATGAAAGATATGTTTCAAATTAACGGACAGGAGAGCCCTGCCCTTTAGTTCTTAAAAGCTTTGGCTTTTCAACCTCCTGTTATAAGATGAATGGCGGCTACATTATCACCCTCTTTGATAATTGTTTTTTCGTACATATCTTTTTTAATGAAAGTACCATTCACTTTTACAGTGATAATTTTAAATGTAAATTTCTTATATTCAAGTAGTTCGATTACAGTCATTTCATCTTTTTCAAAAACTTCCTCTCTGTTATTCAATGTGATTTTCATGGCTATAATTATTATTTGATGTTATTCATGATAATGTCAAAAACCTGATTGGCCTGCATATTTGATACAATCCCAACTTTTGGTGCTAAGGGGGGCATTTCGGGTGACACTTCAGAAATGAGGTCACCGCAAATGAATAAATTGTCGAATTGTTCTGTTTTTATCAGATTATTATGGCCCCAACCGGCCAGACCCAATCCTGCAACAATATATTTATCAGGCATTTCAGTTAATACAGTTTCAATAATCATCTGTTTCATTTCAGCCAAATCAAAGGCCTCAACTATAATCTGACATTCTTTAAAAATTGTTGGAATATTTTCGCTTGTCAATCTGACATCATGGGCTTCTATTAACACTTTAGGATTTATTCTAAGGATATTCTCTTTAAGAGCATGGGCTTTCTTTAAACCTATCTGATCGTAAAAAAAATATTGCCTGTTGAGGTTGCTCTCAACAATGATGTCAAAATCAGCAATGATGAGCTTCCCAATGCCAATTCGAGCCAGAGCAACTGCGCAATTTGAGCCAAGACCTCCACAGCCTGCTATTCCTACTGTGATATTTTTTAGTTTTTCCTGATACATAAGCATTGTTGAATTGTAATAATATCAATTCATTTTATATTACAAAAATATAAAATAAAAACAACAGATTGAATAATATTTTTCCGGTCTTAAGGCCTGAAGAAAAACTTATTTAGAAATTTTGCTTAGGTACAAATCAAGAGCTTTTTGTTTCTGCAAATCAAAACTGTAACTTATATTGTTTTCTAAGTAGCTCAACAGCTCATTAAAATCAGACTTTTCGTTTTTGTGGATGTAAGCTTTGAGTGCTTTTTCTTTATTGAGGATGCCATGTTCTAAAGCCTTGTTAAATAACTCTGCAAATTCATGGGACACTGTTGATTTTGAAACCCATGCTGCAAATACAAAGGGCAGGTTAGTCAGTTCATGCCAGGCCTCAAAAAGGTCGTAAGCAAATTTAAATTCTTTTCTAAGGCTAAAACATTTATCTCCGATCGCAAGATAGGCGCTGTTCTCAGGTAATCTTAGAAGTGGTTCTGATTGAGCTATGTATGCAACTTCCTTGCACCATAGTTCCCTGAAAAGTATTTTGATTAATTGTGCTGATGTAACTGAGTCAGTATCAATATATACTGTTTGAATATCATCCATCTGATAATTACTGAATAATATAACAGTTTCAACACTTTTTACTGCACCAATGCAAAAGTCGGTTATGATTTTATAGGGCTTATTGATATGTGGAAGCGCCCCTACAGGTAATAGTGATATATCACTATTATTAAACAAAAAACTCTCAGCACATAATGATGGCCTGCATAAGTCAAGTTCTATCTGTTTCTTCAGGTTGCTGTAAGTGCTTAAACCATAAACAAATGGGTAGCTGTTGATGTAGGAAACGCAAGAAACTTTAAGCATTTGTTATAAACATAAATGTATAAAGAGCAAAATTAAAGTAAACAGTTCAAAAAAAATGTAAATATTAAAAAAATAATATTATTTTTGCAAACCAAAATGGCGAGGTAGCTCAGGTGGTTAGAGCGCAGGATTCATAACCCTGAGGTCTCGGGTTCAATTCCCGATCTCGCTACTCCGAGACTCTGTAAATCATTGATTTACAGAGTTTTTTTATTTTATAATTAATTGGTTCACTATTTTCTAAAGACCTCAAACCAATATTTTATATTTTTGTATTTTATTTTCTAAACTGAAATTTACGTTGACAACAATAAACAGACGAAATACTATTATCCTTTTTATGCCCTTTGGAGGAGGGGATGCATACCGTTGTGTACCTTATGCTTTACTCTATCTCGAGAGGGTTGTCAGGGATTTGGGCGTGAAAGTTGTTTTTATTGATGAAAACATCGGGCAGGATTATCACAAAATCATTGATATGCATAAGGATGGGATTCTTTTGGCAGGAGTCAGTGCCATGCTTGGCTATCAGATTGATAGAGGAATTGGTTTTTCAAAATATCTCAGAGAAGTTGACAGCAGCATTCCTATTGTTTGGGGTGGCTGGCATGTTACCATGATGCCTGAACAAAGTCTGAAGGAGCATTTCATTGATTTCATCATTACCGGACAGGGAGAAACTCCTTTTAGGAAGCTCGTTGAATCATTGCTTGATAATACTTCTTTTGAAAAGATTAAAGGTTTATATTATAAAGAAAATAACAGTATAAAGTTCGGAGGCGAAAATGAGTTTGTCAGTTCAACTAACTTTCCGGATATAGATTATAGACTTGTTGATCTTAATCAATACATCTTGCAGGGTATTCCCTATGCTGAAAGGACTGTCGTGTATTTTGCCAGCCATGGTTGTCCGAACAATTGCTCGTTTTGTGCCCTTACACCTGTGTATCAACAGAAGTGGTTTCCGAAGCCATTAGAAAAAATTATTGAGGAATTGAAATACTTTAAGGAGACTGCCAATGTTGACAGTATCTGTTTTCATGATGATAATTTCTTTACCAATAAGTCATTTTCAATAGCCCTTGCTGAATCAATGATAGCGAATAATCTTAACCTGAAATGGGAAGTTTGGTCACATGCAGGGAGCTTTATGAAAATGTTTGATGAAGAACATATTAAATTATTTTACAAAGCAGGTTGTCGTCGTATTTTATGTGGTGCAGAATCAGGGAATGATGAGATTTTGGGTTTGCTCAATAAGAAACTTACTGTTGAAGAAAACATCCGTTTTGTTCGTTTACTTAAAAAGAACAAAATCACGCCTTATTTTACGACAATGATTGCTTTTCCTCTTAATCCGACACAGGATATTAAAGATACTTTTGAGATGATAAGAAAAACCAAATTGATTGATTTGTCCTTAAAAGTACACGTGGGATATTACACACCATTTCCTAATACTTCCATTTACCCCATTGCAGTAGAAAAAGGCTTTATTGAGCCTCAAAATCTAGAGGAATGGATTAATCATACATTTGAACAATTCAGAGCGCCCTGGTTCAAGAAAGAGTTTGAAGAACAATACAATACCTTCTTGAATTTTTATGTTACCCTTTCAAATCCATTCTTTTTCAATAATGCATCCCGTCCGCGTAATGAAAAGATTTTTCTCGCTTTGGTAAATTTGGCAGTATTTCCGCTTGCTTATTTAAGACTCAGGCTTAATTTTTTTAAATGGCCGATTGGAGCCAAAATATTTTTTGCATTGGTAAAGATGTATAATAGAAAAACAGGGAAAAACTTTATGATTTATCCCCACTGATAATCCAAAATTTGCAAATTCCTTTATCGAGGCTGAATCTCAGTTGAATCAACAACAGCCATGGTGTCAATCTGGGAAGATTCTTCCATGAGCTGATTGGCTTTTTCAATTATTGACAAACGTTCTATGTCCATGATGGAATCATCTAATCGTTGTTGTTCTTCCAGTTCTTCTTTTGTCGGACCGCATGCCCATAGGCTTAATACAAAAACGGCTAAAAATATTTTCTTTATCATAATGATGATTTTCTTTTTTTGCAAATGTAATTATAAGATTTTTCAGAAATGAAATATTTTTGTTTAATTTTCCAGTATTTACTTAGACAACAAAAACAAACTGCAATTTCAAAGAGGGTACAGATGCTATTGGAACTTAGTTCTGTAAACCATTATAAATTTCCATATTACCCGGATAAAGCAGGAGCATTGCATTTACGAACTTTTGCAATTCGGGAGGCCGATTGGAAACTCCCGTTAAATCATCAAAAATGAAACAGGCATTAAGACTTCTGCACAATGCTTCTTTCCGGAGATCAAAATCAATGGCATCCATACGTCTTGTCTCATTTAAAATAATATCAATTTTTTTAAGGGCAGATTTCTTGTTGCTTCTTGTAATTCCCGGCATGGACGCTTCGATAAGTTCATCTAAAGGCTGTAAATACAAGCGTTTATATTTTTTCCATGATTTTTCATCATGGGTGCGAATATCAGTTAGAAAGCTTACCCATCGGTCGTTTGAAAATGCCTGACCTGCACGCATAGGGTCGGATAAATCTTGTGGCGGAATCAGACAGAATTTATAATTATTTGCAATTTCTTTTTGGGCATTTGTTAAGAGTTTATCAACTTCGTCCCTAAGTTCCCATATTTTAATATCACCTGCTTCTCCGAACATACCAACAATATGTGCTTTGTCAATTTTTTTTCGTTTCAGAGGAAATATCGGTCTTGTATTAATTTTATCAATATTGCCGGTTGGGAAGCAGCGGGGTAGGGCATGACAACGTATGCAGCCCTCGGGACTTTCTTTGATTTTTCGTTTACCGCAAATTGTTTTTTTTATCATTTTGCTGTGCAGAATACGCACTTGAAATATTGAATCAATATAAGTATCGCTTAAATGTTCTTTTAAAACAAGTTTATTTGTCAGTTTTAAGTATGTATCTCTGATAAGCGTTATTTCTGGAATTAAATCAGGCAGGGCAGGGGGGTGAGAAATGTTTATATTGTCGATCTCTTGTTGTAAAACCTTTAATCTCTGGATTTGTACCGGTGTGAGTATCAGTCCGTTAATAAGGTTAATGGCAGAGATACGCATGGTAATAAAATTCAACTCGTTGAGTTGCTTTTCCCAAAGTTCAACTTCATCTCTGTTGTAAGGAGTATTATATTCCGAAACGTTTTTAGCATTTATTAAAAGCAGGATAATAACAATTGCAATTGTGTATGCAAAAACGTTTTTTTTCATTATTGCTTTTTAATTTTTCAAGCATCTCAGGCTGTATGCCATATGTTCAGGATTATTCAGGCTGTTGAATCTGGCGCTGTTAAAAGTCAAATGACGTCCCCAAGCTCCGCTTCCATTATCAAAAATACTCCAGAAGGCTGCAGTTTCTCCCTGAGCAGTATAGCTGCCATTATTTAATTTGATGCCGGCAGGAAGGGCAGAATACCCTGTTGAATTATTGGCTCCGGTATTGGGAGCTTTCCACAAACCTGATGCGTTATCTTTTAGAGTACCACCGGCAACAGATTTTTCACCTATTGCAGCAACCAATACGTCCCAGTCGCTGTCTGTTGGTATGTGCCATCCTTGAGGACAAGCCTCTTTAGCTGATTCCCATGTATATAAACGACCAAATTTCAGACAATTGGCATCGTTGTCGTCATAACACCAACTACCGCTGACAGCATGATTGATGTTCTCTGACATCCATGTTTGAGTCCCTATTTGAATGGTGTTATAAACCTGTCCATCTCTTGTGTCTGTAAAAGTTGAAATCTGTTGGGCTTTAAGAGTGCTACCTAAAACAAAAACAAAAGCCATAATTAATAAATACATTTTTTTCATGTGAGTGGGTTTTACTTGTTATTGATGTTTTTACGTTTAATAATAATTTCAAAAAGTTCATTTAAAGTTTGAGATTGCTTTAAATCAGATGATTCAATCAATAAATCATATTTGTTATCAATAAGTGCAATAAGGATTAATGAACTTATTGAGCTTAAATTCAGAGCTTCCTTATAATTGCTTTCAGGTTTAAGTTTTCCTTTTGGAATTTCGTTAAATTCGTTTTCAATTTCGAGAATGAAAGCATTGATATCCATGTTGACTTATTTCCTACAAAAATAAAATAAAAAATTAGATTATGTTTTAAAGAAACCGAAAAACTTTTACATGACGCTAGAAATATGTTTGGGCAGCTTTTCATTTTTATATAAATAATCAAATTAAGTTTATTACTTTTGCGAAAAAATTGAAAGACGACAGATAAAAATGAATAAATCAAACTATTGTGTAATAATGGCAGGGGGCTTAGGAACACGCTTTTGGCCTATCAGTAAAACAGCTTTACCGAAACAGTTTATTGATGTATTGGGAACCGGTAAAACTTTGATTCAACAGACCTATGAACGTTTTGAGAAAATATTACCTTCTGAGAATATTTTTATTGTAACCAATACCATTTATAAGGAATTGGTAAAAGAACAGATACCGCATATCTCCGACAATAACATTTTATGTGAACCATTACGTAGAAATACTGCACCATGTATAGCTTATGCTGTTTCTAAAATTGCTTGTTTCGACGAGAAAGCCAATATAGTTGTTGCGCCTTCTGATCATATCATTTTAGATGAAACTGAATTTATTAACATTGTTAATTCAGCGTTAGATGTATCGTCAAAAAATGATTGGTTGATTACCTTAGGTATTAAGCCCAGCAGACCTGACACAGGGTATGGCTATATTCAGTTTAATGATGACAAAAAATTTGATGAAGACAAACGGTTAAGAAAGGTTAAAACATTTACAGAAAAACCGAACCTCACAATCGCTCAAACTTTTATTAAAAGTGGTGACTTTTTGTGGAATGCCGGTATTTTTATCTGGTCTGCAAAATCAATAATGAATGCTTTTAAACAGCATTTACCTGAAATTTTTGAATTGTTTGTCGATGGTAAGAATTTTTATAACACATCCGAGGAAGAATCATTCATAAATAAAACCTATTCTATTTGCAGAGGTATTTCAATAGATTATGGCGTAATGGAGAAAGCAGATAATGTATATGTATTTATTTCTGATTTTGGATGGTCGGATTTGGGCACATGGGTCTCTTTGTATGAAAACCGACAGAAAGATAATAATGGAAATGCCATTGTAGGACAGAATGTGATGATGTATAATTCAACCGATTGTGTTGTTCATATACCCAAAAATAAACTGGCAGTCATTCAGGGATTACATAATTATGTAGTAGCGATGGATGACAACTCCCTTCTGATTTGTCGTAAAGAAGATGAACAGGAAATCAAAAATTATGTAAACGATGTTATTGCTCAAAAAGGGGAGCGTTTTGTTTAAGTATAATTAGTGCTAAGTTAAGTGTCATTCTGAACGCAGTGAAGAATCTATATTCCTGTAAATGAGATATTTCGCTTGCTTCGAGTACCTCAGCACAAGTTGCTCAATAGGGCAAAACACGTTTAACTTAACGCTAGATATCCGGATACTCACATCCTTGATTTTGTCTTTCCATTTTATTCTTTAAATCTTTAAGCCCACATGATGAAGCAGAAGGGCAGTTCATACATCCGACATTTTTTGCCCCTTTCTTTCCCGTCATTAACTTGACCAATCTCCATACAACATAACATATTGTTAGTAAGACAATTAAATATGCGATTATTTCCTGAGTCATGATGTATGATGAATAACTAGTTTTAAGATTCTTTTTTTATTTCTTCTATTGCTTTAATTAATCTTTCTAAATCATTATTATTAAGCATGTTATGCGACATATCTTTGAGCATTAATACCGACCAAATCATTTGTTTTTCTTCAATAGAAAAGACCGTTTGTTTAAAACCGTTATTATTCCAGAAACGGTATTTTTTCTGGGTTTTTGTGTCAAAACAGAAACTAGGGATAGCAGCAATAATAAAATTCAAGGCTTGTGTTTTACCGGCAAAAGTATCTTGTCTCATTATCTGAATAGAGTTGTTGAGAAGTGTTTTCCCAATACCATAATTACGATGGTTGGTGTGAACTGCAATACTGTCAATATAACCACAATTAAATTCGGGGAAATAAAAAACTACAGCACTTCCCAGAGTTTCTCCATCCTTACTGATAGCCAGATTGATATGAAAACTGAAACGTTTGTTCTCATTTTGCAAGAGGGAGAGCATGGTATCCAACTTTAGCGAATCCCTATATGTTTTGAATTCATCAAGATAGGTATCAGCATAATAATTACAAAGAGATTTAATACTGTCTTTATTTTTAGCTGAAACTTCAATAATGTCAAAATCGTCTTCTTTGCTTACAAAGTAGTTGTCGAAAGTGTCTAGAATTTCAGAAATGGCATAAGGGGTATTGAAAGTCAAGTTGTTTTTAAACCATTCTCCAAAAGGTGAATCATAGGCAAGTGTTAGTTTTTCTTTAAAGAGCTTCTCTATGAAAGAGTTCATGGAGACACAATAATGATATTTTCTTTTACGGTATTCGGGGTGTGCTGCTATTGATTCAAAATGTTTAAAACACTTTTCTATAAGCGAATTGGCAAGGAAGTTATAGTTTTCAATGTCTGCCAGATTGGCATGTTCAAAAAAGGTCAGTGATTTTCGTGGTGTAAATCCGGGTTGGTTTTCATCATTTAATCCGAACATAATCCACAGATAAGCTGAGAAGAAATAATTTTCGGCTTTAAGGTTTGTTTTTATTTCAAAATCAATGAGTTCAAGTAAAAATGAGATTCCCAAGTAATTGGAAGCCAGTCGTTTGAGGAAAGGTTGGGACCTATTATCAAGTTTATCTGCACAGTAGTTATAGTACTCAGAAGTGTCATAGAACTTACCTTTAATGGAACAGTTATAACCAAATTTTTTATGTTCGGAAACTTCAGCTTCATGACTGAATTTGTCCCAGATATCCATGCTTCTGCCTGAGTTTTTAAGGATGATGTTAACAGAGTTCGACTCGTCACCGTAACCATACTGAATTAACTTATGTTTATCTTTATCATATTTTATCTGATAACTGGGACCCCACATCAGCCAGTTGTAGGTAAAATAAAGCTCTTGTGGAAGGATGGCACTTTCGGGTGAAAAATCATTATCAAATGCTGTGAAATAGTTTCTCAGAATCTTTACCCAATCTTCATCATATCTGTCATTGAGACCCATGATAAAAGTTATGGGGGCAATATAACCTTCATCAATTTCAACATTAGTAATAAAAGAGACCGGTTCATTGGCAGGGACAGCAAATCTTTCAGAGGTTTTATTTTGCTTAAAATAATCAAAATAAGCTTTAACAAGGTCGTTAAACTCGGTTGGGGATAGGTCAAATGGTGTTTCGACAGTTATGGTATAATCATTTCCGGTTTCGTTATCATCAAGGAATCTTTTAAAATCCCTTCTAATGATGCCCCACCATGATCTGTTCTGATGCTGCCCTGAACTTCTGAGTATTGCAAGTTCAATGTAAATTCGGATGTGTTTTCTGGGGTTTTTATAACAGATCCATAGTATTCTCAGTATTTCTCTGTTTGAAATGCCAATTTTCCCGAGTAATACTTTTAAAGGTCTTATATAAGGCAACATAAAGTAAAATAACGTGGCTAGGATGGTAAATACCAAAAGAATAAACTGGATGTAATTGTTTATATAACCCAGCATATCTCCAATAATGTAAAAAACTTCAGACATAATAATGAATTTTTAGCGAAGTTATAAAAAATAATTACAATGATGGAAGTGTATCTTTATAGGTTATTTCTTTTTGAGATACTAATGAAAACCATAAGTTCCATTTCTGCAATTTGAATTCATGTTTAAAAGATTTTATATTCATAGGACACTGCGCCTGAGAGCTGAGGTTTTGTCATGGAATTTGCATGGCTTACTTCGGCTATGCTCAGCACGAGTCGCAGCAAATTCACACGCCAAAACCATTTTCTTCTTTTCTTTTTGCCACGGGTTGAAACCCGTGGCTATTAATATTGTTCCCCTCCGGGGAACTTTGGGTTCATCAATGCAATATTTGGGCGCCAAAACCATCATCCCCAATACTTTTTAGGATATCTCAAAAGTGAAAAACTTGTCATTCAGAGTGAAGCGAAGAATCTGAATATCAATGTTTTGAGATTTTTCACTCTGTTCAAAATGACAAAAAAACAATGGTTTTGTCCTGGAATTTGCAATGCTTCGCAGCAAATTCACACGCCAAAACCATCTTCTTCTTTTCTTTTGCCACGGGTTGAAACCCGTGGCTATT
The DNA here is from genome assembly GCA_028698995.1 of Bacteroidales bacterium. Taxonomy (GTDB): domain Bacteria; phylum Bacteroidota; class Bacteroidia; order Bacteroidales; family PXBB01; genus JAQVVM01. The sequence continues at coordinate 20,638 of JAQVVM010000057.1, forward strand.
AACATTGTTCCCCGCTGGGGAACTTTGGGTTTATCGCTGTAATATGCGCACGCCAAACCCATCCTTCCCAATCCTTTTTGCCAAGGGTTAAAACCCGTGACAATACATATGGAAGCCCACTGGACTGCTTTTTAGCTTGCAATAAATCTTAAAAGGAAAAAAGAAGAATTGTAGCACTATTGTTTACGAAGACCGAAAACGGCCTTTTAAAAATTTGCGTAAAAATTGAGGATTTCATTACACAACATAAAAATCATTTTTTAGGTAATTAAAGCAACCAACGAGTGAGGGTGTTGTATCTAAATTCAACAAAGAATCCATTCCCGAACGGCTTTGGTTGCGCCGGTAATGAAATCCGATAATTTTAGCAAATTTTTAAGCAGCCTTGACTTTTTGGTTCTTTTGCGTCAAGGCAAAAGGACAAGAAATAAAAAAATAACAGCTCTCACTTTTTTGAAGCAAACTCCGATTCATTTTTGAAATACTACCTTATGTTTCGGTTTTGTCATGGAATTTGCAATGCTCCGCAGCAAATTCACACGCCAAAACCATCCTTCCCCATCCTTTTTGCCACGGGTTGAAACCCGTGGCTATTAACATTGTTCCCCGCTGGGGAACTTTGGGTTTATAACTCTAATGTTTGCACACCAAAATCATCATCCCCAATACTTTTTAGGATATCTCAAAAGTGAAAAACTTGTCATTCTGAGTGAAGCGAAGAATCTGAATATCAATGTTTTGAGATTTTTCACTCTGTTCAAAATGACAAAAAACAATGATTTTGTCATGGAATTTGCATGGCTTACTTCGGCTATGCTCAGCACGAGTCGCAGCAAATTCACACGCCAAAACCATCATTCCCAATACTTTTTAGGATATCTCAAAAGTGAAAAACTTGTCATTCTGAGTGAAGCGAAGAATCTGAATATCAATGTTTTTGAGATTTTTCACTCTGTTCAAAATGACAAAAAAACAATCCTTTTTGCCACGGGTTAAAACCCGTGGCTATTAATATTGCTCCCCGCTGGGGAACTTTGGGTTGTCAGGCAAAAAAAATGTTCTCAGTATTGCATAAAAAGAGGCTGTATAAAATACAACCTCTTTTTGTTCAGTTCTGTAAGCCGGGTTCTGTCGTGTCCTATCATTTATCTCGTTCTGACTTCACAGTCAGAATCTATCAGCCTACCCTCCGAGATTGGGCGAGCTACCCTCAAACCCCGGTTTATTTGGCCTTTCAACCCATAAGGTTTACCCCAAATAATAGTTACCCATTATTTGCGTGAGCTCTTACCTCACGTTTTCACCCTTACTCTGTCCAAATAAAAATCTGGACAGGGCGGTTATTTTCTGTGGCACTTGCTCTCCCCGTTTTAAGCGGGGGCTTCCTGTTAGGAAGTATGGTGCTCTGTGTTGCCCGGACTTTCCTCTGTTTACATAACTGTAAGCAGCGATAGAATGAACTGAACACTGCAAAATTACAAAAAATAATTGTATGCAATATTATTAGTCTCAAAAAACCTCACATTGCAGAAAAAACTTATTTTTGTAAAAAAAAACAATGATTTTTCAAAGGGACTTTTCACTTAAAAAATTCAATACATTTGGCATTGATGTGAAAGCTCAATTTTTTTCAGAAATAGCCGATGTAGCTGATTTAAGGCATTTTTATGAAATTCGTTCAGATAACAGTCCTGTTCTGATTATAGGTGGAGGTAGTAACTTGCTTTTTACAAAAGATTACGACGGTTACGTATTGCAAATGAAATTAAAGGGGATTGATGTTAGGGAGGACAAGGAAAATTTCTACGTGAGTGCAGCTGCCGGAGAAAATTGGGACGATTTTGTTGCTTTTTGTGTGGATCATCATTTTGGAGGGGTTGAAAATCTGTCTCTCATTCCAGGAACAGTCGGAGCTGCGCCCATTCAGAATATTGGTGCTTATGGTGTTGAAGTAAAAGATACAGTATTTCAAGTACATACATTTAATACGCAAACACTTAGAAATGAGGTGTTTGATAATAATGACTGTGCTTTTGGTTACAGAAATAGCATTTTTAAATCAAAGTATAAGTCAGAGCTGATAATTCAAAGTGTAACTTTCAGATTTTCAAAGAAATATAATTTAAATATAAATTATACAGGCATTGCGAATGAGCTGAAGAATCGAAATTTACTGAATCCTTCAATTGCCGACATTCGAAACATTGTATGTGATGTCAGAAATAGTAAATTACCTTGTCCCGAAATACTAGGCAATGCAGGCAGTTTTTTTAAAAATCCGGTTGTTGATAAAGAAACTTTTCAGAGAATTGAGAATGAATATCCTGATGTCATTTCATTTGAAGCAGAGGATGGATATAGAAAAATTGCGGCTGGGTGGATGATTCAAAAATGTGGACTTAAAGGTTTCAGAGTCGGGGATGTAGGGGTACATGAAAAACAGGCATTGGTACTTGTTAATTATGGCAAAGCGAGTGGTAATGAAATTCTGAGTCTTGCAGAAAAAGTACGTTCAGAAGTTTTTAACACTTTTGGATTGGTTTTAGAATTTGAAGTTAACATATTGTAAATCAATTATATGACAATAAAAGAAGCTCAGGAAATTGTTGACAAATGGATTTCAAATCATGGTGTAAGGTATTTTAATGAAATGACCAATCTCGCAATACTTGTTGAAGAGGTGGGTGAAGTTGCCAGAATCATCTCCAGAACATACGGAGAGCAGTCCTTTAAGAAAGGAGAAAACGCAGATAAACTGGCAGATGAATTTGCTGACATATTATTTGTTCTGATTTGTCTGGCAAATCAGACCCATATTGACCTTACAGATGCATTGAAAAAGAATCTTGAAAAGAAAACCTTACGTGATAATCTCAGGCACAAGGATAACCCCAAATTGAAGTAATCTTTTGATGAGTTTTATATGAGATTTTACATGTCTTTATTCTATTCTAATAATATTAAATTTTTACTTTTATTAAAACAGCTTAATATATTGTTAATCAGTTTTTTATTGATTAATAATTTTATGTTTTCTCAAGATTTCAGAATTTGTGGAAACGTATATGATCAGCAATCGCGTGAACCTTTAAGTTTTGTTAATATTGTTGTCAATAATTCCAACCGTGGTGGCATAAGCGATATTGATGGTCGTTTTTGTATAAATTCTTCAGAAGAACCAATAAACTTGAAATTAAGTTATGTAGGATATGAGCCAGTAGAAATCCAACTCGAAAACCTGAGGGATTTGCGGGTTTTTATGAAACCTTCAGAGATAACGCTTGCTGAAGTCGTCATATTACCGGGCGAAAATCCTGCGCACCGTATCATTGATTCAGTCATTGCTAATCGTCAGTTTAACCGTCCTGAGAATTTACCTTCATTTGAGTACAAAGCCCATAACAAGGTAAGTTTTGGTATTGACAGTGTACAACTCAATCAACTTGCTGTAAGCGATACAGGAATTAATAGTGATGCTTTGAGAGAATTGCAAAAAACCTATATCCTTCTCATTGAGAGTATTACAAGTCGAAAATACATGTATCCTGAAAACAATCAGGAGGAAATTTTAGCCTATAGGATTTCAGGTTTTAATGATCCCTATCTTTCATTACTAGCATCTCAGTTACAAACCTTTTCTTTTTATGATGAGTATATCAGTATTTTGGATAAACGCTATCTTAACCCTATAAGCACAGGCAGCACTGACAGGTATTTTTTTAATCTTGAAGACACTACTTACAATCAGTCTGACACGGTGTTTATCATTTCATACCAACCCCGTAGGAATAGGAATTTCGATGCATTGAAAGGTTTGTTATACATCAATACCAATGGATATGCCATTCAAAATGTTACAGCAGGACCAGCCGAGGGTAATGCAGGGGCTTTTGAAATTAATATAAGGCAGGCTTATGAACAGATTGAAGGTAAGTATTGGTTTCCAGTGCAGCTTAACACTGAGCTCACCTATAAATACCCTGATGCCATAAACCTCAAAATTTTCGGCAATGGCCGAAGTTATCTGACTGAAATTGTTGTCAACGGGCAGATGCGCAGAAGGGATTTCGGACATATTGCACTTGAAATTAGTGATGATGCTTTTGAAAAAAATGATGATTTTTGGGCGAGATACCGCTATGAACCCCTTACCGAGAAAGACATAGAGACATACAGACTTATTGACAGTCTTTCTCGTAATCTTCATTTTGACAGGATGGCTAATTTGTTGAAAACTATTACCTTAGGTAAAATTCCTTATAAAATTTTCGATATTCAGATTGACAAAATTGTAAATTACAATAATTATAGTGGTTGGCGCTTTGGACTTGGCTTAGAGACAAACCACCGATTAAGCAGACTTTTCAGTTTAAACGGTTATGGCGCTTATGCGCTGAAAAACGATTATTTTTTATATGGGGCAGGAGGGCGAATTCATATCAGTCCCAGAAATGATATTTATTTGAATTATAATTTTCAGAATGATGATTTAGAAAGTGCACCCATTCATGATTTTAAACAGGTTAATAACCTCTCTCTTAACGATTACAGACGTTTTCTGATATCCAGAACTGATCATACAAGATCCCATCTGATTTCATTTACGGCACGTCCTTATAAATACCTGTCCGCTGCCATTGCTTATAAATATTCTGAAATAAGTCCGAATTTTGATTACAGATTTGTAAGTTCCAATGACAATGTCAACATACTCAGGAATGATTTTATTTTTTCGGAAATGTGTTTAAAACTGCGCTATGCCCATAAAGAGTCGTTTGTATATACAGAGGGTTTAAAAATGTCTATGGGAACAAAATACCCTGTCATTTATTTTGGTATAAGGCAGGGTTTGGATAACTTTAATGGTGGAGAGTTTGCCTATACACGTTTTGATTTTGAGGCAGACAGTAAATTATATTTGAAGATGCTTGGGGAGTCACGTCTGATTATCAACGCAGGTTATATTTCAGGAACTCTGCCCTACAGCAAACTTTATAATGGCATTGGCAGTTATGACAAATTCACTGTTTATTCTCCGTTTACTTTTTCGACCATGAGGCTTAATGAGATGTTGAGTGAGCAGTATATAGCTTTATTTTATCAGCATAGTTTTGGAAGTTTGCTTTTAAAATCTAAAAAATTCAATCCCGAATTTGTCATCGTTCAGAATTTTATGATTGGGCAAATGAAACATGCAACGGCGCATCGGAATATTGCATTTACGATACCCACTAAAGGTTTTTATGAATCGGGTTTTGTAATTGATAACCTGCTTAAAAGCAGTATCGTTGGCATGGGTGTTGGGGCTTTTTACCGCTATGGGCCCTACTCATTCGGGAGTTTTAAAGAAAATATATCTGTGCAAATGAGTTTTAAATTTACTTCATAAGGAAGCACCTAATTATTTGTTTTTAAAGAGTTTATATCTGATAAACTGACTTTGTTGTTTTGTCATGGAATTTGCAATGCTTACTTCGGCTATGCTCAGCACAAGTCGCAGCAAATTCACACGCCAAAACCATTTTCTTCTTTTCTTTTAGCCACGGGTTAAACCCGTGGCTATTAACATTGTTCCCCGCTGGGGAACTTTGGGTTTAAAACTCTAATATTTGCACACCAAAATCATCATCCCTAATACTTTTTAGGATATCTCAAAAGTGAAAAACTTGTCATTCTGAGTGAAGCGAAGAATCTGAATATCAATGTTTTGAAATTTTTCACTCTGTTCAAAATGACAAAAAAACAATGATTTTGTCATGGAATTTGCATGGCTTCGCAGCAAATTCACACGCCAAAACCATTTTCTTCTTTTCTTTTTGCCACGGGTAAAAACCCGTGGCTATTAACATTGTTCCCCGCTGGGGAACTTTGGGTTTATAACTCTAATGTTTGCACACCAAAACCATCATCCCCAATACTTTTTAGGATATCTCAAAAGTGAAAAACTTGTCATTCTGAGTGAAGCAAAGAATATGAATATCAATGTTTTGAGATTTTTCACTCTGTTCAAAATGACAAAAAAACAATGATTTTGTCATGGAATTTGCAATGCTTCGCAGCAAATTCACACGCCAAAACCATCTTCTTCTTTTCTTGTTGCCACGGGTTGAAACCCGTGGCTATTAACATTGTTCCCCGCTGGGGAACTTTGGTTCATCAATGCAATATTTGGGCGCCAAAACCATCATCCCAAATACTTTTTAGGATATCTCAAAAGTGAAAAACTTGTCATTCTGAGTGAAGCGAAGAATCAGAATATCAATGTTTTGAGATTTTTCACTCTGTTCAAAATGACAAAAAAACAATGATTTTGTCATGGAATTTGCATGGCTTCGCAGCAAATTCACACGCCAAAACCATTTTCTTCTTTTCTTTTTGCCACGAGTTAAAACCCGTGGCTATTAGTATTGTTCCCCTCTGGGGAACTTTGGGTTTATCAATGCAATATTTGGGTGCAAAAACCATTTTCTTTTTTTTTATACTACGGGCTAAAACCATCGGCAACAAAAATGGCAGTACGCCTGACTGCTTCTTAGTGCGCAATAAATCTTAAAAAGGTAAAAAGAAGAATTGTAGCACTATTGTATACGAAGACCGAAAACGGCCTATTAAAAATTTGCGTAAAAATTGAGGATTTCATTACACAACATAAAAATCATTTTTTAGGTAATTAAAGCAACCAACGAGTGAGGGTGTTGTATTTGAATTCAACAAAGAATCCATCCCCGAACGGCTTTGGTTGCGCCGGTAATGAAATCCGATTATTTTAGCAAATTTTTAAGCAGCCTTGACTTTTGCGTTACTTTGTGTTAAGACAAAGTAACAAGAAATAAAAAATCTTTTTTTCTCAACTATTTCCGGAATCGTTTTAGGGGCAGGCTTAAAGCCACGGTTTTGTCATGGAATTTGCAATGCTTCGCAGCAAATTCACACGCCAAAACCA
>JAQVVM010000058.1 GCA_028698995.1 Bacteroidales bacterium
TTGCCTTATAATAAGATTCTCTGCATTTTTGTCTTTAAAATTCACAGAGTTTATAAAATCAGAATTCTTAAGCCCTCTGCACGCTAAAATTTATTATGTTTGTGTCTGAGTTATTCAGCAGACCCTATTTAAAATACTATGTTTGGACTAACTTATCTGAAAAATGTTGTTACTCTTGAACACAATACACAAAAATGCACTGCATGTAAAATGTGTATGAATGTGTGCCCACATGAAGTGTTTCAGTTTAAAGAGAAAAAAGTTTTTATTGCTCATAAAGATTTGTGTATGGAATGCGGTGCCTGTGCAAAAAACTGTCCGGAGGGCGCTATTCGTGTTAAAACCGGTGTAGGGTGTGCTGCAGGCATTATCAACAGCTTGATAAAGGGAACCGAACCCAGTTGTGATTGCTCAAATGCATCAGGGAGCTGCTGTTAAACACTATAATTATTGATTATATATTAAAGCCTTTTCAATTCCTTCAATATAAGAAATATTAAAGAATGAACTCTTATCTTCTTCTTTTCTTCAATGTTTCTAACGGTACGGAAGCTAAAGCATTATTTATGGCTTTTTTCAATGCTGACACATTAACAATGGTATTTTCATTGTAATACACAGATCGTGCAGTACCACCTACAACTACTATCTTAGGCATACCTGGCGTACCATAATGGGTCATATCAATTGCAGGATTAGAAAACTTTCTCGAAAATGAAGATGTGATTATTTCATTTGTTTGTGCCCAACTGTTCAAAGTACTACAAGTGGTATTCGCATAATCATCTACTAAAAAGAACAATACCTTGCCCGGATGGGAAGTCTGGTAGCGCTTAACCACATTAAATGCTGTTTTTGTAGGGACTACACAAGGCGGACAAGGCATTACCCAACATAGTACTATTACCTTGCCTGAGTCAATTTCAGAAAACAAATCATAGGTAACACTATCACAATCAGTGACTGTAAAATTTGTTGCTGTTTGACTTATCCCTTCGGAGATAAAAAAAGATAAAATCATTATTGATAATATTCTCATAACTATTCAGATTTAGATTTTGCAAAATTACGGATTTAAGTTGATATTTGGAGAAATTGCTTGTATGTATAATATTCCCTGAATGAATTTCAATTAAAAAAAATGCCGAATTTTAACATCTCATTAAGAAAATAAATCACAATTGGAATAAATCATTTCGTAATTTTGCGAAATGAAAAACAATTTCTAAATTTTTGAGAAAGATAAAATTATTTATTTTATAAAAAACTTAAATTAAACCAGATGAAAAAAAACATTTTATTAGTTATTCTACTGTACATTGGATTATTCCTTTCATCATGCGGAGGTAATACAGAACAAAAAGAAACTATCGCTGATGAGAAAGTGGTATATGGCCAGACCAAAGTCGAGGTGTATTATTTCCATGGAGACAGACGTTGTGCGACCTGCAATGCTATTGAAGAACTTGTCAAAAGTTTCTTAGCTGAAGCGTATAACAACAATCCTGATGTTAAATTTTTCGTCATCAATTACGACAAAAGTGAAAATGCTGAAATTGCCGAAAAATTTGCAGTAGCAGGCTCATCATTATTCATAGCCTCAGGAGATAAGAAAATGAATTTAACTATGGAAGCTTTTCAGTTTGTTAGCGCAGATCCAGACTACCTAAAAAATGAAATGAGGGACATCATCAATGGTTATCTGAATTAAAACTATTGAAGAATATTTCTCTCCGTTAAAAGATTAAAACAAGACACTTTCTTGAAAAAGGTTTTATAATAAACTGACACATTAAAATATTCGGTTTATTCAAAAAATTAAATTAATTCTCTTATGAACATTCTAAATCAATTATTGGAGAGCTCAAATTGGCCGGTTCTCTCAGCTATTATTTTGGGTTTAATGACAGCTATCAGTCCTTGTCCTTTAGCTACCAACATATCTGCCATAGGTTATATTAGTAAAGATATACAAGATAGAAAACGTGTTTTCTATAATGGGTTGATTTATACCCTGGGGCGCACAATTGCTTATACTGTTTTGGGAATTATACTTATTGCTATTATAAAACAGGGCTCAAGTATTTTTAAGATTCAAAAGGCAATCAGCAGTTATGGAGAGTATTTTCTTGGACCTGTATTAATAATCATAGGTATTTTTATGCTTGATATAATTCAATTCAAATTCAGTTTATTTTCAAAAATGTCATCAAAAGTCGGGGAGAAATCAAAACCCGGCAGTAGTCTGGGTGCATTGGTTATGGGGATAGTATTTGCCCTGGCATTTTGCCCTTATAGTGGGGTCTTATATTTTGGAGGGCTTATCCCTTTATCTGTTACTGCATCCGGAGGTTATTTTCTGCCCGCAGTATTTGCAATAGCAACAGGACTACCTGTAATTATTTTTGCTTGGATTCTTGCATTCAGCCTGTCAAGTGTAGGTAAGTCTTATAACAGGATCAAATTATTCGAATATTGGTTCAGACGGGTAGTAGCCGTTTTTTTTATAGCAGTTGGATTATATTATGTTTGGGTATTTTATTTTTAAAGCTAAATGGAAACAAAGAAAGAATTTAAAATCCTCATCTGGATTGCAGTTATTTTCGGGGCAGCATTTTTCTTACCCATCGAAAGTGTAAGGTTTAATACGGCTATAGCTGCCACCTTAGACCTTGTTAAGTGGTACGCCCGCGAGCACGTTATACTGTGTTTACTGCCTGCTTTTTTTATTGCAGGTGTCATTTCTGTATTTGTAAGTCAGGGCTCTGTTCTCAGATATTTTGGTGCGAATGCCAAAAAGTGGCTGGCCTATACAGTAGCTGCTGTTTCTGGAACCATTCTGGCAGTTTGCTCATGTACTATTCTTCCCTTATTTTCAAGTATTCACAAACGCGGTGCAGGCTTAGGTCCAGCTATTGCATTTCTATACTCGGGTCCGGCAATAAACATATTGGCCATTATTTTAACAGCCCGAATTCTCGGCTTTGAAATGGGTGTAGCCCGAACCGTAGGAGCTGTTTCTTTCAGTGTAATTATCGGGTTAACAATGGCATTTATCTACCGTAAGGAAGAAAAAATAAAAAAAGAAGCGCAAATGAATATTCCTTTGCCTCCCGAAAAACGTCCCATGTGGCAAACTTCATTACATTTTTTTGTACTTGTTCTTATTCTGGTTTTTGCGAATTGGGGAAGACCCGCAGCTAATGATACAAATAGTGCATGGTATTATTTATGGGCATATAAATGGTATATAACAGGTGCCTTTTCTCTTTTATTAGCCTTTTCTTTGATTAAAATCCTAAAAATAAAATGGCAATGGGTTTTACTATCTGCTTTCGTTGTTCTAATTTCTACATTTTTGTCGTCAACTTTTATCGAAAATGCCAAATTAGCTCCGCTTGTTCCAATGATAGTAGGCATAGCAGCTCTAAGTATCATTACACTCTTTGACAAGCAAGATGAAGACAATAAAGAATGGACAATTTCTACTTGGGGCTTTGCCAAACAAATTCTCCCTTTGTTAGCCGTAGGCGTCGTTACTGCAGGTTTTCTTTTAGGTTCAACCCACGACGGCCAGACCATTGCAGGTATTATACCTAATGAATGGATACAGTGGCTGGTTGGGGGCAATTCTTTTGCATCAAACTTCTTTGCATCCGTAGTAGGGGCTTTTATGTATTTTGCAACCCTTACAGAAGTACCTATTTTACAGGGTTTAATAGCCTCAGGCATGGGCAAAGGACCTGCTTTGGCTTTATTGTTAGCGGGGCCTTCTTTATCATTACCCAATATGCTTGTTATACGTGGAGTCATGGGCACTCAGAAAACAGTTGTGTATGTAGCTTTGGTTGTTGTAATGGCAACTATTTCGGGTTTAGCTTATGGATACTTTTTTTAAACGAAGCGCAAATTTTATTAAACACGTATAACATGGAAAGTCATCATCACCATACAATCCCAAAAGTATCAAACCTAAACAGGGCTTTTATCATTGGCATAGTCATAAATACAATTTATGTTATTATTGAACTTCTGGCAGGAATTTATTACAACTCCTTATCCCTAATTTCCGATGCAGGGCACAATCTGAGTGATGTAGCCGCTTTAGCATTGGCATTACTGGCTTTCCGCCTTGCCAAGGTAAAGGCAAACGATAAATTCACCTATGGCTACCGCAAATCAACAATTTTGGTTTCGCTAATTAATTCAGTGGTTTTATTTATTGCCATTGGTGGGATTATTTGGGAAAGTATTGATCGAATCAATCATCCGGTAATCATGCAGGGACTTCCTATTGCTATTGTAGCAGGGATAGGAATAATTATCAATTTTGTATCAGCTATGCTGTTTTTCAAAGATAAAGGAAAAGATTTAAATGTGAAAGGGGCCTACCTGCACATGATGGCTGATGCTGCCGTTTCGTTGGGCGTTGTGATTTCAGGCGTTCTAATTTCTCTTTTCCATATTTATTGGCTCGACATGGCAACGAGCTTAATCATAGTTCTGGTTATCTTTTATTCAACCTGGAATTTATTTAAAGACAGTCTTTCGCTTACGCTTGATGGTGTGCCTAAGGGTATTGATTTCAATGATGTCATTTCAGAGATAAAAGAGGTAGAAGGGGTTATTGATGTGCACCATCTACATATATGGGCTATCAGCACCTCACAAAATGCCATAACAGCTCATGTTTTAATACATCCGAATACAGGAATGGAAAAATTAAATAAGATAAAGAAAAAAATAAAACAAGAGTTGGAACATGTAAATATCCAACATGTTACACTCGAATTTGAAACCGAAGATGATAAGTGTTGCGATACAAATAATTTTATTAGTGAAAAATAATTAATCTAAAACCAATAATTGTCTAAAAATAAACTGAACAAATTAATATACATTTAAATATACCAAAAACATGAAAACAACAGAAAACCCCATTTACCAAAATTTCCAAATTGAAGGTGTAAGACACATAAGCCCATCTGACGCATTTGAATCAGCAAATAACAATGAGGCTGTTATAATTGATGTTCGCGAAAGTGATGCTGTAAAATCTGAAAATATTATACTTGACAATGTTTTGTACCATCCAATGTCTGTTATTTCAAACAGGCTTTCATATATTTCGAAAGAACAGTGTATTATTCTAATGTGTTCTGAAGGAACTAACAGTACAAAACTAGTTGATTTTCTAAAAAAACAAGGGTACCCAGACGTGATTAATATGGATGGCGGTTTGGAACAATGGAAATCTTTAGGACTTCCGACACAAAAGAGCATGTCTTTTAGCAGTGGATGCGGTTGTGGATGCAGCTCCACATCTTCCAAAAAAGGAAACAATTCCTGCTGTTAACATATAAAAAAGTCAAAATTTTCCTTTTACCTTCATTAGTTTTAATTTTTAATTATTACTTTTGATTCTATTATCATTGTATTTTTTATTACAGAGATATCAAAAACATAAACCTGGATAATTTTGTAAGAGAAACTTTAATGAATTCTAAATATTATTAGGATGAAAAAACCAATAGACACACAAAACATTATTCTGCATAAATGTATGCGAGAAACATTAACCCTTGAGGCAGCAATAAAAGAATCGAACAGGTGCTTGTTATGTCATGATGCACCTTGTAGTGCAGGATGTCCTGCTGGAACTGATCCCGGAAAGTTTATCCGACAGATTAAATTTTATAACTACAAGGGTGCAGCCCGTACTATTCGCAGTAATAACATTCTAGGCAGTGTATGTGCCCACATTTGTCCTGTAGAAAAGCTATGTGAGAAAGCATGCAGCATCAAAGCACTTGAAGACCCCATCAACATAAACGGGCTGCAAAGATTTGCCACTGAATACGGAAAAATACATAAACTGGAACCTTTAAAAAGAAGTAAAAAAAACAATGGAAAAATTGCAATCATCGGTTGTGGCCCTGCAGGCATGAGTTGTGCTTCACAGCTGGCAAAAATGGACTATGACGTTTGCATTTTTGAACGCGAACCAAGTGCCGGTGGTGTCATCAAATGGAATATTCCTGAATTCCGATTGCCTGAAGATGCTCTTAATTATGACATTGAAAATCTTGCAAATCAAGGCGTTGAAATTAAGTTTAACTCTGCCATTGATTCTAAAGAATCATTAAATAAGCTCAAATCAGAAGGTTTTGAGGCTGTCTTTATCAGCTCAGGACTTTCAGAGGCATTTATGCTTGATATGTTCAAAACCTATACAAATGCTTTGGATTATATCACTTTTCTTCGTCAGGTTAAATTTGGTAAAGACAAGCTGAATCTGAAAGATAAAAATATAGCTGTTATTGGCGGAGGAAGTGTTGCCATTGATTCAGCAGTATCAGCTAAATCTTGTGGAGCTAACAGGGTGTATCTTATTTCTCTTGAACATTTAGCTGAATTACCTGCTGATGAAGAAGAAATTAAACTTGCCCAACTAATGAAAATTATTTTTAAGTCCGGTTCTCAAGTGACAGGTGTTATTCAGGATGGCAATATAATTACAGGAATAAAAGGGATAGAAATTGATTGGGTACAAGAGGGGAAATTTACACCGGATAATGCCCGACAAGTGTCAGGAACGGAATTTTCCCTAAATGTTGATTTGGTTGTTCAGGCCATAGGCACCAAACCGGGCAAAGAAGTGGGTAACTTTGCGGAAGGAATCAAAACTAAAGGGAAAGGAGTCATAATGGTTAACGATACTTTTGAAACAAACATACCATGGATTTTTGCAGGAGGTGATGTTGTTAATGGTGGAGCTACTGTTGTACAGGCTGTAGCTGAAGGAAAAAAGGCTGCTGAAAGTATGGATAAATATTTAAAAAACAGGAGGTAAAAAAATGAAAAATAATGCAGATTTAAGTATCAATTTTTGTGGGGTTAAATTTGAAAACCCATTTTGTCTTTCCTCCTCCCCTGTAGGCTATCATGCAGAAATGTGTGCCAGAGCATTTGACGCCGGATGGGGTGGTATTGTATATAAAACACTGGGACTTGAAAAGAGTTTTAAGGTAGTGATGCCTTCTCCTCGTTTAAATGCCTACCATGTAGGAGATAAAAGATTTGTCGGATTGCAAAATGCAGAGCAAATAACCGACAGACCTATTGCCGACAACATTAAAGATCTTCTATGGCTCAAAAAAAATTATCCTAACAAAGTATTGATTTCCAGCATCATGGGCTATGTTGATGAAGACTGGACAGAGCTGGCAAAAATGTCGGAAGATGCAGGGGCTGATTTATTAGAGCTTAACTTTTCCTGCCCTCAAATGGCTCACAAACATGCAGGACATAGAATAGGTCAAGATTTCCATGCCGTTGCAGCTTTTACAGAAGTGGTAAAAAAAGCAAGCAAATTACCTGTAATTGCTAAAATGACACCCAACATTACCGATATGATTCCGGTTGCCCTTGCTGCAAAAGAAGGCGGTGCTGATGCCATTTCAGCCATCAACACAATCAGGGCTATTACCGACATTGACATTGACAATTTCACACCTCTTCCAAACATTCATGGGAACTCATCACCTACAGGTTATTCAGGAAAAGCTGTAAAGCCAATAGCCATGCGCTTTGTCTCAGAGCTATGCAATTCAAAACAATTAAATCTACCTGTTAGTGCCATGGGTGGTATTGAGACTTGGGTTGATGCTCTTCATTTCTTACTTCTGGGTGCTACTAACCTTCAGGTTACAAGTGGCATTATGCGATATGGTTATAGAATTGTTGAAGATATGATTGAAGGCCTTAGTGATTATATGATTGAGCGTCAAATTAAATCTTTAGACGAGATTATTGGAAAAGCTGCACAGAAAATTGTTGATCCCTCTGATTTTAATACCCGTTATCAAGTCGTATCAGTAATTGATGAAAACAAATGCATCGGTTGCGGACAGTGCTTTATCTCTTGTCAGGATGGTGCTAATCAGGCTATTAAATTTGATGCTGCCACAAGGAAAGTCTCTGTGAATGAGGAACGTTGCCTTGGTTGCCTCCTGTGCAAGCATGTGTGCCCTGTATGGGACTGTATTTCATACAAGGAAGTTGATACTTCTTACACAAAACACGCTGCCATATTTTAGCACTTTGAAATTGTTTTTCCTTCAAAATAAAATATGCTGAGAAACCGTTATTAAAAGAGAAAATAATTGTTTTGACCATTTCTTATTTTGTTGCAAAACTAAAAATTGGAAGCTATGTTAAAAATTATTTACACATGGGAAAAAGTATTCTTCAAAGTGCTACTATTTGTTTTGGGTTTTGGTTTTATACTCATCAGTGGTTGCAGGAGTAAAAAGAATGTTGTAAAAGACGACAAGGTTAAAGAACCTATATTTTATAAAGAGGATGCTGCTTCAACAAATGAATTTGATAAAAAAGAAACCATCAAAATACCTGTAAAAATCTCTGAACCTATCAGCAATCCGGTTGCTGAATACGGTCCACCACCACATTATTATTATAAAGAATTTAAAGGAAAATAAAGAACATTATTTCCTGCACCATCTTTTATACCAGAGTTCCATAATAAGGACTTTCCAAAGTCGCCAGTAATCCTTCGTAAGGAACATATTTTCAAGCTTCTGAACATTAATCAACTTATCTTTAACCAATACACTGTCAGCCAGATGATTTCTATAAAAATGAATGTTTTGATAATAAATATCCGGGCCAACGAAACCTTGTTTTTTCCTCTGTAAAATCTGAGGGGGCATATGATTTTTAATATTTTCTCTCAAAAGAAATTTGGTCTGTTCCGGTTTAAAATAAATGTTTTCTTTAAGGTTAAATAGAAATTCGACAAGGTTTTGATCAAGAAAAGGCACCCTGACTTCCAAAGAATTGGCCATACTGGCTCTGTCCACTTTTGTCAACACAAGTTCACCCATAAAGGTTTTAATATCAAGATACTGAAACTGCTTGAGGGGTGTGAATTCCTTTTTGAAATGATTTTTATAAAAGCTGAAGGGGGTTTTATCTGTTTGGTTAAAAACATCCGGATTTAACAATTCTCTCAACTGTGTCAAATCAAATAAACCCATTGCCATGGCCCTGCTGTAATTTTGCACCCCCTCTCCCCTATTCATTCCTGTCAATTTATTTAAAAGATAAACCCAACCGTTTCTGGCATTTACTTTTTTCACATACTCTTTATGCCAGGTATAACCTCCAAACAATTCATCTGCACCCTCGCCCGAAAGAACTGCCTTCACATTAGAAGCTGCCAATCTGCTAACCCTGTAAGTTGGGACAATTGAGATATCAGCTATTGGTTCATCATAAACATAAGCCAGATGCGACAAATCAGCAAGAGCATCCCCGTCAATTATTAGAGATTTATGATCTGTATGAAAAGTATCTGCTACCATTTCGGCATAAAGATGTTCACTTTCTTTCCACGAATCGAAGCCAATTGCAAAAGTAGATGTGGGATAATGAAGCAATGACATGTAATAAACCAAAGCACTGGAATCATATCCCCCACTTAAGAAAGAACCTATAGGCACTTCACTTTGAATATGGGTTTTTACAGCATTGATTAACAGTTCATGAGTCTTTTCCACTGCTTCTTTTTCAGAAAGGGTAATCTGTTCACTTTTTAAGTTCCAATATGGCTTCACTTCACCAATAACATTGTCTTCAATAACAAGATAATGTGCCGGTGGCAGTTTATAAATGTTTTCCCATATTGAATGCGGTGAAGGTACGTATCTATACACAAAAAAATCAGCAAAACTCTGATAATTGAGCTGACGGATAATACTATTGTCTTTTACAATCGCTTTAATTTCGGAAGCAAAAATAAAAGAGTCCTTTCCTCTGTAATAATACAATGGTTTAATACCAAAACGGTCGCGTGCCAAAAGCAGTGTTTTCTTTTTTTCATCCCATAAACCGAATGCAAACATACCTTTCAGATGCTGTAATACGTCAACACCCCATTCCTCATAGCCATGTAAAATAACTTCGGAATCAGATTCAGACTTAAAAACATGGCCTTTTTCTATAAGCGTTTTTCTTAACTCTTTATAATTATATATTTCGCCATTGACGCTGAGCCATATACCTGCATTTTCATTACAAATGGGTTGAACACCATTCACGGTAAGGTCAAGAAAAGACAAACGGCGGTGTCCTAATGCAATTTTTCCATCCTCCGAAAAAAAAGAACCAAACCCATCTGGGCCTCTATGGGCAAGTTCATCCCGCATCTCATTGAACAACTCCTTATCAACAGCTTCATTATAATTTATGCGTCCAATAATTCCACACATGTTAAAACTTCTTATATATGGTTTTTAAATCAGCAACAAAGTTAAACAGGCTTTTGGGAAATAATACCATGTGGACAATTAAAAATAAAATATTAATGGGATTTATTTTAATCAGAAAACCAATCACTATAAACGGGAACCAATCTTCATAGAAATCATTAAGGAAATACAGGAATTTAAAACGCAATTGAACCTTGGGCAGGACAAACAACAACCACATACTGAATTTCATGTAAGTGAAAATAAAAAATGCAAAAAGAAACCATGGAAAAACAGCTAAGAATACTGAAATATAAAAACTTAACCACAATAGAAATGCAACCTCTAAAGGCAAAAGGATTCTGTTAATAACATTAAGTGAGAAAATGCCTCCATACTTTACAACAAAAGTTTTGATTCCTGCTTTTTTATCACATTTTCTGTCAGCCATCTGATGAAGCATAATATTTCGGAAACCTTTCATTAAAAGAAGGGTAAATAGTGCAGTAAAGAGTTTAATTTCGACAGAAAAGTCAGGTTCTGTTCCAACATGACAGGAAAATAGATTTATAGTCACAAAAACGGGAATTATATGACCATAAAAAGCATCAGCCAAAATGCCTAAAAATCCCCTGTTTTTGAATCTAAAGGGAGGTATAGAGTATAATATATAAAAAACAACCTGTAAAATCAGCATATAAATAATGAGTTTACAGGGTTTAAGGAAAAACCAAGGTGTGATGGCTATGATTAGAACTAACAGCAGGCTTAATATCACTTTTAAAGGTGGCAAGGTGCTAAGGTAATTTTTCTTGGACGTCAGTCTGTCTGTTCTGATATCAGCCCAGTCATTTATTAAATAGCCCAATGCAGCCATGCCAAAAGCAGCAGGAATAAAAAATGCCATCACCCTGAAAACTTCTGCAATGGGAATATGGTAAATAAAGGCAATGAGATACAAAAAACCCATCAGGTGAGCAATTTTGTAATGCCACCAGTTTGAGAGTCGTATGTATTTACTTAAAAAATTCAAAATATTCAGTTAATTTGCTGCTTCATCAGGCTGAATGAATTGAGAGAGCCATTTCAGAAATGAGTTGCCCATTCTTTTCGATGGCATTTCCCACAACAATAATATCTGCACCTGCTTTGCAATTTTCCATTGCCTTTTCAGGTGTATTTATACCACCACCAACAATTAATGGGATGCTGACAGCTTTACTGACATTCTCAATCATTCTTTTGCTAACAGGATTTAAGGCACCACTTCCGGCATCCATAAAAATCAGTTTCATACCCAGCATCTCTCCAGCCATAGCTGTGCAAACTGCAATATCAATTTTATCAAAAGGTATGGGCATTGTGTTGCTCATATACGAAACAGAGGTCATTTTTCCACTTTCAATGATCATATAACCGGTAGATATGACTTCAATTCCAGACTTTTTCAAAATAGGAGCTGAAATGATATGATTGCCTATCAGCATTTCAGCATTCCTACCCGAAATCAATGATAAAAATAAAATAGCATCAGCTTCAGAACTTATCTGCATGGCATTACCAGGAAAAATAACGACAGGGATATTGCTGTTTTTTTTAAGAATTTCAATACAACGGTTAAAAGAATCATCAGTGAGCAAACTTCCGCCAATAAACAGAAAATCAACACCGGCATCCTGACAAATGCGTGATAATTTTTCAGTGTTTTTTTTATCGATTTTATCAGGATCAATCAGAACTACAAATTGTTTCTGAGAATTCCTTTTCTTTTCTAAAACGGAAGAATATATGCTCATAATACTGGGTTGAATTTTACAAAAATAACAATTAATCAATAACATAAACCAAAATATGGTCTTCGGTCATCATTCTTCTCAATAAAAATTTGTTTTTCTGAACATAAGCATCATAAAAGCCATCTCCCTTCATGCTGCCAAAATCCACGAAAACATCTTTCTCAAAATCTACAGCAGCCTGTCCGCATAATTTGTAAAGGGCCTCCTTACTGCACCATAAACTTGTTAAAAATTCAATGTCCTTATCGGGGGATAATGAAATCCAATTCAATTCCTTTTCCGAGGCCATTTTCCTGCTAATCCTGCGTATGCGTTCATCAACTTTTTCAATATCTAAACCTACATCTCTACCCTCGCTTATTATTACGGCTGAAAATTTATTTGTATGGGACAAGGAAATGAAAATATTTTTTTGATTTGCATAAGGTTTTCCCTGAAAATCATACCCCACTTCAAAAGCATTATTATAATAATTTTGAATAAGGTGTCTGCAACTAAGCCACTGTACTTTGCGTGATTCGTTTGTAATTCTTTCAAAATATTTTTTTTCTTCAGCATTTAATTGAATGTTTTTCAAGAAAAAATCAGATAGTTCTTCAATTTTCCAGACACCCAAAAAGAAATTATGTGTTCTATTTATTAATTGCAATGACATTTTTTAATAAAAATTAAAAAAAATATTGATTTTTAACAAAAACTGAATAAATTTGTAGTTGCAAAATTACACTAATAAAGCTTTATCCTATGCACAATAAATTTAAAATCCTTTTTATAGCACTATTATTATCTATTTTCTCTATAAAAGCACAAACGCCTCTTACTGTGGCTCCCAATTTTAATGTGCTTGATGCCAGAGGAAATTACCATGATCTGTACGGCTATTTGGACGGCGGCAAATATGTGCTTCTTGATTTTTTTTATAATGAATGCTTGGTATGTCAGACACATGTTCCGGAGGTCAATGAAGCATTCTTTACCTTTGGTTGCAACTATGGAGATGTTATATTTTTAGGAATTAACATGGATAATACCGATGGTGAGGTTGTGGCTTTTGAAAGTGAATATGAAGTCTGGTATCCCAATGTCAGTGGTATTGATGGAGGAGGTAATGCGATAGTAAGTCTTTTTCAAATACCGGCTTTCCCTACACTTGTTCTGATAGCGCCGAATCGCAGCATCCCTTTACAGGATATATGGCCACTGACGGCTGTCAATATCATTGATGAATTGCTCAATATCGGTATTGACAGTGCCGCATGCCCTTTCGCAGCCATAAATAAATTTGACAATAATTCTTCGGTTTATAATATCTATCCAAGTCCTGCAAAAGAATATATACATTTAGATTTTTCAACTACCGCCATATCTGATGTAAAAGTTGTTATGACAGATTTCACAGGAAGAATTATTTTGGA
Source organism: Bacteroidales bacterium (assembly GCA_028698995.1). Classification (GTDB taxonomy): domain Bacteria; phylum Bacteroidota; class Bacteroidia; order Bacteroidales; family PXBB01; genus JAQVVM01. The sequence goes on from JAQVVM010000058.1 coordinate 13,483, forward strand.
AGAAAATTACAACGCTCTTAATTCCGGCAATCATCATAAAAATATTAATATGGATAACATTGCTGATGGAATGTATTTCATAAGCATTTATAAGAACGGCCTTAAAGGGTATTCTCAAAAAATTGTTAAAAGAAATTAATTCTCTTTTGGTTTCTCTTTTTTCTTTGTTTTTTTTAATTATTGAATTTTAATATTAACCCTAAACAAAACTTATGAAAAAAATCTACACTTTATTTTTTGCTGCCCTTTTATGCAGCCAGTTGTTAGGTCAGACACCTTTAACAACAGCAGCTGACTTCACAGCCAACGACATTAATGGCGTTTCACACAATTTGTTTTCAATCCTGAACAGTGGCAAATATGTGTGTATCATGTTTACAATGAATGGTTGAGGTACATGCACGGGAACTTACCCTGTTCTCCAAGACAGTTACACACATTTCGGATGCAATACCGGCAATGTAATTTTTATGGCTATCAGTTCAAACCATTCAACATCTGAGTTGCAAACTGCAACCAGTGCTTACAATTTTATTAAAATCCCCAGCACACAGGGCGCCTCTATCAACAGTACCTATGGGATTAGTGCTTACCCTACTTTTATTCTGATTAGTCCAAATAAGCAAATTTATGATCAGGATATCTGGCCTATAGATAACACCATTCTGAGAAATACTGTAACCGCTGCTGGCGGTGTAGCTCAGAGTTGCATAGCTGATATTGAGACTCCTGAAAACAACACCACTTTATCTCTTTATCCAAACCCTGCACAGAATTTTATTACCATAGAACAAGGGCAGGAACCTCTTTCAAATTATGAAATTTTCAATGTCCTGGGTGAAAAGGTTCTTACCGGCACTATTGTTAACAGCGCAACTGTCAGTATATCTGTTGCTGAACTTCAAAATGGCAATTACTTCATCAAGGTGTACGCTAAAGATGAATTGCTCAGCGTCATGAAATTTGTTGTTTTCAAAGAATAATTTTTTATTCCATTCTGGTATTTTCTTAATTTTGCCATAAAAAACTATGGCATTAAAGTGTGGTATTATTGGAATAACCAATACCGGAAAAACAACTATTTTTAATTGTGTATCAAATACTAAAGCTGAATCTTCGAACTTTGTTTTCAGCACCAACAAATCAAACATAGGGCAGATTAATGTCCCAGACCCAAGACTCGATAAATTAAGCGATCTTGTAAAACCTCAGAAAACAATATCTACGAGTATTGAGATTGTTGATATTCCGGGGATGGCAAAAGGCTCCTCAAAAGGGGAAGGCGTTGGTAATAGTTTTTTGGCGGATATCCGTCAAACTGATGCGCTCATTCATGTTCTTAGATGTTTTGATGATGAAAATCTGCCTCATGTGGAAGGCTCAATTGATCCGGTGCGAGACAAAGAAATCATTGATTTTGAAATGCTTTTCAAAGACCTTGAATCTGTAGAGAAGAAAAAGAATAAAATCGAAAAGTTGATAAAAGCAGGTGAAAAAGGAGCTAAACACGATTTGGAAATCATCAATGAATATATTGCAAATTTTGAAAAAGGTATTCCTGCCCGTTTACTAAACTTCGATGAAGATAAGACACGAGTAGTGAGCGATCTTTTTTTACTGACAGAGAAACCCGTTCTTTATGTGTGCAATGTAGATGAGAAATCTGCTGTTGGTGGCAATAAATATGTAGAACTTCTGAAAGAATCAGTGAAAAATGAAAATGCAGAGGTATTGATTATTGCCGGCCGTTCGGAAGAGGAAATTGCAGAGCTGGAAAACTATGAGGACAAATTGGCTTTTCTTGAAGACCTCGGACTCACAGAACCCGGTGTGAATAAGATGGTAAGGGCTGCATACAAACTGCTGAATTTACAAACATTCTTCACTGCCGGGCCAAAAGAGGTACGTGCATGGACAATCAGAGCCGGTATGACTGCACCCCAAGCTGCAGGTGTTATTCACAGCGATTTGGAAAGAGGCTTTATCAGAGCCGAAGTTATCAAATACAACGATTATATAAGTCTTGGTTCAGAAAATGCATGCAAAGCTGCAGGGAAGTTCTATGTTGAAGGCAAATCCTATATTGTTCAGGACGGAGATTTACTGAATATCAGGTTTAATGTGTAATAAGTTCCCATCAAAAGTCCACATTATTTAAATAAAAGAATATATTAAGTACTTGTTAAGCTGTTTACCTGCAATTTGAGTCATACATTTGCTGTGCTTGGGCATTTCCCTGCTGAGAAGCCGTTTGAAAGTCCAAACAGGCTTTATCCTTTTTTTCTAATCTCAAAAAAACCAATGCCCTGTTAAAATAGGCTTGAGCATTATCAATAGGACGTACCTCTATGGATTTTGAAAAATCATTCAACGCCTTCAGTGTATCATTTTTATAATTTAGGTGAACCAATCCCCTGTTATTATAAGCTAATATGAAAGAGGGATTGAAGGAAATGGCCTTGTCCATATCTGCCAGAGCTTCATCAACTTTATTTTTCTTAACAATGTTAACATAACCACGGTGATAGTAAGCATCAGCATAATTACTTTTGGATTCAATTGCTTTATCAAGGTCTGCCAGTGCCCCTTCGACATCATTCAATTCCTCGGATTTGATGATGGCTCTGTTATACAATGCTGTATGGTAATCGGCTTTAATTTCAATAGCCTTATTATAATCATCCAGTGCACCATTGATATCATTAAAATTTTTATGTCTGTATGCTCCCCTGTTCAGATATGCAATAGGGACATCTTCGTTGGCAATAATGGCATCATAAAATGGCATAGGTGCTGAAAAATCTTTAATCCTATCAAACGACATAAAAGCAAAAAATACAGGAATAATGAGCAAAAACTTAATTAATGATGTATTGATTTTTAAACTTGTAAAATAAAATACCCAAACAGCCAAAGGCAAATAGGCTCTATGTTCGCCATAATCGAAAACAGGATTTTTGTACAACATGGGAGGAATTACAAAAACCGCATACCAAAGGAGCGACAAGAACAAAAGCTTACATTCTGTTTTTTTGAATATACATAACATGAAAACAAGAACAAAAAAAAGTACACTTAGGATGAGTCTCATGTGGCTGTAAGAGCTTAAAAATGAAAGATTTAAAGGCCAGATAATTTTGGCGGGAAATTCAAAAAAAGCAGGCCAATTGTATAAAAAATTCTGTAATAGGTTTGTTGCATTTAGTTTGTTATGGTCTGCAATTAATTCAGGTGCAACATGTATCTGTCTTAAAAAGAAATAGGCGAATGTTATAAAACCCACTAAAATCAAAAAGATCCATAAAAACCTATCTTTAAAAACAGAAAGAAATTTTTGGCGTAGTAAAATAGCAACAAAAAAGAAAACAAGAGGAAGCCCAATGGCGGTTTCCTTTGAAAATAGAGCAAAAAGGTAAAATACAATTGAAGCAAACAAACACCACAAACAATTCTTTTTCAGATAATGGATGAAAGAAAGCAATGAAGCCAGACCGAAAGTCATCAGCAATAAATCACCAATGGCTGGGATGAAACTAACCAATGAAACAAAAAGGGGGTGTAGCGCAAATATTAATACAAGCAATATACTCTTTCGCTTTTCTACACTTATTTCGCAACAAATCAGATACATGAGAAAGCAAGAAGCAGCATGTAAAAATATCTGAAATAACCTCATGCCCCATAAAGCGCCATCAGCAATATTGTATAAAAAGATTAAGAAAAAAGTTTGCATAGGCCTATACAAGTCTCCACCAATACCAACCATGGCATCTCTGGAATAAGATTCTTTGATGATATCATAATTGCCAATATGCAGCAAACGCAGGTTCTCGAGCATCATATCATCATCGAGAAAAACAGCTTCACCGTAAAATGATTTAAAATAAACCAATAAAATCAAAGTAAAAAGGAAAAGAAAAACATAAGCAGGTCTCTCCAAATACGCATCAAATGTATTTTTCACAGGAGTTTGATGTATTTTGAGCTTCTTAGTTTTTGTAGTTTTCTTCATAATATTCTATGAAATGGTTGCTACCAAAGTAAAAGAAAATCCTTCATTCGGATAAGTTTTTATTGAAGTAGTGGCATTTATTGATTTTGCTCGACTGCTGATGCTGGCAAGTCCCAGACACTTACCGTCCGGATCTAAAAAGGCCTCATTTTGAGTGTCAAAGCCTTTGCCATCATCGAAATATTTAAGTGTAAACGTATTGTCATTTGTTACGGTTAAATCAACAATAATGGAAACTGCTTCGGCATGTTTTATCGTATTATTTAAAAGTTCTAATATTATCTTATAAATATTGTTTTCAAAAAAACTGCTTAAATTGTCCGGTATATCTTTATGTTTGAAGATGATGTCAATTTTTTTGATTTGAATGAGCTTTTCAATAAAAGTCTGTAGTGCCTTTACAAGTCCATAATCTTTTAGAAGACTTGGCATCAGACTGTATGATATGGTTTTAGTTTGATTAACAGCCTCACTTACAAGTGAATTGATATTATCAATAATAAATGTCCTTTCTTTTTCACTAACATTATTGTTATCGAGCTCATTGGCATACAATTTCACTGCTGATAAAATGGGGCCTAAGGTATCATGTAAATCTTTTGCAAATCGTTTACTTTCTTTCTCCTCTGTAGCAATAACAGCTTTTAATATTTGCTTTTCTAATTCCTTTCTGTCATTGATATCAAACATAAATCCTCTGAAACCATAGAACTTACCAAGATATTTTACTTCATGTATATACAGCATGATAGGTAGAAAAGAGCCATCTTTCTTCTTGAGTTTAAATTCTTTAGCGTTTAAAGCAATGATATCATCATAGTTCTCAATTTTAAGTTTTTTTTCTAAAGAAATGGGAAAAACTAATTGATTAAGGTGAGCTGTTAGAAGATAATAATCATCAAAACCTGTAATTCTTTTACCAGCGGGATTGATATAAGTAAAAAACCCGGTTTTGCTAAGCTCGAACAGAATCTGGGGAAATTGCTGTACAAGGAGGGTATATCTTTCGTCCCTTTCATCCAGTTCAGCACTTAGTTCACTATCAATCAGCAAATTGTTACTTTCTTCTTCTTTCTTGTATAAATAAATTGCCCCTGAACCCACTAAAACCAACAGAAAAACACACCCCACAGCTAAGTACATCAGAAAAGTGTTACGTCTGAAAACCGTTTCTTTGTAATAATCAAGTTCCCCTTTAAGTTTACTTTCTCTTAGCTTTCTGAATGATTTACTTTTATTATCCAACTCACTCAACTCTTTAATCACTTTTGTAAGAACGAGGCTGTCCTGAATCCTATCAGAAATATTCAAATGTTTATAAGCATTTTTATAATCTTCAGATGCTTCATAAACTTTAGCAATCCCCTTGTGATTATCTAATATGAGGAAAATATTATTGGATGATATGGCAATATTCAGACTTTTTTGAAAATTTAAAAGAGCCATAGGGTATTGCTTCCTTTTTAAATAATTATCAGCAAGAACATAGTAGATATTTGCAATTTCAATACTGTCCTGTGCATTCTCTATCAATTGCAACGCATTGTTTTCAAGCAACTTAAATGATAAATTCCGATTATTCCCTTGAACAAAAGCTCCAGAAAGTATTTTATCAGTGGATGACCTTAGAGAGTCAAATGGCATTCTCATAAATGAACGAGATATACTGTCAAGAACAGAATTTTCAGCTTTTAGAAAAAGAGAGGGCAAAAGAGCAAAGAAAATAATTAATAGAAGCCTGTATTTCATTTTTAATATTAGTACTTAATAAATACCCTGCTTAAATTATCACCTAAATTGTTTTTTATCTGCTGAAGTTTCATATGATGGTTTATAAGTCGCGTTATTTCATCAGCATCCTTTGCTGTTTTTATTTTTTCACCATTTTCTTTAATAAGTCTGAATAATTTACGGGATTTAAAATTTTGAACCAGCCAAGGGCCAATCTGAAATAATTTTTCTTTGTCGTTAACAACATAAATGTGGAACTTTTCTTCCCAGTTTTTACTTATTTCATTAACCTTAACAGTTAGGCCTATAACCAAAGTCCTAATTTTTTCATCCTGATGATTTATAAAATCATGTTCATTAATTTCCTTATTTTCTGCCACCAACATGGCAATTTCATCAAACACAGTTTGGTAAAGTTCATTATCAAATCGCAGGTTGTCTTTTGTAATTTCTTGAACAATATAAGCTGCCACAGTTAGCGCATATTTATCATCATCTCTGAGTTCGCTTTTAGGCTTATGAAGGGCTTCTTCTTTACAAAAAGTAAGAATTGCATTGGGGAATTGCAATAAAAAGGTTATAAGTTCCTTTTCATCTGTAGTTGCATCATCGGTATCAGCAAGAATTTGCTGTTCTTTATTTTCCTGATAAACAGGTTCTTCCTGAAAGACAGTATCATGACCACTTTGTTTTTTCAGTTTGTTGTGAATAGTTTTACTCAGTGCTTTCTGTAATACCTGTTCACTCATATCAAGAATACTGCTACATTCCTGAATATACACAGAGCGTTTAATTAAATCAGGAATTAGAGCTATAGATTCAACGATGTCACTGATGACTTTAGTCTTTTTAATAGGATCGTTACCTACATCTTTAAGGAGTAATTCGGTTTTAAACTTTATAAAATCTGTGGCATGTTCGTGAATGTAATTCCGAAATACCACATCAGTATTCTTTTGTGTAAAAGAGTCGGGATCTTCCCCATCAGGAAAGCTGACAATTTTCACATTCATATCTTCCTCAAGAATCATGTCGATACCGCGCAAGGAAGCCATAATACCGGCTTTATCACCATCATATAATATGGTGATATTTTGCGTGTATCTTTTTATCATTAGAATTTGCTCTTTTGTCAGAGAAGTCCCTGAAGAAGAAACAACATTTTCAACGCCTGCTCTGTGAAGGGCAATGACATCAGTATAACCTTCAACGAGGTAACAGTTGTCATAATTTACAATTTTTGATTTAGCAAGGTTCAGACCGTATAAAACCTTGCTTTTATTATAAATTTCCGTTTCGGGAGAATTCAGATATTTCGGTCTGTTGGGTTCACTGGCTATCAACCTAGCCCCAAAGCCAATAATCCTGCCGCTGACATTCTGAATAGGAAAAATTATCCGCCCTTTAAAACGGTCATAGATTTTATTTGTGTCTTTAAAGATGGTCAGGCCTGATTTTTCAAGCAAATTAATAGAAAACCCATTTTCAATGGCATGTTGGGTAAAAGCATCCCACACATCGGGATTATAGCCAAGCAGGAAGGTATCCATATCACTTTTTTTGAAACCCCTTGCAATAAGATACGTTTTGGCTATGGCTTTACCTTCTTCACTTTCGTGAAGCATTCTGGTATAATATTTTTGAGCAAAAGAATTGAGGGCATAAATGCTTTCCTTTTCTTCCATTTCAGCAGCAACATCTTCTGAGTTGCTGTCCTCTTCAATGTTTATGGAATACTTTTCGGCCAGATAACGCAAAGCTTCGGGATATGTAAAGTGTTCAAGTTTCATAATAAAACTTAAAGCATTACCCGCCTCTCCGCAACCAAAACATTTAAAGATATTTTTGGCAGGATTCACCATAAAGGAGGGTGTTTTTTCATTATGAAAAGGACATAAACCCTTATAGTTCACACCACTTTTTTTAAGTCGCACAAAATCCCTGACAACTTCTTCGATTCTGGAATATTCAAAAATTTTCTGTATGGTGTTTTGTGAAATCAAACTTAATTATCTTTAAATATCTGAAAATGAATTAATATGAAAACAAACAATGTCTATTTGCTTTTGGGTAAAATTATACAAAAATATTTAATCCATCATAGGCTAATTTGATGAAAGCCGGTAATTCTTTTTCCACATCCTTATGTTTTCCCATCTGATGGCTTATATGGGTGAGGTAAGCGCGTTCAGGTTTAATCCTGTTTAAGAGTTCTATGGCTTGTTCAAGTGTAAAATGCGACAGGTGATTTTTACGTCTTAATGCATTCAAAACAATAACTTTAGAACCTATAATTTTTTCAAGCTCTTTGTCCGAGATATAATTAGCATCAGTGATATAAGTAAAATCATCAATACGGAATCCAAACACAGTCATTTTACAATGAAGGACTTCAATAGGAGATATTGTAGTATTGTTGATTTTAAAACTCTCGTTTTTAATTTCATTAAGTTCAAATTCAGGAATACCCGGATATTTATAATCAGAGAAAGCATAGAAAAAATCATTTTTTATAACATCCAAATCGGCCTTTCGGGCATAAACAGGCATCGGTTTTTTCATAAAATAATTAAACGCACGAACATCGTCAAGTCCTGCAACATGGTCTTTATGGGCATGTGTAATCAGAACAGCATCAGGTGCAGATATGTTTTCACGAAGCATCTGATGACGAAAATCAGGACCCGCATCAATAATCAATGCCACATCATCTGTTTCAACATAAACAGATGTTCTTAGACGTTTGTCTTTTTTATCTTCTGACAGACATACAGGACATTTGCAACAAATAACAGGAACACCCATAGATGTGCCGGTACCTAAAAAAACAACCTTCATAATGGTATTGATTCAAAATGTAAAAATATATTTTTTTTAAGGTAGTTTTTGGTTTTATTATGCTTTTCTTTTATGATTTTTTTATTCAGCAGCATGAGCATTTCTGATTACGAATTTATTTGTAAATTAGCAGAAAAAAAAATGAAAACAGGATTTGATTTAATTGAAGCTGTTGAAATCACTGATAATTTCATACAACTTATTGGTAATGAGTGGTTTCTATTAAGTGCAGGAACACCGAATTCGTACAACACCATGACTGCTGCCTGGGGAGGAGCAGGTTTCCTTTGGCGCAAACCTGTTGTATTTACTTTTGTCCGTCCTCAAAGACACACATTCAATTTCATGGAAAAGAATGAGTTATTCAGCATGTGTTTTTTCGACAAGAGTTACAAACCTGCTCTTAATTTTTGTGGCTCACATTCAGGTAGGGATGTTGACAAAGCAGCTAAAACAGGCTTAACTCCCATTGCAACAAGTAATAATACCATCGCTTTTCAAGAAGCACGTTTGATAATTGAGTGCAGAAAAATTTATTATGATGATATTAAACCTGATTTATTTCTTGATAAAGCCATTGACAAATTATATGATAATGATTACCACCGTATGTATGTTGGTGAAATTATTCAAACCTTTCTAAAAAAAGCTTAGGAATTTCCATGACACACATAATATTATTTATAGTTTTGTAATGTTTTCATTGAAAAACCAAATCAACAAACTCATTTTTAATAATATTAAAACTGAAAATATGCAAAAAGTTTACACTATTTCTAAGAAGTTATATTTTAAAACCTTAATTCATTTTTTACTGATTCTTTTCTCCTTCAATCTGGCAAATGCACAGAATTTACCTGTTGGTTTTGGCCCGGGTGAACAGGAAATGATGCCTGCTTATCTACAATCTCGCGAAGCGACCGGTTTTACAACACCACCGAATTTTCCGGTACGAACTGCTGCAGAGTGGGAAGAGGAACAGGCTTTATTGATAACATGGACTAGTTACACCAGTGTCCTGAAGGAAATTGTGCGAAATGCTGTATCTCAATGCATTGTTTTGATAACATGCAGTGATTCCAACTCGGTAAAATCTTACCTTACTTCCAATAATGTTCCATTAACCAATGTACGATTTATTAAAAAGGATTTCGACAGTGTCTGGATAAGAGATTATGCAGGAAATTCAGTTTACAGGAATGATGTTGATTCACTTATATTGGTGGATTGGATCTACAACCGTCCACGACCTGATGATGACGCCATGGCTCAATACCACGCTCAATATTTTAACATTCCTTTTTATCAAACTCTTAACTCTCCTTATGATTTAGTCAATACAGGTGGTAATTTTATGTCAGATGGTTTTGGTAATGCATTTGCAGAAAATCTAATATTAGACGACAATCCCGGAAAAACAACAGCACAGATTGATTCCATTATAAAGTGGTTTATGGGTATAAAAAGATATTCAAAACTTACCAATCTTCCCTATGACGGCATCCACCATATCGACATGCACATGAAAATGCTGAATGAGGAAACATTGCTTGTAGGGCAATTTCCATCAGGAATTTCTGATGGGCCACAGATTGAAGCAAACTTGTTGTATATTTTGAATAATTTTAACTCTATGTTTGGAACACCTTATAAAATTATCAGGATTCCAATGTGTCCCAGTACTTCGGGTGGATATCCCGGTTCTGCCTATGGCAATGCTTATTACCGAACATATACGAATTCCGTTTTTGTTAATAAAACACTTTTAGTTCCTACTTATTACGAAGAATTTGACACCACAGCACTTCGTATTTATCGTGAAGCCCTGCCGGGTTATAATGTTATTGGGATTAATTGCAACTCAACTATTTCTGCCAGTGGTGCTATTCATTGTATAACACACAGTATAGGGGTTTACGATCCACTGTTAATAAGTCATCAGAACTTAGCCAACACAACTTCTTCTTCCCCCTACCCTGTTAACGCCAGAATTCAGCACAGATCTGGTATTCAAAGTGCAAAAGTATATTATCGTACAGACACTTTACAACCTTATCAATTTGTAACAATGACATTAACAAATGCTTCCCTCAATACCTGGACAGGCTATATTCCTGGACAAACCGGACAGAAAGATGTTTACTATTACATCGAAGCAAATTCAAACTCAGGGAAAATTCAGAAAAGACCTATGCCTGCACCGGCAGGGTATTTTAAATTCAACGTCAATGTATTGACAGGACAAGAATCATTGAGGCAGGAATTTATTTTTAATAATATTTTCCCCAATCCCGCCTCTGCCATCACATGCGTTCCTATTACATTTGAAACAACCACACATGGCCGACTTGAAATATTCAACAGTTTAGGACAGCAGGTGCAAATGATACATGAAGGCGTTTTTGAAAAAGGAAACCGCAACTTTTTCTTTGATGCATCTGAATTTAGCAGCGGTGTTTATAATGTTGTATTAACAACTGAAAAGGGAACAGATGTTCAAAAAGTCATTGTAAGATAATACCTTAATGGGAAAAATAAAGAGAGGAGACATCCTTAAAGAAGTAGAAATCGTTGACCTTGGCAGCGATGGCAAAGCAGTAGGAAAAAAAGACGGGCTGGTTTTCTTTGTTAAAGGAGCAGTACCCGGAGACATTACAGATGTTCTTATTTCAAAGTCCAGACGAAGCTACAATGAGGGTGAAGCAGTGTCTTTTCTAAGACATTCACCTGATAAAATCCAAGCAAAATGTTCACATTTTGGTGTTTGTGGAGGTTGTAAATGGCAAAATCTCACTTATGAAAAGCAATTGTATTACAAACAGAAGAGCATAACAGAAGCTATTTGCAGAATAGGGAAAATACCGCTTACACAAACAAGTAATATTATTCCTTCTGAAAATATTTATTATTACCGCAATAAACTGGAGTTTACATTCAGCAATAAACGCTGGCTTACTCCCAATGAAAATCAATCAGATGCCCCACTCGATTTGCGAGCACTGGGATTTCATGTACCCGGATTGTTTAACAAAGTAGTTGACATCCAAAACTGCTACCTTCAGAACGATGTCTCAAACAGAATTAGAAACGAAGTAAGCCTTTTTGCCAAAATGAATAATCTTGATTTTTTTGATATTAAAAATCAGACAGGTTTTTTGCGCAATCTTATCATTAGAAATTCCAATACAGGTGAGTTAATGGTTATTGTCGTTTTTTATTATGAAGATGATGAAAAAAGGATTAAACTCTTGGAACATTTGTCAAAGACTTTTCATGAAATCACTTCTTTAATGTATGTGATAAATCCAAAGAAAAATGACACCATCAACGACCTTGATGTCCTCCTTTATAAAGGCAGGGATTTCATGAGTGAAACCATGGAAAACCTGACTTTTCGCATCAGTGCAAAATCATTCTTCCAGACAAATTCTGCCCAGGCATATATCCTTTACAAAGTTGTGCGCGATTTTGCCCAAATAAAACCTACAGATTTGGTATATGATTTATATACCGGCACTGGTTCAATAGCACTCTTTCTTGCATCTGATGCCAAAAAGATTGTCGGTATTGAATATATTGAACAAGCTATTGAAAATGCAAAGGAAAATGCACAACTTAATAATCTCATTAACACTGTTTTCGTTGCCGGTGTTATTGAAAAAAACCTTAATGATGAGTTTATTAAAATTCATGGCAAACCCGATGTTCTTATTACCGATCCACCTCGTTCGGGCATGCATCCTAAGGTAATTACTCAAATTCTGGACATGGAACCAAAGAGCATTGTGTATGTCAGTTGTAATCCTTCTACACAGGCCAGAGATATAGCGTTGTTATCTGAAAAATATACCCTTGAAAAATTGCAGGCAGTAGATATGTTCCCCCATACGAGTCATGTGGAGAGCGTAGGTTTAATGAGGCTTATAAATAATCAGGGCGTTAAAGATTCTCAACTTTCCCAATAATCACCACATAATTTTTTCCGTATTTTTTAGCACATTTAGGACATGTGGTGTACCACATATACAATTTAGAAGTGGTGTAAGCTCTAGTCTTAGCTTCTTTTTCAAAATCCTTAATCCAGATTCCTGTATCTTTAAAATTGCCCTCATACACTCTGCTGAAAAATTTACCGTTTAAAGTTACATTCTTAGCATCATCAACATCCTTATCAACAGCAAGATACACATCCATATTCCACATAGAAGTATGGTCAGCCAAACAAAGCGAATCAGGAGTTGAAGCTCCGGATTTTTTAAGTTTTTTATCCATTCTTCTCATCACTTTACCAAAATTCAATGGCATATAAAACATGGTACAAATACTGTCTTTGATGAACTTCTTATTACTCCATTCCAATATAATATCTCGCCAAAGTTCAGGTTTAAACTCAGGACAGCATTCTTGAGTGTTTTGATTTAAATTTTCCATATTATTAATATTTAAAACAATATTTTGATTTTAATTAAAACTACTATGCTAAGATAGATAATCAATAAAATTTGAACATATTTTAATTAGAAATTTGTTTTTTTATGAACAAAAATCATCATTCAATAATTCGGGCAAGAGGATAACGTTCTTTCCACAAATTGAATGAATCCATAGAACGAATAGTTAAAAATGTTTTATGATCTAACTGAATTTTAATCTTTGGACGGGTGTCAATAATGATTTTATTGGTTTTCATATTACTATTTCAATGTATTCTCCAAATATAAACATTTTTTTGACATATCAAAGCATTTACTTAAAAATTATTATTTTCACTGTTGTCCAAAAAAATATATTTCTTTTTGAAAAGCAGCATTCAAAAAGAAAATTTGACACATACTAGGCAAAAGGGTTAGTTATAAAAACAAAAAACCCGACTATTAGCCGGGCTTAAATTTTTAAATGTATTGTAATAATAAACTAAGCGCGTTTAACATTAACTGCATTTAATCCTTTTTTTCCTTCTTGCAAATCAAATGTTACTTCATCGTTTTCTTTGATGTTGTCTTTTAATCCGGAAGAATGTACGAAATACTCTTTCGGTGAATTTGCGTCTTTAATGAATCCGAATCCTTTTGTATCATTAAAGAATTTTACTGTTCCTTTGTTCATAATTTGGTTTTAAAAAAAAATAATTGCCGCAAGATACGCATTTTTTTTTGAATACATAAAAATTTATTTATAATAATTTTATTTATATCCATATAAATCAAGAAGAAAAATAATTGAATCCCTTTATTATTCGAGACTCTAGCGTTTCGGCTTTTTCTTTATTTGATGTGCTAAGATAAGAATTGAGATAATCTGAAGTAGAAAAAATCTAAATTTCTTGAACCTCTGTTATTTCTTAAGAAAGTTTGAATGATGTTATTGTTTCCTTCAGCAA
>JAQVVM010000059.1 GCA_028698995.1 Bacteroidales bacterium
TATTGCCTTATAATAAGATTCTCTGCATTTTTGTCTTTAAAATTCACAGAGTTTATAAAATCAGAATTCTTAAGCCCTCTGCACGCTAAAATTTATTATGTTTGTGTCTGAGTTATTCAGCAGACCCCAATTAAACATATCTGGACTGCTCAACAATTAGTATGGCTTTTAATATGCCAGTAATGAAATCCGAAGATTTTGCAAATATTAAGAAGTCCTGATATTTTGAAAAAGAAAACTCAGGTAATTTTTGATTTTCAAAAAAGAGTATTGAAAAAATTATTTCTTGCAGGGTATTATTAAACTTACTATTGGATTCAATACCAATGAAGAAATCATTCCGATTGTACCTGCTTCCGGTGAGGGAAGTCCATAGAAATAAAGGAAAAGACAAATAACCAGTCCCCCAATTCCTGACACAAATGCTCCAATTTTATTGACCTTCTTACTGAGCAAGCCCCATACAAACGGACCTAAGAAAAATGATCCTAATGCGCCCCATGAAATACCCAATATTTCGACAATCACATCAAGTTTAATTGCTGCAAACAAAACCGCCAACAATACAAAAAATGCACTCATTAAACGCATCATCATGGTCAGGTTTTTATCGGAAATGTTCTTGTTTATAAAACCTGCCCAGAAATCTTTTGTAAATGATGAACTTGATATTAGAACCAATGAAGCAAGAGTTGACATGGAAGCTGACAATATGAGCAATAAAATAACAACTGATAGTGATGAGGGGATAATAATATTAAGTAACGCAGGCATTAAAAGATCAAAATTTGGTTTCCCCTCAGTAAAAATAGAAGTGGCATTTTCCGGAGAAATAAAAACCCTTGTAGTTGAACCCAGAAAATAAGCAACTCCTCCAATAAGAACAGCAAAAATTGTTGAAGCTATTGCACCGGTCTTGACAGATTTCTTATCACGAATGGCCATGAATTTTTGAACCAGTTGTGGCATAGCAAAAGGTGCTACACTGGTAAGGAAAACAAGTGCAAATAGTGGCCACCATCCGGGAGGTCCAACAATAGATATCAGTTTTGGATTTATAGTCTCTAATTTTTCAGTGATATTAGACAAACCACCTCCTGCTCTTACATCAAAATAAAACATCATAATCACACTAAAAGTCATAATTACACCAAAAGCCACATCAATAATAGCCATAGATTTGTATCCACCTAATACAATATAACTTGCTGTAAAAATTCCCATAGCAATTAAAATCCAGAGAAAATCGATATTCAGAAAGATTTCAAATAAATATGAAATTCCCATGAAAACAGCAGCAGAGTAGGGGATAAGAAAAATAAAAATGACAATAGATGCTAAGAGTTTAAAAGCTGTTGAATCATATCTCTTCTCAAGGTATTCACTCATTGTGCTTATATTTAAAGAAACTGCTGCCTCTTTAATTTTCCATCCTAAAATTATCCAAACTAAAAATACACCGGCTATAGCATTTAAGATAGCAACCCACAATCCCG
Organism: Bacteroidales bacterium; assembly: GCA_028698995.1. Lineage (GTDB taxonomy): Bacteria > Bacteroidota > Bacteroidia > Bacteroidales > PXBB01 > JAQVVM01. Next base: position 1,497 of record JAQVVM010000059.1, read on the forward strand.
AATAACCAAAACCCCAGCCAATTTTACCTGCAAAACCGATGAATAAAACTGCTGAAAAATAGGCAGTCCCATATGAAAATGCCGACATCCATGGCCCTACATTACCCCCGCCAAGTAAAAAATCTTTTGAGTTTTTTGTCTTTCTAAGACCTAAAAGGCCTATAACTAATATCATTAAAGCATAAAGTGCTAAAACTGTATATTTTACGATCATGTTATTTTGTTTTAATTGTTTAACTTTTCAATTTTTATTCTTGAATCCACAGCTACAACTTTGTCTTCTTTTCCAAGTAGCGGATTTAGGTCTAGCTCTATAATTTCGGGTGCTGCCTCCAACAAAGCTGAAAGCCTGACTATTATTTCGGCAAAAATATCTTCATTAATACCTTTCTGTCCTCTAACTCCTTGTATTATCTTGTAAGATTTTAAACTCTTTATCATGTTATGGGCTTCTTCAGATGATACAGGAACAAGTCCGGCTGATACATCTTTCAAGACTTCAATAAAAATTCCTCCCATACCACACATGATGAGGTGTCCGAATTTTTTTTCAAAATTGGCTCCAGCAAATAATTCTGTTCCACTTAACATGGGTTGTAGTAAAACGGCTGTTGTGTCCTTTATTCTTATCATACGATCAAATTCAAAAGCTACTGTTTCTTCATTTTTTACATTAAGAACAACACCCCCAACATCTGATTTATGAACAGGTCCAACAACCTTCATTACAACTGGAAATCCTAGCTCTTTTGCAGCTTTTACTGCTTCTTCCCTGCTGGAAACAACAGCTTCTCCTGCGCGGGGAATGCCTGCTGCATCCAAGAGCCCTTGCAATGCATCTGGACTTACGTAACCATTGGCATTTTCTTCGATAATACGACGAATTCTGGCTTTATCAATTCCAATCTCTGATTTCTTTGTGCTATATGGAGCTTGGGTAAAATAAGCTTTTGATAAAGCCCTCCCTAGAACTACCTCATCAGGAAAATTAATTCTTCCTTTTGAAATAAAAGCTTCAACTTCTTCTTTGGCAGTAAGAATAGATGGCAAAACCGGAAATATGGGTTTTCGGCATTGTCTCATTTTCTTATCTAAAACATCATAAACATCAAAAACCGGAAAAAGACCGGGTGTGCCAAATATGACAACCATGGCGTCAATATTATCAAATTTTTCATCAACATAATCAATGATGATACCTAATTGCTCTGCTGTACCTGTGGCTAAAAAATCAATAGGATTATTAACAGAAGAGCCTGGAAAAAGTTGGGTTAGTAATTCTTTGGCTGCAGGGCTGTTAATATGTGGCACTTCCAAGCCTCCGTTTGAGAGACTATCGGTCAGCATAACAGCAGGACCCCCTGCATGCGTAATGATGGCAATATTCTTTCCCTGAAGTTCTTTGTGCATAAAAACGGATGCCACACTGATAAGCTCTTCTCTGCCATGACATCTGACAATGCCTGCTTTTCTGAAAAGCGCATCAACAGCAACATCAGAGCTGGCTAATGCTCCTGTATGTGAACTGGCAGCTCTGCTTCCTGCATCAGATGAGCCTGCTTTAATAGCAGCAATTCTACAGCCCTTTCTGATAAGAGAAGATGCATGTTTAAGAAGCATGTCCGGTTTGTCAATATTTTCTATATATAATAGTTTTACTTGTGAACTTGTGTTGGTGTCGAAGGTCTCATCAAGGTGTTTAAGTACCTCCTCAACACCCATTTGTGCACTGTTGCCAACAGAAAAAACATTGGCAAAAGTTAAACCCTTTGGGATGCCTGCTTCCATGATGAAACATGCTGTAGCACCAGAGCCTGAAATAAAGTCGCATCCTTTAGGGTCAAGCTTGGGAATAGGATAAGTGAAAATACTATGGTGATAAGGCGTTAATATTCCAACACAATTGGGCCCGATAAGACTGCCATTTACTTTGTTGATTTTTTCAACAATAGCATTTTCTAGTAATGCTCCCTCATGGCTTTCTTCACTAAATCCGGCTGAAAGAATGATAAAAGCACGTGTCTTCTTTTGTTGAGTTAAAATTTCAATGGTGTCGGGTATAAATTTTGCCGCAATCGCTATGACAGCGAGGTCAACATCAGGTAATTCCTCAGGCGATTTATAGCTTTTAATGCCTTGTACATAATCTTCTTTTAGATTAGTAACATAAACTTGTCCTTGAAAATCTCCATCAAGTATGTTTTTTAATATTTTCCCCCCTGGTTTGTTAATGTCATTTGAACCCCCTACGACTACTATGCTTTCTGGGCTAATGAGTTGTTTGTTTATCATGTTTCAGCAATTTTAAAAACTGCTAAATTAAAAATACTTTTTAAATAATAATATTATTCATAATTTTTTTTAATAAAACCAATAGTTCTAATTTTTATATTTTATTGCATTAGAAAATTTTAAAATAAATTTTGTTTAACTTTTTTGAATTACATAAAACGATTATTAGATAAATAAATCCATGATAATCTGAAATATTTTGTCATACGGTTTGTATTTTAAAGAAAAAGAAAAATCTAAAAAAATAAATTGCAGATTTATATCTATATTTGCAAACTTAATATCAAAAGAAATGAAATATTATTATCGTTTTTTTACTGTTTTTCTTGTTGTGCTGTTTTTTATGTCATCCTCAGTTGTTTTAAAAGCCCAGCATAAATCGATTTCACTTTCAGCTGAGTATGGTCTTAATTTCTTTATGGGAGATATTAAAGGAAACATTACAGGTAGTGGTGGCATGGCCGCTTCCTATGAAGTTTTTAGTAATTTAAATATTGGTTATGGCTTTAATTTTGGAACTTTCAGTGGTCAGGATGCTACTCTTGTTTTTAATAATCATTCCGGTCTTCAATTCAATAACAATTTTGTAATTCATGGTGTTTTAGCAAAATACAAATTCTCTCACTTATTGTTCTCAAATCCTTTAAATAAACACAAAATGGAATTTTCGTTAGGTTATGGTCTTATAAATTTTAGAGACAGACTCGAAACTCTTGATGGGGATTATCTTGCTGGTTTTGGTTATCACTCTTCACAAGTATTGAAAGAGGAAGCCACTAATGAATTTTTTATTTCTGTTGGATTAAATTACAAATATCAGTTAAACAAAAACTTATTACTAGGTATTGAACCTACTTTTATTTTCGTTGATTCAGATAAATTGGACTTTATTTTCATGGATGATAAAAAAGATAATTATCTTTTTCTACCTTTATTTTTGGAATACAAATTGTTTACTAAGCCTCTTTAAATTCTTAATTTTAAACATGTCAATTATGAAAAGAACAATCTTTTATTTTAGTTTTGTAATTCTTATTACTTTAATTCTTTTAATTTTTGTGGAGAAACCGGTTCATTCTAATTTTAGTTCAAATGTTGGTGCAAACATTGGTGATGAAGCGCCTGAAATTTCCCTTAACAAACCCGACAGCACCAAACTAAACCTTTCTTCATTGAAAGGAAATATTGTCCTTGTCGATTTTTGGGCTTCATGGTGTGGCCCATGTCGTCGTGCAAACCCTGGAAAAGTTATTGTATATGACAAATTTAAAGATTCCCTTTTCCCAAACAATGCAAAATTTGTTATGTACAGTGTGTCTTTAGACCGCAGTTATGATGCATGGGTAAATGCTATTAATTCAGACAATTTGTACTGGCCTAATCATGTCAGCGATCTCAAAGCATGGTCTTCTGTTGCTGCTCAGGCTTATAAAGTAAACAGCATACCTGCAAATTTCCTCCTTAACGAAAACGGTATCATTCTCGCCAAAAACATTAGGGGAGAATTTCTTGAAGAGAAGTTGAACCAACTCTTAATTGCTGAATAAGTTCCTTCCTGAAAATTAATCATAAGAAAAAATAAAGGCTTTTTTAGATTCAAAAGCCTTTATTTTTTTATCTCTTCTATCAACTCATCAACTTTTGTAAAATCAATCTCAGAAATAGTTTCCTTAATTCCTGTAATTTTCTTAATAATTGCTTTCTCTATCATATTCATTTCTTCAAGAAGAAATTCCCCACCTACAACCTTATTTGAAATGGCATGCTTTCTTAAAATTTCAGGGAACACTTTCTCAAATTGTTGCTCATATTCCGGTTTGTTCATCCCGCATAAAAACAGTGCTAAAGGTTTTGTTAGTAACAAATCCTGATTGGTTTTTAGAAAATTGCTAATACTCCTTTGAACACTGCCTGCATGAATAGAAGCACCAATAATTATCCGGTCATAAAGGTTTAAATTCAATGGTTTATTGCTTTTAATATTGACAATATCTATTGTGCTATTTTCAATTTTTTCTGCAATATAACGACAAATCTTAGCTGTTGTTCCGTGATTTGAAGCGTATAAAATAAGTGTTTTCATTTTTCTTAACATTAAAAAAGCTGCCCTGATTGGAGCAGCTTTTTTGAGAAACAATAGGTTTAACTATCTCACAATTGAAAGTTCATTGATAATATTTTGTGCTCCTGCAAGTTTATCAATAATAAAAAGCACATATCTGATATCAACAGAAATGGTTCTCTGAAGTTCAGGTTCAAATGCAATATCACCACTCATAGCTTCCCAGTTACCGTCAAATGCAATTCCTATCAGATGACCATCAGCATTAAGCACCGGGCTGCCTGAATTACCACCTGTTATATCGTTATTGGAAATAAAATTGACAATCAAGTCACCATTTTTATCTGCATATGGACCATAGTCTTTATTGAGAAACAATTGTCTGAGTTTTTCATCTACAATGAACTCATCGTTGCTGGGGTCTTCTTTTTCAAAAACACCATCAATTGTTGTCACATAATTATAATGAACAGCATCAGCAGGATAATAGTCACCCACTGTGCCATAAGTAAATCTCAATGTAGAGTTGGCATTAGGATAAAATGTTTTTTCCGGCTGCATCTCTCTCAAACCGGCAATAAATAATCGGTTGCCTTGATTTATTTTTGAATTGATTCTGTTAATTGCTCCCGACATTTCAAAATATTTAACTAAAATTGAATTAAATGTTTGATATCCTAAATCTTTCTTTAATGTTTTAAAATTTGGGTTTGCAAGAAATGCCTCTAATTTAGTTTGATCAACAAGGATAGATGTATTATATAATACTTCTGCAAACTTGTTGAAATCGCCTTTATACTTTTTGCCCATAATCACTTTAAATATGTCAGGATGCTGCTCAGGGTTCACTTCATTATAATACATACTCATAAGGGCCACATAAAGTTTTTGATCTGTTGCTTTATTATAGTTTTTAAAATGCTCTCCTATTGTAGCCTTAAATTCCTGTGCCATTGCCATGACTGCTTCATTTGCCCTGCCCTTTGGTAAACCTTCAAGTGTGCGGTACATACCCATTAAACCAACTGCAAAATAAATTACCTCTGGTCCCTGAAATGCAGCTTCATTTAGAAATGTAAGAGATAGAACAAAAGGCTCCATTTCTTTATACCCTTCCTCAATCATCGTTAAAGCAGTACCATATTTGGTTTTCCTTTCTTCATCAGCATTAACCCACTCTGTAAATAATCGCTCAAGTTCTTTCTTTTTTTCAAAAACATTGAGTCTTTTCAGCCCCCTTGTTTGTCCGATATAATACTTCCAGTAATTGGCAGTGGATGCATATTTTGAAGCATATTGAATTCTAACTGCTTCGCTGGCATTCATGTCTTCTCTTATAATACTTAATTTTTTATCCCTGATGCGAACAATGGCAGGATTACTTATGTCAATCGCTTCTTTTACACCAAAAGATGTTAGATAACGGTCTGTTGATCCGGGGAATCCCCATATCATAGTAAAATCATTATCTTCTATACCCTTAATTGATATGGGTAAATGATGTTTTGGCTGAAGTGGAATATTCTCTGTTGAATAAGGAGCAGGAGATCCGTCCGGAGCTGTATATATTCTAAGTATTCCAAAATCACCTGTATGTCTTGGCCACATCCAGTTATCTGTATCACCACCATATTTGCCTATTGATGATGGTGGAACACCTACCAAACGCACATCTTCGTAAGTTTGATATACTAAAAGGTAATATTCATTACCTCCAAGAAAAGGTTTTACGGATACACTGAATTTTCCGTTTTCTGAAGCTTCTTCTTCAATTTTGGCAATTGCTTCTCTTATCAATGATGACCTTCTGCTTTCAGTCAAATCTGCTGTAATTTCTGCAAGTACCCTGGTTGTAACATCTTCCATCCTTACAAGTATTGATGCTGTAACACCTTCATTGGGGAGCTCTTCATTTTTTCTTGAAGCCCAGAAACCTTTGGAAAGTATATCATTCTCAACTGAACTATGTGATTGTACCATGTCAAATACACAATGATGATTGGTGAACATGAGTCCTTCTGATGAAACTATTTCCCCTGTGCAGAAAAATCCTTGTGGCATCTCCGATGAACCCAATCCAACAATGGCATCCTTTATACTGGCATTGTTAACATCATAAATTTGTTCAGGTGTAAGTCTGATTCCTAAACTTTGCATGTTTGTAAACATCTGTTTCTGAATAAATGTTGGCAGCCACATACCCTCATCAGGTGGATTTGTACCTCTGACCATTAAAGCAGTTAAACACACCATCACTGCAACCATAAATGTTCTTTTCATAAAAAATCTTTTTTTAATGTTAATGTTAATTGAACTTTCAAAAGTATAAATTTTTTAAACATATTTTTTGAAATTGTAGTATTTAATATTATTTAATAGCTTATACTATGACGCAAACGTTTATTATTGTATTTTTGTTACAGCAAAAAAAAAAAAATGTATAAGGGTATTCTATTTCTTTAGTGTATAAATAATAAATTATTAATAAAATAAAACCAAGTACACATGAAAACAAATCTTAAAATTGGAATGGCATTATGCCTAATTGTTTTATTTGTTACATCTCTAAGCAGTTGTAAAAAAGACAAAGAAGAAAAAAAAGAACCAAATTTTAGTGCTATTGCAGACAATGCTTTAGCAGATAGAATTTTTGGCGATGTTTTTAATCAAAGTGGTAAAGCAGTTAAAGATGCTGAAGAAGAAACTGGCAATAAAAGCGGTAATTCTATACTCACCGGATGCCCGACTTTAACCATTTCTCCATTTGACCTGACTTGGCCAAAACAAATCACTGTAGACTTTGGTACAACAGATTGTCTTGGAACCGATGGCCATAACAGAAGAGGAATTATTAATATTCATGCCACTGAGGGATGGAGAATGCCGGGTGCTGTTACAACAATTTCTTTCAATAATTTTTATTATGATAATCATAAAGTTGAAGGTACAAATGTTTTTACCAACAATGGCCGTAATGCCGACAGCAATTTAGTCTATCTGGTTGTTGTTCAAAATGGTAAAATTACCAAACCTGATAATACATTCATTACTTGGGCTTCTTCGCGTGAACACGAATGGATAGAAGGTGAACCGACTATTTTAAATCCCTATGATGATGGTTATATGATTACAGGAAGCTACTCTGGTGTTAGTTCAGGAGGAGAAACCTATACCATTGATATCATTTCTGAACTGTATTTTCATATGAGTTGCATGTGGTTAAGACAAGGAATTATTGATATAAATATTCAGGGTGTTCCTACCATCAGAGTCGATTACGGAGATGGAACCTGTGACGCTTTTGCTGATGTGATATACGAAGGTGCTACTTATCCTCTTGTAATGCAATAAATTTTTAAAGCAGATCAAATAAAAAAACGGCTGTTTCCAATTTTGGGAACAGCCGTTTTTTATTAAAGAATAAAAAATTTATCCTGCTTTGATTTCTTTAATTGCAGCTATCATTTCAGGTAAAACGGTTTTAAAGTCTCCAACTATACCATAATCAGCAATTTCAAAAATTGGGGCATCTTTATCATTATTAATTGCAACAATGAATTTAGATGAAGAAATACCTCCAACATGCTGAATAGCACCTGAAATACCACATGCTATATATAGAACAGGGGCAATTATTTTACCTGTTTGCCCAACATGTTCACTGTGAGGTCTCCAGCCTTCATCTGAAACAGGGCGGGAGCAAGCAGTTGCAGCACCGAGAACACCTGCAAGTTCTTCAAGAAGACTAAAGTTTTCAGCAGATTTTAATCCCCTTCCACCGGAAACTACAATTTCTGCATCCGTAAGTAGTAACTTTCCAGTAATTCTATTGGTTTCAATAAGTCGATTTTTAACAGGTACATCATTAATTTGTGGATTGAAAGTTTCAACATGTGCCACTGCATTTATAGGTTCAGCAACCCCAAAAGAATTTTGAGCAAATGTTAAAACTTTTAAAGCAGAATTTACCTTAACATTAGAAAAGGCCTTGCTTGTAAAAACAAGCTTCTTAATAACAAAAGGTTCATAACTTGAAGGCAAACCAACAACACCTGTTACCAATCCTGCTTTTAAACTTGCTGAAACACGGGGAGATAATGCCTTACCCGAAATGTTATTTGCCATGATAATTATTTGAGCCCCTTCTTTTTCAACAGCGGTTGTCACAATTTTTGAAAAAAGTTTATTGTCTAAAAAGGAAAGATTGTTGCCTTGAGTGTTTAATACTTTTGTTGCGCCATAATTACCGAGTTTTTCAAGTTCTGAATTTTCAACCTGTCCAATTGATAAAGCAACAACATTGGTATTAAGAGTCTTTGCCATTTCTTTTGCGTATGAAAGCAATTCAAAAGTTGCCTTCTTAAAAATTCCTTCTCTGTTTTCTGTATATACTAATATTGACATTTTTATTCGTTTAAAGGGTTTAAATTAATTTAGCTTCATTATGCAATAGGCTTACAAGTGTTTTGACATTCTCTGAATCGAATTTCTTGCATGAACCTTTTGGTTGTGGCATTTCAAAACTGACATCTTCGGTGAGAATCTCAACTGCAACAGCTTGAACAACATTAAGAGGTTTTGTTCTTGCCATCATGATACCGCGCATGGCAGGTATTCTTGGTTCTTTTGAAATTCCTTTCTGAACAATGGCTAGAAATGGAAGCTCAGCCTCAATGGTTTCAGTTCCTCCATCAATTTCTCTATTTATACGAATCTTTCCATTTTCAATATTTAGAGAAGAAACCGATGACAATGAATTATAATCAATCAACTCGGCAAGCATACCTCCAACTGCAGACCCGTTGTAATCTGCTGAATCTCTTCCAACCAATACAATATCATAACTTTCAGCTTTTACTATGTTTGCTAATTGAGCTGCAACATAATAGGCATCTTTAGGTTGAGCATCTATCCTAATAGCATTATCGGCACCAACTGCAAGTGCTTTTCGAATTGTCGGTTCAGATGCTACAGTCCCCACATTTGCTACTGTTACGCTTTGAATAATCCCTCCCGATGCTTCCTTCAACTCTAAAGCTCTTGTTAAAGCTAATTCGTCCCACGGATTGATAATCCACTGAATACCGTTAACGTCCAAAGTAGTATTATTATCCTTGAACTTAATCTTTGTTGTTGTATCAGGGACATCACTAATACATACTAATATTTTCATAAATTTTTAACTTTTATTATATTAAACAATTATTTTAATAGGGAGCGTGAAATAACAATTTTTTGAACCTCAGATGTACCTTCATAGATTTGTGTTAATTTAGCTTCCCGCATAAGTCTTTCTACATGATATTCTTTAACATATCCATAGCCTCCATGAATCTGAACAGCTTCTGTTGCTACTTCCATGGCAATATCTGCACAATATTGTTTGGCCATAGCGCTCATGATACCGTATGGTTGTTTGTTGTCTTTTAACCAAGCTGCTTTAAGGCAGAGATTTCTGGCATTCTCGATTTTTACTGCCATATCAGCTAATTTGAAAGCTATCACCTGATGGTTGAATATTTCTGTACCAAAGGCTTTTCTCTCCTTTGAATATTGAAGTGCTCTTTCAAATGCACCCGATGCAATGCCCAATGCTTGTGAAGCAATGCCGATTCTTCCACCATCTAATGTTTTCATGGCAAAAGAAAAACCAAAACCATCATCTCCGATTCTATTTTCTTTGGGAACTTTAACATCTGTAAACATAACTGAATGAGTGTCTGAACTTCTCATACCCATTTTATCTTCGTGTGGTCCGAGTGTAATGCCGGTGGTGTCTTTGTCAACTATAAAAGCGTTAATTCCTTTGTGTGCTTTTTCCGGATTGGTATGTGCAATTACCAGATATACAGACGCACAATTTGCATTTGTAATCCAGTTTTTTGTTCCGTTTAGAAGGTAATAATCACCCATGTCAACAGCAGTAGTTCTTTGTTTTGTCGCATCTGATCCTGCTTCTGGTTCTGAAAGTAAAAAAGCTCCAATTTTTTCACCGCGTGCTAAGGGCTTAAGATATTTTTCTTTTTGCATGTCATTACCGTAAGTTTCCAAACCCCAGTTAACTAATGAGTTGCAAACAGACATGATAACTGCTACAGATGACTCAATTTTTGAAATTTCTTCCATAGCTAAAACATATGAAATGGTATCCATTCCCCCTCCATCATATTTGGGGTCGGTCATCATTCCTAGAAAACCAAGTTCAGCCAGTTTCTTAACATGCTCTTTTGGGAAAAGAGCTTTTGTGTCTCTTTCAATAACATCTGGGAGTAATTCTCGCTCTGCAAAATCTTTTGCAGCTTGCTGAATCATTTTTTGTTCTTCGGTAAATTCGAAATTCATAGTTTATAAGATTAAGTGAATAATTGTTTAACTCAGTTTATAATAATACAAACCTAATAAAAAAAAATATAAACAGCATCATTTATTTTAATTGATTTGTTAACAGAATTTAAAATTACATGTCAGGAAGTTCTTTGATAAAATTTGTTGCAGTATCAAATACTTTCTGCTTTTGCTCAAAATGAGGTACATGAGCACAGTTGCTAAGATAAAGAATTTGAATGTCCGAATTAATTTTTTTCAATTTAGACTCAAGTTGAAGAACAGTTCCATAGGTGTCATTCTTTCCCTGAATTGCCAAAATCGGAGCAGTAATGTTGGTTAATATATTTTCGATATTCCAATTCTTTGCTTCTTCTGAAAGCCAGAAACCGCTCCATTCTTGAAACAATAAATCTATCTTGCTACCATGATACATAAGAAGAAGTTTCCTTAGTTTTCCCTCTCTAAATAATGTGCTGATTTTTTTTACACCATCTACTGTAATTTGTTCACAGAAAACATGATCACATTCAGTTATTATGCCTGCTGCTTTTTCAGGAAATTTTGAAGCAAACAACAATGCTATAGAGCCGCCATCGCTATGCCCAAACAGAATAAGTTTTTCACTTATTCCAATTTCTTCCAGCAATTTAGGTAAATAGAAATAAGCTTCCTCATGCATATAGGTAGATGAAATTTCTTTAGCCCTGCTGTCGGATTGTCCATAACCCAATCTGTCGTAAACTAATGCTGTACAATTAACTGCCATAGACAGACTTTCAGGAAAATCACGCCATTGCTCACAACTCCCTAATCCTTCATGTAAAAAAACTAAAATAGGCTTGGAAGGATTTCGGGCAGGTAAATTTAAAAACTTATAATACAAATTACTATTATCAATTTTTACGATGCCATTATGTGTCATCATGGATACTTTTAAAAATTTTTATTACACAAGTCTTTCTTAGCTGCAAAATATTCATTTATGATTTCATCAATAATCTGTGCAGCAGGTTTTATTTCATTTATTAAAGCTGATATCTGACCGATTTCAAGTTCCCCTTCATAAATGTCTCCCTCAAACATCCCTTTTTGTGCTCTTCCTCGGCCAAGAAGCATAGAAAGCTCTTCTTTATTTGCACCATTTGTTTCACTTTCAAAAACTTTCTGAAAAAAATCATTTTTAAGCAAACGTACTCCAATGAGTTTTTTTAATGAAAGTAAAGTATCCCCTTCAACAGCTTCAACAATTTTTTGTTTGAAATTAGGATGTGCTGAAGATTCTACGGATGCCGCAAAACGACTTCCAATCTGAACACCTCTTGCTCCTAAAGCCATGGCTGCAAGCATACCTCTTCCTGTTCCTATACCACCGGCTGCAATGAGAGGTAAGTGTGTTACAAGTTTAACATGTGGTACCAATACCAAAGTAGTTGTTTCTTCCTTACCATTGTGACCACCAGCTTCAAATCCTTCAACGACTATAGCATCTACTCCGGCTTCAGTGCACTTGATGGCTCCTTTGGTATTTGCTACCACATGGGCAACTCTGATGCCGTTATCTTTTAGAATAGCAGTCCACTTTACAGGATTCCCAGCCGATGTAAATACTGCAGATACCTTCTCTTGAATACATATTTTAATGAAATCTTCTGAATGTGAAAACATCAAAGGGATGTTAACTCCAAAGGGTTTATCTGTAGCTTTTTTACACTTTTGAATGTGTTCCTGAAGTAAATCAGGATTCATAGAGCCTGATCCGATAAGTCCTAAACCTCCTCCATTGCTAACTGCTGAAGCCAAACGCCAGCCACTGCACCATATCATTCCACCTTGAATGATTGGATATTTAATGTTGAAAAGATTTATGATGGTATTCATTTTTCTTAGTGGATATTAAAACATGAGTCATTCTAATTACTTCTAAAGTCAGTTACAACAATTTAGGTCAATCATTCTGGTGAAATTTCGAAACACTGATCTTTCTTATAGGAAAATATGAAGCGATAATACCAATAAAAATGACCGTGAAAAAAACCAGTACAAAATCAAAACCCTGAATTGTTACAGGATAACTTTCAACAACAAAAGCATCTGCTGAATGCATACTAATAAAACCAAAAGTTTTTTGCAACCAGCAAATTATTCCCCCGATTACAATACCGGATAAAGCTCCAATCAGTGTAATAAATACACCTTGAATAAAAAAAATCTTTCTGAAAAGATAATTGTCGCCTCCTAAAGCCCAAATTACAGAAATATCTCTTTTTTTCTCAAGTACAAGCATGGTCAGAATGCCTATAATATTAAAGACAGCAATAACAAGTATAAATGACAATATCAGAAAAATAGCCCATTTCTCTGATTTCATTATTTTATATAAAAACTCCTGCTGTTCAAATCTGTTTTTAACAACATAGCCAGAGCCCAAAATGTTTTTAAGTTTATCGCTGACCAGTTTTACATTGAATTTTTTATCAATACCAATTTCAATAGCTGTAACTTCATTTTTGAAATCTAATAAATCACGAGCAAAATCTAGTGGTACAATAATATATTTTTCATCATAATCAATATCAACAGAAAAAATACCTCCAGGAATGATTATTCTATTGTTAAATGCTTTCAATGGGTCGGTTACTGATCGGGTCCCTCGTCTGGGTACATAAACTGACAAAGGGCTTAATAAATCACCTATATTAATGTTAAGTTCATAAGCAACGCCGTTTCCAATCAGAGCATAGTTTAGATCTCCATCCTTTAATAAAGGACTCCCTAAAAAAACTAATGAATCAATTTTTGTCATTTTTGGGAAATCGTCACCAACACCTTTTAAGATAGCAATATGTTGTTTCTCCTGATATTTAAGCATCACATTTTCCTGAATAACTTCGGTGTAATAAAGTACGCCTGGAATGTTTTTTATTCTTTGCTCGGTTAATGTGTCCAACTCAAATGTTTTGCCTTCTTTAGGAGTGACTAAAAGATCCGGGTTTATAGAATTAAACATGGATACAACCAGATCCTCAAACCCATTAAAAACTGAAAGAACAATGATGAGAGAAGCTGTTCCAACAGTGATACCGCTCACAGCAATAGAAGATATAACATTTATAATGTTGTGCTTTTTTTTAGAAAACAAATAACGTAATGCGATTAACAGTGCCGTTTTCATGAAATTAATTAAAAGCTTTAACAATTAATCCTGTACCGCTTTTATTGACAGAGTTAAGGTCTAAAGTGTTTAAAATAAATGCAATTGGAAAGACAATAATATAATAAAGTGGTAATATGATGAAAAACAATTTGGAAAAATTTAACATCATAATAGGAAACTTCATGCTGATTTTCCAAGAAATTGAACCAAATCTGCCATAGGAATATACGGGTTCCACTTTTTTAAAACCGGCATTAAAGATTTTTGTTTTTATGTCCTCAACATTATAGCCATCTCTCACATGTTCATCAATAAACGAACTGTCATGTTCATCATGCACGTCAGAACCTCCAAGATCCGAAGGTGTTGAAATAAGCAGCAAGCCGCCTTCATTCAAAATTTTTCCATAGTTGTTAAAAACACTTACATCTTCTTCAATGTGTTCCATGACGTCAACGCATAAAATCAGGTCAAACTTTTGAGCAGGAGTATAGTTTGTAAGGTCACCATATTCAAATTTAACTTGTGAATAACCTGCTTTCTTAAAAAAGTTATTACAATCATCTATTTGTTCTTGTTTAACATCCACTCCTGTTATGCTCCAGTTCTTGTTCAGTGATTGTAAAAAATAAGTGTATTGTCCAAAACCAGAACCGGCATCCAGAATATTTCTATGCCCATTCTGCTGCTTTGCCCATTTTTTAAGAATCTTTTTGATATACCAGCTCCTTAGTAGAAGCAAATCAAGGAGATAGTATAATAACTTACGTAGAAAAATTGATTGATTAAAAACTTTTCCTAAACTTTTTTTGATGGGGTCGTATTTCATAAATCTGGAATATTCGAATTTTTCCCTTGCTAACAGTTATTTAATTTGTAATTTCAAGAAGGGTTTATAATTTATTGGCCATGCTCAATTATGAGGTCTTTAAGATCTTTTGTCTTTTTGGTGAAGACAAACCTTGATTTCGAGAAATTGTTTACAGGCCAGCCATTCCACAATATGTAATTACCATAATTGTCTTTGGTATTATAAACAGCTGTGGTTTTATCATCAAATTCCCAAATCATTTTTTCACCAGTTGGATCAATTTCTACAAAGACATCCATAAATTTATGATAAATAACAACATCCCAATAATCATCTGTGATTCCTAATAAATCAAGAAGTGTAGTCAAAGTGGCTTGACCGGGCAAACCTTCGAGTTTCATTTCTAAAGTAAAACGATTCTGAACACCACCTCCTACAAAGAATTCCCCTCCATTGAAGTTGAGACTTGAATAGTTGAAAACCTGATCAATTTTGGATGCAATTTCTGTATATTTACTATCACCATATACTATGTACATGATCATGGGACCTGCTGATGAGATAATAGTGTTGTCACTACTCAAATGAAATCCGACTAATGGAAAACTGACATCAGCTAAAATATCTTCACCTGATTGATTGTATGCTTCAGTTACTTGCCAAACAGCTTCCATTCTGGTTTTAGTTGGTATTTCTTCTTCAATTTCACATGAAGTTAAAAACAATGAGAATGCAGCAAAAAATAAAAAGGCTGTTTTAAATTTCGTTAAAGATTTCATAATATGGAATTTTAAAATGAATACTGAAAGACAATGAAGCCTACCAAAATTTATGCTAAATTACATATATTTTTTTTCTTAATGAAAAAAAGAAGAAATTGTCAAACATTATCTATTGAGAATCCCTCTTTTAAAGTAGCTTATGTCGCCAATCTGGAAATGAAAAAGGTATAGGCCTTGTGCAAGGTTTTGAGTATTGAACTGAAGTTGGTGAGTGCCTTTCTCAGTCAAAACTTTATCTCTTAATGTTGCAATTATATTCCCTGTCGAATTGTAAACCCGAATGCTTACAAAATCGCTATGTGTTAATGAAAAGTAAATTGTAACATTGTTGTTGAAAGGGTTGGGAGCAATGTTTGATTCGAATTTAAGAGTTGATTCAGTGTTTGATGTAACTGTAGAATCAATAATTATTTTTATGTCATCAATCCACACTTCTGAATTTATATCATTATTGCCTCCATTTTCATCAACAAGTTTAAATTCAAGAGTTTTTACGGTATTGCGATAGTTCAATACAGAAAAAGAAGCTGTATCCCAGTTGCTCATGACATTATTCATCAAAATTGGTGTTAATATTGGATTCCCGTTAAGCAGTACTATGAGTTTATCTATATTCGGAGATGGATTTGAGTTGTCCTTTTTGTCAATTTTATATAAAAATTGAATTTTATAAGCATTTGGTGGAATGTAAAACCTGTTGTGAATTTTATTCATCGCACTAGCTGATTTTAGTGCCAAATAGTGATTGTCAATTGTCGCGTTGCCCCCTCCGCCATTATAAGACCAACCTGCAAATTTATCTGTTAATAAAGCTCCTCTTTCAAAATTACCATTGACAATGGCATCATCAGCAAAACTAAAAACCGGACTTCTCTGTAATCCAGAACGTTGGGGACGGATATTGCTTCCCCCTCCATTTATAGAATAGTAATAACCATCATGAATACTGGTGTCTTCAATAGTTTCATGATACCAGTCTCTGATACCACCATGGCCTATGCTTCCAAGAAATTTGGAATAAGTACCATCAACAGCTCTGCCATTGAGGGTAAACAAATTTTCCTGCCAGTAAGAGTCAGCCCAATTCAGTCCAAGCCATCCCTCCACACCAGACTGCCATGAAGATGGATTGCAGTCATAATCATCAAACAAACCTGTTCCGCCCCAATCATGTGCATCAATAGAAGTTACCTGTTCAACAGCGTAACCCAGTACCAGTAATCGTTCCGCAACTTCACTATTAACTGCTGAACCTCTGCTATGGCCTATAAAATGCAATTGGTTCAAGCTGAAATCGCCTTGCAAAGAACCCTGCATTAATGAAGCAAACAATGCTGATCCTGCATCTTCGCTAAATCCAGCCTGAAAATTATTTGATGCTGTGAGCCATTCAAAAAGTAAAATGGTTTGTGTGCCTGAACCGATTCTATAGTCAAAATTACCTGTTGTGGGATTATAGGATCTTACGGTAGCATCACCTATCCTGTATCTAATGGTATTTGCCATATCCAGCATCCAACCATTTATAGGGTCAGAAGTACCTGCTCCAAAACCATGAGTTATTATGGTCGTTTGGGCATAAGTTCCAATACCAATGATATAATTTAATAAAAAGATGAAAAATATTTTGTCATTTTTTAATTTCATTCTAAAACATGATTTAATATAACAAAGTACATGGTTGAATTTATTAATTCATAAAAAGTTACAATTAAATATAAAATAAATATTTTTTTATGTTTAATTAAGACAAATATATGATATATTTTTAGAAAAAGAGATTGTTAAGATAAATTTTTTTTAAAAACTTTTGTGGATTTAATAATTATATATTACATACATGCAACAATTTTTTAACTTTATCGTTTTGAAAAATATTTTTATTGTAAATTATAAACAATTTAAAAACAATCCTATGAGAACTACTATTTTTACTTTACTGATTTGTATTTTACAATTCACAATTTATAGCCAAGAAATTTCCCGTCAGGAATTAAGCCCGGATGTTTCATCTGTAGTTGTTTATACAGAAGGTGTCGAAGTCAGTCACAATGTAGATGTGCGTCTTGCTGCAGGAAGAAACCTATTGGTATTTAAAGGACTTTCTTCTAAAATTCAGACAAGAAGTCTGCGTGTTAATGCTGATGTAGAGATGTCGGTACTTTCAATTAATCACAAAATTGACTACCTCACCGAACAAAATGAAAAACCAAGAGCTAGGCAGGTAAGAGATTCTCTCAGACTTATCAATGCCTCAATTACATTATTGCAGAATGAATCCGATGCACTTTCGATACAAAAAGAATTGTTGTTGAATAACCGTCATATTGGAGGAACTGAAAACGGAACAAATGTTCTTGAACTACAAAAAGCAGCTGATTTTTTTCAGACGAGAATTTTTGAAATCAATAAACGTCAAAGTAAAATTTCATTAGATGTTGAAGATTTAAACCTTGTCAGAGAGAAATTAAACTCAGAATTAGGTGAATTAAATTCAGCATCCAATTATGAAAGAAGCGAAATAGCTGTTTTGCTTACGACCGATAGAGCCATAACTAAACGTATAGAACTCAGGTATTATATAAGTGATGCCGGCTGGGCACCAATTTACGAGATTAAGGCTGAAGATATTGATAAACCTTTGAAATTATATTATAGGGCAAGGGTATTCAATAATACTGAAATAGACTGGAGTAATATTGACATGATGCTTTCTACTGCTGATCCAAACATGAGTGTGAACTATCCAGTTCTGTTACCTTGGAAACTGAATTTTATTGGTTCTGCAACTTCGATTGCTGATATGAATCCTTATCAAGCTAATTTAAATGACAATTATGTGAGACAAAGGGAACAGCAGCTTAGAAATGTGCAGCAGAGGGGTGCTGTAAGTTTTGTCCCAATTTCTGTATCTGAAGTTGGGATTGATCTCCCTTTAAACACAAAATACTCTGTTCCATGTGATTCAAAACCGTATATTGTTGATGTAGCAGAATACAATTTGCCTGCTACATACCGTCATATTTGTGTCCCCAAAATGAACAAAGGTGTTTTCTTATTAGCACAGATCGTTGATTGGGAAGACCTTAACCTGGTTGAAGGGGAAGCCAATGTATATCTGGCAGAAACATATGTCGGGAAATCCTATATATATACAAGGGGTGTCAGTGATACCTTAAACCTTTCTTTAGGGTATGATAAGAAAGTAGTTGTAACACGTACAAAAGTCAAAAACTATACTTCAAGACAGTTTTTAGGGACCAAAGTAAAGGAAACCATTCGATATCAGTTTGAAGTTAAAAACAACCGCAGTGTTCCAATTGATATTGAAATAATGGATCAGGTTCCTGTTTCTGAAAATTCTGAAATTGAAGTCTCTGTTGATGAAACATCAGGTGCAGAGCATGCTGTTTTAAGCGGCATCCTTAACTGGCGTTTCAATTTGGCAGAAGGGAGCAAAAAAGAATTCTTTATGCAATACACTGTCAGATATCCAAGAAACCAAAGGGTAGAAACAGCAGGTAAGGCCCATAGAACTATCAATGCGCCTTCTTTTTAATAAATATTTAATTGCGAAATATTGATAACAATCCGGTTTAAGAATTTTTCGGAATCTTCAATAAGTTAATTTTTTAAACTGATTAAAAAGCTTGAAAACCATTATTAAGTTTTAAAGTTGATTATAAATTAAAGTAAGTACATTATAATAATAATAGATTTTTTTTAGCGTTCTTTGTGTTGTAATAATTTTTTAAGTATTAATTATTAATTAGATAGGAGTTTAAAATGAGAAAAGTCATTTCATGCATCGTAATTTCAATGCTATTAACAGGCTCTTTGTTTGCACAAACAAAAGAAGCCTCCGAGAAAAACAATCTTTTCAGTCTTAGCATGACACGCTTACCGCTAAGTAATTTTTACATGGGTTATGAACGCATGTTTCAGAACAATACCAGTATAGCCCTAAATGGTGGTTTGATTTTGAAAGACAATACGACAGAAAGTAAAATTGGTACCAATTTGGAATTTCAATATAGGTTCTACTCAAAAATCAGAAGAGAAAAAGTTTTTCAAGGTATTTATTTTGCGCCATACCTTTCATACAGATATGTTGATGTTGAAGAAAAATATTCGTGTTACGAAGATTTTATTTGGATTAATAATGCCCACCAGATTTATAAGACTCTGGGTGCCGGAGTTGGTCTCGGATGCAAAGTGGCTATTGCTCAGAAAATTGTATTTGGATTCGAGATGGGAGCAGGGGTAAAATATTCAACAGGAAGGAGAGATTATGTTGACTATAATATTTTTGATTATGGTTATACAGGAATTGCTCCCAAAGCTGATATAACACTTGGGATCTTCTTTTAATTTTTCAACTTTTCTCATTTATTTGAACAATAGAAAAACGACCAAACGCTTATGAAGTTCGGGAATGTTTTTCTTCCATTCAGTTATACTTAAGGTTGTTATTAATTCAGTTGGTAAAGTTAAATCTGCTGCTATACAAAGGCGCGTATCCTTTTGAGATACATCAAGTATGTCGGATAAAAGGCTTTGGTTTCTGTAAGGTGTTTCAATAAAAATCTGGGTTTGATTTTTTCTGTACATTTCAAGTTCAATTTCTTTGATTTTCTTCTTGCGTTCGGGGCTTTTTACAGGCAAGTAACCCAGAAAGGCAAAATTTTGTCCGTTGAATCCTGAAGCCATAAGAGCAAGAATAATAGATGATGGACCAACCAAAGGAATTACCCTGACTTTTTTATGATGTGCTATTGACACAATTTGTGAGCCTGGATCAGCAATACATGGCGTTCCTGCTTCAGAAATCAAACCAATATTATGCCCATTTAAAGCTGGTTCAAGATATGAATTCAGCGTATTTTCTTCTGTGTGTTTGTTTAAAAGTGAGAATGTAACTTCTTCAAAATCAGAAACAAAACCAGCCGGTTTTAGAAAGCGCCTAGCTGTTCGAATATCTTCTACTATAAAATACTTTAAACCGGAAATAATTTTCTTAAAATCCGGAGGCATACAGTAACTGTAATTGCTTCCACCCAATAAACTTGGAATTAGAATTAGATTTCCTTTTTTCATCTGAAAATATTTTGTTTTTAATAGGACAGATTGCTTCGATAAAATCGGAAAGCATGAATATTCTTTTCGTTAACCGTTTGTCTTATTTTTATCATGCTCGATTTCATGTTTTTTATTGTATTTTGAAAATAGTATGTTTAGGAAAAACCAGAAAACATCAATTTATAAATTTCAAAAGATAGTAATAAAACACTATGTTAAACTTGTTTTATAGATCAAAAATAACTCTTCAATTCACCAAGATCAATATTTCCCCCTGATACAATAATTCCAATTGTTGGTTGTTTTTTTTCAAAATGAATTTTATTTTCCAACAAAGCTGCTAAAGGCACAGCTGATGAGGGTTCAACAATGATTTTCATCCTCTCCCAAATCAGACGCATGGCATCAATAATACTTCTTTCACTTACAGTAACAATATCATTAACATATTCCAAAATAATTGGATAAGTGATGCTTCCTAAAGAAGTTCTAAGTCCATCTGCTATGGTTTGTGGATTAATAGATGGTGAAAATTTCTTTGAATGAAACGACAAATATGCATCATTTGCATTTTCTGGCTCTGCTGCAATTACTTTTGTGGAACTTGAAAAATAATGAGCTGCCAAAGCAGTACCACTGAGTAAACCTCCACCTCCAACAGGAGCCAGTATGTAATCGGGTTGACCTATTTCATCAATAAGTTCTATCGTTGCTGTAGCCTGTCCACTGATAATAATTTTATTATTATATGGATGAATTTCTATAGCATTTGTTTTATCCATCACATTTTTAAGGGTAGATTCTCTGGCTTCAAGTGTCGGTTCACAGAAAGTTATTTGGGCACCATAGTCTTTAACTGCTTCAACTTTTACTTTGCTCGAGTTTGAAGGCATAACAAGATGTGCTTTGATCCCATTGAGCCTTGCTGCCAGTGCCAGTGCCTGGGCATGATTACCTGATGAATGCGCGGCTACTCCTTTCTTTTTTGAATTCTCATCAAGACTTTTAATTGCAGTTAAAGCTCCTCTGAACTTAAATGCTCCGGCTTTCTGAAAATTTTCACATTTGAAAAATATTTTAGCACCAAACATTTTATTAATAGTACAGCAGCTTAGAACAGGAGTTTTATGCGCTGTGCCTTTTATCAATTCTGCAGCTTTGAGTATGTCTTTTCTTGAAATCATACAATTGTTTTTATTTGACACTTAAGGAATCGGCAATAATGTTACAGGCTTTATAAAGCATCTGAAATACTTTCTCAAAGCCCTGTTCTCCTCCGTAGTAGGGATCTGGAATATCAATGTGTTTGTCTTGAAAAACCTCATCCATAATCATCTTTGCCTTTAATTTGTCATTTTCGTTGCGGGCCTTAGAAATAACATCTTGGAAATTATGTTGATCCATAACATAAATAACATCAAATTTATCATAATCTTCCTTAATAAATGGTCTGGCTCTTAGCATACTGATATCATAACCATGTTCCTCCATTTTCTTTTGAGCTCTTTTGTCAGGGGCTTCTCCTTCATGATAATTAATTGTTCCTGCTGAATCAACAAAGGCATTAATCCTTCTTTCCAGCAGAACTGCTCTCATAATTCCTTCGGCCATTGGGGAACGACAGATGTTTCCCATACATACCATCAATATCTTCATAGTATTTTATTTATATATATAGTATCAATGACATGATGTTTGTCAGTGTAGTTTTTTGAATGGTTAGAAAATGTGAAATTATTCAATAAATTATTTGCTTATTAAAATAATTTTGTCAATTTCTTCAACAGATTTTGAGAATTGTTTGTCTGTTTCAATAAGGTTGTTGACCGTTCTGCATGCATATAAAACAGTTGCATGATCTTTATTGCCACAACGGGTTCCAATATTTTGAAGAGAAGACTTGGTGTGTTTTTTTGAAAAATACATGGCCAATTGTCTGGCTTGTACAATTTCTCTTTTCCTGGAAGTGCTGTTAAGCATATTCACAGACACTTTAAAATAGTCACACACAATTTTCTGAATCAGATCAATAGATACTTCTTTGTCAACTTCCTTTACAATATTATTGATAAGTTGTTTGGCAAGATCCAAATTGACTTCCCTTTTGGCAAATGAAGCATGAGCAATTAAAGAAATAAGTGCGCCTTCAATTTCTCTGACATTGGTTGTGATTGTGTAGGCCAAATATTCAATGATATCATTAGATAGGGTAATACCATCATTATAAATCTTGTTTTTAATAATGGCAACCCTTGTATCGAAATCAGGCATGCTTAATTCTGCAGACAATCCCCATTTAAATCTTGATAACAATCGGGCTTCCATTCCCTGAAGATCGGCAGGGGGCTTATCAGAAGTAATAACAAGCTGCTTACCGATTTGGTGCATGTGATTGAAGATGTGAAAAAACACTTCCTGAGTGCGTGTTTTTCCTACCAGAAAATGGATATCATCAATGAGAAGCAAATCAATCATTTGATAAAAATGAACAAAATCATTATAGCATTTATCTCTGATAGCCTCTGTAAATTGTGTTGTAAATTGGTCGGCAGAAACGTACAATACAGTTTTTTCAGGGAAATTATTTTTTGCAAGGTTCCCGATGGCATGAATCAAGTGTGATTTTCCTAAACCAGTTGCACTGTATATAAAAAGAGGATTGAAAGTTGTTTTTCCTGGATTACTTGCTACCGCCATACCGGCAGATCTGGCCAATCTGTTGCAATCACCTTCAATAAAATTATCAAATGTATATGTTTCTTTTAACTGGTGGTGAATATTTACTTTTCTTAGGCCGGGAATTACAAAGGGATTGGGTATTTCTTTGTTATTTCTGCCATAGAGCACACTAATATGTGGATTCTCAACTTTTTCGGATTCTCTGGCGGGTAGCTTTACAGATTGAGGATTGGATTTTAGCGAACTGTCAACTATAATATTATATTCAAGGCGACCTTTGGGGCCTAATTGGCTCTTGATTGTTTTCTTTAATAAATCAATGTAATGTTCTTCAATCCATTCATAAAAGAATTGACTGGGAACCTGAATGGTTAATACATTGTCTTTTAATTCTAAAGGTATTATTGGTTCAAACCAAGTTGAATAACTTTGTTGTCCAATATTATCCCTAATAATTTTTAAACAATTCTTCCAAGTATCTATATAATGTTCACTCATTCTTTGCTGAAAATTTAATGCGTTTGCTTAAAATGCTTAATTATTAAGGGTTTACATTCAAAATTTATATTTTTCTATTCCTGACAAATTTTTGAATAAAAAAGTTAATAAAATATTTTTTTTACACTTGATTATTATTTTTTTTTGTTGTATATAAGGCCGTCAATTTTTTTCTCGTTCTTTTTTCAAAATATAAATCAAGTACACCTAAACTTACTCCATTTTGACCTGCTTGACAAATTATAACCTCTTTCCCCTGCTTGTTTCTGAACCTATAAGGTCTCTCTAAACTTGTGTGTGTGTGTCCACCCAGAATGAGATCAATGTATTTTGTTTCTTTTGCCAGCAATACATCACTCATTTTATCAGTATCATATGATAATCCTAAATGCGATAAGCATATTATATAATTGCATTTTTGTTCATTTTTTAAAAATGTCGATGTAGTATTAACTGCAACTATTGGATCTATATACCTCATGTTACCATACATTCTTGAATTTACTAACCCATTCAAATCTATACCTATTCCCAGAACGCCAATTTTAATATCATCCTTTATATATATATTATATGGTAAAGTTTTATTGTTAAGTACAGTTTCAGAAAAATCATAATTTGTACATATTATAGGAAAATTAGCAAAAGTCAATGCTTTAACTAATCCTTCAAGACCATTATCAAACTCATGATTGCCAAGTGTCATAGCATCATAACCCATTTCACTCATCAGTCTAAATTCCAGTTCCCCACCAAATTTATTGAAATAGGGCGTGCCCTGAAATACATCTCCTGAATCAAATAAAAGTACATTTGATGATGTTTCCCTAATTTTATTAATAATTCCTGCTCTTCGTGCAAATCCACCCTCCCCGCCATTACGGGAATCGCTTTCGGGAAATGGTTCTATCCTGCTGTGAACATCGTTGGTATGCAAAATACTTATTCGAACAATCGAATCAAGTACCGATGGCAAACCACGGTTGCTTAATCCAACAAGAGTTGTTGCAATGAGTGCTTGTTTTATAAAATCACGTCTGCTATTCAAAATAAATTCTGTTATCTAATTCAACATAAATTTTTTCACCGGCTTCTGTTATCTTTAAAATATAATTAATAATCGCATCTCTTACATAATATGTAGTTTCTAATGTTGAAATCGGATTTTCAAAGAAAACGAGATGGTCTCCTCCGTTGGCAAGATAATCAGAAGTTACTACATTATATGTGCTGTTAGTGTTTTCAAATGGAATGCCGTTTATTAATATATTAACAGCTTCATTGTTGCGAATTCCCAATTTTGCACCGGAAATAGGCATACCTCCATCCAATGCAATTTGATGAAACAATTGATTCATCTTGTCAAAATCTAATGTCAATACTGTTATGGCATTATTAAATGGCATGATTTCATAAATATTACTCCTTGTTATATTTCCGCTTTGCAGCGTAGAGCGAATTCCTCCCATATTAAGTAAACAAATATCTAATCTTATGTTCGTGTCAGATTCTAAAAAATATTGTCGTGTTTCTTCTAATATTATATCTGCAATTAGATTATTAAGATGCCCTTCGGGAATTGATTTGAAATATTCTGCTTCAGAGTATCCTATTACATCATTCATTTCAAATTGCAATTGTTCTTTATATGGTTCAATAATAGCAAGAATAACACTGTCTTCTTCTCCGTTTTCAGAATTTACGGATAATAAAGTTGATGCAAAAGAATATTCAAGATTATTTTTTTCTCTTCCTGCACAAGAAAATAATAGCAAAGCCGTCAGTAACAGCAGAATATGTTTTGAAAGTGTCTTATGCATTAATCAAATAATTGAAACGACAATGATAATATATTTAACTACATAATGCAAATAAATTAAATAAAAATTTTGTAATTTTTATTTAGTTTAAAAATACTTTCAGTCATAAATCTATTCAAGTATTTTATATTAAGTACAATCACTACTGTTTTGATATAAAAATAAAACGTTCTTTGAAATATTGTATAGAAAGGGATTACAGGAGATTTTGAGGTTCAAACGATTTGAAATAGTTTTGCTTAAAAATAAAACTATTTATGAATCA
>JAQVVM010000099.1 GCA_028698995.1 Bacteroidales bacterium
ATTCAGAATACGATTCAAATATTTTCTATCTTTTGTATTGTATATTGGTTCCCTTACTACAGTTTGCTATTTTTCTAAGATGTTGCCTCTGCCATGGTCAACTGTCTTTTTGTTGCTGTTTGTGGTATCAGTTTTTCTTTCATTTTTAACAGGGTTTATCAAATTAGACAATCCTTTAAAATTAGTTGGTATTTTAAATAAGAAATAGAACTTTGATATCATAATAATAATAACAGTGTCAATTATTTTTATAATTTTGGCGCTTGATTAAAATTTACATCTTTTTATAACTCAATATTTTATTATTAAAATGGAAAAGGAAAAGAACAAAGCATTTGATTCGAGTGATTTGATGATTTTTTTCGTTAAATGGTTTAAGCCTTTATTAATCGTTGGTATTGCTGCCATAGTTTTTTCTGTGCTTTTTTCATCACCATTGTTTATTACACCTAAATATAAATCAACAGTGGTCATGTTTCCAACAGCTACCAACTCACTTTCAAAAGCTTTATTAAGCGAAAATACCGGTGGGAAACAGGATATACTTGAATTTGGAGAGCAAGAACAAGCGGAACAATTGCTTCAAATTCTTAATTCAAGTGAAATTCGTGACAGAATTGTTGAAAAGCATGGATTAATGGCTCATTATGAAATTGACAATTCTTCAAAATTTAAAATGACCCGCTTGTTTAAAGAATATGAAAATAATATTAAGTTTAGAAGAACAGAATTTATGGCTGTTGAAATAGCTGTAATGGATAAAGATCCTCAGAAAGCTGCTGATATTGCTAATGATATATCAATGTTGCTTGATACTGTCATGAACAGAATGCAAAAAGAAAGATCTGTCCGTGGTTTTGAGATTGTTGAAAGAGAATATATGGGGCTAATTAATGAGATTAAGGTCATGGAAGATTCTATGTCAACATTACGAAAATTGGGTGTGCATGATTATGAAAGCCAGTCACAGGTTATTACCGAACAGTTGGCTATTGCTCTTGCAGCGAATAATTCAAGAGGTGTTACAGCATTGGAAAATCAACTGGAGGTTCTTGCTGAATATGCCGGATCATATGTTTCTTTAAGGGATGCGCTTGAGCACGAAAAAAAACAATTGAGCCACATTAAATCCAAATATGAAGAAGCAAAAGTAGATGCAGAGCAGAATTTACCTCATAAATTTATAGTTGACAGAGCCTATAAGGCAGAAAAAAAATCATATCCTGTCCGATGGCTTATTGTATTAATTACAACATTCTTTTCATTATTACTTGCTGTAATAACCATTGTTTTAATTGAAAAAATTAAAACAGTCAAGCCTGTTTCTTTCCCTCAAATTAATAGTAAATGACTGAATTTATCAATTTTCAATAAATTGAAAGCACCAAATATTATGGAAAATACACTTAATAATACAGGTATAATAAAGGTCTTAATAAAATGGAAATGGCATTTAGGCATTGTGCTTATAGTCAGTGTGTTATTATCTTCTGTTTTTTCTGGTCCAAAATTCATTGAACCTAAGTTTAAATCCTATGCAGTTGTTTATCCTTCTAATTTAATACCCTATTCAACAGAGACTGAAACAGAGCAGATGTTGCAGATTTTTCGCAGTGATGAACTTCGCGACAGTGTAATTAAAATATTTGACTTTGCAAATTATTATGATATCAATACAAGTTCGGATTTTTATTATACAAAGATGATTAGAATATACGAAAAGAACATAAAAATCAGAAAAACGGAATTTGAATCTGTAATTATTGAAGCTTATGATAGAAACCCCGAAAGAGCTTGTGATATGGTAAAGACTATCATTTCTTTATTTAACAAGAAAGTACGTTCCTTGCATAAAGCCAGAGCACAGGAGGTTCTGATAATTGCAACCGGTCAATTGGAGCAAAAATCTCAGCAAATCGATTCAATAAAAAATATTATAAATGGAATTAGTTCTGACTACAATATTATAGATTTTGAAGCTCAGGCTAAAGAAGTTACCCGTGGTCATTTAAAAACCGTTGATGGTTCAGGTGCTTCTCATGTTAATTCAAGAGCTGTTGAAGAAATGAAAGAACATCTTGAAACTAAGGGTAATGATTATCTATTGTATAAAGAAGTACTTGCAGGTCTGATTGAGCAATATATTGAATTAAAAACAGATTATGAAATTGCCTTAAGAGATGTTGAGAAAGAATTAACCTATACTAATGTAATTACCAGCCCAGTGCCTGCTGATAAAAAGTCTTTTCCGATACGTTGGCTTATTGTTTTTATTACGACATTGTCCGCAATGTTTCTGGCAGTTTTGGCTGTCGTTTTTATTGAAAAACCAAATAAATTATAGTAAAGTTTGATTTCTTTCATCGAAAAATATAAAACACAAGTTTTTTATACTGTCAGTGCTGTTTTTATACTATTAAATGCACTGATGATAGCTTTTGAATTATATTTTTTTAGTTTTTTACCTTTAGTATTATTGATTATTCTAATGATGCTTTTTTCGTTAGATAAATTGCTCTTATTT
Organism: Bacteroidales bacterium; assembly: GCA_028698995.1. Taxonomy (GTDB): domain Bacteria; phylum Bacteroidota; class Bacteroidia; order Bacteroidales; family PXBB01; genus JAQVVM01. The sequence goes on from JAQVVM010000099.1 coordinate 2,525, forward strand.
GTTGCTTTTCTGGCTCCATTGTCTGTAGAATTGGAGAGTTTTGACTTTAATTTAGGCGTTTCATTACCAACTGAACCGATTTTGTTTGGAATTATGCTGCTATTTTTCATTAAGCTTATATATAATGACTCATTTCTTAAAAAAGATTTCTTAAGACACCCAATTACAATTGCAATAATTTTTAATTTATTGTGGATTCTCTTAACAAGCATAAGCAGCACTTTCCCTATTGTTTCTTTTAAATATTTAACTGCCAGATTATGGTTTGTTATATCTTTTTTCTTTTTAGGTGTTTTGCTTTTTAAAGAATTAAAAAATATTAAGCTTTTTGTGTGGCTTTTTTCATTCTCACTTGCAGGTGTTATTATCTTTAATAGTATTAAGCATGCTCAATATGGATTTGAAAGGCAGGTGGGTACATGGATTGTGAAACCTTTTTTTAACGACCACACTCATTATGCAGCAGTTATATCTATGATTATTCCTATGCTTATAGGTTTTTCTTTGAATAAGAAATTTCCCAAAATATTGCGTATTGTAGCGCTGATTCTAATTCTTATAATGTTTTGTGGTGTTCTGCTGTCATATAGCAGGGCCGGTTTGGTAAGTCTCGTTGCTGCATTAAGTACCTATATTGTTTTGCGATTTAAAATTAACTATAGAATTATTTTTGCAGCTTTTATAATTTTTGTTGGCTTCTTTTTTCTTTTCAGGTCTGAAATCATTATGGAGCTAAGTAAGAATAAACAGGATTCCTCAGGAATTTATACAGAACATATCAAGTCTATTTCTAATATTTCTACCGATGCTTCAAATCTTGAAAGAATTAACCGTTGGATGGCTGCTTTCAGAATGTTTAAAGAAAAGCCCTATCTTGGTTGGGGCCCAGGTACCTATCAATTGAATTATGCGCCATTTCAGTATTCTAAAGAAAAAACTGTAATCAGTACGAACGCTGGAGATATGGGAAATGCTCATAGTGAGTATATTGGGCCACTATCCGAATCAGGTGTAGCAGGTATGTTGAGCTTTATTTTTATTGCTGTTTTTGTTATTTATACTGCTGTAAAAGCATATAAAAGTACAAATAATAAGGAAATAAAAATGATTGTCTTATGCGCTTTATTAGGTCTGATAACGTATTTTACTCATGGCTTTATGAATAATTTTCTAGATACAGATAAGGCTTCAATATTATTTTGGAGCTTGATCAGTGTGATTTTATCTGTGGATTTATACCATAAAGATAAATTGGAAGAAGAATTGGAATAAAAAATTAAATTTTTACCAGCTTTTCCTCAACAAATTTGGCAATTGCCTTAATGCAGCCAGTTCACGCCACTTTTTAAAATAATCATCTGCCGGTGTTCCAAAGAATGTTTTATAAGGAGGTACATTTTTACCAACTCCTGATAGTGCTAATATTGTTGCTCCTTTTCCTACAACAAGATCCTTCTGAATAGCTACACCTGCCCATATCAGTACATCATCCTCGACAACAGATACTCCGGCAATCATAGAACCATTTCCAATGAGACAATTTTTTCCAATTACTGAATCATGTCCAATCTGAATATGATTATCAGTTTTTGTTCCCTTCCCAATTATTGTATCACCGGATACTCCTTTGTCTATTGTACATAAACAACCTATTTCAACATTGTCTTCAATAATAACTCTGCCACAGGATTCAAGTTTATCGAAATGACCATCAGGGCGTTTTTTAAAATAATATGCATCGCCACCGATAACAGTATTGGAGTGGATTATAACATTATTACCAATTATTGAGTGATCATAGATAGAAACATTTGCATGAATAATGCAATTTTTACCAATAATAACATTATTGCCAATAAATGCACCCGGTTGAATGATTGTACCTTCTCCAATAATTGCTTTTTGACTGACAGGTGTTGTACACATCTCAAAAGGCCTGATTTTTTTAACAATACTCACATAAGCGCTGAAGGGATCATCTGAAAAGATGAGTGCTTTCCCCTCAGGACAATCAACTTTCTTATTTATTATTATTGTTGTGGCCGCAGAATTGAGTGCCTTAGCATAATACTTTGGGTGATCAACAAATGTTAAATCTCCTTTTTCAACTTTATGGATTTCATTTATGCCCGCAACCAAAAAATCTGGATTGCCGGAAAAATCAGAATGAATAAGAGAAGCTACTTCTCTTAATGTCATAGGTTTTATAAATTTCATAATGCGGATTACTTAACTCTCTCTGAATAACTTCCATCCCTTGTGTCCACTTTTATTTTATCACCGGTCTCAACGAATAGTGGAATGTTTATTTTTGCACCAGTTTCTACTTCTGCTGGTTTTAGTGTATTGGTAGCAGTATCACCTTTTACACCTGGCTCTGAGTAAGTAACTTCAAGCACAACAAAGGGTGGTAATTCGCAGGTAAGTGGAGTTTCAGTATCAGCATGAAATAAAATCTCTACACTTTGTCCTTCCTTAAGAAATTGAGGTGCGTTAATTATTTGTTCTTCAATTACAACTTGCTCATAGGTTTCACTGTGCATAAAATTATATCCACTCTGATCTTTGTAAAGATATTGGTAAGGACGACGTTCTACGCGTGCTATATCAATTTTAACACCGGCATTGAATGTGTTGGGTATTACTTTACCTGTTCGCAAATTTCGAAGTTTTGTCCTGACAAAAGCACCTCCTTTTCCAGGTTTTACATGTTGAAACTCTACAATTGTGTATAAATCGTTATTGAACTCAATACACAAACCATTTTTAATATCAGCTGTATTTGCCATACTTAGAATTTTGATTTTTCTGCAAAAATAGAAAAGTTTATAGTTTCTTGTGAGAAAAAATAAAATTAATTAAAATTAAATTTTGATTACGAAGTGAGACATATATAAATATTTATGTTTTTAACTAAATATATTCTCATCGAAAATAATTTTATTAATTTTGTTTCAATTATTAATCTTTTAAACACTTTGAAAATGAAAAAATTATTTACACTATTTGTCTTTCTTTTTGTTACCATCTTTCTTTCGCATGCTCAAACCCAAAGAATGGTCATGTACGAAGGATTTTCAAATGCCAGTTGTGCACCTTGTGCAGCGGCAAACCCTGGTCTTACTGCTTTGGTTTTGAGCAATCCTACAAAAGTTGTTGGAATTAAATACCAGACAAACTGGCCGGGAACAGATCCGATGAATGCTCAAACACAAACATGGGTACAACCAAGGGTAAACTATTATAACATTACAGGTGTGCCGGGAACACGTGTAGATGGAGAGGCTATTAGTCTGACACAAACAAATATCAATAATCATTACAATAATCCATCACCTTTCTTTCTGGAGGTAAATCATACTTTTAATGCAGCTGAAGACTCAGTTTTTGTTGAAGTTAAGATCGAAGCCGCTCAGGATTATACTGGGTCTCAACTGGTTTTACATACTGCAATGATTGAAAATCATATTTCTTTTGCCTCAGCTCCGGGCTCAAATGGAGAGAAAAATTTCTATAAGGTTATGAGAGCTATGTATCCAAATGCTACTGGAACAAGCTTGCCAGGTACTTGGGTTTTAGGACAAGATACCACTATAAATTTTGCCATTAAAATACCTAGTTATATTTATAATTTTGATGAGATTGCCTTTGTTACTTTTATTCAGTCGAATGGAAATAAAGCAGTATTACAGGCGGCCAAAACTTTAAAGGATCTTTATGCTTCAATTTTGTCACATAATATTCCTCAGGCTCCAGGTTGCTATGATGATTTTGCTTTCGAACTTACTGTCGTGAATCAGGGTAAAACCCCTATCACCTCTTTTGATATTGAATACGGTATTGTTGGACAAACACTAATGACTTATAACTGGACAGGTGCAGGATTAGCTTATGGTGAAACTGTAAATATTACACTGCCTTCAATTACTTTACCCGGTGGCAATATTTCTGTTATTGCAGAAATTAAAAATCCAAATGGGGGCATTAATGAATCCTTGGATGGTACAATTGTTCAAGGACAGATTTTACCTGTTTCAGGATATACAGCTGTTCCTCTTGCCGAAGCTTTTACTTCAACTACATTTCCCCCAACCAATTGGGCTATAGTAAGTGATGATAATATCAAATGGGAGAGGTCAACAGCTGCTGGTTTCGGAATTACCCCAGGAGGTTCAGCTAGAATCGCTTTTTATAGTAGCCCTAATGGAGCATTAGATCATTTATATATGAAAGGGATTGATTTAACAAGTATCAGCAATCCAATGCTTACTTTTAGTTTAGCACATGCAAGATACAGTGCTTCTTATACAGACAGGTTAATCATCGAATTGTCTACAAATTGTGGGGACACATGGACCTCTATTTATAATAAAGCTGGTGATAATCTTAAAACAGTTTCAACATTTGTTACCAGCTCTTTTACACCCACTGCAACCC
>JAQVVM010000011.1:0-15228 GCA_028698995.1 Bacteroidales bacterium
CCTATAATATCTCCTCGTTTATCTAACCGTTTGTCAGAAAATATTCCGTTAAAATTTGGTTTATGACTTACTCTATTCATCTTTTTTTAATACAAAGCTAACAATATTTGTGTCCACACGGTAGCTGTTCGGTAGGCAGGTCAGCGTTTTTTTATTTATTAAAGTGTTGGCAAATTAAAATTCTAATTTCTGTCTTTGCGTTGGCTCCTGATAAATCGGGAAAGGGTTGGCATTATTTTTCTCTCTTGGTTTTATTTTCTAATTCTTTCAAACTTTCTAAATAACTTTTTTCTGCTTCGCTCAATGTTTTTTGCTGATACTTCTTATATTCTGTGGTAGCCTTTTCAATTGCAATTTCATGACTTATAGAGCCTGCACCTTGCAACAGCTTTTCACCACTCATTGTCAGTATTTTATTCAAATGTTCAGCCCAATCTGTCATTGTCATAGCCTGTTCTCTTTCTGCTTGACGCTCTGCAAAATCCAAATACCCTGATACTATTTGTCCGAGCGAGCGTAGTTCTTTTTCGACCAAATATTTTTTTGCTACTACAACATCTTTCAAGTATGGACGATTACCAGGGAAAGTCATCAAACCCATAAATTCTTTTTCGGCATCGGCACGTGTATAAATGACTTCGGCTGCCGTTTGACCATGTACTGCGTAATGAATTTTGTTTTGCACCTTTTTAAAAAATGCAATGGAAACTTCTGCTTTTGGGTCGTAATCAATACTGGTTGCGTAAATATCAAGCACTTGACGATAAAAAACTTTTTCGGACGCACGAATATCCCTAATACGTTGCAACAATTCTTTCCAATAGCCACCACCACCCAAATTTTTGAGGCGTTCATCATCAATGGCAAATCCTTTTCGAATATACTCGTTAAGTCTTTTGGTTGCCCATTGTCGAAATTGTGTACCACGTAGAGATTTTACTCTATATCCCACAGAAATTATAACGTCTAAATTATAGTAATTATGGGCTTTCTGCTGAAATTCGGAAATTCCGAATTTCTGTGTACACAATACTTCTTCAAGCTCACCTTCATTAAAAATATTTTGTATATGCTCGTTAATGGTTGATTTTGCTTTTCCAAATAACAATGCCATTTGCTCTTGAGTTAACCACACTGTTTCATCTTCAAACCGAACATCAACAGATATTCTTTCGTCTTCGGTTTTAAACAAAATAAAATCTGATTGTTTTTTTTTCATTTTTTTCTGTTTCATTATTTCTGTTTTGGCTTTGGGAATCCTGATTCATCGGGACAGTTCGTGCTTACAAATGTGGCTAATATTCCAATATGTACTGACTGCCCTCCTGAAGCCAACCGATGTTAGTAGACGTAATTATTTCTTTTCTCTATATTGTTCAAAGAATGTCATGTCTGGTTCATAAATAATTTTGGGTTTAACACCAAGTTCAACTTGTTCAAACATTTCTACAAGTTTTTCTCCGTCTATTAGTTCAAGTTTTATGTTGTTTTTTTCAATGTCAAATGCAGCTTTTGCAAATGTACCTGTAGTGATAAAAAGTCCTTTTTCAACGCTTCTTTTATTTGTCTCCATTACTCCAATAAATGCTTGAACTTTTTCTGTTGGTACTGTTCCTGTGTAACGTTTGCATTGAAAATAAACGCTTAAATTCACAAATGGATTTAGTTTCAATGTCGCATAACCATCTATTCCTCCGTCATGTGATTGTTGCGAAACTTCAATGTTCTCAAAGTTAAATTCACGCAAAAGTCTTCCACATAAATGCTCAAAACCTGTAGGAGATAAATTTTGTAGAACTTCTAAAAGAGAAAGTTGAAGATTTGAATTTGCACTGTCCGGCTCAATTTCTTCTTGAGTTGTAATTATTTTCTCAACTTCATTTCCATCTTCTTTCCCTTCACGTAAGTCTGCTTGTATTCTTACCCATTTTAAAAATATTTCGTGTGATATTTTTTCGTCTAATTTAGTATTCCATCCATTTTTGCTAAGTGTCCACACACCACGTTTTGAAGAAGCGAGAAGCTCCTCCCAAACTAAATATTGCCGAGCCCAAGCTAATTGGTTAGGAAATTTCAAAATACCAGATTTTTCATAACGCTCATTTAGGATATCGTCTGAAACTTTGAGTTCTTCACCAATCCATTTTGTAATTTCTTTAGGTGTCGCTGATCCACCTAATGCTCTTAAAGCATCAAGTATTGGTCCGAACCATTTCACAAATTCTGTCTTGCCGTTTTTTTTCTTACTCATTTTTGTTTGTTGCTTTTCTGTTATCTGCGCCTCGTTCTACTATAGCTGCCGACACTTCTATAAAATCATGTAAGCTTAAAGTGATCAGAACTTAAATCTAATCTGTGCCTTGATTTCAGATTTTTTATTACCCTGTATTTCATCCATACCCGATCCAATAATAAACCTGTCGGTATAATAAGTTTGAGCAAATCTTATCCAAAAGTCAAGGTTACGCATAACACGGTAACGAAGAAGTATATAAGCCCTGCTTCCTTTGTAATAATAAGAGGGGAATGATGAAGCATAAAGCACATCGTTTTCATAAACGTAAAGCCTTGTATCATAATTGTCTGTATCAAAAAGGGCATATCTGAGTGTCAGGACAATGGGGAGCTTTTGGGGTGCATATCTAAAATCCTGATAAAGAGCATAACCTTTATATTCATCTTCTCCAACCGAATAGGTTACATGTTCTATCCTGCTTTTAATTAAAAACTCAGGAGATGCATTAAAGCGTACATCAAAACGAAGATTTTCCTTCTCAGTATCATCAAGAAAATCAATCATATTACTGTCATCTGAATTATTTAGTTGTTTGGTTTTATTGCGGTAACGGGCATATATTTCTAATTGACGTGATGGGCTGTAGTTGGCTTGAATTAAATAATCAAATCCTCTTGATGGCGCATCAACCCTGTATTTAAGCCAGTTTGATGAGAAGTTATCAGCATAAGCCCAGAAAGTAAATTCACGCTTTGGTTTGAACATGAGACCAAGGAAAATGCCTTCTTCGTTAGCAATACTAGAGCCCTCTGAGAATGCATTACTGTAAAGTGCCTGATAATTTTTATCATACTTTCGGTGTAGAATTGATAAGGAAAGTTTGGGATCTAAACTTATGATAGCTCCATTTACCATAGCCATACCACTGTTTTGTGAACGGGCAACTTCACCGAAAAAATTAATATTTCGGAAAATATAATTATAATCAATCCCAATGTTGAAATTTTCTTTTTCGTTAAAATCAAACTGGTTGTACAAGTATAGCTGCCTGTCAAGTTTTGCTGATAATTGTGTTTTGTGGGCAGTTATTCCAATATTAAAACGCCTCTGACGGTATGTAATATTACCTCCATAAATAATTTCATCAATGGTCCTTTTTTTATCAATTTCACTGGGTGTTCGATGAAATCCTGTTTCTAACAGAGAGCTTACAAGCAATTGGTCTTCTTCATTGTCAAGTGTATCAGCAGGGCTAAGTATTCCTGCATCGCGTTTCTTCTTTGAGAAAAAACCGGTAAATTCAAAATTTTTAAAAGCAAATGTACCGGCAGCCCCGCGCATGAAAAGATTTTCATCAACAGAAGTATAAGGCCTTATACCTAATGCATTCTTCTTAATATTTATGGCATCAAAAGATTTCCCAAAGCCAAAGCCACTCCATAAGTTCAACCCCTGACCAAACTGAAGATGGTAGTCTCCTATAGCCAAGCTGTGAATCTTACCTACATTGCGCATATAAAAATGAGCGGAATAAAAATCATAACCTTGTTTTTGGGTACCCTTAAAAAATTCTTCGCCCGGGTCTTTTTCTGCTGTGATGCCAAAGCTGATATTGTTATAATAGGTATATCGATAACGGGTATAAAGCCTGAAAGGACTTCCCAGATATCTGGAGTTTGGATTGGCTGCATAGGACGAATCGTCTATTGGTGAGTAACCCTTTTGTTCTTCCAAATTCTGTTGGTAACGAACAAAAATTTGATTTTGCCCGTCTCTTAACAATTCACTGAAACGTAAAGTTCTTGTTGTAATATCCCCTGATACATATACATAAGGAAGAAGTTTCTGGATAGACTCAGAGCCAAAACACTCAATAGTTTGAAGCTCATATACGGCCAGAAGTGGTCCATTAACCCTGATATGTTCCTGAAGATTCTGAATTTGAATTTCATTAAGAAAGAAAAATTTCTGCAAATCGTAATTAGTTGCTCTGTTGAGGTTAAGTTTGTGTTTTAAATAAATATTGAGCTCTTCGAGTATTTCTGTTAAATCAACATCATCTTCAGAAGCCTCAACCACATCCTCAACTCTTTCCTGAACACCTTCTGTCTTTTCGGTCTCTACCGGTACTTGAGCCATTAAGGTAAAACGGCAGTTTAAAACCAGAATGAATATGAAGAGTAACAGTCGTTTTGGGAAAACCATCAGTGCTTTAGTTTTTATTGAAATTGTACATTAGTGATAGAGCAGGAGAGTAGCCAAGGGTATTGTGTCTGGAAGAGCCTAAATCAATTTTGAAATTTTTCATCTGAACACCAAATCCAAAACTAAAAAGTGAAGGATTGTTGGCTGCGCCTACCCTGACATAAATATTATCAACAACCATATATTCAATGCCTAGGCGGAAAACAGCTTTATGATTGATATCCTTTTCCGTTTCTACTAAAAATTCTACAGCATTGTTTACTTTGTATTTTAATCCGAATTTAATGATAGCAGGAATGCGTTCTTCAACATCATCGGTTAGTTTCATACTGATAGGGTTGAAAACATGTGCGCCAAGTGAAATTCTATCAGTTAATTTTGCCAACAGTCCAATCTCAAAAGTAAAAACACCTTTTTTACCATAATTCTCAGCTAATTGTGTCATCAGATAATCAATCTGAATACCTGCATTTAAACGGCTGCTCAGTGGCATCGCGTAAGCCAGACCAACTTTGTTTTCATTGTAAAGATTAAATCCGAATTGTGATAAACTAAGTCCAAAAGTACCGCTTCCAACAGGTAAAGCTATAATGGCAGCTTTTACACCCATTTCTTTCATAAGAAATTTGTTTTCGTAAATAAGACCTGCACCGATATTTCTGAAATCAGCCAGACCTGCCTGATTATTAAAAGCTGACCAGATATCATTATTGGTTATGGAAGCTCCCCCCATTCCCTGTGCTTTTGCACCAGTAGGGAAAATATCATGAGAAGCGGAAACAGTTCCAAGACTTAACATGATAACTAATTGAAAAACAAAAAATCGGATTTTTAACATAAATTCTGTATTGATATTTAATCATAACAAACTTAATGTTTTTTTTAATTCATTCTCATTTTTATTAATGAAAACTTTTTTGCATAAAAAATTAAGCAATGACAAAGGTGTATGTGCTTGATTTGTTTACAAGTAAAAATAAGTGAAAAAACCGCTTATTCACTTCTTGATAAAGTAACAGAACCCTTATTTACAGAAACAGTATTGCTTGAATCCTTGAATCTTATAACATAAAAATAAGTACCTTCAGGCACAGCTTCACCATCATAATTACCATCCCATCCTTCAAATCCTTCATATAGAACCTGTCCCCAACGGTTGAGAATGGTCATATCATGACCTTTCATGAAGATGTCATTTTTTCCGTCCCCATTAGGTGTAAAAGCATTGAATATTGGTTTTACATTTAATGGTATTGTATATGGTTCACTCATGCAGGTACCATCAAGTGCAATTACGCTTACAGCAGTATCAGCATAGAATACATTTGTTGAGAATGTACTTTGAACCCCTGATTGTTTTAGAACACTGTTGATATAGAAATCATAGTATTCATAGGTGGATGGCACTGCTAAGAAGGTAACATATTGCCCATAACTGAGAATATCACTTTCAAAGTCAATGATAAGTTCGACTTCCGGTAGAGGAATAATTGTAACAACAACATCATCTGTCTCTGAACAACCATTATCGGAATCATAAACTGTTACTGTATAAGTGGTTGTATTAAGAGGTTGAACAATTATTTCTTTTGTCGTTTCAATGGTTGACCATATATAATAATCACCTCCTGAAGCTGTGAGTGTTATACTTGCATTTTTACAAATACTGATGTCGTCTCCTGCTGAACCAAGTGGTGCTTGATTAACATAAATGAATGAGTTGTCAGAACTTGTACAAGCATTCGTATCTGTGTATGTATATGTTATTGTATGTAAACCGGCTCCTGCAATATTGGGATCAAAATTATAGCTGCTTACGCCGTTCCCTGAAAAAGTACCACCAAGTGGTGTGCCCCCGTTCAAAACTATTATTGAATCATTTGAACACATTTCATATAAGGGTAATGTAAGCTCTACAACCGGTAAATCAAATACGGTTATAATAATGTTCCCGTTAACAAGACAATTGTTGTTATCAATATAATCGTAATTAATTGTATGTTGTCCTGCTCCTGCTAATTGTGGGTCGAAATACCCATTAATTACACCTTGCCCGGAATAACTGCCGCCTACAGGATATGCAAATTGTAAGGGGAATGGCAGTACATCAATACATACAGGGTTAACAGGGAAGAGGGTAAGTACAGTTAAATCATTAACAACAACGACAGTTGTATCGTTATTAGTACATCCATAAAAATCAGTGTAGGAATAAACAATTTCAAAAATACCAATACCTGCAGCAACGGGATCGAAAATATTTCCACTGATACCTGCTCCTGTAAACGTTCCACCAGCAGGATTTCCGTATATATATACGGGGCTGGAATTAATACAATAAGAAGTATCAAGACCTGTGACAGAAAGAACAGGTAACGCCATTACCTCTGTAGTTTCTGTGTAGCTGTTTACACAACCATTGGTGTCTGTATAGGTATATGTAATTGAATGTGTTCCCACACCGGCTGAATCAGGCATGAAAAGATCCCCGTAAATGCCATTGCCACTGAAAAACCCACCGGCAGGAATACCCGTAAGTGAATCACTTGCAGCATTAAAACAATAATGGTTGTCTAAACCTGTAAAGCTGACAATTGGAAGTGGGTTTACCAGAATTGTTTGTGATGCGGAATTAACACAACTGTTGGAATCTGTATAGGCATATATTAAAGTATGTGTTCCAACTCCTGCAATGGCAGGATCAAATATTCCATTTATTACTCCTGTGCCTGAATATGTGCCACCAATCGGACTGCCTGTGTTAAGTATTATAGCTTGTGCATCCACGCAGATAGGTGAAAGTGTGTCAAATAATACTACGGGCAGGTTATGAACAATTGTACTTGATGTTAATGAGTTTGTACACATATTGGAATCAGTAAATGTATAAGTAATATCGTGAATACCAATTCCTGCTGTTGAAGGACTGAAGATATTGCCACTAATACCTGTGCCGGAGAAGAACCCGCCTGTTTGGAATCCGTACAAAACTTCATCATCATAATTAACACAATAAGCACTGTCAAGTCCTCCGAAGGAAACAACCGGCAGAGGAAGTACATTAACATTCTGATAAGTTGTATCCGTGCAACTGCTAGAATCCGTGTAAACATAAGCTATTATATGCATACCAACGCCTGCATCAGCCGGAATAAAGACATTATTAGTCATACCCTGACCAAAAAAGTAACCGCCTGATGGGCTACCTGTAATGGTATCAGCTAAAGCATTATAACAGTACTGAAGATCAAGTCCGATTATACTTAAAACTGGTAGGGGATTTACCACGAGTATTTGAGTAGCGAAATTTTCACAAGAATTACTATCAAGGTATGTGTAAGTTATTGTGTGACTACCAACACCTGCAATAGAAGGATTAAAGGTATTATTGGCTACTCCTGTCCCTGAATAGGTGCCCCCTAAAGGCATACCTCCGCTTAGTTGGAATGGAACGGTATTAGGGCAAGCATCACTTAAAGGATCTAATGTGACAACTGGTAAACTGTGTACAATTACAGATTTATCAATATGATTTACACATTGAAAAGTGTCTGTATAAGTATAGGTTAGAACATGTGTTCCCACACCTGCAAGAGCTGGATTGAATAAGTTATTGGAAATACCGTTTCCTGAGAATATACCTCCACCGGGTACTCCCGTTAGAGAAACTATTGCGCCGTCAATACAATATTCGGTCGCAAGTTGATAGAAATCTACAACCGGAAGGGCTTTTACCTCAACAGTTTGGGTCTGCATAGAAGTACAGGAATTACCATCTGTATAGGTATATGTTATTTGATGCATTCCAACTCCAGCCAATGAAGGATTGAAGCCGTTATTGATTATGCCATTTCCTGTAAAAGTGCCTCCTGAAGGTGTTCCTGTAAGCAATATGGTATCATTGCTGATACAATAATAGGTTGCCAGACCTGTAAAACTAACAATAGGTAAGGGATTTACGCTAATGGATTGTGTTGCAAAATCAACACATGAATTACTGTCTAAGTAAGTATATGTTATAATATGTGTGCCAACACTGGCTACATTTGGATGGAACATATTATTGTTAACTCCATTTCCTGTATAAGTACCACCCAAAGGCAATCCCCCATATAATGAAAATGGCAATACATCCTCACATACTGCATTTAATGTATCAAGCGTAACAACCGGTAAATCAAATACCTCAACATCACTGGTAAAGCTGTTAACGCATGTATTGCTGTCAATATATGTATATGTAATGGAATGAATACCACTTCCTGCGTCAAATGGATTGAAGATATTGATATTAATGCCATTGCCAGTAAAAGTTCCTCCATTTGGATAACCTGTTAGAATTGCAGGTGTTGCATCAATACAATAAGCACTATCTAATCCGCTAAAGATTACAGTTGGCAGTGCGTGAACAGTGACATTTTTCGAAATACTATTAACACAACCCAGACTGTCTGTATATTCATAATTAATAGAATGAGAGCCTATACTGGCAAGTGAGGGATAAAATACATTCCCTAGGATTCCCGGTCCTACAAATATACCTCCGGAAGGAATGCCAATCAGTGTATCGGGTGCATGATCAACACAATATTCTGTCAACAAACCTGTAAAGTCTGTGTTAGCTAGTGGTGTAACTGTTGTTTGCTGAGTTTGACTGTTGATACATCCATTGGCATCCAGATATGAGTAGGTGATATTAAAAGTTCCGATACCGGAAATACTTGGATAAAAAAAGTTGTTTACCATGCCTGGACCAGAGAATGTGCCTCCGGAAGGTGTTCCAATTAAATATGATGCATCATAAATACAGTAATGTGAATTTAAACCTGTAAATGAAACAACAGGTAAAGGATTTACAATTGTTGTTTTAGAAGTATCTTTGGTACAACCATTTGCATCAGTATAAATGTAAGATATATTATGAATCCCTGATCCTGCAGATGCTGGAGAGAAGAAGTTACCATTGATACCTAATCCTGAAAAAGTACCACCTGTTGGATATCCAATCAATAAATCGCCGGGATTATCAATACAATATGCAGAATCTAATTCAGAGAATGACGCAATTGGATAAGGATAAATGGTGAGCACCATATCATCGTTTGCGGTGTCAGAATTACAAACAGCTGTAAGGGTTAAGGTAACATTACCATATTCATTTGGTAATGGGAAATAGGTAGGGCTGACATTTGTAAAATTCTGCAAATTGCCAATCCCATTATGAGTCCATTGAACAAATGCATTTGAACTTGTTGCGCCCGTAATCATAAATGTGTCATTAGCACAAACAGTAGCATCAGGCCCTGCATTGACTGAAGGTAATCCTGCCACAGTAATAGTCATCATATCAGTAGCGAAGCACCCTGTGCTTAAATCAGAAACTGTTAAGAAATAATTTGTTGTAGCATAAGGTGTAGCAAGTGGTGTAGCCAATGTGTTGTCATCTAAACCAATTATAGGGTTCCAAAGATAGGAGACGCCTGTTTGAGCAGATGTCCCAATAAGAACGCCTGGACCACCGCAAGGGATACTCTGATTTACTCCTGCATCTGCAATAGGTGTACCTGTAACACTTATGCTTACATTGTCAGTCCCAAAACATCCGGTTGCTATGTCAGTAACAGTAAGATAGTAAATTGTATTACCCAAAGGTGTTGCAGTTGGTTGAGCAATATTTGGGTTATCAAGACCGTAAGATGGTGCCCACGTATAACTCATGCCTGCAACAGATGTAGTTCCTAAAAGAACACCACTACCTCCACAGTTAACAGATTGATCTACACCTGCATCTGCAATAGGTGCTCCGGCAACTGTAATTGTTACAGAATCTACGCCATAGCAGCCTGTAGCTGTGTTTGTAACAGTAAGATAATAGGTTGTGTTTCCTAAAGGTGTTGCCGTTGGTTGTGCCACATTTGTTGCACTAAGTGCATAAGAAGGAGACCACGAATATGTCATACCACTCAAGGCTGAAGAACCAATTGTCGTTCCGGGCCCACCACAACCTATTGTTTGATTTGAACCTGCATCTGCCAAAGGTGCACCTATTACTGTGATAAATACTTCATCTGTGGCATAACATCCGCTTGCAAGATCAGTAACTATTAGAGTATAAGTTGTATTTGTTAATGGTGTTGCAGATGGCTGTGCTATGTTAGGATTATTAAGCCCGATTGCCGGTAGCCAGTTATATGACAAGCCTGATATAGCAGGTGTGCCAATCTGAGAGCCTGATCCTCCACAATTCAATGATATATCAAGACCTGCATTTGCAGTGGGCGCACCTATTACTGAGATAGTAACGTTGTCTGTTGTATAACATCCGGTTGCCAAATCAGTTACTGTAACAATGTAAGTTGTAGTACCAAGTGGTGTTGCAGTTGGTTGAGCAATATTGGGGTTTGAAAGGCCGCTTGATGGACTCCAGTTATATGCCAGCCCAGCCAGAGCGGGAGATCCAATAATTATACCTGTTGCTCCACATTGTATTGATTGATCGGTACCTGCATCAGCAAATGGAGCACCAATTACTGTGATATTCACTTCATCTGTTGCATAGCATCCTGTGACAAGATCTGTAACCACGAGAATGTAGCTGGTGTTGGTTGAGGGTGAAGCGGTTGGTTGTGCAATATTTGGATCAGATAATCCGTTTGCTGGGAGCCAGTTATAAGATAAACCAGAAATTCCACTTGTCCCAATTTGTGCTACTGATATGCCGCAGTTTATAGATTGATCTAATCCTGCATCTGCAATAGGAGAACCAATAGCCGTAAGAACCATTTCGTCAGTAGCAAAACATCCTGTAATAGAATCTGTAACTGTCAGGACATATACTGTGCTAGATAATGGATTGGCTGTAGGTTGTGCTATGTTTGGATTACTTAATCCTGATGTGGGTTGCCAGTTGTAAATCATTCCTGCTACTGCACTGGAACCTATTACAACACCTGTGTTCCCTCCACAACTTATTGATTGGTCTGGTCCTGCATCTGCTATAGGAGCACCTATAACAGTTACTGTCATTTCATCAGTTGAGAGACATCCTGTTGCTAAATCTGTAACACTTAGAACATAAGTTGTATTGGAAAGAGGTGTAGCTATGGGTTGGGCAATATTTGGGTCGGAAAGGGAATTGGTCGGATTCCAGTTGTAAGTAAACCCAGCTGATCCGCTTGTCCCAATAGTTACTCCAGAACCACCGCAATTGATGCTTTGATCAACACCTGCATCCACAGTTGGAGCTCCTGTAATGGTAATAGTAACTGTGTCATAATCAAAACATCCGTTGATAGTGTCAGTTACAAACAAAATGTAAGTTGTTGTTGATATAGGGTTGGCATTTGGTTGTGCCGTATTTGGATTGCTTAATCCTAATGCCGGTTGCCAGTTATATACATAGTTTGGAAGTGCAGCTGTTCCTATAATCATACCGGCGCCCCCACAATTTAATGTCTGATCTCCACCGGCATCTGCAATAGGAGCAAAATCAACAAAAAGTTCCATAGTGTCGGTTTTTGGGCATCCCAAAGGATTTGTAACCGTCATATACAGCATTATACTTCCTGATTCGGCAAGACTTGGGATGTATGTCGGATTCATTATTGTGTCATTGTCAAACGTTCCAAGTCCACTGTGTGTCCATAGTATTGCGTTTGCTGAATCAGTTGTTGCATCATTCACAAAATATGGAACATTTGAGCATATTAATGCATCATCTCCTGCAAATAAGGTTGGGTAGGGCCTTACATAAACCAAAAGTACAAATGGACTGCCTGTGCATGAAGGTATTCCTGTTGTTGTTGGTGTTATAACATATTTAACAATAGCAGCAGACATAGTATTATTAATAAGCACATCATTGATTGTTGTCCCGCTACCACTTGTGTAACCGGATGCAGAACCCAGTATGAGTGTGCTGCTCCATGTATAGTTGGTACCTGAAAGGTTTGAAGTAATGTTATAATTGACGCTCTGACCTGAACAAGTAGCAATGCTGTCAGGGGAGTTAATAACAGGTATTGGATTGATATTGAGTGCTTGAGTGTCAGAATTAATACAACCATTAGCATCTTCATAAGTGTATGTAATACTGAATGTGCCAACGCCGGAAACTGAAGGGTAATAGAAGTTTCCATTTACACCTATACCTGAGAAAGTACCACCAACAGGTATTCCTGTTAAGGGAATTGGAGGATTATTGAAACAATATTCGGGGAGAAGGTTGGTAATAGTAACAACCGGTAATGGGTTAACAATGACATTCCTTGTGTAAGAATTCATACAACTGTTTGAATCATTGTATAAATAGGTTATAGTATGGGTTCCCAAACCTGCAATAGAAGGGTTGAATGAATTACCAAGGATACCAGCCCCTGAGAATGTACCTCCCGAAGGAAATCCTGTTAATAAGGCCGGTGTGGCATCGATACAGTAGGAAGTGTCTAAACCAAAGAAAGTAACATTTGGCAACCCATAAACAGAAACAATATGGCTGGTACTGTTTATACAACCTAAACTGTCTGTATATGTGTACTCAATTGTATGAGAACCAATACCAGCGATGCCGGGGGTAAAAATATTACCTGAAATACCGGCACCAGTAAATGTTCCTCCCGTTGGCATCCCTACTATAGTAACAGGTAAATCATCAATGCAATATTGGTTTAAGATACCGCTGATATTTAGAGAAACAAGAGATGAGACTGCTGTTGTTTGAGTATCTGTATTGAGGCAATTGTGATTGTCAATATAAGTATATACAATATGATGGGTTCCAACACCAGCCATGGAAGCATGGAAAATATTGCCCATAACTCCCGGCCCTGAGAAAGTTCCTCCTGCCGGAATACCGGTTAAGACAGAAGCATCATAAGGACAATAATTGCTTGCAAGTCCTGTAAATGTGACATTAGGCAGATTGTAAACTTCAACATTTTGGCTTATTGAATCATAACAACCATGAATATCAGTGTAATGATATGTAATAGAGTGGATACCTACTCCGGCGAGGATGGGATTAAAGAAATTTCCTATTAGACCATTTCCTGTAAAATAACCCCCAGGCGGGTTTCCAATTAGCTGTGCAACAGGTGCATCAATACAATAACCATTATTTAAACCGGAAAAGAATACAGCAGGTAAATCATACACAATAACAGTCTGTGAATAGCTGTTTGAGCATCCGTTTATATCTGTAAAATAATAAGTAATAGTATGACTTCCTGAACCGGCATATGATGGATTAAAAACATTACCGGTGATACCAGGTCCTGAAAAATAACCTCCTGCGGGTACACCTGTTAATGTTTCAGGACTTGCATCAATGCAATATTCTGAGCCTAAGCCGTAAAAACTGACTAAGGGTTGGGCATAAACACTTACAGATTGTGTGTCTTGGTTAAAACAGTTGTTACCATCCTGATAGGTGTAAATGATATTAAAAGTTCCCGTTCCGGCAATGTTTGGATAGAAATAATTTCCAACAACACCCTGTCCGGTAAATGTCCCACCGCTTGGGCTTCCTATTAATTGAGATGGTAGTGCACTAATACAATACTGACTCAAAAGACCACTGAAAGAAACAACCGGCAAATCAAAAACGTCAACCATTTGTGAGTTGAAATTGGTACATCCATGTATATCTGTATAAGTGTAATAAATCCAGTGAACTCCTACTCCTGCGGAGGATGGATCAAATAAATTGCCTGTCATTCCGGGACCTGAAAATGTTCCTCCTTGCGGAAGCCCAATTATTGTCACAGGAGCATCATCTACACAGTAACCGCTGCTTAAACCTAACAAACCAACCAATGGTAAAGCATGAACATTAACAGTTTGTGAATAGCTGTTTGTACAAGTGTTTCCATCAATATATGTATAGGTTATAGTAAATGTTCCTGCACCAGCTGAAGATGGATTAAAAGTATTGCCTATAATTCCCTGTCCCGAAAAAGTGCCTCCAGATGGGGTACCTGTGAGGGTGGCTGGTGAAGCATCGATACAATAATCACTTAATAACCCTGAAAAGCTTACAATTGGAATATTATAAACTGTAACTTGCTGTGTCTCAAAACTCATACATCCATTAGGATCAAAATATGTATAAGTAATTGTAAATGTACCAGCACCTGCAATATTTGGGTAAAAAATATTTCCAGAAATACCTATTCCGCTGAATGACCCTCCAGTTGGTGTTCCAGTAAGCAAAACAGGGGATGCATCAGTACAATATTCAGCCTGTAGTCCTGTAAAACTTACAGGTGTATATGGAAATACTGTTACAGTTATAGGATTAGAAGGTAAACTGGAACAAGTATTTATTGCAAACCTTCTGAAACAAGTTGTTTGTGTTAATGTTGAATTGTGATGGTAAGTTGTTAAAGTTGCTCCCGATATATTTGACCAAGTACCTGAACATCCCGGTTGTATTTGCCATTGGTAAGTGAATATGCCAGAACCACCACTAGCTGTTGATATATTGAAAAATGGTAAAGGAATACTGTCGTAGCAAATAGATTGGTTATAGCCAATTGAACCTGGATTAAAGTCAGAATAAACGGTGACTGTTAAAACATTCGATTGGAGTGTGCCACAAATGCCTGATGTAACCAAACGTCTGTAGCAAGTTGTTTGAGTGATGTTACCTGTTACATCATAAGTGGATGCTGTTGCTCCTGAGATGTCAGACCAGCCGCCTGTACAAGCGGGTTGTACTTGCCACTGATAAGTAAATGTTCCGTTTCCACCTGTTGGAGATGTGATGTTAGTAAATGCAGCAGGGCTTG